>CAZSHX010000007.1:0-83463 GCA_964606895.1 uncultured Hyphomicrobiales bacterium
TAAAAAAGAACGAGAGCAGTATCTTAAAGATAAAGCCAATCGTACAAATGATGATAAAGAAGCCACCGCAGGAGAGCCATGGATTGATGAAAACGGTACTGCATTAGATCCTTACGATGTTCCAAGTCCTGACAACCAAAGAAATCTTGATCCAAGAAACAGAGGAATGTTGTCAGATGAAGATTCAAACCCGGAGGGAAATGCATTTACAGGATATTTCGATCCCGAAATAAATGTCTTAACTAAAAAGTGGGATGATGAAGTTGCCAAATATAATGATCTGTTCGACCGTTGGGAAGCCTCCAATGTAGATAAGGACAAAAGATTATTAAAGAGAATGATGGACGCTTCTCAAACTCATATTGATTTAATTGAAGGAGCAATTAAAGAATATGAGAATAATTCAACTCCAGTCTATGAAGAACATCTGAAAAAGCAAAATGCTTATTACGAGAGAATGAAAAATGTTCCGGAAGGCAATGATAGTTTTGAGGACACTTACCGTAATGGTGAATTTGTAGGAGGAGCAAAATTCCCTGGTATGAAAGAATCAACTTTCAATCCTATGGTTGTTCCTATTGAACGTGGTAATGAAGAAGCCTTTGAAGAAGATCGTGCCATGAGGTTACGCAGACAGGCGGAGGAAGCTCAGGTTCTTGAAAACATGATGAATGATTCATCTAACGATGAAAAATATTTGACCGACAAAATCAAGGATCTTGTTACAAGAGCATCAACTAAAGAAGCAAGAGGTGAACTTAATAATGCTATTCTTCTTTATTTCGAAGCTTTACAGTTTGGAGTTTCTTCTGCTCTTTTGGAATTAATGACAAAAGATTTCATCTTACTTGGTCAAGAAGAACTTGGAAAACAATTCTTAGAAAAAGCCGAAGCCATGAAAGCCGTTGCAGGAGAGGAATATGTTCCATCTCTTAAAGATGTTCGGAAACCGAACGCTGATTATAACCAGTGGGGAAATCGGCACATGCAGTCAGGAGAGGATTCAAATCCGGAGGGAAAAAGCTATATTGATTACAATGCAATGGAAGCATATTTTAATAAAGCCAACCCGGAGGGTGCTGAATATGTTCAAGATATGAAAGAAAAGGGTTTTAAAATTTGGAAAAATTTTCTTGAAGAAGAATGGAAAATGAGGTATGATCCTGATCAACCAATAGAAATGCCAAGAACTTCTAAAGAAGTTAGTAACTATGAAGAAGCCGGTTATGGTAAATTTGAGCGTATGAAGTATTCAACGGAGGATAAAAATACAGCCGATACCAGACTTGTCAGAACTACAGGGATTGATGATTTTATTTTAAGATATAATACACTTGCTAAAGAATACGCTAAGTTAGAAACTAAACTTGCAACACTTGAAGCACCTGATGATATTAAGCAAGTTCAGTATGCTATGTGGAAAATTGTTGAACAAATTGGTTTGTTCAAAGGAGCTATTCGTGAAATTTTAAAATCGGATGTTGATATTGCCAAAGATGTAAAAAAAGATTATTATGAAGAATATACTAAAAAGAGATTAGCACGTGCAAAAGCCGGATTACCTGATGATCAAGTACCTTATGATATGATTCCTAAGTTCCCTGAGTGGCCTGTCAGTAATTCTAATCCTTTAAGTATTGCTCGTAGTAAAGATTTCTGGAGTTTAGATTTTGGAATAAATGAAAATGGTGAGGACAATAGACCAGATAAAAATGTTGAAGCTCCATATCGTTTATATCCTTTTGAAAAAAAGGAAAGTATTTATACTGCTTACGCTCCTCCTCATAGAGAAGACGGTAAAAGCCAAAAAGAAAATGATATGCTTCTTTATCTTTCTGAAAGTAAATGGTTCCAAAATCCACCTGATGATATTACTACAAAAAAGCAAATGGTTGACTGGTTAGTTTTGTTTGCTCAAACCAAAGAGCAAGAAATGGCTTTGAACCAAGCCATTCTTTTGTATCTTGAAGCTTTGCAATATGGCACTAATGCCAGTATATATGATTTGATTTCGAAAAATTATGAATTAATGGGTAAAGATAAATATGCGGAAAAATACAAGAAATTAGCCGACAAAACACGAATTAAATCTGATGAAGATTCTTCTGCCGTAGCAGGAGAGGAATATGTTCCGTCATTTAAAAATGTTCGGAAACCGAACGCTGATTATAACCAGTGGAGAAATCGGCACATGCAGTCAGCGGAGGATTCAGATCCGGGAGGTTCTATTTCTAAATCTATTCAAGATTATGAGAATGAAAGATGGAAGAAAATAACAGGGAAACTTGATAAAGTTTCTATTGATGTTCCTCCTCGTCACGAAGATGAATATAATAAACAACGTTTAGCAGATACCAATTCTCTTACTTTTGATCCTCTGGTTGATTATAAACTGTTTAAAAAGAATATTGGGATAAATAATTATTCAGATAAACAGCTTCAAGAAATTGCAAAGAAATCTAAACAAGGCGATGATTCAATAGACTGGTCAAGAGTTTATGCAGATGAAGATAAAATCAATAAATTCGTTACTGCTCAAATTGATAATATGGTTCGTTACGGTGAACTGCTTGATCAATTCAATAACTTCAAAAGCCTGATTGATGATGAATCTGATAAGTCAGTCAAAAAGATTATGGTTGATGATCAGAAGCTAATGTATGATGATTTAAATGTTTTGGAAGCCAAGATTCTCAATTCTCAGGAAGTCATTGATAAACTCGATAAGCAATCTCATCCATTAGCAACATTGGATTATTACCATTCGGATAATGCTAATCCTGTTCCACAGTATTATGAAGGGAAAAATCTTACTTCTAAAGATGAAACAAAGCCTGATGATGGTTTTACTACTCAGCAGTATGTTGCAATAGGAGGACTTGTAACTGTTTCTGCTTTTGGTGTTTGGTTTGCCAATTCTCTTGCAAAGGCTTTAAAAGAAAGTGGTGAATATGTCAGCTTAGGAAATATGATTAAAGATGCAATAGCTAATGCCGGCAATGTTGCAACCGGTTCTGGTAGGTCTGGTAATTTTGCAACTATTCCGGGTAAGATTTGGAGTGAAATGCAAGGTAATATTTCCAGTCCTGCATTTTATTCTTCCGATGAATTATCAATGCTTTATCGTCAAGTTTCCTCTAAAGGTTATAATCCTTATGATGATATTGGTAAATTCATAAAAGCTTCGGAGGGTTATAAGCCTGCCGAAACAGAAAAAGAATTGGTTGAAAGATTCAAAGCTTTTATGGATAGAGGAGTTTCTATATTTGATAATATTGCTAAAGTTAGTAGTGATTTTGTCAGGGATAAAGTAGTTAAACAAGTTGGTTCCGGTATAGCAAGTGAAATTGATGTTAGGAAAATCCCTGATGTTGCAGATGATGTTTATCTGTCCTTGGCAAAAAATCCGTCATATTTCAAGGCGATTCAAGCCACTATGCAGGAAATTGAAAAAGATGTAATGCAAATGCCACCGGAGTTTAGAGCATTAGCAACTGAAATGTCAGTAACCGCCGCCGCACTTGGTACACTTGCCACCGTTGCTTTTATTGAACTTGCTCCTGCCATCTTGGCATTTACAGCCGTTGCTATGGGAGTTCTTGCATTATATGATGTTTTCGGAGGTACTACGTACTACGAAGATTTCTTGAAAGATGCTAAGGCATTGCAGGAAATGATTATTAAGCCGAATCCCGACTTTTACAAAGATGAACCAAAACCTGTTCAATTAAAAGACATCAAAAAACCTGTTCCAAAATTTCAGAAACCCGAAAGCGAAATTGATAATTATGTTTGGCCTGACGGAAGCTATTATATTGATGATGTTCTTTATGGTAAAGACGGTAAGCCAATGGTTGAGGAACGTTTCAATAAGAGCAAAGCTAAATATTCACAGCCTAAGAAATCAGATGTAGAATATGACGACTGGTCACCAACGGCAGAGCCTTTTGGTCCACCCGAACCGCCGAAATCCGATAAGAAAAAATCTGACGATTCTTTGTCTTTCCTTGATGATACGAACTTAAAACTTCAAGAGAAAGGCAAAGCCGGAGCCGAAATCATGGCAGAGATTAAGGCGGGATATGCCAAGGAAATCGGAACGATGTTTGACGGAAACGATGAAGCTCTTGCAAGAACCGGAAAAGGACTTATGGAGATGATGGGAAAAATCATCAAGAAAGTTTTAACCGCTACAATCTTAGAGCAAGTTTTGGCACAAGTCGGAAGCATGGGACCTTATGGATGGTTATTCACTCCAGTTATCTATGGTGCTATTCAAGTTGGTTTAAATGCTATCGTTGATCCGATTCTCAAAGGTCTTACTTCCTTTGCAGGAGGCGGAAGAGTTGATATGCCAACCCTTGCTTTAATCGGTGATGCTTCAAATGCCCGAAGCGGAAATAACACCGAATGGATTATGAGAGATGATCAGCTTGAACAGGTGATTCACCTGGCGATGAGAGATTTCGTCCTTGACCTCAACAGAGGATTTGATGATTATAATGTTCTGCTTACAGAACTTATGAATAAGAATAACGTGGATTTGAGTTCTTCTGATAAAGAACTTGCTTTCAACAGCGAAGATTACCTCACAAACTCAAATATGAATTTCTTCGATAATTCAAATCCAACCAACTTTTTGAATACAGATGAAGTAAGGAGTTATATGAACTCCAGTCTTTTAAGATTCGAAGAGATCAGCACGAAGCTGAGTAATCTTTCAAAACTCGACGATTTAATTTCTGCTGTCAATCGGTCAGGAGTTATTAATTTGAACGGCAGAAAAATCACCGAAGAAATTAACAGAGAAAATTATGCTGAAAGTAGTAGAAGCATCAATGTTTTTGGATAGTTTTTTTTCTTTCAAATTTCTTCTGTCAGGTTACTGTCAGAAATTGCATTTATGGACGAGCATAAACGAGCATAAAACCGCTTTTTTCATGGTAAATATTACTTTTCGTTTTAAACTTAAAAACCCTTGAAACTTTGATGTATCAAGGGTTTGAAGTTTGAGCCAACATGCGGAATTGAACCGCAGACCTGCTCATTACGAATGAGCTGCTCTACCATCTGAGCTATGTTGGCTATTTTGAGACTGCAAAAATATCAAAATTAATGCTAATAAACAAAAAAAAGCCGGAACAAATTGTGTCCCGGCTTTCTTTTTATAAAAACATCAGGTTTTTATTTGACAACAACCATTCTTCTTGTGGCTTGGATGCCATTTACGTTAAGGTTGTAGTTGTAAATTCCTGCATTAAATTGATTTGCATTGACTTCAACGTTGTTCAAACCTTCGTTGAGTTTCAGATTGTAAGTTTTAAGTTCACGACCGAATACATCAGTGATACTTAATACTGCATTGCCTGCATAAGGAGCAACAACACCGATTGTTGTAGTTGTTCCGACTGGGTTTGGCTGATTTTGAAGCAGTGTATAACCACCTGCTACGACATCATCGGCACCCATCATAATTGCTGTTGTAATTGAAACGGCACATTCTTTTGTCCAAATTTCACCGCATTCGTTCCAAACTTTGCAAATATATTTGCCTTCGTCTGTAGGTTGTGCTGTTGCTTTTGTTAGAACTGCAGTTGAATCGCCTGTAGCTGTACCATCTTTGAACCAAGCATACATTAAAGGTGCAAATCCCTGGGCTTCAAATTCAATTTTCAATTGAGCATCTTTTTTGACAATGATTTTAGCATCAGGATGTCTGATAATTGAAGGAAGAAGCTTAACTGTCAATTTAGAAACAGTAGTTGTCTTTGAATCAAGATTTTTGTCAAGAACAATAACGCAGTCATAATCGCCTGCATCAGATGCTTTTACTAAATCAATTTTCAAAACAGGAGTGCGGGTTCCCATAAAGTGACCATCATCATCAATTGGTACACCGTTGTATCTCCATTGATAGTTCATCTTAATTGGAATATTAACTTCAGCTTCAACTGTAAATGTTGCAGATAAGCCTTCACATACTTCAACGAGTGTATCAGGTTCTGTTTTAACTGACACTTTTGGTTTTGCTCCAATTGAGATAGGATTAGAAACATCTTGTCCGCAAAGACCGGAAATCACAACTTTATAGTTATCAAAATAATCGGTTGCATTAATGTCTCTGATTGTAAGAATTGAAGACTGAGCACCGGAAATACGGTCGTTATCTTTCAAAGCAACTGTATCGCGATACCACTGTACTTTTGGCTGGAATGCCTGAGGTACATTTTCGTAAACATGAACATCAAGGTCAAATTTTGCAGTTTCGCCAAGGTCAACAAGATTGTTTTCAGGTTGACGTGTAATCTTTGTATCTCTTAATGTATATAGAAGTGTATTGTTTGTTACAACCGGGTCAGCTCCGCCATTACCATTTATGATACAACGATAAACGCCGGGCATTTCATGAGTTAATGATGGTAATGCAAGAATTGCACTTGTAGCACCACTAATATCAACACCGTCTTTTTGCCACTGATATGTCAATGTTCCACCGTATTCGATTGTAGCAACAACAATGAACATCTGATTTGTTGCTCCATAGCAATTAACGATTTCTTTTGGCTGTTGAACGATAGCAATTTTAGGTACGATTGTGTGAGCACCTGTATAGAAGAGTTTGCTTCTAACATTTCCGTCAATGTCAACTTTTTCCATTTCATCGCCAATACCAAGTGGGCTCATGAAATAAAGCAATTGATTAAGCTGAACTAATCTAAGATCAGTTGTGGACATAAAGATTGCAGGAACAGATATTGATAACTGGTCCATACCGGTTGCTGATTTCCAGTTTGTTAAAGTAGCTTCATTAGCACCATTAAATGTTGCTAAAACAGTACCTTTAGTAAAAATATTGTTCTGGTCAGACTGGAAGCCTGCGGCTAATGGATTATTAGAATTTTTATCGCCTGAAACGATTGTGCCACCTGATGTATAGACAACTGCATAACCGGTACCATCATTATAAGCCATGTTACGTTTGAAGTTACCGCTGGTTGGTCTGCCCAATTTTACTGCATAGTATGGCTGTGCATTATTGGCATAGAAAGTATTGTAATAAACGTCAGCAGTACTGGTGGTAAAGGATGCGGCATTGCAATTAATTGCACTTACGAAGTTATTTGCAACTGATCCACTTAATCCGGTAGCAACAAGTCCGGTAAAATTACCGGTATTGATAATTATTTTATTGTAATAGATTTTTGCTGTTGTATTTGCAACATTCAAACCATTTGCATTAACTGTAAGAATATGATTCTTCTGAACAGATGCACTTGGGCTACCATTGAGATTCAAACCATATCTGGTAGGGAAAGCACCGTTAGAATTTAAATTAATGATATTGTTATCCATGGTAACATTTTTGGAACCATTAAAATAAATACCGTTAACATTGGAACCTGCAACGGTATTGCCTGTTAGTGTAGCGGCTTCAGCGGCAGGGTCGGTATCATTTACATAAATACCGGCTTCGTTTGCAACCGAGCTTAAGCCAACAACACCATTAATTCTGTTGTCTTTGATTATACTGCAGTTTGTGGCATAAATACCATAATTAAAACTGGTTCCATAGAAAGTATTGTCATGAATCTGGCAAGCATGAATGTTGCCGACATCAACACCTCTCCATGTAAAGTTATTAAAGCTGTTGCTGTAAATCTGAACATTGTTTGAATAAACTCCTAAAGGTGATTCTAACCATAGAGGAACGGAACCGCCATTGAAAATATTATCGTGGATAATCAGATTGTTAAGAACATTGCTATTTGAATATATCAGAGCAAAATCAGTAGTTTGTGCGGCACCAGTTTTACCGTTCAAAACACAGTTTTGAAGGGTTACGTTGTCATTTCCGTTAAGTAATCTAAAGATAGTAGCGTAACTTGTTCCTGTTGCCGACAATGTTAAATCTTTGAAAACAACATTATCAAAACCGTCAAAGTTAAAGAGGTAGTTATTAGCGGCACTTGTTGCGGCATTAAATAATGTAACATCATAGTTAGAGCCGGTTATTGAGGCAAAAGTCATTGGATATGATTTTCCGCCTCTTGGGTTAATTGATTGGCCTGCCTGATATGTACCGGGTCTGAATAATATGGTTAACGGACCTGCGGCACCCCAGAAATTAATAAAATCGGTGAATTCAGTTAGTGATCTGAAATCAGAATTGTTGAGACCTATCGTATAAGTTCCGCCCGGGAGAGCTTTGTAAACTTCAAAAGTTCCGGGACCTGAATCATTAGGTGTAAATTCGTCTTTAACGCCGTTTGGATTGGCAGTTTCAGCTTTAATCTTGAATGGTATATTACCGCCGCCAAAATTATAAGTACCTGCAGTAACATATTGCATTGTATTTATGGCAAGAGGAGTACCGAAAAGAGCCTGATAAGCCGGCTGAGGAACACCCTGAACTGAATAGTTTACAGTTACATAAGACAATGGCTTCGGAGCATAGTTTTTAATTCGGAGCTGAATATTATTGACACCGGGAGCAATAGGAATCATAGCATCGCCATCAACAAATCCTGCATCATTAAGGATAGGTAATACTGTAGGAGTAGTAGCAGGAGCATCATTTCCCGGTTTTGCATCCGGTTTTGCATTTGCAACAGCTTGATCACCCTGTGGGTTAGCTGTTCTGACATTTATAGGAATGGGATTCCATGGAGCTACTGTTAAAGGTGCAAAATTAAATGATGGAATAATTGTAACGTTAGTTGTTGCACTGGTATCAAGGTTACCTGTCCATTTGTAAGTCCCGCTTGATGAACCGATTGACCAAGGAATATCGCATGATAATAGTCTGCATTTAGTACTGAAGTTTTTCAAAGTTACAGTTACAGGCTGAGGAGCATCATATCTGAAACCACTTGTAGGAGCAGTAATGCCGGTAATACCTGCATCATTTGTTATTGGTAATTCTATTAAAACACTATATTCTTCGCATTCATGGTAGTAAGGATAGCTTGTGGTACCACATGAAGTAACATAATTTTGAATTGGATAGTAATAACCGCCGAAAACTCTCATGCGTGTTTTACCTCCTGCGGCAGTTGAAGGAATAGGAATATTATAATAAAGATTACCGCTATAATAAACTGAACCCATATAGAATGACTCCCCGACATCGTCCATACTATTATTGTTGTTAAAATCAATAAAGACTTTAGCGGCAAAAGTATAACCTGCCTGATCAATTCCATAAACCATTATCTGGTATGTTTGTCCCGGCACACAGGCATTTGTACACTGACTGGAATAATCAGTATAGCCGCCGGAATAATTGTAAGTATAGTTATAGTTCGAAATGCCATTAAAAGTAACGGCATAGATATAACTATAGTAAACATAGTTAATATAGCTAACCGAACAGTATGCTTTTGCTTCCTGCGGATGTTGCATAAACATCAGCACAAACAAAGCCATCGTAATCACAACCCGCCTTAGCAGATTGAGCAATCTTGCATTTGTAGTTAAGTTTCTCATAGTGTTGTTCCTAAAAAAAATTACACATAATAATTATTAAAAAATACATTTTATTTCAAAAAAATCTTCATTCTCTTAACCACCTATTAAATAGATTGGTTACAGAATTCCATAAAATATCACCAGTTTTAAATGCAAAAAAATAAAACTTTAGCACTTACTACTGCATTACAAAATCTAAAATAAGAATTGATATTCTAAAAAACAACTTTTTTATTTTCTAAAGCCGATATTTTAAAAATAAATTCCTATTAATAACCATAAATACATTGTTTCTTCAAACTAATTACTAAAAACTGTGTAAATAACCTGACACTTTTTCGTTACTCAGATTTTTCACCCAAAAATTGCCGGGCAAATTGGATTTCATACAGTTTTCGGTATATCCCGTTATTCTCGAACAATTCTTCATGAGTTCCGCGTTCCACAATTTTGCCCTCGTCAAAGACCAAAATATCATCACAATCAATAATAGTTGAAAGCCTATGAGCAACAATGACTGCCGTCCTGTCCTTCAGCGTTTCGTTGATAGCCTGCTGAACAATTTTTTCCGATTCTGCATCCAAAGAGGAAGTCGCTTCATCAAATATGATGATATATGGATTACGAATCATTGCCCTTGCTATTGCAATTCTTTGTCTTTCGCCTCCGCTGAGCATAACACCTCTTTCACCTATAATAGTATCAAAGCCGTTTGGCAATTTTGTGATGAAATCATAAGCATTTGCTGTTTTTGCGGCTTCAGCTATTTCTTGGATTGAAGTTTCCCTTAATCCATACCTTATATTATTAGCGATCGTATCGTTGAAAAGCATTGTTTCCTGGGAGACTATTCCGAAAAGTTTTCGGTAGGAATCTGTTTTTAGTTCTTTAATGCTTTTACCATCAATTATTATGTCGCCGCATTGCGGGTCATAAAACCTTATGAGCAAATCAAGCATTGTTGATTTTCCGCTTCCGCTTGCACCTACAAATGCAACTTTCTTTGTCTTTTTAATTGAAAATGAAACATCCTTCAAGATTGGAGTATCATCATAAGCAAATTTAATATTTTTAACTTCTATTCCGGTTTCAAAAGAACTGATTTCCATTTCTCCCGAAGGAACGGAAGATTTTTGGTCCAGTATCTCAAAAAGTCTTTCGGCTGAAACTGCACCACGTTGAAATTGTGCAACGTTATTGACTATGGCGGCAACCGGAGACATCACTGCAAATAAAGTGAAAAGAAACAACATAAGGTCATCAGCTTTAAGTTCGCCATGCAAAACAGATGAACCGCCGAAATAGAAAACAAAGCATAAAGCAAGAATAGCAAAAACTTCATTTATTGATGGCATCGAAGATGTAATCTTTGACAATTTCACAGCGGCTTTAACATATTTTCCGGTTTGCACGCTGAATCTTTTGTTTGCATGCTCTTCTGCATTATAGGCTTTTACCACTCTGATTCCGTACAAGGTTTCCTGCAAAGCAGTAGTATAATCCGAAAGTGCATTCTGCATTCTATAGGAATAACGTTTAATGAATTTCATTGCAAGCCGTAATGTTGCAAAACTGATAATACTTGTACTGAAGGCAAGTAAAGTAAGTTTGGGAGAAATTGCAAGCAATAGAGATATATATAGTGATGCTTCAATCATATCTCTGAAAATACCGGTAACAGTTGATATATTGGTTGAGTTCAGAACAGTGATGTCAGACATCAAAACAGTAATCAGCGAACCTCCCTGTCTTTTCGAGAAGAAATCTACCGAAAGGGATGTCAGCTTTTTAAAAAGGATATCCCGCATATCTTTAACAATGCCTTCCTGTAGCTTAACATTGATGACAGAACCCCAATATTTAAGGATATTCTTAATTATAAAAAGAGAGATAATCAGCAAGCCGAGATTTATCAGGGTTATTTGGGTATCTGTCGGATTTAGAATAATCTTTGTGACTAAGCCGTAAAAATAAATTTTTACATTTTCGAAAACATTGCTACCCGGAATAACTTTGGTTGCATCAGCAATTTTTGAATTGAAAAGAATTTCGAATATAGGTTTGATTATGGCAATTGACATTGCTGAAAACACCGAGAAAAAAGCATTGACAACTAAAGTCAGAATATATAACCCAATAAACGGTTTAGCAAAAACAAAGCTTCTAAGAAGAAGCTTGATTGAGCCGGCTTTTTTATCATCAGGTTTTATTTTTGTCATTCTTATAAAATATTCTACTTTAGTTATCACAAGAAAACCAAAAATACTGAATTTTCTACTTTTTCTCACAAACAAATATGAAATGCACTTAAGATTTCATCATTTTTCAATTAAGATTTTTATTTAAGTATTAGTTTTCTTAAATTTATACTTTTGCAATTTTGACAATTCGGAGAGTAATATATGAACGCATTGCCTTTAATACTCGTTTCACTTGCAATTTTCGTTTTAGCATATAGATTCTACTACAGCTTTATTGCCGCTAAAGTAGCTGTAATCAATGAACTTAGAACTACTCCTGCTCACAAGCTTGAGGACGGACAGAATTACATCCCAATGAACAAATGGGTTTTGTTCGGACACCATTTTGCCGCAATAGCCGGGGCAGGTCCTCTTGTCGGTCCGGTGCTTGCGGCACAGTTCGGATATTTTCCGGGATTTGTCTGGATGGTTTTCGGAGCCGTACTTGCCGGCTCGGTTCACGATTTTGTAATATTTGTTGCATCAATCAGGCACGACGGCAAATCGCTTGCTGAAATAGCCCGAGTTGAAATCGGCAAAGTAAGCGGCATCACTGCATCTTTTGCAATTCTGTTGATATTGGTAATTGCTTTGGCAGGGCTGGGAATTGTTGTTGTTAATGCTCTAAGCGAAAGTTCATGGGGAACCTTCACGATTTCAATGACAATTCCGATTGCAATTTTCATGGGACTGTGGATGTTTAAATTCCGTAAAGGCAGAACCGGCGAAGCTACTGTAATTGGAGTAATTTTGCTTACTTTGGCAGTGATACTCGGAAAATATGTACCTGATTCTTTCCTTGCTCCATATTTTATGTTCGACCATAAAACACTGACAATAATGCTTGCCCTTTACGGCTTTTTTGCTTCGGTATTGCCTGTGTGGTTACTTTTAACACCAAGGGACTATTTAAGTTCGATTATGAAATTGACTGTTGTTGCATTTTTAGGTGTAGGAGTGATGATTGTTATGCCGGAATTAAAGATGCCTGCGTTTACACCATTCATTCATGGCGGAGGACCAATTATTCCAGGACCGCTTTTCCCTTATTTGTTTATAACAATTGCCTGCGGAGCAATTTCGGGTTTCCATTCTCTTGTAAGTTCAGGAACATCCCCCAAAATGCTTTCAAGCGAAAAGGACATCAAATGGATTGCAATGGGTTCGATGCTCAGCGAAAGCTTTGTAAGTGTATTGGCATTAATTGCCGCTTCAAGCCTTTTTCCCTGGGATTATTTTCAGATAAATGTTCCGGTTGAAAAATTCACTCAAATTATTCCGCAGTTGAAATCCCTCGGATTCAGTCAGACAAATCTTGCAGAACTCAGCCGTGAAGTTGGCGAACAAATTGCTGGAAGACCCGGAGGTGCAGTTTCTCTTGCTGTTGGTATGGCTCAAATATTCTCTTCAATTCCCGGATTAAGAGGATTGATGTCCTACTGGTATCATTTTGCTATCATGTTTGAAGCCTTGTTCATTCTGACTACGGTTGATGCAGGTACGAGAATTGCACGTTTTATTCTTCAAGAATTGCTGGGTAAGGTTTACAAGCCGCTTGGAAGAACAAACTGGATGCCCGGAACCATTATTACAAGCATTGTGATTGTCTTTTGCTGGTCATATTTTATTTATACCGGAAGTGTATCCACAATATGGCCCATGTTCGGAGCGGCAAATCAATTGCTTGCTACCGCGGCATTGGTTATTGGGACATCATTTATAATTAATCGCGGAAAAGCTAAATATGCTTGGGTGACAATAATTCCTCTGGCTTTTGTTGGAGTTGTCACTATTACTGCAGGAGTAATGAATATAACAAATATATATTTGCCAATGCTTTCTGTTCCCGGAAAATCAGTTACCGGAACTGTAAATCTCATCCTGACAGTGCTGATTTTAATCTCGGTTATAATTATTTTCGTGGACGCAGTTCCCAAGTGGATTAAAAAGATAAAGAGTCCCGATTACAAAACATTGGCATATCAAGAATGACAAAAGAAAATATTATCAAAAATCCATGGTTTTTTATTCCAACTTTGTACTTTGCTCAAGGTATTCCGTTTATTCTTGTAAACCAGCTTTCGGCGGCAATGTTCAAATCCTTGGATGCAAGCAATACTTTCATTGGTCTGACTAGTTTTCTTTACATCCCCTGGTCAATAAAATTTCTTTGGGGTCCGCTTGTTGACGGCAAAAGTACAAAACGAACGTGGTTGTTGTCAACACAGATTATATTGGGATTGCTTTTTGCCCTGAATGCAATTGCAATTCAAATGCCCTACTTCATTCTTTTGACTCTTGCTCTTTTCACTTTGATTGCCTTTATTTCTGCAACTCACGACATTGCAATTGACGGGTACTATCTTTATTCACTCGATGAAAAGAATCAGGCTTTTTTTGTTGGTATCAGGTCAGCTTTTTATCGGCTGGCAATGATATTTGCCGGAGGTTTACTTGTTTCGCTTGCAGGGATTTTCGGTACATATTCCGGTAGTCTGAAAATCGGATGGTCATTAGCTTTTGGAATTTCCGCTTTTATTTTCGTTATTTTGTTTTTCTATCACAAGTTTGTTTTACCCTATCCTGCCGATGATGCCGCAATAATGGGCAGTAAGTCGAGCATACCTTTTAAAGCGGCTTTCAAAGGTTATTTCAGTCAAAAAAATATTGGGATAATTCTTGCTTTCATTCTTCTCTACAGATTCGGCGAAGGTCTTTTGCTCAAAATGACTCAGCCGTTTCTTCTTGATTCCGGTAACGTCGGCGGAATGGAAATCAGCCTGACCGAGATTGGAATAATTTATGGCACTTTCGGTGTTTTGGCATTAGTATTTGGCGGAATCTTCGGCGGCTGGCTTATTAAGAAATTCGGACTAAGGAAATTAATCTGGCCCCTTGCCATTAGCATCCACCTGCCTAATATATTATATGTATATCTTGCCGCAAGCAGGCCAGATATTACGTGGCATTTAAACCTGAGTTTTCTATCTTCGGGAACGTGGATACTTGCCTTTCATCCAATCGTCCAATTATGCATAATCGTTGAGCAATTCGGTTACGGACTTGGATTTTCTTCCTTTATGGTCTATCTGCTTTATATTTCAAAGGGCAGGTACAAAACCTCTCATTATGCAATTTCAACCGGACTGATGGCAATCGGGATGATGGTTCCGGGATTCTTGAGCGGTTGGCTCCAACAGCAGGTCGGTTATCTTTGGCTGTTTATTATTTGCTGTATTGCAACTTTACCCGGCATGCTAACAATATTTTTCCTTCCGTTCAATAGAGAAAGATAAGGAATTTATGAAATATTTTTTTGTTTGAGAACATGAGTAAGATTTGATGAAAAATACTTAATTTTGCATTGAAGATTTTTTTGAATTTTGGAGTTGAAAAAAGAAATCGAAAAAAGTCTTTTTAAACTTTTATCATGGAAGGAATAATTTATGCTTAAACTTGAATTAGATGTACAAACCGAGAAGCGTTTCGGCAAATTACTTAACCTACATGGTAGTGATTATATGAGATTAATCAATTCAATGTTTGATTACCGTGTAAACGAGTTAAAAAAAGGAATACGTAATATTGAATTGGACTTTTCGACTTTTGAACATAAGTATAAAATAAAATCATCGGACTTTTACAGCAAATATGAAAATGGTATATTCGGCGAGGACAGTCACAATAATGATTTTTTGATTTGGAGCGGCGAATATGAAAGCTATCTCGAATTCCAAAACGAATTGAAACAACTGCTATGATAACGCAGTATTTCGTGGATTTTGGAAATATTATTAATGGGTTGGATTTTGTGCTTAATTCGGAAATTCAAATTCGGAAGATCAATGATTTCTTGGGAATTATCGAAGCAACATTAACTTTTGAAAATGGGATATTGGATATTTTGGAAGTAATAAAGCTGACCGAAAATAGAATAACCAAAAAGAAGTACAAATATCATTTTCGTAGCTCTGATGATGGATTGATTTTTCGGTATGATAATGCACCACATCACCAAAGCATTGAATCATATCCACATCATAAACATTTGAAGTCTGAAATATTAGAAGTTAGTGAACCGGAAATAACACAAATATTAGCTGAAATAAAATCATTGATGCTTTAAGTTCATATATCAATCCAATTCATTACAAAGGAATAGAAAATCATGAAAAATTTAGTTTTTATCGGCATCAGTATTCTGTTTCTTGTTTCATGTAGCATTTTCCGTCCTGATAAAGAATATATTGAACCTGAAATACAGGCATTTGGTGATGAGATTATTGATCATCCTGAAAAACTCAGGGATATCAAAAACAATTTTCCTGATTTATATTGTGAAAAGTATTTATCATCAAATATGATTCCAAGTCAGAACATAAATGGAATTATCCAAGACATAGAAAGAACGTTTGAGAAGAAAACATACGGAGAATTTTCTAAGGAGAAATACTATGAATGGGAAATTCCAAGAATATATTCAGATATGAATCTTTCTGGTCATAATTTTCATAGTTATCTAATACTTAATAGTCCTGAAGGAATACAGGTAGTATTTATAAGAAAAGATGAATTATTTTATTTACATAATATCGGTTTTGTAGAATGACTCTTGTAAATGGAATTAAAGAATGCTTAATAAAACTATTGCAATAGAACAAGTTAAAAAAATTTTAAATGATTTAAAAGATATAGGTTTTGAAATGAATAAAGCTATTCTTTTTGGTTCGTCTGCAAGGGACGATATGAATGAATGGTCTGATATTGACCTTATGTTAGTTTCAGATAAATTTGCTCTAAATATTTTTGAAAATATAAAATTATATAGCAAAATTAATATCAAATATCCGGATATAGATACACACCCTTATCCAACAGACTATTTCATTAACAGCGACCCTTTTATTGAAGAAATTAAAAGAACCGGAATCGAAATTTTATAAAATGAACGGTATGCCTTTTTCTACAAAATATCATGTTTTAACCTTTGATTCTGATGGAAATTTGATTTCTTTCGGTTGTGATTTTTCAAAAAAAGATACAAGATAAAATACCACTCTTATATAAACGTTTAGCAATATATGTTTTGTTTCACTAATTATATAATATTATGAGTTACTATTTCAATAAAACAATAAAATCAACTTTTCCGGATGCAATACTGAAAGCAACGGAAGCTTTGAAAAACGAGGGTTTCGGCGTTCTAACCGAGATTGATGTTAAAGCGACACTCAAAAAAAAGATTGACGTTGATTTCCGTAACTACCATATTCTCGGAGCCTGCAGTCCTCAGCATGCATTCAAAGCTTTGAGCAAAGAAGATAAAATCGGCACAATGCTTCCGTGCAGTGTTATTGTTCAGCAGGTTGACGAGGAGCATTGCGAAATATCGGCAATTGACCCCGTGGCATCAATGATGGCTGTCGGAAATGAAAATCTTGGGGAATTAGCTATTGAAATTCAGTCGAAATTGAAAAGAGTGGTTGAATCTCTTTCATAGACTGTTTCACCAAATAATTTGTCCATATTGGCAAAGTTTAGTATTTTTGGATGGATTTATTTATTCATTAAATAATTTATTTGAAAAGAACTCTGTCAATATTGCTGATTACTGCATTCCTGCTCAATTCAATCGGGATTATTTTCGCATTTTTTCATCAGAAGAGCCAAATTAAAAGCGAATTTAAAAGCTTTCTTAAATCGGGCATTCCTCTTTCAAATCTCGAAGTAATTAAAATTCCTAAGAACGAAAATTCATTATCAGGATTCAAAAGAATCGAAGATAATGAATTTCGGTTAAATGGCAAGATGTACGATATTGTCAAAGAAGTTCATACTTTCAGTCAAATAATTTTCTACTGCGTCAACGATGAAAAAGAAGAACGGCTTTTGGAAAAATTTTCTGACTCAATAAAAAATCTTGCCGAGACCAAAGATTCTTTCAAGAAAAATCTTGGGAAGTTAATCAAATATTTATTCCTCGAGCTTATTGAATTTCAAACCGAAAAAAATATCCCGTATGTTTCAGTAATTGGATTGATATCCTTAAAGACTGATGCTGTATCTTTCATTCCTGAAATTTCTTCTCCTCCTCCAAAATATCAAGTTTAAATATTACACCGAAATTCTTGGTAAATTAATTTATTGCCAAGAGTTTATTATTGGTTCTTATAACAAGTCACATTAATAAATTATATAAATTCGTATCAGACAAGCATGGATGCTTGTCCTACTTTTATGTGTAGGTGTTATAAGTGAATATTCTGACTTAATTTTCGATAAACAAAATATTAAATTTAAAATACAAGGAACTTATGATGAAAAAAATATTAATCTTGATATTAATTATTTTGCTTTCTGCAAATCTATTCTCCAAAGACAAAAAGAAAGATACTTTGGAGGTCAAAACAAACGAGATTGTAATTTCAGCGATGCGTTATCCAGAAAGGTTAATCGAAGTACCAATGGCAATTAACCTAATAACTTCAGAAGATATAAAATTTTCAAAAGGTTCAGGAATTGATGAAGCTCTGAAAATGATTCCCGGAGTGATGTCCCAATCCAGAAACGGAAGTCAGGATGTCAGAATTTCAATTAGGGGATATGGAGCCCGCGGAGCAGGCGACCGTTCCAATGCAGGTACTTCACGAGGTATAAAATTTTTCCTGGACGGTATTCCCGAAACTGAGCCCGACGGCAGGACTTCCTACGATATGATTGACCTGTCCATGGCAAGCAAAATTGAAGTAATTCGTTCGAATGCTTCTGCTATTTGGGGAAATGCCGCAGGAGGTGTTATCAGTATTTCTACGGTGCCGATATTTGATCGCTCATTTATTCAGCTTGATGCTTCGGGCGGAAGTTACGGTTTTCAGAAATATCTATTTCAAACGGGGACTAATCTCGGTTCATCAAAAGTTTATGCTCAGTTTTCAATGAACAAATCCGACGGTTACCGCCAAAATTCAGGTACTGAAAAGTATCTTCTGAATATTGGGATGAATTCTGCCCTTTCTGAAAAAACTCTTCTTAGCCTGCATTTAATAGGTGTCAGCAGTTCTTTCAGTATTCCGGGGGCTTTAACTCAGGAACAGTTTGATGCTACTCCCGAAATTGCTAACAAGGCTTATGCAGACCAAAGAGAAAGACGTTACAACCGAATTGCAAGAATTGGGGTTAATCTTGAGCACAATTTCAATATTGACAATACTATCCAAACCATGGCATTTGTCAGTCCGAAATTCCTTCAGAGGTCTGAAAGGAACACATTCAGAGACTTTACGAGGTATTATCTTGGAGCATCTACGAGTTGGAGAAATACACTCCATTTTTCCGACAATTTAAAACTCACTTCTTTGTTTGGTCTTGATGAATCTTATCAGGACGGAGCAATCCTCTTTTACAAACTTGCAAACGGGGAAAGAAGTGACCTGAAAACCGATAAAACTGAAGGTGCAAATAGTTTTGGTGCTTATCTTCAGGAAGAATTCAATGTCAACGAAAAAATCAGCATCCTTTTAGGTGTCCGTTACGACAGGATGGATTATTGCAATGCTTTGTACTATGAGAATCCTGACTTTTTCAATTCCTCCCAAAATAAAACTTTTGAATATGCTACTCCAAAAGCCGCAATTTCATACAGATTTACACCTGAGCATAGTGTTTATTTATCCTATGGCGGTGGAGTTGAAGTTCCTGCAGGTAACGAAACCGACCCTGTCAGCGGCGATGCACTTGTTAATCCAATGCTGAATGACCCGATAGTTTCTACTACGTTTGAACTTGGGACAAAACAAGTCATGGCTTTTGATCGCTCGGTACTGAAAAGTTTAAATTACGACTTAGCAGGTTACTTTATCGAAACCAAAAATGAACTTATTCCTTACCGCGAAGGCAGGTTCTATATTCCAACAGGAAAAACAAACAGAATGGGTATTGAAGCAGGGCTCAACGTTCAGTTTGATTACAACTTAAGCGTGGATGTGTCTTTCACATATTCAAATAACAAGTATAAAGATTATGTTATTGACTCTGCGATTTACAGCAAAGTAACCACGAAAAATGATTACTCAAATAACAAAATGGCAGGTTTACCTGATGTATATTACTATTCAGCTTTGCGTTACTACAATCCCGAAATGCTTGGTGCACTTGCAGAAATCAACATTCAGGGGGTTGGAAAGTACTTTGCAGATGATGCAAATCTTTACGAAGTTCCTTCTTACAGCATTTTTAATGCAAAAGTCGGAATTGATTTCAAAGCCAAACTTGGAACCGGATTCAACTTAAAACTCTGGTTAGCGGCAAACAATCTTACTGACAAAAGATATGCCGCCTCATCGTTCATAAATCCCCTACTTTCAGCCGGAAAACCGATGTATCTCGAACCCGGACTGCCCAGAAATTTCGTTTTTGGATTCTCTGTAGGTTTGTAATCATTACTCTGATGAAATCTCCCAAGCCCTTTTTTCAAGAGGGTTTGGGGATTTATCATCAACTATATGATTTTATTTCCCGCTTTTTTCTTTCTTGTGAATCCTGTCAATAAATGCACTTGCTTTTTCATTTTTTCTGATAATATCAATTTGAATGAAATTGCCGAGTGATTCGAAATTCGAGATTAATTTCCCTTCGCTTTCAAGCAGAGCAAATCCTTTATTCAATGGTGAATAGGGATTAAGTGATGAACAGTGAGCCTCGAGCGAACCGATTTTTTGCTTAAACAAATCCATCTTCGTTTGAACAGCATTCATCATATCATCATCAATATCGTCAACATATTTTGTCAGCGTTGTCAACCTTTCGGAAAAACGTTTCATTGAGTAAGATTTCATTTTGTTTTCAATCAGGTCGCGAATTGAACTAACCTGCTTATTGATGGTTTTCGAAAGCTGATTTTTATTTTGCTCCAGAAAATCAAACAGATTTTCGATTGTGTGAGTTGTAACAAGTTCAGCGGCGGCAGTTGGTGTGGCGGCTCTCAAATCGGCAACAAAATCGGCAATCGTAAAATCAGTCTCGTGCCCTACGGCTGAAATTATTGGTACTTTAGCATTAAATATAGCATCGGCAACAATCTCGGTGTTGTAAGCCCAAAGGTCTTCGATGGAGCCTCCTCCACGCCCTATGATGATGACATCAACTCCTGCATGCTGTAATTCATGAATGGCTTTAACAATGTCTTCTGCCGAGCCTTCGCCCTGAACAAGTGTAGGTCTGAAGTAAATCTCGCAAACAGGCAGTCTTCTTTTTGTTGTTGAAAATATATCCTTAACAGCGGCTCCGGTCGGTGATGTAGAAACGCCGATTTTCAGCGGTAAATCCGGAATTTCCTTTTTATATTCAAATTCGAAATATCCTTTCGTATCCAGCTTTTTCTTCAAAGCTTCGTAGGCAAGGTACAAATCTCCCAAACCCAAAGGAGTTATTGATTCGCAGTCAATTTGATAGTTACCTCTTGGAGGGTAAACGGTGAGATAACCTTTAACAATTACCTTCATGCCGTCGGAAGGCTGAAAAGTTAATTGTCTGTGCCGCCACATTGTACAGGCAATTTGGGCATTATCATCTTTTAGTGTAAAATAGCGATGTCCTGAAGTATGAGCTTTGAAATTTGAAATTTCGCCCTGAACCGAGACAAAGCCGATTTTTTCCTCAAACAAAACAGAAATTGCTCTGGTCAGTTCACTTACCGATATAACATTTGTATCCATATTTTTTTTAGATCTTTAAGAAATATTTGAATTTTTTTACGAAAATTCTTTTTTTTTAAATTAATAGTTTGTAAATTAAGATGTTTTCTACAAACAATGCAAACTTTTTGAGAAATATTATGAAAAGAAGAGATTTTTTATTGAATTCAGCCACAGCAGGAATTGCCGGAGCCGGTTTTTTATCCTCGTATAATCCTTCAGAACTCTTTGCCGGACAGGATAATCCTTATCTTGTAGCCGTCAAAGGAGGCGAGCCCGACATTATGTTCGACAAAGCTATCGAAGCAATGGGAGGAATGAAGAATTTTGTGAAAAAAGGACAAAAAGTTGTTGTAAAACCGAATATCGGATGGGATGTTGAACCCGAACGTGCGGGTAATACAAATCCTTTGCTTGTTAAAAGAATTATCGAACAGTGCTTTTCGGCAGGAGCCAAGGAAGTTTATGTTTTTGATAATCCATGCGACAATATGCAAAAATGCTATTCCAGAAGCGGCATCGAAAAAGCTGTCAAAGATGCAGGCGGGAAAATGGCTCCGGGCAAAGGCGAAAGCTATTATCATCCGATAACCATCAAAGGTACAAAAAAGATTAAAGATGCCAAAGTACACGAACTAATCCTCAATGCAGATGTTTTTATCAATGTTCCTGTTTTGAAGCACCACAGTTCAGCCAAAATTACGGTTTCCATGAAAAATTTGATGGGGATTGTGTGGGACAGAGGTTTTTGGCATAGAACCGATTTACATCAATGTATTGCCGAATTTGCATCATGGAAAAAGCCACAGTTGAATATTGTTGATGCTTACAGGATAATGAAAAAAAACGGTCCACGCGGTGTATCCAAAGATGATGTTCTTCTTTCGAAATCCTTACTGATGTCCACCGATATGGTTGCAATTGATGCGGCGGCGGCAAAACTTTTCGGTTCAGAACCGGGCGATATTCCTTACATTAAAATTGCACATGATATTAAAGTTGGAAGAATGGATTTGGAAAACCTGAACATAAAGAGAATAAAAATTTGATGAAAAAATATTTAGTTTTTATTTTTCTTGTCGTACTTCTTTCCTGCTCAAAAGAAAAAGAACAGGTCATTATTTCTGACGGCACTCTCACTGTCGGAACATTCAATCTTGAATGGCTCGGCGACGGAGTTAGAGACAGGAATTCCCGTACTGAATCAGACTATAAAAATATTGCAGAAATAATTATCAAAACCAAAGCTGATATTTTGGCTGTTCAGGAAATTGAAAATCCAGCCGCTTTGATGAAAGTTATCCGATATTTGCCGAACTACTCATTCTATGTTGGTCGAGGCGGAGCTCAGCAAAATTTGGGATTTATTTTAAAAAAAAATGTTCAAGTCAAATTTCTTGGAGAATATGCCCCGCTTGCAGTTGAATACCGCCGAACCAGACCGGGTTTGGTTGTTACGTGCAAGAAAGACAATTTTGATTTCATCTTTATGGCGGTTCACCTAAAATCTTCTTCTCACTGGGATAATACCGAAGAAAAACAGGAATCCGCCAAAGAAATCAGAACCGAACAAGCAGAGGTTTTAGCACATTGGGCTGATTCAACTTTGCAAAATGGAAAAGAAAAAGATTTAATCATTGCCGGCGATTTCAACGACACACCTGTAAGAAAAAAAGAAAACTGTCTGTTGCCTTTGATGAACGATAAAAATCTTAATTTTATTACTGCAGAAATGAAAAGTTGCAAGTATCGTTCGATGTACGGCATTGACCATATTATTCTTTCGTCTTCTGCCTCTGCCAGATTTATTAAAAATACTGAAAGAGCTTACGATTTCAGAAGTTCTCTGACAAAGGAGCAGGCAGAAAAAATTTCTGACCATTGTCCTGTTTTGTTACAGCTTGATGCGAAAAAATCTGACAATGATTGAAAATGATGAACTTGTTTACAATGAAATTATGAATTTTTCATCTTATATTCTTTAAATTATCAAAAACATTAAAAAGGTAAATTTATGTCCTTAATGAAAATGGAAAAAAAAGACGGATATTCGATTTTATCGCTCGAAGGCGATTTTGTTGGCGGCGATGAGATTAATGAACTACGTGATACATTAAAAGATTTTGCAAAAATTCCACCCCACAATAAATTAGTTGTTGATTTGCATCTGGTTTCTTATTTAAACTCAACTGCCTTAGGTGTTTTTCTTTCGGCAAATGCAGTTTTTGAGAAAAATGACGGTAAATTGTTGCTTTGTGCATCCAGCAGTTATTTGGATAATATCTTTGCAATAACCAAACTTACTTTGATTTTTCCATTGTATAAAACCGTTGAAGATGCTATTGCCGCGATTTAATTAATCATATCATGCCATACAGAAAAAAACCTGAATGGGCACCTATTGATAGCGGAAATGAGTTTGCATCTCATGTTATGCCGCAGTATTCTAATGTAAAAAAAGAGATTAAATCTTCTTCGGACAAACGGAGATTGCTTTCTGTTCAGGAGTATTCCGAAGGCATTCGGAATGGCAACAGAGCCATTCTTGCACAGGCTATAACCTTAATCGAAAGTAACTCTGCTAAGCATAATTCAAAAGCACAGGAATTATTGAAACTCATTTTGCCCGATTCGGGCAAATCAATTCGGATTGCCGTTACAGGTGCTCCCGGGGCAGGCAAAAGCACCTTTATTGAAGTGTTTGGAAATTTCCTTTGCCGAAATGGTCATAAAGTTGCTGTTCTGGCAATTGACCCCAGCAGTAACCGTTCAAAAGGCTCAATACTTGGCGATAAAACAAGAATGGAATCGTTATCCCGTCAGGAAAATGCATTCATCAGGCCTTCACCTTCTTCAGGCAATTTGGGAGGTGTAGCAAAAAAAACTCGAGAGACAATCCTGCTTTGCGAAGCGGCAGGGTTTGATGTGATATTATTGGAAACAATAGGTGTCGGACAAAGCGAAATCACAGCACGTTCAATGGTTGATTTTTATATGCTTGTTCTTCTCCCCGGCGAAGGCGATGAATTGCAGGGAATCAAAAAAGGTTCGGTGGAACTTGCCGACTGCCTGATAATCAATAAAGCCGACGGCGACCATATTCAACTTGCCAATATAACAAAACATTCTTACGAGCAGGCAGTACATTATATTATGCCTGCAACCGAAGGCTGGTCAACAAATGTATTGACCGTATCCTCGCTAAATGAAACCAATCTCGATTCTGTTTGGGATACAATTCAAGCTTTTCAGGAGTCAACAAAAAAATCGGGAGTCTTTTTCCAAAGACGAACCGAGCAAACTCTCGACTGGCTCTATTCAATGATTGATGATAAGCTTAAACAAAACTTTTACACACATCCCCAAATCATTCAGAATAAAACAGCTATTGAAACAATGGTCAAGAATGGAGAACTAACTCCTTCTCTTGCGGTTGAAAAAATGTTTGATTATTATTTGAAATAATAAGTTATCTTACAACGGCAAATTTCCCAACTGAAGTAGCACTTTGTGAAGTCGAAGATGTTACTACAAGAAAAATACCGGAAGACACAAATTCTCCTCGTTCGTTTCTGCCGTCCCAGATAGCTTTCCTGCCAGAAGTTTTGATGTTTTTAACAAGTTCGCCATTTAAGGTAACGATTGCTAAATCAGTATCATAAGAAAGTCCTTCGATAGACAATGTACCATCATTTTCAGGATTGTAAGGCTGGGGATAAATATCTAATTTGTAATCAGTTAAAGGTTCGATGGAAAGACTTGAAACAGAATTCAGACCAATTTTTGTTCCAAAATATATTTTGCCTGTTTTGGGGTCGCTTGCAAGTGAAAGAACTTCATCCGAAAGTAGCGGACTGCTCTTTTGAGTGATATATCCCAATACTTCACTTCCATCGGGATTAATAATCCAGACACCTTCGTTTGTAGCAATCCATTTATTATTCAAAGCATCAATCATTATATCGTTAATTGCCAACTGAGAAATTAATGTAACTTTGCGAATGAAAGGATTTGCATTTCGCAAGACTGCCCCGGGATTTAGAATTACTGCAAGCCCAGAGGGAGTACCAATCCAGACAACGCCTGTTTTATCAACGGCAAGAGCAGTGATTGTAACATTTGGAAGATTAGAATTTGAAGTCGAGTAGTTACCCCATTTATCATCAGAAGTTTTATCGAAAGTATTCATTTCATTGAAATAATACAACCCGCCTGAAGTTGTTGAACCGAGCCATTTGGTACCGTTATCGTCAATAGCAAGAGTCAGGTAGTCACGGCTGAAAACCGAATTCATATTTTCGAAGGAATAAAAAGTGCCTTTGGAATCTTTACCTACCAGAAGAGGTCCTCGGCTGTTTGGAGCGTAATTTACAATCCAGTCAATCCCGTTTCTTTTGTCATAAGCTGATTGACCGGTGATTATGAAATTCTGGTCAGAACTTATACCAACAAGAGGAGAGTTCGAAGTGTCAAATCTTTCGTAGGAGTAATTATTATTCATTTTTTCTACTCCAATAAATCCACTTCCCCAACTACTGGCAAACACCTTACCAATAGGATTT
The DNA here is from genome assembly GCA_964606895.1 of uncultured Hyphomicrobiales bacterium. Classification (GTDB taxonomy): domain Bacteria; phylum Bacteroidota; class Ignavibacteria; order Kapaibacteriales; family UBA2268; genus CAZSHX01. Next base: position 25,963 of record CAZSHX010000007.1, read on the forward strand.
GAAGAGATTCTAAAGAAATTTAACCCACGATTATTCGATAAGTCTTTTATAATGTTTTCCCATTTATCATTTTCAAACTTCATCAATCCTTTTCTCTGAGACTCTGTTCCTGAGGCAGTCCAAAGGGTGCCATAACTGTCAACGGCTAATCCGCTAAAGGAACTTAAAGATGGACAATTAGGTTTGAATTGTTTGAATCCTGAAGAATCAATTAGTACAACACCGGCATCCTTCAGATTAGCTATCACGTAATCTGTGCTGATAGATGTAACACTGGCAATAAAAGATGAATCAAGTATTTTATTAAACTCATAAATCGGATTGTAATTAAAAGGAATTAGGTTGAATTCTGTAGCAAAACATAATTTGTTGTTATAAACAAACAGACCTTTAACTGAAGCATATCTATCCTGAACAGGTATTTCCATTACAACGGAAAATGAATCTTTATCAAATTTGTAAATGTGATATTTTGAAGATGCAAAAATTGTATCATTGAAATCAACAAGAAAATTTGCATCATTATCTTGTAAACCATTGGAAATAGTGTAATTTTGCCAATTATCCGGATTAATTATTGAATTTTGCAGATTTACTTTTGCTATGCCAGACTTTGTTGTAACCCAAAGTTCGTTTCGGGATTTTATGACTCTTTTAACACCTGTATTGGGTGCAAAAGTACCGATTCTGGGTGGAGTTTTTAGAAATACACCTTTAGTCTGGTCAAGAACAGAAAGACCAAATCCACCTGCAACATAAGCTATGTCGCCATCAAAAAGAATGTCATTTATCTGAGGTTCTGTAAAACGGGAATTTTTAATGTCAGTAATATGAGACCAGTTCATGTCTTCGGTGGCAATATCCAGATTGCCGTCAAAACCACCGATATAAATCGTTTTTTTTGAGGGATTGCACCTTATGGTAGTAACATCCAAAGTTAGAAGTCCATTAATATTGGTTAGATTTGAATAAGTTTCGGATTGAGGATCGTAAACAAATACACCGCCTGAAGTTCCGACCCAAATTCTTCCACGAGAATCAACAGAGGAAGACCTTACATCAAAAAGTGATGCATAAGTTTGCCAATTGTTTAGGTACAATTGAGAAAATATCGGAAACTGTACAAAGCAAATAAAAATAAGAGCTGAATAAAAAAGCTTTTTCATTAGTTAACCTGTTAAATTAAATAAAAAACAAGTATCAAAATTCCATCTGTTCAACTCTCCAAGTTTAAAATTATTTAATTGCACTGAACAATGAAATCATTTCAATAGCCGATTGAGCCGCTTCAAAACCCTTGTTCCCTGATTTTGAACCGGAACGTTCAATTGCCTGTTCGATTGTATCAGTAGTTAGGACGCCCATAATACAAGGGACATTTGTATCAAGATTTACTTTGGCAATGCCTTTAGTAACCTCGGAAGCTATGTAGTCAAAATGAGGAGTTGAACCTCGAATAACAGCACCAAGAGCAATAACGGCATCATAATTTCCTGAAGAGGCAAATTTTTGTACTACGAGAGGAATCTCGAATGCACCAGGGCAATATGCCACAGTTATTTTATCGTCATCGGCATTATGTCTTTTCAGTGCGTCTAATGCACCGTCAAGAAGTTTGCTGACAATAAACTGGTTCCAACGGGAAACAACGATAGCGAATCTCTTCCCTTTTGCTTCAAAAACGCCTTCAATCACTTTTGGCATATAGTCCTCTAATCCAAATTTTATACAAAGTAAAAGTTATTTTACAAATATATGTAAAAAAAATAGTAATTTTGTAATTGATTTGACGCATTCAATAGAATTTTGTTTTTATCCAAACGTCATTAACTTTTTTTTATAAAATTTTTGGAGGATTTATGTTTTTACGCAGATTAAGCGTTATCTTAATTATTCTTGGGCTGTCAATCACAGCGGCATATTCGCAGAATAAAGTTGAATTTAAAAGCAAAGCTGACAGCGTTTCATATAGTATCGGTTTTAACGTTGGGCAGAACCTTTTGAATCAATTTCAATCAGATACTATTCCTAATAACCCCGCATTAGTGATTGAAGGCGTTAAAGACGGCGTATTGAAACAAACCGCTAAATTATCTCAGGAACAAATGATGGGAATTATGATGGCTCTTCAGCAGGACATAATGGCTAAACGCGAAGTACAGAAAGCAGAAATGGAAAAACAAAGAAAAGTTTCCGGCGAAGCAAATAAGAAAAAAGGCGAAGATTTTCTTGCCGAAAATAAGAAAAAAGCTGGAATTCAAACAACTGCTTCAGGTTTACAGTATAAAGTAACCGCTATGGGAACAGGTCCAAAACCAACAACTGCTAATGAAGTTAAAGTTCATTACAAAGGTATGCTGATTGACGGTAAAGTATTCGATAGTTCTTACGATCGCAAAGAACCTGTTACTTTCCCGGTAACCGGAGTTATCAAAGGTTGGACTGAAGTTCTTCAGCTTATGCCTGAAGGTTCAAAATGGACTGCATACATTCCTTCCGAAATAGCTTATGGCGAAAGGGGAGCCGGAAAAGATATCGGACCTAATGAAGTTCTTGTTTTCGATATTGAACTTCTCCAGGTGATTGACAAAGGAAACGAAGTGAAAACACCTGCAATGGAACCAAAGAAAAAATAATCAAAAAATTCACCCGAAATCATAAATTAGAGATTTTGGATTATGAAAAAAAGATTTTAAGTATAAGATAAATCGGCTGTTCTGAAAATGAACAGCCGATTTATAATTTTAAACCGGATTGTTTAACGCTCTGATTCAGTAAAGATAATACTATAGAGTTAATGAAGATATAGAATTATTGTTTTTCAAACTAAAATTTTGCATTCATGGAACTAACTGAGAATAAGAATACTTCCCAAAACATTTTCGACAGCTTAAGCATTTTAGTTTTATTAATGAGGTTTAAATGGCTGATTATGTTATTTGTCATCGTAGTTACAGGCATAACAGCATATTTGGCATTTCAGATACCAAATCTATATACAGCAACCGTAAATGCCGTTCCTCCAAAGACTTCCGGTTCGGCTTTTGAAAGTATGATGGGCAATATTTCTTCTGCTCTGAAAGATTTTGGACTATCAAAAATTGGCGGTAAAAGTGAAGGTAGTTATTCATTTCTTGTTGTACTGGATAGTCGTACAGTTAAAGATAGCATTATCAAACAGTTCGACCTCTCAAAAGTTTATAACATACCCTCTTCAAAAATGTCTCTGGTAAGAAAACAATTGGAAGATTATTTAAATATAACAGTTGAAATGGAAGGAAATTATACAATTTCTGTAACTGACCGGGATCCGAAACGAGCCGCAGATATTGCTAATGCTTACGTTAGTATTTCAAATGCTGTATCTCAAAAGATATTCCATAATGAATCACGAATTAATAAACAATATCTTGAAGACAGGCTTACAGGTATTAACAGAGCATTAACAGATATTTCAAATGCCCTACAACTTTATTCATCAAAAAATATGGTATTTTCGCCTCAAGATCAGGCAAAAAGTGTGACTACTGCCCTTGGAGAACTTCGTGCAGAAATAATGAAACAGGAAATTGCAGAACAAATGCTGATTAACAAATTTGGAGTAAATGACCCTTATACTCAGCAACAAAGATTTGTTATTGAGGAATTAAAGAAGAAATTGTCTTCTGCAACCAAAGAACCCGGATTTGCCGGCAACTTCCCGCTTTCTGAGGCGGCTAAAGTAGGTATGGACTACATGAAACTTTACACAGAGTTTGAAGCATATTCAAAAGTAAAAGCCTTTTTGCTCCCAATGCTCGAGGAAGCAAAGCTTAATGAATACAGAATGACCGAAACCATTTTTATTATTGATAAAGCCATTCCTCCGGATAAAAAATCTGAACCTAAGAGATCAGTTATTTTATTGGGTGGTTTTTTGGGGTCTATTGCTTTTTCCCTGATTTTTGTGGTTCTAATGGATGCTTTGAAAACCTTGAGTAAGAACTACAGAATAAGAAAAGCAGAACTTTCAAAGAAATAAGATGGTAATCAATAACGTAAATAGCATTTCTGCTTTCTTTTTTGAAAGAAATTTCAGATTGTTATCCATTCTATTTGTTTTATTTTTTCTTATTTCCACCGGAGTGTTTCTTTGGCTCGGCATTAATCAGAGTGCCGGTTTAATTGTATTAGGGATTATTATTGGTATTCCATTTTTGTATTTGTGTATAAAAATTCCAAAATTCTGGATCTTTTCTATAGCGGCTACATCAGCCATTTTTTTTAAACAGGGCGGTGATGACATTAGTGCATTGGAAATCATTCAAGGTGGTTTTTTCTGTGGAAGTGTATTCTTTTGGATTTCTTGGATGATTTTTATTAAAAGAGAAAAAATCGTACGTAATTTTGCGGATTGGTCTATTTTATTTTTTTTCTTATTTCTTATACTTACTCTCCCTCTCTCAATGTTGAATGGTAACATCTTTATTAATTGGACAAGAGAATATATCCTTTTTTCCATAATTTTGCTTTATTTCCCTATTAGACATTACTTTGATGATAAAAAAGATCTTATTATACTGCTTGTAATTTTTATGCTTTCAATTTCAGTTAGCGGCATTCAACAATTAATTTTCTACAAACAAAATGCTATAAAAGAGGCTGTCTATGCTTACCAGCTTGGTTCATCAGCAAGATTTAACCAATCAATTCTTTCGATGGCAGTTATTGGAGGATTTCTATTCTCACTTTTCCCAAAGAAATTGTGGCAAAAATTGTCAATTCTGATGTTTACTTGTCTTTCAACAGTTGCACTTATCGTAAGCTTTTCGAGAACATTCTGGATTATGGTTTTTTTTGCTATTGTTTTGTCCTGGTTCTACTTCCCAAAAGAATTCCGGTGGAGAGCTTTGGTCAACTCCGGGATTATTCTGATAACAATAACTATTGGTATATTATTTGTTTTCAAAAATAATTCTCAATATGTTTTTAAAATTATTGAAAGAAGAATAAGCTCTGCAGGTTCCGGCACAAAAGATCTTTCAGTTAAAATGAGATTTAAAGAATATGAGTCTGTTTGGTCAAGTATTTCCAAATACCCGTTAGGAGGCACAGGACTTGGCACTGTTCATGAGTATATGCAACCGATTGATTTGGTAACAATCAGAACATTAAATATTCACAACGGATATTTGTTTTTAATTTTCAGGCTTGGTTACCCTTTAGTGTTTTTCTTTGTATTCCCATTAATTTTTTACATTTTCAAAGCGAATAAGCTTGCTTTAAAAACTAAAGATCCCTTTTATAAACTACTTTTGCTAATCTCTATGACATCATTACTTTTAATGATGGGAGCAAATTTTCTTGCGATGGTATTTAATGCTCGAGATGGTATTTTCGTGATATTACTTTCTTTAGCATTTATTGGAATATGCGAAAAGAAGATTTTGAGCGGGAATAATGAAAATACTGAAGTAATTTTGAAGGAAATATATTAAATACAGATTTCTTTTTGTTGTTTGAATTTTTTTTTATAAATTATGTTTAGTTAAGACTAAATTTTTATATTTTACTTGGAGGTTATATGCAAAGAATAAAATTACCAATTCTATTCTGCTTGGTTCTCTTCTGTATGGCATTTTTAAATCAAATAGATGTTAGAGCAGGAGAGCCGATTACTATTAGTAAGAATTTTACTTTATTCACATCCAAAAATATGCAGGGGTTTTTTAAACCGCTGTTTACTTCTATTGAGCAGAGTTTCAACTCAAATATTTATACCACGGCACAATATCCCCAAAAGTTTTACTTTGGACTGGATTTTTCTGCTATGGGTATGTTTATTCCTGATGGTCAGAGAAACTTTAATGCCGAGAGACCAGATATGTATGGCAGAACTGACATCGTTAAAACTGCCGAGGTTCGTGGAAGCGGGATATTGAGAGATGTTACCAATGAGAATCTTCAGCCAACCGTTTATGGTGGAACATCAACTGCGATATTTGCAGTACCACAAGTTTTAAACTCAAAGGATACAGTTTATAAATCAACAGCATTTGTTGATGGCAACAATATCTCATTTATGTCAGGAATACCCACAATCCAGTTGATTTTTGGTATTCCAACAAGAACTGAACTTAGATTCAGATTCTGGGGAGCCCCCGTCCAAGGCGAGTCCTTATGGTATTACGGCATTTTATTAAACCAGCAGTTAGACCACTTTTTCAAGCTGTTCCCGAAAGAATACAACATGGCTCTCGCTTTGAATGGCGGATATCATTCATTGTCAAGAGACCCGGGATTGAGTCTTTCCTCATGGAATGTTGGCTTGCATTTCAGCAAGATATGGGATTACGAAAAATCAGGAAAAATCACCGGATATTTTGGTTTCCAGCTTGAAAATATGAGTGGCACTTTTGAAGCAGTAAAAGATACTACGGGAATGACAGCTAAGGATTTTGTGGACAGCCCTTATGAAGAACTGAGAAATCCTAAAAAATATAAAACTCTCAAATTCGACATAGAAAGCTTGAATAAGTATAGAATAATGCTTGGTTTTTCATATAAAATTTCATTCCTGGAACTCCACGGAGATATTGCTTATGCTTCCCAGCCTATTCTTACTGCAGGACTTACATTCTGGCTTGGTAGTTTCGGCGGCAAAAGAGATATCGAACCCGGCGAGAGAATTGAAAAAATTGAAGAAGGTCGTTAATAATTTAAGAATTTAACTAAGGAAAATATAATGAAAAAGAATTTCTCAATCAATACACTATTAGCTGTTTTTGCAGTTATCTTTCTTGCAGGTTGCTATTCTGATACTATTAACTCGCTAAAAACATTTAAATTTCAACTGCCAATTGATTTCGACCAGACATATCATGACAGAACTGCTCCAGATACTTCAATTGATTTTACAAATCTTGAAAAATACAAAGATTTCCGCGACAACAAAGACAGAATTAAAAAAGCAGAAATACTATCATTCAATTATTGGATGGATACTTTGGTTGTAGGTGGAACCCCATTTAAACCTTATGACCCCGGCAATAAGTATTACTTTGACTATACCAAGAATCAAGGAAACAATGTACTTGAGTTTACATTTATCAAATTCTATCTGGTTTTTGCCAAACCGGCATATCCATATAATAATGATCCTTATGATTCCCGTAATTGGCAGTTAGATCCTCTTTCAGAGTGGCATTTGCTTGGTGAGTTTAAAAATGTCAATGTTGCAAATTATTTCAGAATGCCCCAGAATATTCTTCAGGTAGATGAAACAACAATGCAGGTTATTTCTGATGCAATTAAAGTGAGACCGCAGTTCTTTACAGTTACCGAATATAGTGCAACCACCGGTGGTGAAAAGAAATTCGATTACATCCGGTCGGGACATAATATCATAATCCGCTTCGAAGTAGATTTATAAAGTCAATAAAATTGATTCAAAGCAGTCATTAGCTATGTTGATGACTGCTTTTTTTTATTTGGAAATACAATGAATTTAAAATTTAGACTATGTACTATCGCTTTTTCTTTTCTCATTCTGGGAAATTTTTATGCATTTTCCCAAACTGACACAAACTCGACCTCAATCACAAGAAGCACAGATACTGTTTGCTTCAAGTATTCTTTCGAAAAAGGTGACACTTTAACTTATTCTATTGTTTCTATGGACAGTATTGCTATTAATTTTGGTGCACCATTAATCAAATCAAGAAATGAACTTCTGATGGTTGTGTGCGATTCTGTCAGCACCAGAGGCTCTTTCTTTCTTACTTTAGAATTGATTGATTATGTCGGTTTTGAGAATTATGGAGCAAGTTCGAACAAAGAAATTAAAGAAACACCTTGGAAGGGCAGAAGTGTTCAGATAGAGATTGATTCTCTCGGAAAGCGGCTTTCGTGGAGTGTTGATGATTCTACTAAAGGAGCGATGTCAACCGGAGGAGCATTTCAACCATACTTATTTTTCTGGTTCAAGGAATCCTGCAAGATTGTGGACGAAACGTGGATGGTTCAATCAATGGATGAATTGCCCGAAAATGGAATTCCGGTACCCGCCATGAACCAATCAACACTGTTCCGTGCAAGAAAAAACCTTGATACTTTGAATGAAAAATGTTCGAGTTTTGAATTTATTAAAACAGGACAGGGAAGTGTTCGAGTGAATGATGGAAAGACAAGTATGCTGGTTTCCTCAATAATAAATTCATTCGGAGTTTTGGACATCAGCATTGAAAAGAAAATTCCCGTTCATTTTTATTATACAGTCGAACAAAAACTTACCATACAAGTAGCACCCGATGATAAACAGCAAGGATGGCACTACATAACTTCCAACTTTACATTACATCAGTTTAAGAAACTCGACATGGAAGCAGTTAAAAGGATGGAAGCGGAAAAAGCCCGAAAAGAATTGCTGAAAAAAGGAAAGAAGAAAAAATAAGTATAAATTTCATATTTTAACACTCAAGAAACCAAGTTTTCATTTTTCCTTTGCCTTTGATATCTATTTCTCCTCGTTCGATAAATCTTAGATTTTCTGATTTAGCACAATAGATATTGCTCTCTTTAATTTTTTGCAGATTGCATTTATTCTTGAATCTATCTGTCACCTGAATTTTACCTACAACACCATTTTCCTCCATACGGCTTGCAGTATTAACAGTATCGCCCCACAAATCATAAATGAACTTTTGCTCGCCAATCACGCCGGCTACAACAGGTCCGCAATCTATACCGATTCTGAAACGGAAAACAAGACCAGATTCTGATTTATAGTCATTTACAGCCCTGATTGTTTCAAGTGCCATACTTGCAATTGCTTCAGCATGGTCTTCTCTGCTTTTCGGAATACCTGAAGCCGCCATATAACAGTCTCCTATGGTTTTAATTTTTTCAACTCCATACTTCGCTGATATTTTGTCGTACAAAGTAAATATTTTATTTAATTCCACCACCATTAAATCTGCCGGTGAGCCTGCACTCATCAAAGTAAATTCGGAGATATCAATGAAAATCACGCTGGCTTCTTCGAAACTATCCGCGATTGTTGTTTCGCCTCCAATAAGCCTGTCAGCAATAGATTCAGGAAGTATATTCAACAGCAGATCATGTGATTTTTTCTGCTCTATTGAAACCTCAATATTTTTTTGAGAAAGCTCAAGATTACTTTTTTTCTTTACATTATAAAGATGATAAAGAACAAAGGCTAATATTCCAATAAGTATGAAACCGACAATGAAGGAAATTAGAAATGTTAGAAGAGTCCTTCTTTCGGAATTTAACTGTTCTTCCTTTATTTCATTTTCATATTTCATTTCACTTCTGCCCATATCCCTGGCTTTTTGCTGATTTGTCATTGAATCTTTTGTTTCCACATAAAGAGTACTGAATTCATAAGCCGCTCGAAAATCATTTTTATCAGAATTGATTAGTGACAAATAATAATAGCCAAATTGCATCCAGTACCAATTATTTAATTTTTCAGACAATTTAACTCCTTCAGAAAAATATTTCTCAGCACTATCTAACTTGCAAATCTCATAGAATGCATCTCCGGTATAATATTCAGCTATTATTTTATCTTCATCATTACCAATTGATAGTGCAATTTCCAAAGCCTTTCTGCAATATTGAAAAGCCTCTTTGGTTTTTTTCAATTCGAGATATGCTTTGCCGATATTAGCATATAATGTTGCTTTCTTGGCTGTTTCTCTAATTTCAGAATATATTGCTACAGCCTTAAAGTAGTTATTTAAGGCTTCTTCAAATTTCAATTCATCTGCATAAATAATAGCAAGATTTGTCAAATATGCGGCTTGCTGACTTTTGTCTTTTATCTTATCCGCAATTTCGATTGCTTTTTGGAAATAGGATTTTGCTGTTTTGGAATCATCCTGCCTTAGATAAACAAAACCAATATTATTATTAACCAACATTTTTCCGGTTTGATAATTCATATTTTCTGAAATTGTCAATCCCTTATAAAGAAAGTCCATCGCCCGCGAAAATGCTCCTATATCAATATAAACATTAGAAATTCTGATTATTGAAAGTATTTCCTTCTGATATGCTTTTAACTCCGAATAATTATTCTGAGCAGACTTCAAATACATCAATGCATTATCTATATCTGAAATTTGATAGAAATATGAACCAACTTCAAGTTTTAGATCAGCAACCATAATTTTATCATTGGCTTTTTCGGCTGTGGCTACAGCTTTTTGGATATAATCAAAACCAATTTTTGGCTGTTTCTTGTAAATATTAGCAAATCCTATATGCATCAGTGAAAAAGCCTTTCCTTCTGTATAATTTATACTCTCGGCAATCTTCAAGGCTAACCGGGAATAGCGGATTGATGAGTCAGGCATGATTTTAAACTTTGACTCAGCTGTCTGATTCAAGTATTTAACTTTATTAATATTCTCACTTAATTTTGAATTTTTTCCGGTTTGAGTTTCAGTATCGGCAAAGAGATATGGCATCTGAAATCCAAAAATCAGAAATAAAAAGACAAACAAGAACACCAGACTATTTTTAATGTTTTTAATCATAAAAAATTATTTTTGAAACGGTTATATTATTTTTTCCAATATAAAAAAAAACTATTTTATTTCGCAATTTTTATTTATATTTATTAAATAAAAATTTATAGATAGAAAAGAAGTTTTAGTTTAATAGATTTAAGTTCAATCGTGATTATTGATTAGATTTTGTTTTCAAATTCTTAGTTCGTAATAGTTTACAACTTTTTTAAATTTTACAGTGAGGTTTGTTATGGCAAGAAAGAGACTGCCAATGGGTATTCCTATCAAATCAGATGGCGGTGTTATCAGGTTAGTACCTGATCAGACGACCGGAGATCATATAATTATCATTACTAACTCCAGGGAGTATCCTGTTCAGGTTACTTTGGATCAGTTTGAAAAATTCGATGTTGAGCCTTTTTCATTCGGCGGTGTAATTAAGTATTTCCGAAACGTCGGCGACCACGTTAGTGTTGAAATGACTCAACTTGATTATGAAGATCCTACTTCCGGCGGTGTTCATGGTTTTGGGCAGGTTGGCGAGGCTGAGCTATTTTTGGATTTATCAAAATTAGCGGCAGGCGAAACTCAAGTGGTTGAATTACCGGGTCAGAATTATTACCTTGTTGAATTTGATACCGTTACCAGACCGGGAATGATTAACTATGTTTTGGAAACTGAAATTTGTGATAATACAACAAAGGTAGAATTTCGTACTTTAAATATTGATTCACCTAAAAATATTGTCATTTATGCCGACATTGTAGAAACAGTATTTCTAATCCTTCAGAACATTACTCCTGAAGATTTCGATTATAAAGTTTACTCTTTAAAATCATTAACAGTTCATGCTGAATAGGGTTTAATTTGAATGATTTTTTTTATTTTTTTTAAAGGAAATATATGGAAGTAAAGTTAAGAAGAGGATTACCTATGGGTGTCCCTATTAAATCAGGAGATAAAATTGGAATTACCTACACAGGAGAGAACATTTTATTCATAAGAAATGTTTCGGAATTTCCGTGTAAAGTTTCGTGGGCAACTCCATCTTTGCCGCCTATGCCAAATCCAATCGAGATTCAACCGAAGGATTATTTTGCTGTCAGGTTCAGTGCCAATATTGACGAACTTATAACTTTTACTATTACAAAAGTTGAGACACCGATTATTGATTCAAATATTTATAATCTTATTGCTCAGGTAGGAAAGGTAACTCAGGTTGGTCAGGTAGGAGGATATAACTTGAACCAAAATCAGCCGTTAACAATCCCGATTCCAAATTATACAGGATTTGGAGACTATTTTTTCGAGTTTCAATCACCTTCACCGGTAAATGTATCTGTCAATGTTAAAGAAACAGATTTAACCGGGTTCCAGCTTTATGATTTGAAATTTACCGCACAACCAAATATCAAACAAACTTTGTATCAATATCTTGACGATGAACGAACTTTGAATTACATCATGGAGAATTTATCGCCTACTTCGACAACTGTTAAAGTTTTTGGTTATTAGAGTTTTAAAATCATAGAAATTATTAACAAATTTTAAGGAGAAAAATGCCAGAAAAAGTTAGAAGAAGATTGCCTCCGGGGGTCCCGATTAAATCAGGTGTACCGCCAACCAAACTTTCGGAAATTACAAATGTGGGCGATTACGTATTGCTTATTCATAATTTCACGGAATATCCATGTGAGCTGATTTTAGATTCGATTTCACAAGGGATTATTGAGCCAAAGGAATATTTCGTTAAACATTTGGTTTTAAATAATCCTCCAATTGATCCAACAGATATTATCCCACCTTACACTCCTCAATTGGAGGTCAAAAAAAATGTTAGTTCGAATCCTGCGAATCGCAATGATCCAAATGTTGAGCATTTTTTTGCACAAATTGGAAAAGTAACTCAAATCGGTCAAACTGTTGGATATGTTTTGAATCAGGATCATCTTGTTGAAACTGGTCCATTCAATTTATTTAACGATTATTTTTTTGAGTTTCTTATCCCAAGCCCTCCATCTTCAGTCGCTGATATTTCAATAAATGTATTTGAACCAACACAAGTTTCGGTTGATCCACCTTTTGATTTGAAATTCAAAAAACAAGTATCTGATGGCAAAATAATATATCAGTTTCTCGATGACCAAAAAACTCTAAATTGCACATTAAAAAACTTGTCCCCAACTCCTGTGACTGTTAAAATTTGGGGATATTTGTAATTTATAAATAATTCATTTTTTTACAAACATTCGAGCCAGCCTCCGTCAACAGGAAGGCTGGCTCCCGTTATAAATGAGGCTTTTTCGGATGCAAGAAAACCGGCGGCATAAGCCAAATCTTCGGGTTTACCGAATCTGCCGACTGGTATTTCGGCAGTCATCTTCCTGGAAATTTCCTGCTCTGTTTTTCCTGATTGATCAGCTCTGCTTTTAATCAATGCTTCAAGTCTCGGAGTAAAAGTATGACCGGGGAGCAGATTATTCACCGTAATTCCGAATGGTGCAACTTCGCGGGCTAAAGTTTTTGCCCAGCTACCCATTGCCCCGCGGATTGTATTCGAAACGCCAAGATTGTGAATAGGTTGTTTTAAGCCGATTGAGATAATATTGATAATTCTTCCGAAAGCTTCCTCTTTCATTCCGGGGAGCAATGCCTGTGCAAGCATTTGGCTTGCAATAACATGCTGAGTAAAAGCTGAATTAAGGCTCTCGACGGATGCATACTGAATCTCGCCCGGAGCAGGACCGCCTGTGTTATTTACCAAAATATGATATTTTCTTCCCTGATTGAGAAATACATTCAAAGAATTCAAAATCATTTCCGGATTGGAAAAATCGCCTGCTATGTAATCGTAGTGAGCATTTCCAAGACTTTTCAGCTCGGTGATTACAGTTTGAAGTTTGGATTCGTTTCGGGAAATGATTGTTACATTAGCCCCAAGTTTTGCAAACTCGAAAGCAATTGCTTTGCCTATTCCCTGAGAGGCTCCGCAAACTAATGCGTATTTATTTGATAGTTCCATTGTTGACTTTTAAGATAGTTAAAAATGTTAATGAATGAAAGAAACGTAAAATATTTTAATTCAAAATTGATGCCCGAAAAAAAAATTTTAGCAAAACTACAATTAAGTTTTGGGTATTTGAAAATTTTAATATAAATTAGTGAATAGTAATATTTAATTTTTTGTTTTTTAACTTTTTTTAAGGGGGATTCATGAAGAAATTTCTTATTATTCTCATTATTGCACTAATAAGCGTGCAGTTCGCTGATGCTCAGAGAAAAAAATCGAGCATGTTTGACGATACTCCATCCGACAGAGGTTGGAATGAAGGTGATTTATATATAGGTCCACTTCTCGGGCTTGGTTGGGGAGCCGCAATCGGCGTTGACGGAGAATATGCAATCACAGACAAAAAATGGGTGGCAATTGGAGTCGGTGGAAATTTAGCATATCACACAGGTTTATCATATTCATGGTATTCCGAAACCATGATTTCTGCTTCGGTTTATGCTTCATACCATCTTTTCCCACATAAGAAATTTGACGTTTACGCAAAGCTGGGTTTAGGATACAGACATTATTCCTATACTTATAATGACCCACTATGGGACAGATACTATTCAACTCCAAGTAATGCAAGTATTGGTGAAATTTTCGAAGCCGGTCTTCGCTATTACTTCACACCCGCTATAGCTTTCCGTGCATTTGCAGGTTCACCTGTTTATTTAGGTGTAGGTTTAGATTTCAAATTGATGTAAAATCATTCCACAATATATCAAGAAAAAGGCAGACTTCAAATTAAAGTCTGCCTTTTGTTTTTTACGAGTGAGAATTTCTTCTAAAGCTGGGACAATCTTGTCGGACCGGCTTGTTTAACTTCGTCGTTAGTTCCGGGGAACAACTTGAAGTTCTCAACAAATCTTGCGGCTAAACCATCATACCGTTTCCAGTATTCGGCTTTATTACCCCATGAATTTTCCGGGTCCAAAACGTCCTGAGGAACGTCGGGACATGAAAGCGGGACTTCAAATCCAAAAAGTTTATCTCTTCTGTATTCAACTTCATTCAGTTTACCTTCGAGTGCGGCATTAAGAAGATTTCTTGTGTGGCGTATTGAAATACGTTTACCCACGCCAAAAGGACCTCCTACCCAGCCGGTATTAACCAACCAGACCTGAACTCCGTGCTGAAGCATTTTTTTCTTCAGAAGATATGCGTAATCTGATGGATGATGAACCATAAAAGGTGCACCAAAACAAGCACTGAATGTGATCTGAGGTTCAATGCCCAAACCAAGTTCGGTCCCTGCAATTTTAGATGTATATCCGCTGATGAAATGATACATAGCCTGCTCAGGACTCAATCTTGCAATCGGAGGCATAACGCCTGATGCATCGCAGGTAAGGAAGATGATATTTTTCGGATGAGATTCTGCCATCTTTTCGGGGACGACATTGGAAATAAACTCAAGAGGATAAGATGCTCTTGTGTTTTCAGTAATTTTCTCATCGTCAAGATCAATCTTACGTGATGTCATATCATAGGGCACATTTTCAAGAATAGTTCCGAATCTTCTTGTACAGGCATAAATTTCAGGTTCATGCTCGGAAGAAAGGCGGATTACTTTTGCATAACATCCGGCTTCAAAATTGAACACACCTGTATCGCTCCACCCATGTTCGTCATCGCCGATAAGTCTTCTTTTCGGGTCGGCAGAAAGCGTGGTTTTACCTGTTCCGCTCAATCCGAAAAACAAAGCTACATCACCGCCATCGCCGACATTAGCAGAGCAGTGCATCGAAAGAACGCCTTCTTTTGGAAGCAAGTAGTTCAAAACAGTGAAAATTGTCTTCTTGATTTCCCCACCGTAAGCAGTGCCGCCAATTAGAGCAAGTCTTTGAGCAAAATTGAGAGCAATGAAAGTTTCGGTTCTTGTCCCGTCAATTCTGGGGTCAGCTTTAAACTTAGGTAATGCAATAATTGTAAATTCAGGAATATGTTTTTTCAGTTCGTCTTTGTTTTGAGTTGTAATAAACATATTACGTGCAAAAAGGCTGTGCCATGCATACTCTGTTATAACACGAATAGGCAGACGATAAGCAGGGTCAGCACCGGCAAAACAATCCTGTACATAAACTTCTTCGCCTTGCAGGTAAGACAGCATTCTTACGAGCAGAGAATCAAATTTCTCTGAACTCATTGGTCTGTTGTAAACTCCCCACCATATATCTTCATTGGTTTCTTCTTCGTGAACCACAAATTTATCGTTAGCGGCACGGGCTGTATGTTTGCCGGTATTTACGACAAAAGGACCCTGACTCGACATGTGTCCTTCGTTCCTAAAAATAGCTTCTTCGTAAAGAGCTTCGTCAGGCAGATTCCAGTAAACCATATCCAAACCTGTAATACCGTGATTTGACAGTTTGTAATCTGATGCTAATTCGCCCGCATGTTTTTGGGCAGGTGTTGCGAATTCAAGATATTTACTCATGACCAATCCCTGTATAGTTTGCGGTCACCAAGATACAATTCATTTGGGGAATTCGGGTCAATCACCCATTTGATTCTTTCGATTCCTTCCGTTATGTCTTTCATGGTTCCGCAAGTTGATATTCTGATATGACCTTCCATACCGAACTCAATACCGGGAACAACAAGAACCTGAACTTTTTCGAAGAGGAGATTAGCCAATTTCACTGAACTCTTTTCGAAAGCACTGAAATCAGGGAATGTATAGAAAGTTCCATCCGGCACTTGTAGGTGAACTCCATCTATTGTTTTTAAAAGTGCAGTCAGGACTTTGCAGTTATTCTGCAAGGTCACTCTAAGGCTGTCCACACACGATTGAACACCATTAAGGGCACCAACTGCGGCTTGCTGAACAACAACAGAAGCACCGGAAGTCTGGTGACTCTGAATATTAGTCATAGCTTCAATGATTTTCTTGTTAGCAACAGCCCAACCGATTCTGAAACCGGTCATGGCATAAGCCTTAGAAACGCCGTTGACGACAATCAGTCTGGAGTTTTCGGATAAATCTTTTGCGTATTTGTAGCAGGGAACCCATTTTTTATTATCAAAAATGAGTCTGTGGTAAATATCATCCATAATAAGATAAATACCCTTTTTCTCGCAGAACTCTACGATTTCGGCAATGAATTCTTCGGGGTACATAACTCCAGTAGGATTGTTCGGGCTATTAATGATAATAACCTTAGTGTAGGAAGTTACAACCTGTTCAATATCTTTCAATCTGGGGTAAAAACTACCTGATTCGGATACAACAGGCACAGGAATACCGCCAACAAGTTTAATCATTTCAGGATAGCTAACCCAGTAGGGCGAAGGATAAATCACTTCTTCCTGTGGATTGACCAAAGCCTGAAGAGCAACCATGATAGATTGTTTTGCTCCGCTTGAGGCAATAACGTTTTCGGGTTCGACAATTCTGCCATACCATTCATCGGTATAGCGAATAATGGCTTTTTTTAATGTTGGAATACCGTCAGCCGGAGTGTAACGAACTTCTCCTGAATTAATTAATGCCGCCGCACTGACAAGTGCATCAATTGGTGCTCGTGTTTTCGGTTCTCCGCCGCCAAGGTGAATAACTGGGTCGCCCTTAGCTCTCATCAATGCCGCTTTTTCATTCAATTTAAGCGTTGCTGATTCTTTAATCGAACGTGCAATAAGACTGAGACTCATTACAATTCCTTTAACAGTTCATAAAAATCAAATCCTTAACCAAATAAGTTTTGACTAAGGATATTTATTAATTAGTAATATTTCAAATTTGAATATTATCAAAAGCAAAATTCTTAAATTATTATCGTAATTGCAAAGAAAATCTTTATTTTTTGCCTGAATCGGGCTTTTTTTCAAGAAATAAAGTTCTCTCAGCCTAAGATTAATTTTCTCCTGTCTTAAAAAAAGGACAGATTGTATTGATTTTACATTCCATACATTTAGGTTTTCGGGCGATGCAGGTCTTTCTGCCGTGATTGATGAAATAATGTGTAAAGATTACCCATTGCTCTTTGGGGATTAACTCCATCAGCTTGAATTCTACTTTTTCGGCAATTTGAGTATCGGTAAATCCAAGACGATTTGAAATTCTGAGTACATGAGTATCAACAACTATTCCCGGTACCTCGAAGCAATGTCCCAAAATAACATTCGCTGTTTTTCTGCCGACTCCCGGGAGCATCAAAAGCTCTTCCATGTTATCGGGTACAATACCTCCGAATTTCTCAATAAGCATTTGAGCCGTTAAAATTATATGGTTTGATTTGGCTTTGTAATATCCTGTTGAGAAAACAAGTTTCTCCAAATCTTCCTGTTTCATTTCCGAAAAATGTTCAGGTTTGTTGAATTTTTTAAAAAGTTTTTCGGTTACCATATTTACGCGGTCGTCGGTACATTGTGCCGAGAGTATTGTTGCAACAAGCAGTTGGAAAGGAGTTTGGAAGTTTAACTGTATTTTAACATCCGGATATTCTTTACTCAAGACATCGAGGACAATTGCCATACGTTCTTTATCGTTATTTTTCTTTTTCATTTAAAGTTTGATTTGGTTAATGAATTCAATTATCTGAGTCCGATAAAAGCCGCCATTCGTCCTGAATTTTCGTTGTCGCGGCGGAAGGAATGACAGTTGGTATCTTCTATCGAACAAACATCGGAAATTTCAATATTTTGGGGATTTATTCCGCACATTGTTAGTTGCTCTAGTATTTGAGATTTATTATCAAACAGATACTTGCCGTTTCCGATTTCAACTGAGTGATTAGGAAAATATTGAGCAACTTCAAATCCGACTTCATAGTTCTTCCCTCCTGCAGATGGTGCAATGTAAACTAATAAATCAGCACTACTTACACCGAATTCATCATTTAGCTTTCGTATTCCTTCTTTAACGATATTTTGCTTTGTACCCCTCCAACCCGAATGCAGGGCGGCAACAATTTCAGTTTTGGGGTCATAGAGCAAAATACCTCCGCAATCAGCCAATTTAACATAAATCAAAATCCCGCGTTCATTCGTAATCATACCGTCTGCTTCAGCAGAAACCGTATTATGATTCATGAAAAGAATATTTGAGCCGTGAACCTGCTTGTTGCATTTTAATGAACTTACAGGATATCCAAGCTGTTCGGCAAGAATTTGCTGATGCACTATTGCTTCTTCGTCTGTCAGTATATCCGCTTTGTGAACCGAAAATCCGTTGGGAGGAAATAAATGCAGATTACGTTTTGTAACTCCTGCTATTATTTTGTTCTGTGGAAAGATTGTCGGTTGGAATAAATCTATGTTCATATTTCTAATATTTTAAATTGGTTAGTTGGGGAATTTTAATTTTGCTGTCAATTAAATTGTTAATCTTCTTTTGGCTTGCAATATCTAATTCAACTATTCTGAACTTTTTCTTTTTCTTAATTTCATCCGAAATTCCAATACTTGAAAGTCCTGTTACTCCTATAGTCAGCGAATCTTTTGTTTCGGCAAGATAAGTTTCAAGGCTGTAGTCACGCAAAGCTCTGCTTGTATTCCTCCTGTCGCTGATTAAAGCAAACTTAATGGATTTTGAAATCTGAACTTCAGTAAGGACAACATTCTCTCTGGGAAAGAATCTGACATCAGGCTGATAAAGAGAAGTAAGGATAATTGTAAACATGATTGCAACTAATGAACTCAAGCCGAATCTAAAAAGGAATTTTCGAATACTATCCGACAAGAATAAATATATAATTGCCGAAGACATTAAAATTGATAATGGAAAAATATTGGAAGATTTGATATAAGCCGCCGGTATATCATTTGCAAAATGGCAAATCCAATTACTTAATATTAATAAAACATCTGCTGTATTTGCATAAATTACAGCAACCTGCCACCAAAAGAATGAAAAGAAAAGAGATATAACCGAAAATATCAGAGAAAAACTCGTTAGCGGGACAACAATCAAGTTAGCTAATGGCGAAACCAAAGAATAAATTTCAAAGTAATAAGCTACAATCGGTGTAACTGCAACAGATGCAGAAAGAGTTATCGCTAATGACGATGAAATAAAATTGATTGATTCAGAATTGAATAATTGGTTAAATCTTTCTTCAAAAAGTGGATAGAAAAATCCTATCCCGAATAGTGAAGCAACGGACATTTGGAATCCTGCTGAATAAATCATTTCCGGTTGGAATATAATAATTATGAGTACAACAAAAGATAAAACATTCAACAGGACTATTTTTCTTTCGACTGTATAAAGAAACATAAAAGTAATAGCCATAAACCCTGCCCTGATTGCGGAAGGCTGGAACCCCGTAATAAATAAGTATGAAACCAAACAAATACTGAAAAAAGCAAATTTAAGCCACCTATTTCTGAAAAATCCGGTTAGCAAATATATCATTACGGAAATAATTCCCACATGCAAACCGCTTACAGCCAGTACATGAATTGTTCCTGAATATGAATATGCAAGCCTTGTTTCCTTGGGGACTTTTGTCTGGTCACCTGTTACAAGGGCAATTGCCAAACCTTTGTTTTCTTCACTAAACAGATTATTGAGCTTATACTGAATTACTTCGCTTATTTGCTCGCGAAGGTAATTCATGCCTTTTGGCTTGCCAAGGACTGCAACATCGCTTTCGTAAGCTCTTGCGAACCATTGGGCATCTAAAAACGATGCGTAATTAACTTCATCAGGCTCATTCGGCAGATTTTTCAATCTCGGCGGATGAATTTTAACTGATGCATAAATCGTACTACCTGAATAAAAGTTAATTTTCAGATTTTTGGGATTGAAAATTGAAAGGACAATTACAGCATTCTGAATTGGCTTGAAAGGTTGAGCGTCAAGCTCACCCTTTGCAATACATCTGATATACATGGAATCTTTTGCAAGAATTTTTTCAATTTTGCCTTCGAATACAGCAGGAATGTCATGCATTGTTTTGTCTAATACAACAGGACTGTTGTCTGCCAAACTGAAAGAAATTATCAGCCCAATCGCAACACCACAAACAAGAAATGCATAAAAATTATTTCCGAGCTTATATAAAATAAGCCCGGAAACAATAGCAATAAATATTACCAAGCAAAGAAGAAAAATATTCCAAAAGCAATACATGCCGACTGCAATTCCTACCGCGACCATAATCAACAGCAGGAATGCTGGAAGTTCGCTTAATCTGAAATTTGTCATCTAACCAGTAAAATCTTTTCGGATATTGTTTGGTTCCCGTTTGATAGCCTTATTAAATACAATCCGTTATCAATTCCTTCAGAACTCCAACTCGTTTTGAAACTTCCCTGATTCAAATATCCTTCGAAAATTGTACTTAGTTTTTCACCTTTTATGGTTATCAAATCAATTGATAAATTCCCGCCTTTTGGAATTGAAAAGTTTATTTCAGCCTTATCAGTTATAGGATTTGGCTGAATTTTCAAAGTCAGCTCATTTGCATCAGGCGAAATTTCTTCAACAGATTTTGTTCCCTCAGATGTAAAATGCCATGTATCAGACCATTCACCTTCGCCGCCGTCATTAACTCCGCGAACATGCCAGTAATAATCAGTTCCTGCGTTCATGGTCTTGAATAATTTGAATGAAGGACTTGTGATTCCCTTATTTTGATAGAATATATTTGCAAATTGAGAATCGGTTGCAATCTCAGCATTGTAAGTAACTGCACCTGCAAATTCATTCCATTTAAAAGTCGGTTTGGCTTTAACGTTTGTTGTATCATTGTGGGGTTCGAGCAAAGTTCCCTTTGATGGAAGTCCGACAGTTGTAAATGCCCATGTATCGGACCATTTCCCGATTGAAGCACCGTTTAATCCGCGAACCCGCCAATAGTATTTCGTCAGTATTTTTAGCTTCTCTGTTGCCTGATAGGAAGTAGTTGTCAAATTATTTGCTGATTGAACAATATTCTGAAAAGTCGCATCATCACTTAATTGCAGTTCATAAATCGTGCTGTTTCCGTAAGGAATCGGATAAGTTGCATCCTTCCAGCTGAATAGTGGCAGTGCAGGTGCTCCGGTACTGTCATTTTTCGGAGCAATAAGAATTGGTCCGTCGGGTGAAGGCATTCCGGTAGAAAACACCCAAGTGCTTGACCAGATACTCTCTTTTGCACCATTAACAGCTTTTACTCTCCAAAAAAAATTTGTATTTGCCTGAAGACCACTTATAACGGTTGAATTAGTGCCGGCTTTAGTTGTTATCGCATTTGAAAAATCGGAATTGGTGGCATACTGAACAGTATATTCAGTAGCACCACCGCAAAGGTACCACGTTAATTGCGTTGATACCGGGACATTAATCTTGAAATTCTGAGGTTCGTCAAGTGCCGGAGTTGCAATTCCTGTTTGCTGTGCGTCTGCCATATAAGGAATAAAATATCTTGTATTCACATTTATGTTTTTATGAATTTTCCTTTTGTTATTCGGATACCAAACTACAACACTATCTATTGTTTTAGCATCTCCCAGCCCATATAAAAGCTCAAATGAATTTTGTGTGCCTTTGGTACCTGAAGCACTGCCCATCAAATCGCGGTAGAACATTTTTCCGCCTGCATAAACAATTGCCCGACTGCCAAATGCATCCATATTGACATTTTCTGCAGGATTCCCCTTTAGCCTGATTGCAAGCCAGTTTCCTTTGTGCTTCATGTCATTTCTGAAAAGCTTAACACCTTCGTTACCGCTTGCTACCAAAACATCAATATCTCCGTCGTGGTCAAAATCAAATCTTGCCGCCGCCCACGGACCGTGTACTCTAACACCTTGTCCGAGTTCCCAGGTAGCGTCCTTCAGCTTGAAATCGGGTGCTCCCTGATTCAAGTAAAATCTTCCGAATCTTTTTGGCTGACCGTTAGTGCCTTCTGCTTCGTAAGCAATCTGACCGCTCCACAAATCCTGCCAGCCGTCCAGATCCAAATCTGCCCACAGAACACCTGCATTCATTTCATAGAATTTCAATCCCATGTTCAGATGCTGTTCTACGAAAGTGTAATTCGGCGGTCCGCTGTTTCTGAAAATTAATGAAGGATTTGAAAAATACCCTCGGAAATCGGGATGCCCCAAGTTTCCGACAGCTAAATCGGGGAAACCGTCATTGTTGAAATCCGCCCATTCGCAACCCATACCGTGACCGTAGTTAGTATTATTTCTCGAAGGAGTCGGAACTCCTTTAACTCCGGTTGGTGTGGCAACGTCAGTAAACATGCCGTTACCGTCGTTACTCAGCAATTCATCGCGGACAAGGCGATAGTTCGCCACAAAAATATCAGGTTTTAAATCTGTGTTGTAATCGCAGGCAGTAGCTCCGTAGCAGTCAAAAAAGCCGTATCCGAGACTGCTCCCGGCATTGAAAGGTTCGGCAGAAAGCACTCCGTTTGTTTTTGATTTGTTCGTCAGTGTACCGTCAGGATTGCTTAGCCAAAGTTCATCAGGGAAATATCTTTCCACATAATTTCCGGCTTTGTCGTTCAAACCCACTCTATTGTTCGCAAGAAACAAATCGAGTTTGCCATCCATATTAAAATCTGACCATACTGCCGAAATACAGGAATAAGGATTAATAACCGAATCATTTGTCATAGATTTGCCCGTAAGGAAGTCATCTGCGGGATTAGGATAAGGCAGATTAAAAACCTTTTTATTGTCCAAGGCAGTGAATGTGCCGTCACCATTGTTTTTGTAAATCTTATTATTCGTGAACATCATTTTCAAATCATCATCCCATGCACCATTTATGGCAGAAAAGACATCAATATTGCCATCATTATCAAAATCTCCCCATGATGTAAATCCTGCTGGGACATTTATTTTTGACGATACATTGCTGAATGTGCCGTTCCCGTTATTCTGGAAATAATATGAGCCGATATTAACATCATCAAAACCATCATTATTCCAGTCCACTACTCCTACATCCGAAGCCCCGATATTTCCGCCTTCAGCATTAACTAATCCGGCTATACGATTTATTTCAAGCAAAAAAGGCGGTGGCGGCGGTGCTGAAGTGTTCCCCGAAGGATAATCGTACTCAACTTTTAATCTGACTAAAAAATCACCGTTTGCAATATAAAATGCTTCGTTGCCGCCTGTATAAACAGCTGTTTCGTCTGTTAAAAATGAGGTGTATGGTGTTCCGCAACTATTATCATCATAAGCAAACCAAGGTCCGTTTGCTTTCAGGATATGTTGAATCACAATCCTGTCGTAACCATCGGAACGCAAACCTGTAACAGGAATATTTACCCATCCCGGTGTTCCTGAATAATCCACAACAATAGGAGCGTGCTTCGTATTGTATTCCCAAACCCAGCGGGTGGGGCAGATTGCACCTTCGGCAGGGTCGCCGACAATGTAGATAGTATCTTTTCCGGCTTGGGTACCCGTAAAATAAATTTGTATTTCAGTGATGTTGCAGGGTCCGTCGGGTTGCAAAAGCACCGTTTCATCCCAGTTAGGACGTGACAGATAGCCAGATGCGACAGGTCTGCCGTTATCACGCTGAACAATTGCAGGTGCAGAAAAAAGCGAGCTTGAAACAAGCAGAGCGATGAAAAAACAGAATAAAGCTTTCATACTATCCTCAAAAATTAATTTTCAATTCATCAGGATACTAATATTGGTATAATTTTTCAAAAAAGCAAGAACTTTATTAGAAAATAGCATTTTTCTTTTTAAATACCGGAAAAAGCTTCTTGAATTTGGCATTTTATTTTCTTTGTCTTTTGTTATTTTATTCGTAGATTACCAAAGTTACTTTTACAAAATATTGAAGAAAATTGATATGAAAAAGTATTTGTTTGTTTTGTTGGCGATTCTGTGTGGAGCGTCTGCTTTTGCCGAAGTTAACCCATTAAAAGTATTTGGGTTAGGATATTTAGGTCCAATTGCATTTAGCAAGGATGGTACTCATAATCTCTATTCTGCAAGTGGAAGCGGTTATATTCACGTTAGGGATGTTGAAACAGGAATTATCATTGATACAATTGGCGATGGGAGAAGTACAATTGGCACTATAGCAATTAGTCCCGATGGCAGTAAAATTGCGTGCGGTATGTCAGATATAAGATTATGGGATATCAAAACAGGTATTTTATTAAAAATATTTACCGGACACAGGTATATCGTTACCTCCATTTCTTTTAGTCCTGACGGCAATCAGATTGCAAGTGGGAGTCAGGATAGCACAGTCAAATTGTGGGATATTAATTCAGGTAATTTAATAAAAACATTAACCGGACATACAAATGTTGTTTCGACAGTGGCTTTTTGTCCAGACGGTAAAAGGATAGCAAGTGGAACATGGGATAAAACAATCAATTTATGGGATATAAATTCAGGAAATTTAATACTTGAATTCTCAGGTCATACACAAAGTATAAAATCAATAGCATTTAGCCAGGATGGAACAATGCTCGCAAGCGGGAGTGAGGATAGCACAGTCAAATTGTGGGATGTAAATTCAGGTAATTTATTAAAATCATTTGCTGGACATACAAATGCTGTTCAGACTGTCGCTTTTAGTTCTAAATCAGATAAAATAGCAAGTGGCAGTTGGGATAACGCAATAAAGCTATGGGATATAAATTCAGGTAACATAATTTTTACTTTCATTGGTCATACAGATTGTATATATAACGTTGTTATAAATCCTGAAGCTGATAAAATTGCAAGTAGAGGTGCTGATAATACTCTTAAATTATGGAATATGAACTCTGGTCAAATATTACAATCATTTAACGAATATACAGAAGGCTTTGCATCAGTAGCATTTAGTCCGGATGGTATCAAAATCGTAGGTGGAAATCAGGATTATTCCATAAAATTATGGAATGTCAACAATGGTGATTTAGTGAGAACATACACTGAAAATATTCGATCAATTAGTTCTATTGCCTTTTGTCCTGATGGTACAAAATTTGCAAGCAGTAGTAATGATGGAACCATAAAAATTTGGGATGAAAATTCTGCGAACTCACGAAAAACAATCTTTGGAAATAGTGGCATTATTTCATCCATAGCTTTTGGTCCTAAGGGTGATAAAATTGCAAGTGGGAGTTGGCAAAACACAATTAAGTTATGGGATGTTAATGCCGACAGTCTATTAAAAATTTACTCAGGTCATACTAATCCAGTTACCAGCGTTGCCTATTGCCCAGATGGGAGTAAATTGGCAAGCGGTTGCTCAGATAATACTATAAATATTTGGGATGAGAAATCGGGAAATATTCTATTTCAATTAAAGGGACATTCAAAGCAGGTAAATGCTGTAGTATTTAGTCCGGACGGTAGTAAAATTGCAAGCGGTAGTTATGATAATACAGTCAAATTATGGGATGTTAATACAGGAGACTTAATAACATCTTTTTCAGGACATATTTGGGGCATTACTTCTGTTGCATTCAGTCCGGATGGCACTAAAATAGCAAGTGGAAGCCAAGATAATTCAATTAAATTGTGGGATATAAATTCGCAAACTTTAATAAAAACACTTCCAGGTCATGTTCAGGGTGTTATGTCTGTTGTTTTTAATGGTGATGGTAGCCTTCTTGGAAGTGGTGGTGGTGATGGCACAGTGAAACTTTGGGATGTTTCAGATTTGTTATCGGTTGAGAATTCATCTAACTCACGAACAGAGGAAATCAGCATTTCTCCTATTCCTGCTGAAGAATTTATTGAAATAAGTAAACCTTCCGAAGGTTTAGAATCTTCGGAAGGGTATACAAATGCTATTAGAATTTTCAATATCTTTGGGGAAATCGTTTCCACCTCCGTCTGCTCCGCAGACACCTCCGCCAGCGGAGGACAAAGAATTGACGTTTCAAGATTGCCGTCGGGCGTTTATTTTGTAAGGATAGGGGATAAAGTCGGAAAGTTTGTAAAGATATAGTTTATTTTACTCTTATTTCATAGCAATAAATATTTATTTTTACGTTTATTGCTTTTGAACTCGTTCTTTGAAAGTTAGTCAAACTTACCCCGACATTCATCAAAAGGTCGGTAAAAATTGCATCTTTGCATCTTTTTCAGCACAAAGATGCAATGGGTAAATAATCGTTATTAGAAATAATATCAATAGGTTATGCGATAATTAATTGCATCATTCACATTATTTTTTTGATGATGCAATGCAAATTGGGAAAATTCAGGAAATATGAAAATTACAATCTTCATTCAAAATTCTCAATTTCCAATTCTTAATTTCTACCCCTCTCTGCTATGTTTTTCATAGTAAAATATTTTCAAAAAATCAGTGGGAAAATGTTATTTTTGTAAGATTACATTATGAGTTCATGATTTTTATTTTCTCATCAAAATAATACTGAATCTTTTGTGGTCTTTTTTAATAATAACTTAAGAAACCGCATTAAGACTATTGTGCGGGATTATTTCTTCAATTTAAATAAAGTAATGATTAAGGAAAAAACTGCTAAACTCATACTCGAAGATGGTACGCAAATAAAAGGAAAATCTTTCGGCTACGAAGAATCCAATGCAGGCGAAGTGGTTTTCAATACCGCCATGACCGGCTACCCCGAAAGTTTGACCGACCCATCTTACAAAGGACAAATTCTCACTCTGACATATCCGTTAATCGGCAATTACGGCTCTCCCGCCTTCTCTTCCACTGAAGGACTTCCTGACTTTTTCGAATCCGAAAATTTACACATCTCTGGGTTGATTGTTTCTGATTATTCATTCAGCTATAATCACTGGAATGCTACAAAGAGTCTTGCAGAGTGGCTGAAGGAAAATAAAATTCCTGCACTTTACGATATTGACTGCCGTGCCTTGACGAAAGTTCTTCGTGAAAAAGGAACTATGCTTGGGAAAATTGAGTTCGAAGACCAAAAAATTGATTTCTACGACCCAAATCTGGTTAATCTTGTTGATAGTGTCAGCACAAAAGAAAAAATAATTTATGGTTCGGGAAAATATAAAATTCTGCTGGTTGACTGCGGAGTGAAGACTAATATAATCAAGTATTTGCTCAAGCTGGATACAACCGTTATACGCGTTCCCTGGAATTATGATTTTACTAATGATGATTACGACGGCTTATTTATTTCAAATGGTCCCGGAGACCCTGTTCAATGCGTTGAAATAATTAATAATCTTAGTAAATCCCTCCAAAAAGACAAGCCGATTTTCGGGATATGTCTCGGGAATCAACTCTTGGCACTTGCAGGAGGTGCAAAAACTTATAAGCTGAAATATGGTCACAGGAGCCACAATCAGCCTGTTATTGAATTTGGAACAAACAAGGCATACATCACTTCTCAAAATCATGGATTTGCTGTGGATTCAACAACTCTTTCTGATGAATGGGAGCCATTATTCGTAAATTTGAACGATAACTCGAATGAAGGTCTTAAGCATAAGAACAAGCCGTTTTTCTCGGCTCAGTTTCATCCCGAAGCATCAGGCGGTCCAACAGATACGGAGTTTTTATTTGATAACTTTATTGAAGTAGTAAAAAAATGGAAAGAAAAATAAATAAAGTACTTATTTTGGGTTCGGGTGCTCTAAAAATCGGTGAAGCCGGTGAGTTCGACTATTCAGGCTCTCAGGCTCTGAAAGCCCTGAAGGAAGAGAATATCGAAACTGTTCTGATTAACCCAAATATCGCAACAGTTCAAACATCAGAGAAATCTGCCGATAGGATTTATTTTCTTCCGGTTACTCCCTATTTTGTCGAAAGAGTGATTCAGAAAGAAAAGCCTGACGGGATAATGCTTTCTTTCGGCGGACAGACTGCATTGAATTGCGGACTTAGTTTGTATAAGGATAATATTTTTGAAAAATACGGAGTTAAAGTTCTTGGAACTCCAATTCAGGCTGTTTTAGATACTGAGGACAGGGAACTTTTCGTTAAGAAATTAGATGAAATTAATGTTAAAGTTCCAAGAAGTATAGCTTGCAGTAACATCGAAGATGCTCAGGTAGCCGCTCGAACTTTAAGTTTTCCGATAATTATCAGAGCCGGTTTTGCTCTTGGCGGTCTTGGAAGCGGTTTCTGTTCTAATGATAAGGAACTCGAAGCACTTGCTCGGAAAGCTTTTGCCTATTCTCATCAAATTCTGGTCGAAGAATCATTAAAAGGCTGGAAGGAAATAGAATATGAAGTTGTAAGAGATAAATACGATAACTGCATTACAGTTTGCAACATGGAAAACTTCGACCCGCTTGGAATTCATACGGGCGAAAGCATTGTTGTTGCACCTTCTCAAACTCTTACGAATATCGAATATCATAATCTGAGAAAATTGGCAATAAAGATTATCCGCCACATTGGGATTGTTGGCGAGTGTAACGTTCAATATGCCCTCGACCCTAATTCCGAGGATTACCGCGTAATTGAAGTAAACGCAAGATTATCGCGTTCGTCTGCTCTGGCTTCGAAAGCTACGGGCTATCCGCTGGCATTTGTTGCGGCAAAGCTTGCTTTGGGTTACGGTCTGCACCAACTGAAAAATTCAATCACAAAAACGACAACAGCCTTTTTCGAACCTGCACTTGACTATATTGTCTGCAAAATTCCAAGATGGGATTTGAATAAATTCAAGGAAGTTAGCAAGCAGATTGGAAGCAGTATGAAGAGCGTCGGCGAAGTTATGGCAATTGGCAGAACTTTTGAAGAAGCAATTCAAAAAGGTCTCAGAATGATTGGTCAGGGAATGCATGGGTTTGTCGGGAATAAAGATATAGTAATTAAAGACATTGAGAAAGATTTATCCGAACCGACAGACATGAGGATTTTTGCTGTTGCAAAAGCTCTGACCGGAGGATATACAACCGAACAAATTCATGAACTTACTAAAATTGACCGATGGTTCCTTGATAAACTTAATAATATTATTAAAATCAGAACTGACCTGCTGACTTATGATTCACTTGAATCATTATCTGATGAGACTTTACTTAATGCAAAAAAGAAGGGATTTTCAGATTTTCAGATTGCAAGATTCGTTTTGAAAAATGATGATTTGACAATGGAAGATGCCGTTATCAAAGTTCGTGAGGAAAGGAAACAGAGGAATATTGTACCTAATGTTAAGCAAATTGATACTTTGGCGGGAGAATTTCCTGCGAAAACAAATTATCTTTATCTGACTTACTGCGGTACCGAACACGATATTATTCCCGAAAGAGATAAGCAATCAGTAGTAGTTCTCGGGTCGGGAGCCTACCGCATCGGGAGCAGTGTGGAATTTGACTGGTGCTCGGTTAATGCGGCAAATACTATCAAGAATGTCGGATTACGCTCAATTATGATTAACTATAATCCTGAAACTGTCAGCACAGATTACGATATTTGCGATAAACTCTATTTTGACGAGCTGACATTCGAAAGAGTCATGGATATTCTTGACTTTGAGCAACCGCTCGGAACCATTGTTTCAATGGGAGGTCAAATTCCGAACAATCTTGCCATGAAGTTATACAATCAGGGTGCAAATATTCTCGGAACATCTCCTCATTCAATTGATATGGCGGAAAACAGGCATAAATTTTCCGAATTGCTTGATAAATTGGCAATTGACCAACCGCAATGGCAGGAACTTACAAATATCGGAGATATATTGAAATTTGCCGATGAAGTCGGATATCCGCTGTTGGTTAGACCATCTTATGTCCTTTCCGGCTCTTCGATGAATATAGTTTCAAACGAAACTGAATTAGAGAAATTCCTGCAATTAGCGGCTTCAGTTTCAAAGCAGTATCCCGTTGTAGTTTCCAAATTCATAGAAGATGCAAAAGAAATCGAAATGGATGCTGTCGCCGATTCCGGTGAAATATTGGCTTATGCAATTTCCGAGCATGTGGAATTTGCCGGTGTTCACTCCGGCGATGCAACGATGCTTTTCCCGCCTCAGAAAGTATATGTGGAAACCATCAGAAGAATAAAAAGGATAACAAGTCAGATTGCACTTGAACTGAACATAACAGGACCGTTCAATCTTCAGTTTCTTGCTAAGGATAACGATGTCAAGGTGATTGAATGTAACGTCAGAGCATCCAGAAGTTTTCCTTTTGTATCGAAAGTCTTGAAATCCAATTTAATTGAACTTGCTACGAAAGCCATATTGGGCAAAAAGCCAGCCAAACCTAACAAATCCTTGTTTGATTTGGATTATATCGGAGTTAAGGCTCCCCAATTTTCATTCTCGCGTCTTCATTCCGCCGACCCCGTACTTGGGGTGGAAATGGCTTCCACAGGCGAGGTCGGGTGTTTGGGAGAAAATTATTACGAGGCAATTCTCAGTTCAATGCTTTCAGTCGGCTATACAATTCCAAAAAAGAATATTCTGTTGTCCAGCGGTCCTGTCAGGTCAAAAACTGAACTCGTAAACAGCGTAAGACTCTTGTTGGAAAATGGTTATAACGTCTATACAACCGGCGGCTCGAATGAATTTCTCAAGAATGCAGGTATTGAAACCATCAGAATTTACAGACCGAATGAAAATGGTTCGCCTGATATACTTGAATATATTCAGAACAAAAAGCTTGACCTGATAATAAATATTCCAAGAGAGCTGACCGAGAAAGAACTTGAAAAGGACTATCTAATCAGGCGTAGTGCTGTTGACGGGAATATTCCGTTAATTACAAATGCTCGTCTTGCGAGTGCTTTCATTTACGCATTTTGCAAAATGAGAATTGACGATATTGCAATCAAGAGTTGGCAGGAAATGTAGAAAAAAAAATCTTCCGAAGATTTTTTGCGTCTTCGGAAGATTTATGAATATTTAAAAATCATTACTTTAGAAGCAGAATGGATTTTGCCTGATCGCTTGAATTGATAATGAATATATTCAGACCATTAGGTAAATTATTGCTAATGTCAAACTTGTTCCAGCCTTTGTTTAATAGTCCTTCGTAAATAATTGATATCTCCTGTCCGAGAATATTGTGATTCTTTATTCCGGCTTGAATAGAATTTGGGGAATACACATTTAACCGGAAACCTCCATTTTCCTTGCTAATATAAGCAAGCAGGGTTTTGGTTGAATCAAAGATAATCATACGTTTGTCCAAAGCACAATATTCCAGATTCAGCAGTCCATTTTTAATTATCAGATTATTATATCCGCCGGCAAAATTATTTAAAGTAAGATTAAGAGGCATAATGTAATCATCACCCAAAAGGACCTCACCGGAAGGTAATGAAAGCAAATTATTCGACATCAGATTATCTGCAGGATTCTTAGAGATTTTTATTGAATCGGGATAGTAATTGTAAACCGGAGAATTGCCGACCATGCCGCTTCCGTTACTGTTTCCGTCGAAACGGAAAAGTTTACTATTGTTAGCAATGCTGAAAGATACATCGTTCAAACCTGAATTGTTCATGATTTGTGCAAAATCGGAGGAAGGAACCGAAGTAGAAGATTTAATTCTAACCGGAATATTAATTTTACTACCAACGAGGGCAGAAATGGTATCAATTGAAATCTCGCCGCAGATAATACCGGCACCCGACAGGTCGAAAATGGTATCTTGAGGGAAGAGCCAGTCTGCATCAGTTTCGTAAGTAAAACCGGAAGTCAATTTTCCAATTAAAGAAGGAGCAAATGAAATTTTAATCTTCGCACTGACATTTGTATCTAAAAATAAAGGAAGATTTTTTTCTATTATAAAATCGTTTGAACCTGAAGTCTTGAGCCTATTTATGTTTAACGGACCATTACCTGAATTTTTTACTATGAAGAAAGTATCCAATTTTTCACCGACGCAAACCCTTTCGAAATCAATTTTATCCTGCAAAATTGTAAGTAATGGTCTGATACCTCTTCCATTTACAGAAACAGGAGGCGGTTGAGTGCAAATCTTGTCTCTTGTGAAATCAACAATAACTTCAGCCTGACGCGTTTCAATATCCGTCGGAGTAAATTCTACATCATAAGTAAATTGTCGTCCGGGAGCTAAATAATACGGCAAAGTAACACCATTTGGCAGAATTATTTTGAAATCCTGCTGATGAACACCTTGAACCCGGATATTGCTAATCTCTACACCTGCTGTGCCCGTAGAACTAATGGTCTTGGTTGTTCTTTTGGCAGTTTTGAGTCTAACGTCGCCGAAAGCAACTAAAGCACCTAAGTCGGCAGTTCTGGAGGCAACAGGAACAGTGAAAATAACCGAGGAATCTATTTTGCCATAGCTTTTGATAAATACTCTCGAAGTAATTGTTCCAACAGCTGAAGAATTTAAAACAATGTTTAAATCAACATTCCCAACTTTCGTAATTGTAAATCTATCCGGACTTATTAATGATGTGGCATTCACGGTTTCAATCCAGACTGAATCAATCTGAACGGCACAGGCAGTAGCGTTATCAAGAGTAAATGAATAGTTTGCTCTTTCTCCCTGGCAGATTGTATCCG
The DNA here is from genome assembly GCA_964606895.1 of uncultured Hyphomicrobiales bacterium. GTDB lineage: Bacteria > Bacteroidota > Ignavibacteria > Kapaibacteriales > UBA2268 > CAZSHX01. The sequence goes on from CAZSHX010000007.1 coordinate 58,896, forward strand.
CTTTGGTAATCGAATTCTTTATTGAATATGTAGGTATATCACCATATCCAATAATGACAAGAGTATCCGAGTAAGGAAATGATACCGAAGAGATTACAAGCTTTGATGTATCCCAACCACCGACAACAGGATGGAAAGTCAGTTCGCACTTTCCTATCGAACCAATATCTTCTCTTGGTATTCTCATTGGGAATTTAGCAGAATTGGAAAGACTAAACTGGAACAATTTGTTGTTTATTAGTCCTGCATTTTGTATTAAGACCTCACATCCTCCAAGATTCAGAATTGGCCATTCAAAAAGGGAAGTATCCCCAACACAGATTCTCCCAAAATTCAAAGTATCTTTGCCGGCAAGCATGAATTCTTCATCTTTGCCTATTCCTGTAAGATTGGCAGTATCGGCGACAATGACAGTATCTCCCCCGGGAAAATCATCCCAGTCCTTAATCCGGTAAACAACCGAGGCATTAAAAACTCCCAAACCTGATGGTTTGAATTCTAAGGCTATATTTTCAGGTGCATTGGGTGATATAATGTTCGGTTTTGGAGAAACAACTTTAAAGCAATTTACTCCCGGCGGATTGCCAATAATATAAACCGAATCAACCTGCCTGCATCGCAATCCTAAAAGAAAAGCCTGAGTAGATGCAGTATCGCTGGTTGATGGACAGGTAACTTTAAAAGATAAATCAACAATTGAATCTCTTGCCTGAATGCCTGGAACAATTACGCAAAGACTGTCAATACCAAGCGTGTCGTTCGCATTTCCCATAATAGCAAAAGGAACATAATAATTGTAAGGTTTCAATCTCGGTCTGGTTTTCAGTGAAATCACACCTATTCCTGTTTCATCTAATTTTAATGAGTTCGGGATGAAAGTATTTGAAGCACCTACTGTTTCAACCCCGGGCTGAAGAGTTCCGAGTTTGATATTCAGATTCTGGAAAGTCTTATTTTTTGTATTGGTAATAATAAATATAACCTGCATGGTATCAGGATTATAAGGATAGTAATTCTTATCGTTGCAATCTAACTGCCTGACTGTATCAAGCTGAATACATCCGCTAACTCTTGCATAAAACAATCCGTCTCCCATACCTCCGCCACCACCGCCGCCGCCATAAGAAGCACCGGCATCAACAACTTCAAGCGAATCAACAATTCCAATTTCAGTTGATGAAAGTTCAATTCTCTGTCTGGATGCGGCAATCGCTTTCTCGTCCCAAACAAGAAGTACAGCACTATCAAAATAAGCCAGAGTGTCATCGGCTTTTCTATCTTTCCATAAAAATGAAGAAAGACCTTTGATAAAACCATTTGCAGTATAATCGCTCCAGTTCCCGAACATGAACAAATCGGGAGTAATTAAACCGGAAGCCTTGATGTTCCCGCGTGCAGTCAGACCGGGTTTAACGGGACTGCCTTCAATTGCCAGCCAGAACTCAGGAATACCGGGAGCAACGGTTTTCTCAAATTGCCTCTCATTTTTGTAATATCCGTAAGAGGTAATAATTGGGGCTCTATCGTTTGTCGCTACTTTTGTATCAACAAGAAGAAGAACACCAATATTATGAGCAAACCTTGAACTGTCAATCCTTGATATAAACCTTATGAATCCGCCGTTTGCCCTTTTGAATGGATGCATTGTAAAAGTAACCCAAACAGAATCCTTTCTGTCGGGCATAATCGCAAGCATACTGGCATTTATTCTCGGAACTTTCTGAATTGTATCCCTGAAAAGCCCTGTTACAATGATTTGATTTTCAGGTGGAGGGAATTGAGTTGCAGGATTATTCTCAAAAGGAAGCTGAAATATATAATTATCAATTTTGAAATGCACAAAAGAAGTGTAGTTTATTGGTTTCAAACCGGTGTTGTCTTCTCTGTAAATCAATTGATTAGTTGTATCTGCGGCATATTTTGTGTTAATAAAAAAGTGACCGTTTTTCAGTAATCCGGCAGTAAATTTATATGAAGTAGGAAACACATTGTCGAGCAAAAGAAAATCCTGAGCTTTAACCGAAGTAAAACAAATCAGAAAAATCCCAAATACGAGAATAATGCTACGATAGCTTCTTATACAATTTTCAGTTATTTTAATAATCCTGTTCATTTTTTTTTTCCTGATTTATTAATATTTCTCATAATTAATAATTATAAGGAGTGGTTACTTCAATAATTACCGTTCTATTGTAAAAACGTCCCTCGGGCAGATCGTTGTTGTAAATCAGCTTTTCGCCCAATCCGATTGAATTCAGTTTTTCGGGAACAATTCTTTCTAGGATATCTTCTTTGAGAGATTCTGCCCTTTGTTCTGAAAGCTCAATATTATGTTTTTCTTTTCCAATTCTGTCGGTTAATCCGGAAATATCTACTTTCGAATTTGTTCTTATACGGCTTTGAATCAGAGGTACCACATCCTTATTGAACTTGCTTACAGAAGGTTTGTCAAAATCAAAGAAAATCAGATTAAACCGGTCAATTACTGAATCGCGGACAAGTTCTCCGGTAAACTGTCTTGAGAAAACCTGTTTACGCAATGGAATCTGAGAATTGGCGTTAACAACTTTATCTTTTTCGGTTTTCAAAGCCAAAGAAACGTTAAATTGTTTTACCGGAGGATTTGCTGAACTGAGTTTAACAATTTGAGCTTTGCTGAAAGCCCAGTTGAATTCAGTTGGTGGTTTTCCTGTGCCGCCGTTGGTAATCATAACCTCACCATTTTCAGCTTCAACTTTTATTTCCCATGAGCTCACACTTTCAGGAAATTGCGTTTGTATATCAATTTTTACAGATTCAGGTTCAATTCCTGCATTATTATAGCTCAACTTCACAGGTGCAAGTATGGAAGCATCATCGGAAGCAATCTCAACTCTTCTGTTTTCTGCGAGTCCATCGTCATCAGATCTGTTAGAAATCATTTCCGGTAACTTCCTGCTCTTTACTGTGATTCTGTCAGGAGAAATTCCAAAAACATTAACAAGATAGTTTTTAACTGTTTCAGCACGCGAAAGTGACAATCCGGCAATATCATCATTTTTAGGTTCAATACATCCTGTGATTTTTATCTTGGAATCAGGATTCTTCTTCATCCTCGAACCGATAATATTCAGCAAATTGTGATAGATACCGAGAACGGAATCTCGGAGCTGAGATTCATCAAAGCTTCGGGCATCGTTTGCCGAGAGTTGATTGTATCTGGTCTGAATTTCGCTTTTATTACTTTCAAAAAATAAATATGGCAAAAGTGGTACAATCTGATTTGAAGATTCTTCTTTGATTAAGATTTCTGAGTAATTGGATATATTGCCATTTGCATACACGTTTTTGCACTGAAGCACAGAAACAGGTTGCGGCTTTTCAATTTTTTGAACAACGACAGGTTCAACCGGCTTCGGTATTTCTTTCGGTGCTTCCTGTATTATTACTTTTGGCTTTTCAAGTGAATATTTCAAACTAATTCCGGCATAAAGGCTTTGGAATTTCCAATCCGATTCCGAAAGAACTTTTGTGAATGGCAAACTATAACCGATTTCGGGATTAATAAAAAAATTGCCTGTCAGCGGGATTTCAGCACCTGCACTTAAAAGTAAAGCAACTCTGATTTGTCTTTTGTGGATATTGTCTTCTCCGAATTTCCCACTTATGATTTTTCTTTTTGTGCTACCGTCAACAAAGGTTATGCCTGCAGGAGATAAAATTTCTTCATATTGAGAATACATTGTTCTATTGGGTAATGAAACTGATGGACCAATCCCTAAATACAAAGTTTTATAAACAGGAATTATTCCCATTAAATCGAGACTGAAATAATCAAGAACCGTTTCGAGAGATTGTTCGGTTACAAAATAAGTAAGAGTATTATTCTGAAGCGAAATTCTTGGATTATTTGCATTCTGAGAAGTGAAATTGGCACTTGCATCAAAGTATTTTACCCGTAGAGATAAATCCATAAAACTGAACATGGGAACATCAATAACATTTCCAACTGTCCAGCCCAGGGAGTTTGCATCCTTAAAAAATCCACAGTCCAAAACACCTTCGTAAGTACCAAAAGTACCCTGATGCATATTGTACAGAAGGGAACCGTTTAATCCAATTTTATATTTGTGAAAACTGCTCTCCTGTGAAAACATCAGAAAAGGAACCATTAATAATAAAATAATATGTTTTTTCATAGTATGTCTTTACTTGTTGATAATTATAGGTTTAACAATATAATTACTTCCATCGTTTATTTGAAGGATAAATAATCCTGAATTGTATTTCTCAAGTGAATATTTCAAATCGGTAAAATTGTCTTTATTTGCCGGGACTGATTTAGTTTCAATAATCTGACCTAAGTAATTGGTAATAGTTAAACTGATTTCTTTTTCGTGATATATTGATAACTCAATTGAATTATATGCAGGATTTGGGGAAAGTGTATATAGAACTAATCCCGAATTTTTTACTAATCCGGCTCTGCCTCCGCAAACTCCTGTTAATATAAATCTGCTTGCAGATTCTTTAAGACAGTAAGACTGATTCACATTGCTGTTAAATTTGACTTCTGATACTAAGCGACTACCTTTTAAAACTTCAAATTCAATTCCAAAAGCAGGTTTAGCATTATTAATCGGCTCAAGCCAATATAAATCCAAATCAACAAACCCATATCCTTTTGAGGCAAATGAAGATTTTGTCATATCAACCTGATAACCTTTCGCTAAACTTACTATTCTATTTGGGAACAGCATAGTCGGGTCATAGTTGAGTTTGGTTTTCAGATTGCCGTTAAAGTCTTTCCCGAAGGTTTCAGAATTATAAGGAATTGTTACAATCGTACCGGCTTCACCTTCGATATCCGAAGTTGTTAAACCGATTGAAGGAACAACTTTGCTCTTTACAGGAATACGAATTGAACCGGTAGAAGAAAATACAATTATTTCAGAATTAAAATCTGTTTCAGTATTACCGGAGAATTTAACAGTAAATTTGGATGATTCTCTCGGTTTTAAATCAACAGGTGCTGAGGAAGTCACAGAAAGCAATTTTGAATTGTCTGTACTCGTAACTGAATCAACCTTTAAATTCTCAAAGAAGCTTGGATTTTCTATTACTATTTCGGTTTTAGCCGAATCATTAACACACAGATACCCAAAATCAATACTATTTTGGGAAATCGAACCATTTTTACTTCTCACCACAAAGCAAACAGGTAAAAACTTGAGCGAATCTGCTATTCCGTCATGAACAATTGAAACATTTACAAGGAATGTACCTTCCGAAGTAGGCGAGAACTCTACCGGTATGGTTTTAGTTTCTCCTTTCAGCATTTGAAATGGCGTAGTTTGTTTGACGCTGAATAGATTTTGAGAACCACCCGATAAAGTAAATGATGTAATGTTTACAGTCAAATCACCCGGGTTATCTAAAGTCAAATAACTGTTATAAACGCTTCCAACAATATAATTAACCGTGTCGCATCCGTTGTATGATTTTCCGGTGATGTATTTTAATATTCCCTTTCCTGTCAGATTGCAGGGATATCCTGATTTAGAAATATGCACCAAAAGGCTTCCGGCTTCTCTGTTTCTAATACTCGGGTTAAATTGGATACAAACTTGCAAAGAATCTCCGGGAGGTATTCGTACTCTGCCTTTTGGAGATATTACTTTGTAATCATTCGAGCCTGCAATTGAAACCGAATCAATATAAGTTGTATCAGTACCCTGATTTCTGATTGCAGAAAAACATATTATTGAATCCTTACCTACGAGTACTTCGCCGTAATCTACTGAATTAGTCAATATTCTAATTGAAGAGGCGATACCGCTTCCGTAAAGTTTAACTGTATTTGTTAAACCGCCAAGACTTAAATATAATTCGCCGATTCGAGGTCCCTGCTGAGCCGGACGAAATCTTAGAAAAACAGTTCTTGATGAATTTGCCGGAATGATGAAATTGGTTGTATCTCCGGTCAGAATAAATTCCGCATTATTATTGAGTTCAAATTTATCTACTTTAACCGGTAATAACCATTCATTTTTTACTATAATACGAACACTATCAGAAATTCTTCCTACTTCTTCAGCCGAAAAGGAAATATCGTTTACCATTAATGGCTGATATATTTCAACATTATTACTTCCTGAAGTTGCGGAAAGTCCTCCTGTAGCTATCGGTAGATTCAATCCGGTCATATTCAAAGTTCTGAAACTGCATTTGTCATTCATTCCCGAAAGGGAAAGCCATATTCCACCGGGATTAGCATTGTCGGGCAGATTGAAATATTCTGTCCCGTTAGTTTTGCCTGATGAACCGTCACCACCTGCAACAAGGTAGGAAGGAACTGTATCTTTTATTCCTGCAACAAGGGTAAAATCGAAATTTGCTCTCGGCTGATTCATGCTGGGTGAGAATTTCCAGCCTGATTTTATATCATACCATTCTGCAGTATTCTGGCTTGCTCCTGCATTAGACAGACCACCAATTGAACGTGCAACTCCGGCTATATCAGTGAATGAGACAGGAAAATCCCTGAAAACCCTCGGATTAAATGAGTAAGTATTCCAGATCCAGTTTTCGAGAAGTTCGGTTGAAGATTGTGCTCCCGCTTCACCGCCGCAGTTTATTAAAACTGGTTGATTTTTATCATTACGGATTTCGGCAAGAAGGTGTCCTGCTCTGGATTTACTCGTATTCCCAATATTATCCAGAGAATTGTTAGTAAGATTAATCCGTTCTGAAGAATTTATTCTTGCTCCGCTTCTGAAATTACCGCTTTGCTGACTAAAACCACCATTGATAATAATAAAATTGCTTTGATGAATTGCCGAAGATGCATCTGCTCTTGAAGTTTTTAAATTTCCGAGCGTTCTCCAAATTAGCACCGGCTGGTTTGAATCATAATCAAGATATTCTACCCCTTGGATTGTTTTGCAGTTGGCTTTGGTACCTTGATAACCTCCGAAGAGATAGATTCTTGCCAAACCTTTCCCTGTTGGAACAATTACCAATGAATGGAATGCTCTGGCTTCATTTAAGGTTCCGGAAGAAATTATTTTGCCGGTTTTAAACTCATAAATAAGAGAATTATTGGTAGATTGGTCGTTTGCACCAAATCCGCCTGTTATCAGAACATTCCCATCAGGGAGCATGACGGATTTATGCCCAAACAGCCCGCTCGGCAATTGGGCATTATATTTCCAGCCCGGGTACGTTGTTTGAGACAACGCACCCGCACCGGAGAATAAAACAATTATTAAAACAACCAGGTATTTTCTCATAAGTTACCCGAAAATTGTCGAAATTATTTTTTTTAGTTTACAATCAATACTTTAGCAACCGTACCGGCAACTGTCTGCATTCTCAAGATATAATACCCGGTTTGAAGTTTACCGGCATCGAAAGATAAGGAAGTTGAACCCATTGAATAGAATCCTTTGTTCAAATCCATTACCTTGTTGCCTAAAACATCAAATATACTCAAATTTACATTTGAATCTTCATTCAATTTAAAAACTATATTGACAAAACCCGATGCCGGATTTGGCACAATTGATAAATCAGCTATTTCACTCCTTGTTGGGTTGTACTCTTCTTCTAATCCGGTAATAATACTGATTGGGTTTGACTGGCAACCACCAACTGATTTGTTATCTACAGAAATCATAGTTATAGTTTTATTCTGATAATCAAGTATTTCCATAGTAATTTCAGACTGATAGGAAAAAACTCCTGTATAAACTGAATCTTTTCCGGATTTGTCTGTCACTATTACGTAATAGCTTTCAACTCTCGGAGCAGTTGTCGGTTTCCAATAAACTGTAGTTTTGCCGTTTGCAGTATTATAGAAAGCATTAATTCCTGTTGGAGGAGGTAAATCGCTTTTCGGATTTAGAATTTTGTCCGAAGCATAAGCAGATTGCTTAATCATTCCGTTTTCCGTTAGAAGTGCATAAGTGAACATTGAGCAGTAATTCAATGAATCAGGAATTGTGAAAGAGTATTTTCCTTTTGATGCCGCTAATTTTGCCAAATCTGTTCCATCCAATCCTGTATTGTTATCATCAATACCTAAAACAATAGAATCTCCGGGGTTAAAATCAGAACCATTCCAGGTAAGATCAACATTCAGACCTGTTTGCTTAGCAACAAGGTTCAAACTTTTTTCAAATTTTTCGGAATATACTATAACGCTGTCCTTTGTTGATTTATCAATCAGAATGACTTTCCATTCGCCTGGGATTGGAGTATTCAATGTCCAGAATCCCTTCGATTTATCTTTCATTTCAGAATAAACTATCGATGAATCAGGTGTGGTTTTGTCAACAATGGTTCCGTCCGGTTTTTGAATTTTGGTAACGGGAACTGTTGCTCCGCCTGCTTTTACTGTTGCAACAACAAAATTTATGTCGGAAGGAACAGTAAAAGGAAAATTGGTTTCAGCTAACAAGCTGTTTGGATTATTCTTTTCCTGTGGGAATAAGCTCAAAGGTGGCTGATTTAATCTGTAGTAAAAGAATCCATCCTGACCGGGACCTTTGGAAAAGTCCAATTCAATAGCAATATTTTGAGTTCCGCCAAGTTTAATGGGAAGTACTAAATCGCAATGAATAAATTTCGTAGGTCCGGTGAATAGGAATCTTCCTTTGGCTGAACCAAGAGTAACAGGAAGACCCCCCGGAATTCTTGTTGCAAGATAATCCCATGGAAATCCCTGGGATGCAATATTCGGGATAGTTAAATCACCTTTTACTTCACCAACAAGATTTGATTTTTCAACTTGTATTGCAAGCCATCCCGAAGCATTTAAAAAGTAAGAAGCACCGTCTAAAGTGCCGGCATGTGCTTCACCGGTAAGTTTGATAATCCCGGCTGTCCAATCATAACTGGCTCCTCCTTTTAACTTTGTTTGCCATGCTGTAAATCCTGGAATTTTTATCATATTACCTTCCAATTCACCGCCGAGTGTAGAAGGGGCTTTAAATGAAACTGTCAAAGTAGCTTCATAAACAGCTTTTGTAGGACAATCTGAAATAATGGCACTAAGCTTTGCCTGAAAGGGTGGGTTCGAAATGCCAAAGACAGAACCTTTCATTCCAATTGCACAAACCATAGGATGTCCGAGTGGAATGCCAACTCCGGGCAGAGGCGATTTATACATAAATCCTAAGCTATCGAGACTACCTTTTTCGATTGCTCCACCGCCGCCAACGTCGCAGAATGGCAACATTAACTGACCGCCAATAGTAAGCCTGTCTTTTACATTGTCATAGCTGACAGCAATTTCTTTAACGCAAAGACTGGGTCCGGCACCTATGTTCGTAATTTTAATACCCTCCGAAAGATAAATGCCGCTTTTCATACCGATAATCAAACCTGTTAATTCAATACCGGTAGTATCCTCTTTTGCTCCTTTTGAATCACAGTATTTTGAAAGGAAAGGAACTTTTATACTTCCCGAAAGCTTTACACCATCAGCACTTCTTCCGCCAACAAGCTGAAGATCCTTTAACTCGAACGTAACTCCGCAAATATTTAAATTTTTAACTTGAGACTTAAGAAAATTGGTTATTTTTCCAGTAGAACCAAGAAGCTGAAGCGCAAATGTCCCTTCGGAAATTACCAGATCACCTTCACTACCACCAGGCAGAGGAACTTTCGGGACATAAAATTTACCCGTTGCATTAACTCCAAGATTGACTGTATCAATTGTCATTGAGCCTTCGAAAACAATAAGATTATTTATTGTTACTTTAGAAGTACTTTTGTAAATTGGTAGTTTTGGATCGGTTTTCCATCCGCCTTCGGCACAAAATTCCAGACCTCCCTGAAGCCAGCACGGATTTGTGCTAACAGTAACTTTAACATTTGTAGTTTCAGCGTCAATAAATTTATCTTTTTTTGCATAAATTTGGATATAATAATCTTTTTCTTTTGTTCCATCTTTAACAATAATATCATAATTCCTGTATCCATCCGCATCAGTCTTCCCAATCAAGTTGAATTTGGTATCTGAATTTAGCGGGTCATAAACCCAGACTTCAGCATCGGCTACAGGAAGGTTTGTAAGTTTATCTGTAATTAATATTTTAATTTTCTTTGTTTCAGTGGGTTGTAGCTTAAACGATTTCCCGGGGTCAAAAGTCATTACCAATTCCGGCAAAACACCGACAATTACTTTACAAACAGCCGGTCCGGATTTCTTGGCAAGGTCAGTCCCTCTTGCGGCATAAAACGAAATATCATAAGAGCCTTCAGGTTTGTCTTTTGGAACTTCCACGGACAATAATATTTTCCCTTGGTCATCTGTTGATCCTAAGTTCAACATTTTTCCCGGTTCGGTCACATCATTTGTATAAGTTACATAAGCCATTTTGACAGGACCATCTGCGTCAGTAACCACAACAGAAACGTCTTTTTTCTCTTCGGGTTTGAGTTTAAGTCGCTGAGGGTTAACTGCAATACTCAAATCAGCTACTGTTTCTACAAATACAATTTGGTTGTCAGTCCCGGATTTATCGTAAGGAGAACCGATTTTATAGGCATTAAATTTCAGGCTAAAAGAATATGAACCTGTGTTATCGGGTATTTTATATTTATATGTAAGTTGTCCGTTTGCGTCTGTTAACGTTGTCAGAGCATTAAATTGTGCATCATTGGCAATACCATTTTTCAGATATACAGTCGCTCCGGAACTGGGTGGTAACCCGCCATTACCATCTGGTTCTTTTACGGTGATATTGAACTGAATTTCACCTCCGGGGTGGACTGGATTCTTTTTATAATCATATGCCGGAACAACCGATATTTCAAATCCAAGTTTCTTTTCAATTGATATCTCATTACTTGTAACGGTTTTTGGCTGAACATAAGTTATTTGAATTGATGGATTGCAAGTGGAACTATTATCAAGATCCGGCGAGTTGTCTTTTGCTACTCCAATTGTTGCCGCAGAAGTACCTTGATCCAAACCGTTGAAATGAATTTGAAAATCCCATAATTTTTGTGAACCCGAAATCCCCTGCATTTTACCAGCCGCCAAACAAACCCAAACCATACGGGTAGTTTCGGAAATATCCTTGATGGCAATAAATGTTGAACCGCTGGGAAGAGTGGGTTTTCCATAAAAGTTAGACGAGGAATGATTATAATAGGGAAAATCACTTACATTGGCACCTGCAAAAAATGTAGCACCCGATTCAACAGTATTGTACCAGTTTCCCGTAGAAGATAAACCTGAGGCAGGGGTGAATTGAGTGAAAGGTCCGGTAATATTTTTCATAGTTACCGGAGTAGTTTGTTCCCTGTATTGTCCATTTGATAATGACCCAAGAGTCAAGCTGACTTGCGTTGGGGTTGTCGGCTTATTCTTAAGATATACTTTTACTTTAAATATACCAATCAATTTTTTATTTGCGAGAGTTTCCAAAAACCACCATTTGAATGATTTTGTTTCTCCGCCTGTAGTGGCTACAAAACCGATATCTCCCTCTAAACTTCCATCAAGATCGGAACTTTGTAAGGTGGTTATATCGCCGAATTCATCTGTAAGTGTGATCTTATCAATCAGAACAACCGTTGATGCATTTAGTGTATAGTTGACTTTAACATATTTCTGCCCATCTTTGTTCACACTGAAAGCTGTAACATCTGCGATGAAATCAGTCTGTGCAAAAAGAAAAGATTGAGACACAAAGAACAGTATTGCAATTAACACATTGTAATATAGGAACTTGTAGAGTTTTCGCATAACTACTCCGATATATAATATAAAATAAAACGTGGACTTCATTTTTCAAAATATTAAATTAACTAATTAATTTGATAAATCAAAAAGAAATTTATTTTATTTTACAAAACATATTGTTAGGTAAGCCTAAAAATTCACCGACACAGTAATACAGTTAAGAATTATTTTATTTTGAGTAAAAATTTATCTTTTAAAAAGTAGAAGTTTTCTTTTGGGAATTATTGAATATTGAAAAAATTTAGTAATAATTTTCTTGTTCAAGTGTTGCTTCATACCCATCGAAAGAAGTAAACTCAAATCGTCTGGAGATGTAATCGTTTTGCGAAATCGTATTTTCTTCACTTTCCAAATTGCATCTTTTTATTTTTTTCTGAAAAAATGCGATTTATTTTCATCTAACCCATTGATATTATTTCAAATAACAAGAATTTAGCTTTTGCATCTTTGTATGCAAAAAGATGTAAAGATGCAATTTATGGTGAATATTCAGCAAAGCCTTGAACTGGGATTTCTGGGATTTAAGGGATTAAGAGGATTCAAATTCTCAAAACCATATTCTTTCCAAATTGCATTGCATCATCAAAAAAATATAATGTAAAAAATGCAATGCCATTATCGTTTAACCTATTGATATTATTTCAAATAACGATTCATGAATCGTTGCATCTTTGGATGCAAAAAGATGCAAATTTTGGTTGATTTCAACCGATGATTTCTTGCGTTCCGTAGGAACTACCTGTTTGTAGAAAAACCAAAATATTTTAAACATCAAGCTCCGTAGGAGCGGACAGTCAAAAATTTAGAATGATGAATCAGGACGCTCCTACGGAGCTTAGTAATTATTAGATTTGCTTTCTACAAACAGTTTGCTCCTCTGGAGCAATTTTCACTTCATCTTCCAATTTGCATTTCATCCTCAAAAAAAATAATGTAAAAGATGCAATGCTTTTTCACATAACCTATTGATATTATTTCAAATAACGAAAATTATGCCGTTGCATCTTTGAATGCAATAAGATGCAAAAGATGCAAATTTTACTGCCCTCTCCAAGAATCGGGGTGAGGTTGACCAACTATCATTTCAATGAACGATAACAAAAGTAATAGACGAAAATAAAGATTATTTATTGCTGTTGAAATGAGGTAAAAAAAATTATTTTAGGTCAGGAGTTGCCTCCTGATCTTGTGGATTGATTGAATATTAATACAAGAGGTCGAAAAACGTCAAGAGGGAACTCCTGTCGTTATGAAAAAGGTTAGTAATCAGTCGTATTAAGCAAATACCAGCCGACCTTTAGGTTCGGGAATTATATCATTGAATTCTAAAGCAGTTTCTATCCATAGACTCTTAGCTTTGCTGACATTCTCAAGTGCCTCGAATTCAGTTACTCCGTGGGCAATACATCCTTGCAGTTCGGGTATTTCGGCAATAAAGCATTTATCCTCACTGCTCCAAAAAAGTATTATTTCATAGTTATACATTTCCTATATCTCCTAATTGATTCTCTAATATTAATTTACGTACTTGTTTTACCTGGTAAGGTTTTGCCATATCGGCATCTTTTTGAAGATTCAATTTTGTCGGGATGCCTTCTTTTCGAAAAATGTGATGACTTCCTTTTATTCTTACTTCAAAACCAAGATTTTCAAGTAGTGTGCATAATTCTGAAAATCTGATGTTATTATCTGATTTTCCGATTAATATTTTTAGCAAAAATTTGTCAAACTGACTCATAATCCACGCAAAAGTTTTATAAAAATGACGAAATTAAAAAAATGTATTTTATAAGCACGACTTATAATCACGGGGTATACTGGCAACAAAGAGCACATCCCATCGGAATTACCGTCTGAATATTTGAACTGCCCTTTGTTCTCAACAAATTCAATTGCGTTCCTGCTTTGGTTGAACTGCTTGGGAACGAGTTTGTCTTTCACAGAGCAAGCCAGCGAGAGGATAAAAAGAGCGAATTGAAAGTTAGAAGTAAGAGCATCGGGTTAATGGTTATCTTTAATAAATTCACTTAATTCTTTAAAAGTTGAACTCAAAATATCATCATTCCATTCACTGAATGATAATTTGAATTTTCCATATTGAGTGATTATTTTTTTCCCATCTAAATAGAATTCAAGTTTATGACTAAAAAGGAAATGGTCCTTAAATTCCACATTAATTGATAATCTTGGTAATATTAAAGTTTTAAACTTAAACCATGAATAATAATCAATAATAATAACATCTTCATTTAAGACTATTTTTATGATATAAATTTTAAACTGATTGATATTAAAAGAAAGGACGAAAACTAACAATATACACAACCAAATATCATCGGAGGTTAATCGGAAATCACTGTCGTGTTTGGAGATACTCACTAATATTGTTAGAAAAGCAAGAAAATGAAAATGGAATCCAGAGAAGGTTCTGGTATAAAGATTGTTATTTTCCAATTCAATTAAAGTTTTCATAATTTTTTTCTAAGTTATTTGTCGTGTGAATTTAATTTATTCGAACCTTTTGGCTCAACTTTCAGTATTGTTTTTTATCCACTTCGGAATGAGTTCTTTTCCGAAATAGAAAATTATTATTTCATTTTTGAAGTATATTTATCAATAATTCCCCTAATAAATTTTTTATAACTTACACGTACCTTAAACCGTTCCTGAAAGTCACATTCTATTGGTTCTAAATCATTATCAATTGTAAAATAAAAAGATTTTGAATGATCAACATAAATTAAAGTAAATGATGAAATGCCAATATATGCACTAATGAAATCTTGATTTTGATAATCACAAATTTCTTCAAAATAAAATCCTGTTAATTCTAATTCACCAAAATTAATAGAATCATTTTTGAGAATAATAGGTTTATAAATATTCTCTTCATCCAAAAAAACTAACTTGGTAGTATCCAGATTTTGAATAAAAATAGAAATCAAATAGCAAGAATTATTATTAATCTGATAATGATAATAGTCTTTGATAGATTTATCAAATATGATTATACATTTAGTATTTGGATCTAAAATTGCTTTATCAACAACCGTTTTAATTCGTTCTTTTTGAGGGTATTCCATACCATATCCTGTAATAAGAGTGTTCTCTTTGCAATAACATTCGAAAGAAAACAGTAAAACCAACAAAATAACATCAATATATTTAGTCATATTCATTTTCTTTCTCCCTCTAATACAATTTATTCTTCAGGATATATTTTTCGACTGATTTGGGGAGCATTTCGGATTTCAAGAAAGTCGTATTTATTTTGGCTCTGATTTCAGTGGATGAAATATGTACTAAATCATTTTTGAGCCAAACGGGATGTCTGCCTCCTGATTTTAGTTTAATGTTCTGTTCGGCAATGAACTCGGGATTCAAAGATTTTTTGCTTCGGCGTGCAATGCAAAGCTGAACTTCGGACAGAATTTCTTCCCAATTTTTCCATCTGTGGAAGTCTTTCACCTGATCGTCGCCAATTAAAAGGAAAAGCTTGGAATAGGGGAATTTTTCCCTGAAATATTTGACGGTATCAATTGTGTAGGAAACATCGCCTTTGTCGGTTTCGAAAGTATCAATCGAAAATTTCTTATAATCCTTAATTGCAAGCTCCAGCATTTTAATCCGATGTTCGGAAGAAATTTCCTGTGGAGGATAATTGTCAGTTTTGAAAGGAGAAATACTTGCAGGAACAAAAAATACAATATCCAACCTCATTGCATCCAGAAAATGCTCGGCAATTGACAAATGTGCATTATGTATCGGATTGAAGGTTCCGCCAACAATACCAACACGGCTATTTCTCTGTTCATTCATTTAAACGGTTTCGAGCAGGGCATTTGCTGTTGTTCTTTTGCCATGCACAATATTTGGAGCTATGAAAGTCCTTTCGGGCTTAACATATTTTTCAAAATCTTCTCTGAATTTAACGACAAAACCCCGAACTGCCCATGCGGCGGCATCGCCGAGTGCACAAACGGTATTTCCTTCTATATTATTGGAAACAGAAGCAAGAAGGTCTAAATCCTTCGCAACAGCTTCGCCTTTTAATATCCGTTTTAAAACTTTTTCCAGCCAGCCGCAACCTTCTCTGCAAGGTGTGCACTGTCCGCAAGATTCGTGATGATAGAAATGGGCAATCCTCAAAGCAATTTTAACAACGTCTGTGTCCTCGTCCATAACCATAATTCCACCTGTGCCTATGTGGGTGCCGATTACCTTCAGAGATTCTTCGTCCATCCGTACACCTTCGATTTCGTCACCCCTAAGAACAGGCATCGAAGAACCTCCGGGGATTACTCCCTTGATTTTCTTATTCCCGAGAACTCCGCCACAAACATCGTTGATGATGTCGGTCAGTAAAGTCCCTGTAGGAAGCTCATAAACTCCGGGCTTGTTGATGTGGCCGCTAACGCCGAAAAGTAGCGTTCCGGGGTGCTTTGGTGCACCAATTTTGGCATACTGCTCGCCGCCCATCATTAAAATTGCCGGAACGGTGGCAATCGTTTCGATATTATTAACTGTGGTGGGCATATCCCATAAACCTTTTTGAGCAGGGAACGGGGGTTTGAAACGCGGATAGGCTCTGTCGCCTTCGATGGATGTCATAAGCGAAGTTTCTTCGCCGCAGATGTAAGCACCTGCACCTTTATGGACATAAATTTCCATGCTGAAATCTGTTTCAAAGGTTGAACGCATTTCCGAACCGACTAATCCTTTTGCATAAGCGTCGTCCAAAGCTTTTTTCATGAGGTCAACCCATTTGTGGTATTCACCGCGGATATAAATATAAGCCGCAGTTAGCCTCATTGAATATCCGGCAATCAATATGCCTTCAATCAACTGATGAGGATTCAATTCGAAAATCTGACGGTCTTTGAAAGAACCGGGTTCCGATTCATCTCCGTTAACGGCAAGGTATTTTGGTTTGTCGGTAACTTTGGGCATAAAAGTCCATTTCAATCCGGTAGGGAAGCAGGCACCGCCCCTTCCACGCAAGCCGGATTTTTTGACTTCGCCGATAACCTCGTCCTGAGTCATTTTCAGGGCTTTGGCTATTGAACGGTATCCTCCGTTATCGAGATAAACCTCGAGTTTGAACAAATCCTTTATTTCAGGCAAAATAATTTTTGGTGTATCGCTTATCATATCTATCAATTTGGTTGAATTGAAAAAATTCAATTTAATAAAATTTATTCAATTATTAAAAGTTATTCCATTTCAAAAATTTCATCTTCAATATCATTGTCAATTTGAACGCTTTCTATAATCATTCGTGTTGTCCTTTTATTGCCCTGTCGCGAGTCAATAATCCGTGGAACATTCAAGTCGTGAATGGTAAAAAATTCTTTCAAACTAACAGTAAAAGGTTCAGCCATATATTTGAACTTAACTTCATGCTTTACGTCAAAAAATGTTTTTGTGTCGTAAAAATATGTAATCTCGGTATTGTCTTTCAGAAGCACTTTCAGTTTGATTGCAGGATTATTTTCAACAGTGTCGGTTCCTGCTAAGACAGGTTTCAAGCTGTCAGCTTTATAATTAATCAAAGTCTGGTCCACAAACACGAAAAAATAATCAATCATGGGTTTGATTTGCTGTAATTCTCCTGCGGTAAGCACAGTTGGTTTGAATATCTTCCTTGAGGGGTCAATCATCCATCCCGTATTTTGTTTGAACACGGTAACGGCATTCTGTCCGTTCAAATCAACCTGAAATCTTGTTTTGTCAGGATATTTCCGAATATAAACCAAAGGAAATTCAACTCCTTCAGTTTGGATTTTACCGACAATTTTAAGGGTTTGGATGTCGGCAAGTTTTTGGGCACCGCCGCGTGCAGAAATGTTTTTGCTGATAATATCATCAACAGTCTGCGAGGCGGACATGCTGACAGATAATATAAGTATAAATATTACCGATGATATGAATTTCATATTTTGATTAATTTTTAAGTTTCTTTCTTTTTGAACCTAGCGGGGAATCTATTGATGATGTAATGTAATTAAGATAGATTCTTCGCTATACTCAAAATGAGATGAAAAATAATGAATAAAGTGAAAGCAAGAGAGAATAAAAAACCCTCCTCAGTCCCCCTTTTTGGGAAAGGGGGAAAGGGAAGTTTTGAATTTAGTTATTTCATTTCGGGTTTTTCGAAAAGCATCGGGCTTAGTTTCTCATTGAATTTTATATTGGTGATTGTAAGTTTGCCTGCAGGCGAACCGTTCTGTTTCATTTCAATCACATGAGGAACCATGAAACCCTGAACTTCTTTGTAATTTCTGAAAAAAGATTCGGAAATGCTTTTCATGCCCTGAAATTTTTGAGTTTCCATAGTTTTCAACTGAAGGTAACTGCTTTTGTCAATAAAAACAATCTTTTCAATTGAATCTTTGCTAATCATTTTAATCTTGAAGACTTTTTTGCCTTCGAGAGTATCGTCACCCATTAATTCCGTTTTGATGCTTTTTTCTTTGTCGCCAATTAGTTCAGAACGGAAAAAATTCATTTGTGTACCGATAACTTTTTTGTTTTCGGCAATTTGCTCAGCCGGAAGCGGCTGTAAAATCGTATCGCTTTTCATCCAGCCTGCATTACCATTAATCACTGTTGTGACACGCTGACCGAGAAGATTCAAATCCATACGGATTTTGTCGGGAGGTACAAGATTTATTTTCATTGTAATATCAAATCCCATATTAGCCGCTTTAAGTTCTGCGGCAATAGATTTGATGTCGTTCTGACCTGCTACATCTCCTCTTGCTTTGATAGCTTTTGTAATAATGCTGTCAGCAGACTCCGAACATGCGAGCAGTCCGAAAGCCATGGAAATGAAAAGAATTAAAAGAACTTTATTTTTCAACATACAATCCTCAGATTAAATTTATTTATTGTTTTTTTGGCATTTCGAACAATGCATCGTCAACGGGAATATTTGCTTCGACTTTTTCGAATTTGATAGTAATTACTTGTCCTTCAGTTTTCATTTCAATAGCTGTCGCCATTGTAATACCGTCAAAACTCTTGTAATCTTTGAAGAACATTTCAATATCTTTTTTCTGCCCCATAACTTCTGCCTGATTTGTCATTTTAATAGGAAGATATTTTGACGCATCAATGAATAAGAAACTTTCCGAATTATCCTTGCCTACCATTTTAATCTTGTAAGCATCAACGCCGTCTGCTTTTTCTTTTCCAATCAGAGTTGCAGTGATTCCATTTTCTTTCATGCTTGTAATTGGATTTTGTCCGAAATTTGCCTGCTGTTTAACGGAATTGAGCATTTCTTCGGGAATTTCCTGTGGTTCGGTGGAACCTGACATCGGGCTTATCATCCAGCCAGTTTTACCGTTGTAAGCACTAATCATTTTCTGACCCATAACTTCCTGTTCCATGCGGAAAGCAGGTTTCTTATTGTAAATTGTGAAAGGCATATTCATACCCATCATATCCATTGAACCTGTCATTTTCATGGTTTTTACAGTGCTGAATTTTGCTTCGCCGCCTGCGGCTTGCATAGATT
The DNA here is from genome assembly GCA_964606895.1 of uncultured Hyphomicrobiales bacterium. GTDB lineage: Bacteria > Bacteroidota > Ignavibacteria > Kapaibacteriales > UBA2268 > CAZSHX01. Next base: position 78,155 of record CAZSHX010000007.1, read on the forward strand.
TGCCGATGATATCATCAACAGTTTGCGAATAAGATATTGCAGTGAATGCAAAAATCATAATTGCGATTGTTAAAAGTCTTTTTGTCATTTTCATACTTCCTGGAACTGTTTTAAAAAAAATTATTTATACATTTTATCAATTTTATTCTTAAATTCTCTTGCTTCGAGTGCAGTGATGCCATGCTTTTTAAGCAATTCATCGTCAAAACTCAATTTTCCTGCAGATTCGCAAATAGCATCTAATTCCTGCTTCGAAAAAGAAATGCTGTTTATCACATAATCTTCAAAAGCCTGCCAAGCCAAAGGATTGCATTCCTTGACGATTTCCGAAATCTTTTCGGCATAAAGTCTGATTTCGTACTGTGCGTGCCAGTCCAATCTCAATTGAAGAAAATGAAGAAGATTATGCAAATCAATTTTCCAATACCACTCTGTATAAGTGGAAAGCGGAAGATTTATTCTGGCAATTTCGCGGGCTGTATTTTTCTCAAGATAATACAAATATTCATCGTATAGATTCTTCTGAGTAGCCGAAAGCATTCCTCCGATTATTTCTGCATCCTCTGCACCGACTCTTTCCTCAGACCTGCCTTGTTTGTTCAAACTGCTTTGAGTACGAATCTGTTCGGCTGGGGGAATATAGAACTCATCTTTCATTTCGGAATATCTGCCGCTGTATTCATTGACGTTAGCTGTTCTGTGGCGTATCCACTGGCGTGCTATGAAAATCGGGAGTTTGATATGGAACTTGTATTCCACCATTTCAAATGGTGAAGTGTGGCGATGTCTCATCAGATAGCGGATTAGCCCGTTATCTTCATTAACTGTTTTGGTGCCGTCGCCATAGGAAACTCTTGCCGCCTGAACAATAGCCGCATCGTCGCCCATAACGTCAATCAGGCGGACAAAACCATGGTCGAGACAAGGCAAAGGTTTACCAATATATTTTTCTTTGATTTTTTCGGTCATTATTTTTCCTAATTTTCTAAACGAGATTTACAAAGATAATCATGTTTTTTCATTTTGTAAAATAAGAATCTTAAAACGTTTCATATTGAAAAAAATTAAGTACGATAATTTAATAACCGCATGTTAATATTTAACAAAAAATTGACCTTTTTCTACGTAGTTTTACGTAGAAAAACTACGTAGTTTTTGGTATTTTTACTATGAAAAGCAATAAGATGTTGATTTATATAATAATTAGTGGTAATTTTACAATAGAATGTTTTTGCATTCTAACATTTGTATATCGAAATTTGATAAAATTAAAAATTGACTGTTCGCACAGTGAGGTGAAATCCGGCTAGAATTGCTATCTTCAGGCATCAGCCGAATGGTTACCCTGCAAATTGTATAAATATTTTTAGACAATTCTTGTTGTTAGGCAGGAATACCAAGAAGAAGCCGCATTTACCAAATAATGCGGCTCTTTTTTTTGTCAATTTTTTTCTTCGATTTCCGTTCTTATGATTTTTAATAACATGAAAATAATATGATTAGAGTAATTTTTAGTTTTGTCGTTTTTCTTTTGTGTGTTTTGCCCTTAAAACCGCAAACCCTGAATTATGAGGGTGAATTCTCCATGCTGAAATCGAACAATGGTGTACTGCTGATTTATAATGCCGCGAAAAATAGTTTTATGCTTGAAATCCATTGCAAGGATATAAAGGAAATTGATGCTCAGGATATGATTTTCCTTGTTGACGGAAAAGTACTGCAAATCACTCCCGTTCCGATAACCGTCTTCTATCCCGATGAAAAACCGATTTCCGAAATTCAAATACTCGAGAAACATGTGAATTTCGAAGTGGATTATGCCAAAAGCGTGAATGGAGAAAAAGTTCAGGCAAACATTAAAAAATTCGATCTGAATAAAGAAAGAATGTGCTTTGCATGGGATTACCGCATGCCGAAAAAGCTTGATGATACAGCTACTCAGTCCGTCAGGAAACAATTCTTTCTGAATACAAAACTCGAAGATATTGTTCTTATGCTTTCAAGCGTTGCCACACTCAAGGACAACGACAAAAAGATTCAGGAATTCCTGAAGAAGACGATGTCAAGTTTAAAAACATCAGAAACCAACTTCAATATAGAAGAACTCCGAGAATCGCTGAAAGGGAAGAAATAGGAAGAGCCTTAAGCTTTCTTTGCTACACTATGTTCCTAAACGAACAAACAATGCCCACTTAAGGCAGGAGTTTTTTCCTGCCGTAGTACAAACAGACTGCGAAATATTCTAAAGCTTCACAAACTTAAGCACTCTGTCTCCCATCCTCACAAAATACACACCAACCGGAGCAAGTGCAGTTATGTTTTTTTTTATCTGTTTATATTTACAAGAATTGATTCGGAAACAAGGTCAGCCTCGAAAACCACAATATATATTCCATTCAATATTTTGGATGTATCCCAACTCAGAGTTTCTATATTTGAACCGTTATTAATTTTTGGAGAATTCGTTAAGTCATCAACTTCTACACCCATTAAATCATAAACTTTTATTGAGAACTGAGGTCTAAGAAAACTATAACCCCAAGCATATTTTATATTTATATGTGTGTTTGCAGGATTTGGATAAGGTTTATATATTATTATAGGAATATGACTCAATAATTCTGTTTTTGCTGTTTCATTTTCCTGGTCAACTGATGTACTTAAATTATTTATTGATTTATAAATGAGTTCCCCTGTACCTGTTATGTAAATTGATTTTCCGGCTTGGATTATTCCTATCAATCCGCCGGTAAAAGAAGTATCGCTTTTGTAAATAACCCACGTTTCTCCTTTATCTGTTGTTTTAAGTACATTCCTTCCCAAGATATAGCCTGTATCTGATTTATTAAAATAAAGAGGTGCACCAAAGACGCGATTTGAGTCCACCATTAATAATTTCCATGTTTCACCGCCATCAATTGTTTTTAATATTTTTTTAATATAATTACTATTAGAAATTTTTTGATATCCGGAAATAAAACCGACTTTTTCATCAAGAAAACGTATTCGCGAAACGCCATCAATAAAGTTGATTCGCTTTGATGACCAAGTTTTCCCTTTGTCTGAACTTTTCATAAATAATGAGTGTTCAACAAGTAACTTGTCCGTGGATCTTGTAGAATCAAAAATAATTAATGCGGCTACGAAGGTAGAATCATTGATAATATCACAACTACCACCAAAACTGGAATCAATCCTAAAAATATTCTGGGTTTTACATTTGTTTGAAGTGTAGGATATAACTCCCACTATTATTGATTGAGATGTAAAAGTACCTACGTATAGAAAAGAGCTATCATTTAAAAATTTAATATTATCTGTAAAATTAGAAGGTGTTGAGATATAAGTACGCTTATATGTATTGCCGCCGTCGGTTGTTTGATAAAGTTTATAAAGCTCATCAGCAATTGCTAAACCATTTAATTCATCTTTAAAATAAATACCCTGTGTTTTTGAATTGTATAATTCTAAGCCGTCTATTTTCTGAGGAAGCCATGTTGCACCGCCATCGGATGTTTTGTAAATCTTACCGAAAGCCGCACCTATAAAACCGGTTTGTTCGTTTAAAAAGAACATGGTACCTGTTGTTTGTTCATTCAAATTATCAAAAATTGACACTAATTCCCAAGAGACACCACCGTCGGTTGATTTCATAATGCTATTTTTTGTGCCAACTGCATAAAATGTTAATGAGTCTATTGATACGGCATTGGTGAATTGAGTTTTAAATGATGGACGTAATGTATCAAACCTAATGCTTTTATTAACACTGAATATTGTTTGCCCTGAATCGGTAAGTTCATAAAGTTTTAGATAACTTGTCGCATTAAATGAGAAAACCTTAGAATTATTTCCTTGGAAATTCAACAACTGTACTTGGTCAATTTGAACTTGTGAAGAATTCCATGTTTTTCCACTATCAGAAGATGACAACATGTTATGGGTGGTCAGCAGATAAATATTGCCATTGTCTGATTTAGCAAAATTTAAAGGGTAGTTTCCGAACCCCGATGGAGGATTTATTGACCAGCTTTCACCACAGTCAAAACTAACAAATAAATCTCCATCAGAATCCGATAACAAAACTATATTTTCGGAATAAAAAAAAGATGACCTGAAATGAAAATTAGTAAACTGATTCTTCGAATTCCAAGTTAGACCTCCATCCTTGGATATTCTAACAGTGCCGCTATCTCCGGCAATTACACCGAAGTTCTTATAAAAAGATACTGCCCTGTAGTCAATCTTGGTTTCAACTTTTTGAATTTGCCAAGATTGTCCTTGATTTGATGATACAAGTACGGTTGATTTAGCACCGACAACAATAAGTTTTTCGTCATTTATGGCGGCGATATCGAAAAGATTACAATTGGTACCAGAATAGTTATGAACCCACTTATTTCCGGCATTTCCGGAATGTAATATTGCACCGTTAGTCCCGATGCAAACTATATTCCTCCCATCCGAACAAAATACTTTTTTAAAATCGGTATCCAACCGATAGTACTCGTCACTGACAAATTGGCATTCTGCAGTGTAAATTATCATAGCACCGAGCATCATGAGTAAAATTCTTAAAAGCATTTTCATATATTAAATTTTAATTATCACAAATAAAGTAACAATTGCTTATTGGTGTACTATTCCAAAATATTAATGGTGTTTGTGGGCAAAGTTTATCTTCGCCGTAAACAGGTGGTGTATTTACTCTGATATAGTCTAGGTATGTAAATTGTTCATTCCAGCAAACCTTGAATAAAGCAGGGCAAGTACCTTCACCAAAATCAACACAACAAGAATATGTTACATATTCGGTAACAGGATCCTTTACATACCTCCAACATGGACCTTTTACAAATTGTACTGTTTGAACGTAAGCCATACTATCACAAGGAAAATAATATGGAATATTGGAGTGGTAACCCCAACAACTACCTAAAACTGCACTATATACATCATCCCAAGTGGTGCTAGTCCACATCATACCATCAATGCAGTCAGGGTCCTCAAACACAATTTTTTCAATGTAAATTTCATACATAGACCCATTTACTCGTTCACAGCAGTAAACATGAAAAAAACAAGTATGACCTTGGTCGTCTCCATCAACCTAATGTGTACTGCCGGTATAAGGGGAGTGAATGCACGTTGTATAGCCTGTTGGGCATGTACTATACACATTAATAGCAAGGAATAAAGAAATTGCAAAGAATAATGCAAAAAAGCGACCTGAAAGGGTAAATCCTTTGGAACCATTAGTTGAAAACATAACAAACCTCAAAAATTAATTTTAGAATAAAGAAAGTTAT
>CAZSHX010000008.1:0-83160 GCA_964606895.1 uncultured Hyphomicrobiales bacterium
GAATCTGAAATTTCAGTCATATTCAAATGCTCAATTTATTACCGTGTAAAGTATAGTATCCCAAAAGACAAAATGATTGTGATTTTCAGCCCTGTCGCCATTCAATAAATGTAATGACACATTTGCAAAAAGGTACCGTTTGTCCGGTGTGAATTGCATATCACTAACTTTATACTTTAGATATGGATTTAAGTTTTCCAATGAATCAATCTTTAATCTTCGTACGGTATCTCCCGTTGCAACATCCCACATCAATATACTTACTTGTCCTGTTTTATCTGTTCCAAGTTGAGATATAAAATATCTGTTATCAGGGGTAAATAATGAGGTTATATGAGATTCGTAACCCTCTCCTCTTAGCTCCTTAATCTTTTGACCGGAAAGAGTATTTAGTAAAATTGTGTAAGATTCCCGTCCAGTATCTGAATGATCATAAGATATACTAATAGCATTCAAGGAATCATTTGGAGAAAATGCCCAAGAGTCAATATTAAAATGTTCTACCATCGGATATGACCAAACAGTATCCATTTGACCTTTTAGTTCTTGAATTCCTGAAAATGAGAGTAGCACAGCAAGCAAAATAAATATTTTCGATTTCATTGTTTTTTTCCTTAAAATTTAATTTACAAAGCAAAATTAATAAAAAAATTTCCAAAGCAGACAAATTTTTTCGAAAATTGTCACTTCACATTATATAAGACACATGAAACGCAAAAAGGTCTCACACAAATTTGAAAATAATTGAAAAAAGTGAAAATATTTATTTTATTTTGTCAAAGTTCGAAATTTTCGAGAAATAAAAAATAAATTTAATTTACTATTTTACTCTTATTTCATAGCAATAAATAATCATTGTTTTCGTTTAGTTTTCTGTGAACTCGTTCTTTGATAGTTTGTCAACCTCACCCTCTCCATTCATTGATAGGATAGTAAAAATTGTATTGCATTTTTTCTGGGAAATAATAAAAGATGCAATGGAAAAACTATAAGTGGGTAGCAACTGACAAAACTGTAAGGTTTAATGATTGAGGAAAAAAAAGTAAAATTAATCAGGTTCTACGGTTTTTTCGATATTATATTTATAATGGCACTTCTATTGAAAATTCTTCCTTTCAAAGTTTCGTTCGGGAAGAAATATTCATCGGGATAAATAATGCTGTAAGTTCCGGGCTGAAGATTCAAAAGCGATATAACGGCTTTTGCACGCCTGTTTGCAAGATTTCTGTTGTGGCTTTCAATTCCGAGATTGTCGGTAAGTGGGATAATTTCTATTTTATTGCCTTCGGAGATTGTCTGATGAATTGAAGTAACAAGTTTTGTGTTGATATATCTGAACTCTTCGTTATCAAAATCAAAGAAACCAAGAATAAACTGTTGCTTCAAAGCAGAATCCTTTGAAACTTCAACCAAATTCTCAACTATGCTTTTGCTCGTAAAAACAGGTGTAAGATAAATTGACAGCGAATCATTTCTAATATTTCCTTCGGCATCGCTTGCGGTTGAGGTGAACGAAAGCATATTTGCTGTCTGATAGAAAGTGGAGTTAGCATTGTTGTCTTTAATAGAATAAACAAAGGGCTCTTCCTTGAACTTGAAGATTTGAACTCCTCTGTGTGAGATAGCACCCGAAACCATAATCGGTTTGGATTCAGACTCAGCATTTGCGTGAACTTCAAAATCCACATTTTCGGCATTAACTTCCTTAGCCGAATCAACAGCGAAGTAAACCAGTTTATCCTCTGAAGAAAAATCAAACGAAGCGAATCTGCTTTCCTCGGCAAGTTCAGTGTATTTAAGTTTTCGATATTTGAATGTTTCATTTTCAAAATTTATTCTGCCGTCAGCTATTCCATTTTTCCGGAGAAGGGAAGTGATGTTTTCGAGTCTTTTTGCAAAAATATCTTCGTCTTCGTTGTCCAAATAGCCGATAGTAACTTTAGCAGTTATATCGGGATTAGTTTTCAGATGCCGGATAATTGCAGAAAAAGCTGTATTCTGAGCATCAGAAAGGTTATTGAATGAATTGACCGGCTCTGTAATCAGCTCTTGGGAATTTTCTGCAAAGAAAACAATCGGAACAATAGGATAAGTTTTGATAAAAGTTTTTTGAACAATATTGAATGAAACAGTATCGCCAGATTTAAGATTTTTGTTTTTATAACTAACTTTCAAAGCAAGATTAAGTGTATTCGATTTTGGAGGTTCAGGATTTGGTGGCAAAGGAGCCGGCAGAGGCGGTTCAATTTTTTCTTTGGATAAGTTATAGGCAATCGTGATTCCGGCTTTATAGGTAGTAATTTTCCAGTCCAAAGAAGGGATTACATTATTCAAGCCATACTCAAATTTGATTTCCGGAGAAAAAGTAAAATTATTAAAGTGATAGGCTTCATATTTCAACCCTGCCGTAACAGCAAAAAGAAATGTTGAAGCTGAAGGAATATCGCCGCTTACCTGATTACGCACGCGTTTACCCGTTTCAAAATTAATATTTGCAGGGCTAACCAGTATTTCCTGCTGTTCGAAAGATTTACCAAGCAATAATCCGCTTTTAATTCCAAGTCTAAGGCTAAAAGGCAAATCCAAAGGTCTAACGGAAATACCCGGTTCAAGGGAAAGAGTTGAGAGTACAGCGTCAATTCTATGTTCGGAAGTACCTCGAAAATATTCATTTCCGACAATAACATTACCGAAGAAGGCTTCTTCCGAAAATCTGCCCGAAAGATTTGAATAGTCCAGCATAATGTCAATCATGCTTGTACTTTTTAAAATCTTCTTTTTGAATTCATAGCCGATTCCTGCATTGATTCCAAATCCGAAGCCATGACCTCCGGCAAACTCGGTGCAACAGTTCTGAATCCCGGGTAATTCCTGAAATTTGGAACTATAAGAGTTGTATCCTCCGAATAATCCACCCATAAGGAAATATCTCGTATTCTCACTTCCTGCGTTTAGAAGTCCCGTCGACAAAAGCAGAAAAGCAAGAGCTAACTGAAAGACCAAAAATTTTGATTTTATTAACATAAATTCGGATTGTTTTTCTTTATTTAACTATCAGTATAGTTTGCACATCGAAGGCTGTGCTTTGCCTGATAATTACTTTGTACGTGCCGGTAAGCAAATTGGCAGAATCAACTTCGATGTTGTTCATTCCGTTTATGGAAGGAATACTAACAGCACTTTTTATCAGAACCCCAAGATTATCATACATTTCGAATGATGTTTCGGTCGAATTTTCAAGGAAATAAGAAATTCTAAATTCTTCACCTGCGGGATTTGGAGAAATATTGGCAATCAAAACGGGTTTATTTTGCAAAATCTGTCTATCACCGCATAAATTAATAAGCTTGAATATTCCATCTGTAGTTGAGACGGTTACAGTTTTACTCCAGAACAATGAGTTTTTATCCAGTTCAATGGGAGAAATATCAGTTTCTGCAAGTCCTGCAATTCCTTTTATCTCTGCAATTGTACCGGTTTCGGGAAAATCACCTTCCACTTTAATTCCGATAATTCGCTTGTCATTTACAATTTCATTTCTTGTAAGTTCTGCTGTTCCAAATTTTGTAGTAACTTCCTCAGGTAAAAACATTCTCGGGTTGATTGAAAAATCTGCTGAAAAGACTCTGGTTCCATTATAGAGCCGGTGTGAAGTATTAATAAAAGTCACAGGGATTACTGCTGTTCCCTTCGGGTCAGCCTGCACAATGGGGATGCTGACATTAGAAGTGCCTGAAAATACTCCGATTAAAATTTCGCTTTGCAGAAGGCATGGCTCGGCATCGAAGGATAGTTTAACATCCTGAGTCAGGGTGCCGTTCCACTTGATATTGAATTCGGTTTCTCCATTTAGAGGAATAACAACCGGAAGCGGATTTGTTACGCTGAAAATACCTTCGGTACTGAAAATGAATTTATTTATTCGAATTTCATTTGGAGTCAGGTTTTTAACTTTTACTATTCTGTCCGGAATTTCGGGAATGAATCTGAGGTCAGCATGAGATAACTGTAAAAATGAACCGATTCCGTTACCTTCAACAGGTCCGAGTTCAACCATTTTCTGCTGGTCGCTGTGCTTAATAACAAAATTTCTGAATATCAATCCCAAATCTTTCGGAGCAAACCTAACCGTGATTTTAATTGTTCCGCCGGGTGGAATAATCTCATCAACTACGTTTTTAACAACAGTAAAAGGATTTTTTGAAGGATTATCAAAAGTAACAATATTCACTTTTAATGGCACGGGGTCGTCATTGCGGGCAAGTTCAATTTCTCTTTCGATGGTACTGCCTACACATAATTCTCCGAAATTAAAAACTTTCTGCAAAAAAGAAATATTCCTTTTCATGCTATAGCTTTCAATGGGAAGATAAAACAATCCGATACAAGTTGAAATTGCTATGGAATCAGTAATTCTTCCTGTATCAAGAGGATTATAAACAATTGAAATCGGCAGACATTCGTTTGGATAAAGAGTATCACCTTTGAAATCGCTTGTTAATTTGTAATGAATTCCATGAACCATCCACGCATCATCAATTCCAAGAGGAACAATTCCTTTGTTACAAAACTGCGAGACTTCCTTTATATCAGTTGAAGTAGCAAGATATTTCGGTTCAATTACAAATTTTTGTGCAGAAATAATCGGAGCAACTATTCTAAAAGTATTGTCGGAACTGTCTTGCTCAGGATAAGTAAAAAATCGGATAACAAGATTTTGAGATGAAGATGCGGCGGTGAGAATTGAATGTCCTTCGGGAGAAAACCGAAAGTCAGTCAGAACATTATCATTACCTGCCATTGAACCGATGAATTCATTTGATGGCAAATCCCATAATGCAATCTGAGGCTGAGCTTTAGAACCTACAACCAAAACATTTGAGGAAGGATTGAATTCCAGACCGATTGGGTCGCTCGAAGTATTTCTTATAGTCCTGAAAATTGTGCCTGAGGCAATATCAGCTACATGGATTTCTGTATTATTGCCGACTATTATATTTGGAGTTGGAGCCTTGCATCCCAAAGATAACAATTCTCCATTTGCCGACAAACCGATTTCTGTTATTAATGGCAAAGCACTAAAATCAAGACTTCGTATTTCAGAAAAATCTGTTGTTGACAGAATTTTTATTTCGCCTGTAACCAAACATATTGCGGCTTCCTGACTCTTACTGTTGAATGCAAAACTGCTTATCGGATAAGGCATATAAACATTTTGAATTATACTGCCGTCTTTTGCACTCAAAATCATCAAACGATTTCCAAAAACGGGAATCAGAGCCAGTTTTTCCCTTTTGGAATCAATAAACATTTTTTTTGGGTAATATCCCGCTTCTATTGGCACTATTGAAACAGGCAAGCTTGTACCGGCCTTGAAATATGCAAGACTGTCAACACGTTTGCCATTAAATTGATTTTGCTTGTAAAAACCCGCAACAATCATTGAATCACTATCAAAAAACTCCAGACCAAATGGTCTTGTAATCTGACTTGCAGTTCCTTCATTCAAATTGTATATCTTTTTAACCTGAAATGTCACCAAATCCCATTGGTAAATATTGCCTTCATCGTTTGCGGCAAGGGCTGAAAACCCGTCACTCCTGTAAGCTACTTTTCGGATAGGTGAATTGTTCACTTTCAATGTCATCTCTGTTGTATTCTGAAAGTCTTGTTTTACTTTCACAAGGGCATTATTCGTAGGCTCATTTGGTATTTTCCATACAAAAGTCGAATCCATTGTTTGTCCGATTTGGTTCCACGAGCCGCCGGCATCTGTGCTGAAAGAAATAGTGGTCGGAATTCCCGGGACATGACCTTTCCATTTTATGGTATATTTTTGGCAGGGTTGCAGTATCTCTCCCCCGTTTGGTTCGATAACATTCAAAACAGTATTTCTTTTCATGACATAATTGTTGCCAATCAGATTGATTTCCTCAACTTTTCCGCCTTCGTAATAAACTGAAAATTTATCCCGATAGAATTTATTTTCTGTTGGTTTGAAATTAAGTTTTACACGATAGTAGAATGGGGATATCATGTCAACAGGAGGAAGTTTTGTCGAAATGGAAGAGCCTCGCCAGTCATAAGAAAAATTTGGAGAGTGCGTTTTAACAGAATCTACTCTGATTGGTTGCTCTTGCCCGTCAATAACTACAGCCATCGGAGCGTTGACAATTATTCCCCTCGTTGTATCTTTTCCAATAGGAATACTACCAAAGAACATATCCGGTTCGTCGTGGTCAGTTGAATTAGTCATCCTAATCTGCGACATATTATCAAGCCGGTCTATCCCCGTTCGGATTATGGATTCATTGTTCAAAACAACCATGAAATCTGCACGCTGAAAAGGACCTTTGATTCTTGTGGGCCAAGAAACTTCCTGCCAATTATCGGAATCAGGTGCGAGCACCGTTCTTGGTTTTGAAGTCCAGCAATCCTCAACAATTGAAAGATTTTCCTTTTGAATAGGAACGTAAATTCCATCCTGCTTTACTCGAAGTTTGGCTTTGAATAACGGATATGTCGAAATATCTATTGTAATATTCATCAAAGAATCATATTTGAAGAGTTCCATTTGAAGGGCTCCATACAGTTCAGATCTTAGAACTCCCAAAAGAAATAATATGATGAGAAAGATTGTTTTTTTCATATTTAAAATAATATTTTCAATTTTGTATATTTTATCAGTTCTATGACGTTTTGAGATGAATAAAAGTTACAAATAAAAAAAACCCTTTGGAAATAAATCCAAAGGGTTTTCTTATTTAAGACCGATTAACGGTTATTATTTTGCTATGTTCATTTGTCTTGTGTAGGTCTGACCATTTACATTCAAGACAACAGTGTAAACACCATTTGTAAGGTTGCTGATGTTGACGGAAGCATCGTGGCTGCCGGCAACTTCGTTACCGTTGAAGATGTCAAGTACTTTTTTACCGGAAAGGTCATAAAGTCCGAGAGCAACATTTGCATCAGCTTGCAAGCTGTAAACAAATTTGGCATTTGCCGATGTTGCAGGATTTGGAGTCACAACGCCTAACCAATTGCCTGTGGCATCAATTGCAACTTCAACTTCGTTGCTGTATTTCCACAAACCTGAAAGGTCAACCATCTTCAATCTGTAAGCATATTTGTTTCCATATTCTACGTTGTTGTCAACAACAGGACCATATTTGGTAACAAAACTGCTGTTTCCGGCGGCATTGAGTTCAGCAATTTTGCTGAATGTTGATTTACCGGTTTGGTTGATTGTTGCTCTTTCAACTTCGAATCTGTCTGATTTGTATTCACTGGCTGTTGCCCAGTTGATGTCAACTCTGTTGCCTGCGGCAACTGCGTTGAAGTCAAGAAGTTCTACAGGAATGATTGTTCCACAATTCTTTTCGATATAATCGATAAAGCCACGGATAATCACGGATATATTGCTCCAATGGCGCCAGTCAACACCATAAACCAAGACGTTTCTTGTTAATGTCGAAGTACCGATTCCCATAATGCTGTCTTTTAAGCCGGCAGTTTTGGTTTTATAGTAATAAGCAGGAAGAGCAAGACCTTCACCTGTGGGTGATAATTTCATCAAACCGCAGTTTGGTGGATTTGCAACGTCTAATGCATTTGATGTTGCAATAACTTTTTCTGATAAATCACGTTCGCAAGCCATTCCGACTACGAAATTGCCACTGTAATTACCATTTACTCCAAGGGGATTTTCCGGTGCAGTTGAAATAGCACGGAAGATTTCCTTTAGGAATGTTGAATCCTGATTTGCACCAACTAAACTGTTCTGACGAACATATCCCTGACTTCCGATGATGATGTTTTTCTTCTCAATCTGAGTTCCCATATCGAGGAAGTTACGAATGTCCATTCTTTCAAGTCTGGATAATGGTTTATCGCTACCGTCAGCCCAAATAACTGTTCTATAATCACGATAGTTTGCGGCTTTGGTCTCCCAACCAAATCTGTCAAAAATATCATAATCATATCTTGATGAATCGATATTAATGAACCAACCAAGTCTCTTCATACCCATTTTCAGAGTATCATAGTTTAATCTACCGGCGACTATGTCAGATCCCGAACCGGCATCAGGATTAACCATACTGTGTTCAGTCGAAAGAAGTATTCTCATGTTAGATTTCTGTATGTAGAATCTGAGAATTCTTTGTGATATATTGTTGTTGTTCTGTTCGTCTGATCCTAAAGAACATACGATTTTGTATTTAGGTGTAACGTTAGCTTCCATTGTAACAAACTGATCGGGTATATAATAACCTTGGCCTCTAAGTGAACCATATGTTTTAGGAACAAATCCGCCAACTTGATCTAACTTGAAGTTTGTTTCAAAAGTTTCTGTTGAAGCTATGTCAATTAATACTGATTTATTTACTTCAGGTGTTGTTGAATAAGAACCGTTTGGCAATTCTCTGTAAATCTGAACCTGAACAGGTATTTGTGACTGCTGAAGATTACCGTTATTTCTGACATTTACTTTCACGTTAACCGGAGCTTTTGTCATGAAATATTCAGCATCTGCGTAAGTACCAACATTTGCTTTGTACGCGGTAGGATAAGTAATATCTAACATTTCAACATCACTTATATACATTCTGCCAGTAAATTCACTGGCACCGATATCATATCTCTGTCCTGCCTGGCCTCTGGTATTTCCATCAATATCTTTTGTAACCCAACTGAGAATTTCGCCGCGATTATTCAGATATGAGCCTTTTGGAGCAAGAGGAACCAAGTTAATTCTTAATTTTTGGTTCGGTTCTGCACCAATATAGGTCAAATCGTTTGTGAAATTAGCCAAAATGGATGTTTGATCCTGATTTGTCCATGTACGCCATTGAGTCAATGTTTTGAATGCATCGCGATCCCAATAATCAATTACATTATTCTTTGAATCAAGTTCAATGAATCTTGCAAAAGTACCGGTGACATTACTGCCAACCCAATAAACGTTTCTGTCAGAGTTAATACCACCGTCTTTGGGCATTGGTCCCTGATAGAATATTGCGGCATGAACAGGAGCGGAAACATCAACTCCAATATCAGTTAATGCAATCGCATTGTTTCTGATGTATGCACCTTTGGATTGCTGTGTTGCAATTGCAGCAACAGCTCCGGTTGAAATCAAACCACCGTTGGCACCAATCAAAATTGTATTGTTTACAACTCTGTCATTTCTGGTTAGATAATCTTTATCAAATGGAGTATTAAGTGTTGCCCATGTAGTTCCACCAGTAGTTGTTCTTTCGGTGAAAAGATGGATACCATAGCGTTCTGCTCCGCCATTATTTGTCGTAAGACCCCAAACAACGTTATTTGTAAGCGTCATGGCTTCAGCAACATCAGGGAAGTAAACCTGAGTTTTTGTTGGATGCGGGAACACGTTTCTTGATTGTTTGACTCTGATACCGGATACTTCACTGGATGAATTAACACCGCTTATTTCGTTTCCTGATAATTCAAGTCCAACTGCATTATAGCCTTTGAAATCTCTGGTCATATCGCCGCCAACCATGATACCTGCCGCTGCAATATTATTGTTGCCAATGTTAAAGATCTTATTGTTTAAAATCTTGCTGTTTTCTTCATATCCGAAATACATACCTGCTCTTGTGCAGTTATAAATTGTATTATTGCTGTATTCGTTGTTTATATTGTAAAATCTCTTGTAGTCACCTTCATTCTCCATCAGAACCTGACCATAACCTAATGATACAACTCCATAACCAAACCCATTGATTTCGTTATTTTTAATCAAATTATTCTTGTTTGGTAATGTATCAATTCTTGATCTGTTTGCATTATCTCCCATAAGAGTGGCTCTGGAAACAATACCTGCTGAATAGCTGAATACGTTACTTCCGGACAATAATGTATCCGGTTGGAATCCAAATCCGGTTACAGGACTGAATGATGTCATAGGTAGTACTGTATTTCCTGCAAAAGCAGAAGTGCCATTTTCTACTAAACAGTTCTGAATAGTAATATTATTGGAGCCTCTTTGCAGATAGAATGCAGAAGCGTGTGCTCTGGAATTACTGAAAATCCGGAATTTGAGGGCTTTCTGCGAGCCTCCGTCGAATGTTATATATCCTCCGGAATTAGCATATCTTCTTGCTAAAGTTCCATAATTGGCATACTGACGATAAATCGAATAATCATTTGACGGGTTCATGGACTGTCCGAATACAATTCCCTGCCCATTAGGAGAGTACAGGTTAATTGTAATTGCACCACGTGTAAGAGAACGTGCTGTTGATGGTTTGAAAGTTAGAGGGTACATAAGTTTCTTTGTGGATGCGTCATATCCTAAACTTATTATATAAGTAGAGAAGTCCCAAGCCGGACCGTTAACTTTTGTACCAACAACATTGTAGGTATCATCAGTGAATTCAATAGTGGTCGGACCTGCTAATCCTCTGTAGAACAATGTGTTCATCAAAGAATCAATGGTTGGGAAATTAGTAGGACTGCCTCCGTAAGTAGTACCACATGTATAAGTGCCATTCAAACCGCCGTTAACCGTAAACTGAATACGAGTAGTATCGTCAGATCTTACGACATCATCAACGTGAGTTATGATTAATTCAGCTTCGTAACTTCCTGTTTCTGTCAAAATTTCAGGGTCAAATTCTTCAACTTTAAGATTGTATTTGCCTGCAGGAACATCCTGAACGATTCTGTTTTGAGTTTTGAAAGGGGGCTGACCCGTTCTTGGCAGTTTGTATATGTTTAATTTTGCAGGTACGTCGGATGCATCTCCAACTCCTCTATTGATGAATTCACCAATTGGAATAAAAGGACGGTTCCCGATTAGAACCTGACCTTGAGTCGGGAAAATGAATCTGTTTGATGCAACCTGAATTTCATAAGCTATTTCGAAGATATATGCAGGAGCGTCCGAACGTGGAAATACATCATTGTATGATTCCATGTCGTAAGGAGCATAATTAACATTGAAATATAGTTTATATGTGCTTACATTATTGAATTTAACTGTTTGAAAATCAATTTCTTTTTTATTAGATGGTTTTAAGATCTGATCGGCGGGATTATTATATGAATCGAAATGATACTGTCCTCTGTAAACTGTATCACCCTGCATGTTAGTTATATACGCATAAGCCCAGAAATCAGAGACATCATTAAGACCCACATTTTGAAATACACCCGTTACTTTAATAGTTTGACCGCGAAGGTATTTGAAATATCTCGGGGCACTGTTGTTTTTAGGAGATGAGGCATCTGTTACTGCCATGTCGTAGTTGTGGGATGCTGTGAAATTATTATAAACTTCTCCGGGGAATACATTACCCCCGATAGATGCGGCAACAGTATATTCACCACCTCTTGTAAAAGTTACTGAGGCATGTTCGTCACCGACAGTTGTATAGTTCATATAATTTCCGCTGGTTCCTCTCGCTTTTTTAATATAATAAGTTTTGTATCCGCCCATATCCATATATGGTGAATTTGCGAGGTCAAGTCCTTCATATATAGTAGTAGTTGAAGGTTTCGGTCCAGAGATCTTATAAGTTAAAATGGCACCGGAAGCCTGAGTAGCTCCCATAGTAGCACTTGGACGCTGTGTAGTGGCTGTTGTAGCTCCATATTCGTTATTTACCAAAAGAATATCACCGGTATTTGGCCATGTTGATTCAATATTCGGTACGAAACTTAATATGTAATCTTCAGTATTACCATAATGATAGTTATAAGGCGAGTAAGCGTAACCAACCTGGCAGGCATTTGTTCCTGCGTTATAATAATCATACTCACCGATAACTCTCATTCTGGTGGCTCCTTCAACATTATTCGGAACTACGAAATTGAGTGTGGATGTAGTTCCATAAGGTGAAGATGATCCATATTGACTGGGACCTATCCCAATATATTCTCCGGCATCGGCAAACGAACCATTATGGTTCCAGTCAATAAACACTCTGACGTGACACATATAGCTGGAATACGCTTCTGTTCTTACTGTCAATTTGTAAGATTTGCCTAATTTCAGCTTGCCTTCTACTCCTGTAAAGATAAAACAACCATCACTGCTACCGGATTCTCCGGTGTTGCCTTGAGTATATGTGGAAGTCCTGTCAATAACAACACCACCACCAACTTCTTCAAGTTTAACTTCAACGACCGTACAGACATACGGATAGCAATACGAATAAGTAAAATTCGGATTTGGATAGGTAATGCAATAGTTAGTCGGTTGCGCCAGCGACTCACCGAATGGCGATAGAGACATCAGCACAAAGGCAATAGCAAATATTGCCCTTAAAAATGCTGTAGAGTGTCTTGATTCTTTCATTTCTGAACCTTTTTTAAATAATTAAACAAAATAATTAATATATGAATTCTAAAAAATATTTTCAATTTTGGTCTGAATTTGTTCTAAATAGCTCTTCACAAAGTCAGGATGTCAAATTACGCAATTATAATTTATTTTTTATCTTTTCTATTTCTACAAACGTCAAACTAATAAAAATTGTATTTTGAATATAAAGAAAAAGTGTGGAATTATTTTCATAGTGTCCGAAAACTTAAATAATATTTAAAAAAGTGTGGAATTTTTTACACACATGGAAAAATGTTACACACTTTACACATTTTTGAAATTTTGTCATTGTTTATACTACAAAGCATTTTCAGTCAAAAATAATACAATTTTTTTTGCTAATTTACTTTTTCAAAATTTCAAAAATCATTTTTTCTAACGAAAGTTTGTTATCATTATGAAAGTTATTAAATTTGGCGGTGCTGTTCTCAAAGATGCCTTTGGTTTTTCCAAAATGGCAGACATTCTTCAAAATTACAATGAACAAAAGATATTGGTTGTTATCTCAGCTTTGGACAAGACAACCGCCGAACTTCAAAAATCTGCAAAAACCGCTCAATCGGGCAATGAAAACCTTGCCTTGAATCTGATAAGTCAAATCATCAAAAAGCATAAAGTTTTTTCAAAAGAATTAGTTAAAAGTAAACAGAATTTTGACAGCATTCAAATTGACTTGTTGTCAATCGAAAACAGATTGATTAATTATATCAGAGGTATTTGCTTAACAAGAGAACTTTCTCCCCGTATTCTCGATGTAGTGCTTAGTTACGGCGAATTGCTTGCCCTGAAGATAATTGAGGCATTCCTGATGGAGTGCGGATTTGTTTTTTCAACTGTTGATTCCTCGCAAATCATTGTAACTGACAGTTCTTTTGGTTCAGCAAATCATTTGCAAAATGAAACCATGAAAAATATTGAAGAGCATGTTTTGCCTGTATTCTCAAAATCAAATCTTGCCTTAACCCAGGGTTTCGTTGCCAGAAACATCAAAGGCGACATAACTACAATGGGAATCGAAAGTTCGAACCTGACTGCCGCTATTTATTCCGCCTATCTTAAAGCTGACGAACTTATCATCTGGACTGATGTCGAGGGCATCCGTTCTGCTGACCCGAAAATTGTCCAGGACTCAAAATCAATTCCTTTTCTGAATTTCAGAGAAGCACTTTCTCTTTCAAATGATGGCTTGAAATTAATCTATCCTTCAATGATAAAAATAGCCGAGGAAAATAATTTTGACATCGTTTTCCGTTCTGCCTTTAATCCTGATGGTGAATTTACAATTATTTCCAATAAAAATGATTCTGCCGGTCATTTGGTGATTACCGGCAAGTCCGGTTTAATCTATTATTCCTTTGCAAATAACTCCGAAGATGAATTGTTGGATTTCTGCGGGACAACGGGCATTCAATATTTTTCATTCGATGCAAATATTTCTGAAGTTCTAATTTCAGATAACAATATTCTTGGAGAGTTGCTTAAAGAAAAAGGGTGGAATTTTGCTGAAAATTATTCAGTTATTACAGTTCACAACTTCAACCGCCTGAATGAAATAATTCAAGTATTCAATGATTATGAATTTTCAAATAAATATAAATTTTCGTATTCAGAGTATCAAAATACTCTGAAAATTGTTGTTTCCGATTCTGACTTGAATGCACTCATAAATGCTTTGCACTGGAAATTGATATGAATAAACGGGAAACAGAATTCAACAATTATTTTGACGAAAGGAATGATGGAAACTTGCTTTTCCTAACTCCTAAAGTTGATTTACTGCTTCCTAATTCTGAATCTTATGACTACCTTTGCAGAAAACTTCAAATCGGTGATAATATATCTGAACTAATTCTCGACTTATCTTTAGTGAAAAACTATGACACTTATTTATTATTACTGATAAATTTCTTTGGTCAGACTTCAGAATCAAAGAAAATAAAATTTCGATTAGTTAATTCTGATGAAAAGATTAATAAATTTCTTGACACATTTACATTTAGTGCCGACTTCAATTCACCGAAAATTCAACCCACTTTTGTTCGCAGATTTTTTACTCATACTGGCGAAGAAGCTAAAAACACATTTAATGATTTCAAACAACTAATCGAATTTTTTGGTGATTTGACATTAAAATTCATGGTTCTTTTTATTCATCCCAGAAGAATGAGATGGAAAGATTTTCCTTTTCATTTTACCCGTTCCGGTGTTAATGCTGTTTTTATCTGCTTATTGATTTTAACTCTGTTGGGATTGATTACCGGATATCAGGGAGCCGTTCAGCTCAGGCAATTCGGAGCAGACAAATTCTTAGCCGATCTGGTAGGGATTTCAATAGTTCGTGAACTTTCGCCATTGATGATTGCAATTTTGGTTGCAGGTAGATCAGGCTCTGCATTTGCCGCTGAAATCGGCACGATGAAAGTTTCAGAAGAAATTGATGCTTTGAAGTCAATGGGTTTTGATATTATGCACTTTCTTGTTCTGCCAAGAGTTCTTAGCGTTGCGGTTGCAATGCCAATATTAACAATCTTTGGGAATATTGCAGGTATAGGAGGTGGATTGGTTGCAGGATTAGCAGTGCTGGATATAACAATATCAGGTTTTCTGAATGAACTACAAAAAGCCTTAACTTTTGGTGATTTATTTTCAGGATTGGGAAAAAGTATAATATTCGGAATACTTATCGCATCAGTAGGCTGTTTCCGTGGCTTACAAGTACACGGAGGTGCAGAAAGTGTCGGCAAATATACAACAATTTCTGTTGTTACCGGAATTTTGCTGATAATCCTTGCTGATGCAGTATTTACATTTCTATTTCAGGCATTGGGGATTTAATTCAGTCGTTTTGCACCGAATTAAACAAATCCAATAATCTGTCAAGGTCTTCTTTGGTGTAAAATTCAAATTCTACAGTTCCGCTATCTTCATTTTTGGGATTAATCCTGACTTTTGTGCCGTAATGCTGACGGAGTCTGTTTTCGCTATCTTCAAGAATCAAAGCAATTTCGGGGCTGACATTCGGTTTCGAAGATTTTGCTTTTCCGCTTATTTTTTTCGAAACCTGTTTGCCTAAAATAACTTTCCCTGACAGAACATCTCTTACTAAAGTTTCAACAGCTCGGACGGAATATTCCTTATCCACCGCTTCTTTCCACGCTAACAGCATTTGTTTAATATCGGGCAATGCTAATAAAGAACGAGCATGTCCCATTGAAATCTCTGACTTCCGAAGACTTTCCTGAATTGCTTCGGGAAGTTTCAAAAGGCGAAGATAGTTTGTAATGGTTGAACGGTCTTTTTGGAATTTTTTGGCAACCTGCTCCTGAGTCAAACCGCATTCTTCAATTAATCTGTTGTAGCCATTAGCCTCTTCAACAGGATTTAGGTCTTTTCTCTGAAGGTTTTCTTCCAATGCCTGCTCAAGCATTTGCAGGTCGGAAACATCTTCCTGAATAAAAGCAGGCACTTTTGTTAATCCTGCAAGCATAACAGCACGAAGTCTTCTTTCGCCTGCAATCAATTCGTATCCGTTCATAGCCCTGCGAACAGAAATTGCGGTTATAACTCCATGCTCGAGAATTGAATTCTTCAAACTCTCAAGTTCTTCGGGGTCGAATTCTCGTCTGGGCTGATATGGATTTTTAATGATTTTGGAAACATCAACAAGATGAATTATGCCGTGGGTCTCCTCCTCTTCCGATTCAATAGCTTTGAATTTGAATCCGTGGTCCGAAAATTCAATTGATGTCGGGAGCAATGCTCCTAACCCTTTACCAAGTCCTGTATGTAACTTCTTCGTCATTTCTCACAGCAATAATAATTAAAAATCATGTTTTTGTTCGACAGTAGGATTTCTTTTGATAATTTCCTGAGCAAGCTCCAGATAGTTTCTGGCTCCTGCACTGAGTGCATCATAAAGGATAACGGGCTTCCCATGGCTTGGGGCTTCGGCAATTCTGACATTTCGGCTGATAACTGTTCTAAATGCTTTTTGCTCAAAATGTTTCCTGACTTCTTCGACCACCTGATGAGAAAGTCTAAGTCTTGAATCAAACATCGTCAGCAAAACTCCTTCGATATCGAGTTCCTGATTCAAACGATAACGTACAATAGAAATCGTATTTAGCAACTGACCTAATCCTTCAAGAGCATAATATTCGCATTGCACAGGAATCAAAACCGCATTAGCGGCAGTTAAAGCATTTAAAGTAAGCAAACCCAGAGAGGGCGGGCAGTCAATAATGATATATGAATATTTGTCTTTGACTTCCTCAAGTGCACGTTTGAAAATTGATTCTCTGTTTTTCTTATTGACCATTTCAATTTCTGCACCCACAAGATTAATATGTGAGGGAAGAAGTTGAAGATTGGGCATATTTGTGTCAATAATGGACTTCGCAATCGGTACATCATTAATCAATACTTCATATATAGTATTCTCAAGCTGTCGTGAATCCACACCTACACCATTTGATGCATTCGCCTGAGGGTCAATATCCACAAGCAAAACTGAATATTCAGCCGCCGCCAGTGAAGCGGCAAGATTTATGGATGTAGTTGTTTTCCCAACTCCACCTTTTTGATTTGCAATTGCAATAACTTTTACCATATCGCCCGGAATTAAATAATTAAATGAGATACAAATTGTGCTTAATATTTGATAATTATACCATTGTTTTTTGATACTTCATACTTGAATGAGCAGAAATACAAAAAAAAAAAATAAATTGAATTCAAATCTATTGATTAGAATAACAAGTCATGAGCTATTTTTCTAAAAAAACGATTCTATTCAGCCTGAGGTTCCTGAGGTTTTTTTGCAAATTGTTTCAATAAGCCGTAAGGTATCAATACACAATATCCAATAACCATAAGAACTGGTGCAATCTGAACAGCAAATGGATTATTCCATTTTGCTGACGGAAGAGCTGGATCCTGAGTTATACCGGTCGCCATTAGAATGTAACCCAATACAACAGCCCCTATTCCTATTGATATCCAGAGTACATTCTGTCTTTTGAGAGGGAATTCCCAAGTAACAGCATTTTTGACTGTTTTGACTGCTTTTTTACCACTTACACTGATTGTGGGTTTTGCCTTTTGAATTTGTTTTGCCATTTTTACTCCATTTATTAAATACAATCTTGCAAAATTAACGATTTATTACAAATTTTGTTTAAGTAAATTTTTAAGAAAATAAAAATAAAAAATTCCTTAGAATTTCTTAACTTATATTTTAAAAATAACCCATATTAATAAAACTTATTGAAAATGAAAAAAATTATTAAAGAAATACCCGAAACTGAAGTTGAAACCGGAACACTCTATATCGTTTCAACCCCCATCGGTAATGACGATGACATTACCATGAGAGCCTTAAAAGTATTGAAAAGTTGCGACATAGTAGTTTGCGAAGAAGCAAAAGTCGGTGCAAGAACTTTACATACTTATAATCTTCAGCAAAAAATGGAGTTACTCAACGAACAAAATGAAGTAAATAAAACTGATGAGTTAATCGAACTTCTGGAATCAGGAAAAAATCTTTCTTTGATTTCAGATTGCGGTACTCCGGTTTTTGCCGACCCCGGACTTAAACTTGTTCAATCTGCAATCAAGAAAAATCTGAAAATAGTTGTCGTCCCCGGACCAACCAGCATCATGACGGGTTTAGTTCGCTGTGGCTTTACGTTGGACCAGTTTCTTTATGCAGGATTTCTGAGCAGGATGAAAAAAGACAGAGCCGCTCAGCTTACCCGACTCAAAGATGAAGCAAAAACGGTTGTAATCCTCGAAACTCCATATCGAATTATGCCATTGCTTGAAGCGGCAAAAGTTATCATGCCCGACAGGAATGCCTATATCGGATGCAATCTGACGATGACTTTCGAAACAAACCACTACGGAACATTCGCAGAACTTCACGAAAAATTTTCTACTTTCAAATTCAAAGGTGAGTTTGTCGTTATCTTCGAAGGTGCTACAATGGAAGACCAAAGCCAACCTGAAGTTGACCTTACTAAATATCTTAATGATGAAGATGAGGATGAGTCAACTCAGCCAATGGACAGCTACAATCCGAAATATGTCAAACGTGAAGGCTCGTCTTATGCTCCAAGAGGCAAATCTTACGGGTCTGGTTCAGGAACCGGTTCCGACAGAAAAAGCACAGGATATGCCGGCGGAAGTGGAAGTGGCGGCGGTTACAAGCGTGAGGGCGGCGGCGGTTACGACAAACCAAGACCTTACAATAAAGACAGAGGCGAAGGTTCCGGTGGCGGCTACAAACGCGAAGGCGGAAACAGCTATGATAAACCAAGAAGTTATGGTAGTAGCGACAGACCAAGCGGTGGCGGTGGATACAAACGTGAAGGTGGCGGTGGTTTTGACAAACCAAGACCCTACAATAAAGACAGAGGAGAAGGCTCCGGTGCTGGCGGTTACAAACGCGAAGGCGGCAGTAGCTATGACAGACCCAAAAGCTACGGAACCGGCGACAGACCAAGTGGCGGCGGCTTCAAACGTGAAGGCGGCGGCGGTTACGACAAACCAAGACCTTACAACAAGGACAGAGGCGAAGGTTCCGGTGGTGGTTTCAAACGTGAGGGTGGTAGCGGCTACGATAAACCAAGAAATTATGGTAGTAGCGACAGACCAAGCGGCGGCGGTTTCAAACGTGAAGGCGGAAGCAGTTACGACAAACCACGGACATATTCAAAAGACAGAAGTGAGGGAAGTACCGGCGGCTACAAACGTGACGGCGGTTTCGATAAACCCAGAACTTACTCAAATGAAAGAACCGATTCGGGCGAAAGAAATTTCAACTCGGATAATGATTTTAATAAAGGTAGCGATTCAGAAAATAAACCAAGACAATACACCAGAAGAACTTCTGATTCTCCCAGACCTGTCGGCAGACCCAGAAAGACTTCTGATACAAATAAAGGTCCAACAAAACGGAGGTATTAATGAAAGTTTTTTATTCTTTTTCTTTGCTTGTTTTAGTTTTTATTTTAAGTACATTCTATTCGAATTCCCAATTGCCAAGAGCTATTGGAACAAAAGACCTTGCAGTGCAGTGCTGGGCTACTGTTGAAACCAGCCCTCCGGCAATCACACTGCATTGGAAAACAACGGATTTGACAAAACAGTTCCAAATTTCAAGAAAACTCCCATCAGAAACTGCATGGGAATTAGTTGCTACCTTTACAGATAATCTAACAACATCTTACAAAGATGAAAATGTAGCTGTAGGTGAGCCTTGGGAATACGAAATTTCGACTTATTCAATTGGGGCTTATAGTGTTAAAGTAAATGGAAAAGATACAATTGTGGCAATGGGCTTCAATGGCTACGGTTATCTTTATTCAGGCATTGAAATTCCTCCAGTGGAAAATAATGGTAAAGTCATTCTGCTTATTGATGAAACTCTGAAAGATGCCGTTCCCCAGGAAATTAACACACTTGAAGAAGATTTGAATGCCGAAGGATGGGGTGTTGTACGCAAATATGTACCAAGAAGTGAAAAATTCGATAGTGCTAATGTTATCAACAACAAGGCTTTAATAGTTGAAGAATACAACAAGGACCCATTGAACCTTAGTGCTGTTTTCATTTTGGGAAGAGTAGCCGTACCATATTCCGGCAACTTCAATAATGGTTCCGCATTTCTTGATGCACATCCAGACCATAAAGGTGCTTGGCCCGCTGATTTATATTATGGATTCATGAATGAAGCTTTTTGGACAGATCAATCTGTTAACGAAGTTTCGGCCTCCAGAAAAGAAAACTGGAATAAACCCTATGATGGGAAATTTGACCTTTCTACTTTCAACTCAGGTTCTGTAGATTTAATGGTCGGAAGGGTTGATTTTGCAGACATGCCTGCATTTTTCGATGCGGCGGCTCCATATAAAAAATCAGAAATTGAACTTATTAAAAACTATCTGGATAAAGACCACAACTATCGTACAGGTCAAACTCCTGTTATTTACCGTGGTTTAATCGGTGATGGATTCGGAATGTATGGAGAAGGATTTGCAGGTAGCGGATGGCGTAGCTTGATGGCTATTCTCAGTCCCGACAGTGTTAGAAGCGGAAATTATTTCACCACATTGGGCACTGAAAACTATCTTTGGGCTTACGGATGCGGTGGTGGTTCTTATACAAGTTGCGGAACAATCGGCACTACAACAGATTTCGTTCAAAAGCCGGTAAATGCAACCTTCAGTTTGCTTTTTGGTTCTTACTTCGGCGACTGGGATTCGCAGAACAATTTCCTTAGAGCAAGTATCGCTTCATCCCCTTATACTTTGACTTGCGGCTGGAGCGGAAGACCTCACTGGTATATGCACCACATGGGAATGGGTCTTCCGGTAGGATATTCTGCAAGAGCAACCCAAAACAATTATACTACATATAAGCCAAATGCTTTTTATTATACTCAGAACCCGCAAATTCAAGCGGCTGGTATTAAATCTACAGCAATTGCATTAATGGGGGACCCAACTCTGAAAATGTACAGCGGAACAGTTAAACCTCCAAAGAACCTTTCCGTAATTCAGCCACCGGGTTACCCGATTGAAGTTACTTGGGAAGATTCAGATGATGCAGATATTGCAGGATACAACATTTACCGCTCGAACGAAAAATTTGGAGTTTATACAAAAATAAATTCTGATTTGATTAAAGTTCAGAGAAAATTTATTGACACAAATCTTTACGAAGGTTCACTGTATTATATGGTTAAAGCTGTTAAACTTCAGCAAACCAATTCAGGTTCTTTCTATAACACAAGTTCAGGATTGAGGAAACTCATTTTGGCTACTTCAGTGAAAGACAATAAAGACTTTACATTCGAATTTTCCTGCTCGCCGAATCCGGCAAAGGAATTTGTAAATATTTCCCTGACTCTCGAATCGAATTCACCTGTCAACTTATCAATTTTCGATGTTACCGGTAATCTGGTTAAAAATATTATTACACGTGATTTGGGTGCCGGAAGTCAGGAATTAGTATGGAATCTTACAGATAGCCGCGATACTAAGGTTTCTTCCGGTATTTATCTGATTAAATTAGTTCACGGAGAACAGGTACACGTTCAAAAAGTCGTTGTAATGCCCTGATGGATTGATTAAATGATTTCAATCAACTTTCATAGCAAAAAAAAACAAAAAGGCACAGGACCTGGTTCTGTGCCTTTCCTTTTATACTTTAAACTGAGAATTCTATTTGTTTTTTTTGTTGTTTCTTTCTTCCCAATTTTTTCCCTTCATTCAGCAGAAACCAAATCTGAAAAAAGCGAAACCAATACGGCTTTCCTCTTTTCTTTGAAAAGTTTATTCACCCCTGAATCCGATTTTAATGGCGGAGTTGGTTTGCAATTCTATATTAAAAAAGATTTTGCTTTACGATTAAATTTTGGATTTGACTATTCTTCCGAAACGAGAAATAAACCATTGAATACTGAAAACGACTGGGTCTTTTCATCAAGCACAATCGAATTTATTCCGGCAATCAGGAAAGACTTTCTGAGCGAAGATAAAATTAAGATATATTCCGGTATTTGTGCAATTGTTTCTTATTCCGTTGACAACGAAACAGGTAGGGATTACAAGAATATTGATGTTGCAACCTCGAAAACAGGCTATGGCGGAGGTTTTTTCCTCGGGGCTGATTGGTTCCCCGTTAAGAACTTCAGTCTTGGTGCCGAATACCGGATGATTGCCAAAGGTACTTCAGGTTCTGTTGAAACAACCGACGGTACCAATATACAAACGGACAAATCACCTTCTAAATTCAGCATCAATCTTAATGCTTCAAATATAAACTTCATCCTTGCTTATCATTTTTAGTTTCTCCTATTTTTACAATAAAAATACGTATACAATCTTTCGAATCAATATTTGCTTATAAAAAAATATATTCCGTGGTTGCAAAATGTTGTATCGAGTTTATATTGTAATCATAGTAATTTAGAATTCAATTGAAGCTTCCAAACATTTTCATTATAGCAATTATCCTTTATTAATAGGCGATTACCTTGAAAGGAATTATTCGGTAAATGAGTGTTTCAGACAAAATATTTCCTGAATTTAATGGGGCTCGGTAAGTAAGAAATGAAATTTATTCAGCAATCAAAATCGGAAGAAAAAATCCGTTTTCTTCATAATTTACCCTGATTAGATAATAACC
This sequence comes from uncultured Hyphomicrobiales bacterium, assembly GCA_964606895.1. Classification (GTDB taxonomy): domain Bacteria; phylum Bacteroidota; class Ignavibacteria; order Kapaibacteriales; family UBA2268; genus CAZSHX01. Next base: position 22,550 of record CAZSHX010000008.1, read on the forward strand.
GCTTTTTATTCCTGAAATATCAAATTGAAACTCTCCCGAATTCGTAGTTATATTATCAGCTTCGGAAGAACTGTTATTGCTTTTGAAATTCAACGGTACTCTTTGCCCCAGAATATTTTGCAATTCAATAGTTGCATGATTTGGGTCTATCGGGTTCTCGCTTTCGAATTCATAAGGAATGCTTAACAAAGCAGAAGTTGGATTTGGGAATGGTTTACCGACTGAGAAAGTATATTTTTTTGCAATTGACCTTGTTTTATAAACAAGAATTACATTGCACGAAGAGCTTGCTATATATAGATTTCCTAAACCGAATCCCTTTAAAATTACTCTATGGGGCCAGCAGTTATCTTCAATAATGACTGTGTCGGTAAGCTTTCCAAGTTTGTTTGGCGAAAAGCAAACCTGAATATCTCTGGACTGTCCGGGAGCCAATCTAAATGAAAATTGGGACTGTGGAAATGAAAAGGAAGTATTGAACGACAGGCGAATATCATCAATAAACACATCTCTCCATCCAACATTTGCAATGTTAAAATTCCTGCATTTTAATTCAGTGTAAATCAATGAATCGAAATCGAAAGAACCCGCAGACAAAGATGCTGTTATTGCTATTGAATTGGTATCGGCACGGAAAGTGACATCAACAGAATCGGAAATCCCGGTACAGCCCTCAGCAGTAAATACCTGCAAAACATATCTGCCTGTTTGCCGAACGGTAATTTCTTTTTTCCCTGTCAGAACCGGATTTGGGTCAGGTACGATGAACCACTTATATTGAGCATAGTCTTTTGATGAGTATAGGACCAACGAATCCCCAACACAGCGAACCTGCCCTCTGGCAAGGATTTCAGGCTTTGGATTTGGATAAACATTTATGGTGATTTCAGCTTTAGCCGGGCAATTATTGCTGTCAATGATATCAACAGTATATTTACCTGATTTTTTGACAACTATTTGTTTAGATTTGTCACCTGTTGACCAGATGTAACTAAGATAATCTTTTTCAAGAGAAAGTAAAGCTGAATCACCTTCACAAAATGCTATATTATTAATTGCCTGAATTTTCGGTTCGGACTTCGGATGCTGACGAATTGTATATGTTGCTTCAAATGAAGTATCACATAATGAATTATATGTTTTAAGGATATATTTGCCCGGTTTGCTAACTGTTATCGAACGGGTGGAGTCTCCGGTTGACCAAAAATAATAAGTGTATTCATACCTTGAATTAAGAACTGTCATTGCTCCGTCACAAAGAATTGAATCACCGAGAACTTCAATGACGGGTTTTGTGGAATCGCTTAAGGACATTTTCCATATTCCTGTCCCTACGGCGAATCCGGTTGTATCGTCAATGAACCAGATATCATCAAGAGTTGAAGGAGGCTCAATACCGCAGTTCTTCATCTCCCAAGAATCACCCCCATCGGAAGTGTAGAATAACGACCTGCTCCATCCGGCTGTCCATCCTCTGAGTGAATCAATCAAAAAGGCTCCGAACATCGCCGCACCGGTACTGAATTGTTTCCATGTTTTGCCGTTATCCCTTGAAAAGCGTACACCTCCGGCATCACCGCCTGTACATGGCGGAGAATAAGGAACCATAAATGAATTGCCAAAATGTGCAATTTGTTCCTGCCAGTCATTTTTGCCACTGACTGAATAAATCTCCCAGGTTAAACCTCCGTTGATGGTACGCCAAAGCAAACCACTGCTTGTTGCATAGCCCAAACCATCGCCGGAGAGCAAAAGAACGTGAGTTAATCCGGAACTAAGAACATTTTCTCCAAAAAGATACCATGATTTTCCGCCATTTGTCGTTCGGAAAAATTGCTGAGGAGAGTCACATCCACCACCAACAACAATTCCCGTATCTGGACTGCAAAAATAATTTCCCCAAAGTTCACTTGCACGCGGGTCAGTAACGTCGAACCAAGAAGCACCTCCGTCTGTGGTTTTGAAAATTTTGCCTGAACCGGATGTATAGCCAATGTTTTCAGTAGCAAACCGAATGCACTCAAGTTGAAGGTTATTGTTGGAATCGGCGACGATTTTTGTTCCACGCCATGTTTTTCCCATATCGGTTGTTCGTATAACGTTGCCTTGCCATCCGCAAACCCAACCGAAATTTGTATTGGACTTTAGAAAAAATATATCAAGCCATGAACCTCTGTCGAACGGAGGAGGAATATTTTTCAGCTTTTTCCATTGAACCGATGATTCTACAGGCGAAAATGCCAGAAAAATAAAGGCTATACTATATATGAATATTGTTATTTTAAACTTCATCAATTTCCTTTTGTCCCGAAAAACAAAAATTTTTGGCTTATCAAATTATTTGCCATTTTTATGAACAAATTTCTTTCATTCTGCTAATCTGTTGATATAGAAAAACTTATTTTTCAAAACTATTTCACTGATTGTTAATATAGTGTTAACAATCTGTTAACTATTCTATTTTTATAATATTTAAATTTTCCAAGAAAAAAAAGTTTCATTTTGAAAATATTGTTCTTGTCTGTTTAAAAAAAATTCTTGAATTTGATGTCAATAAAATTTCAAGTTTTAAAAAATCTATTTTTCTAATTAATACTTTTATATGCAAAATTTATTTTAAGTAAGAAGGTATTTTTGTCTTTACTTTAGAATAAGAATGTAGAAAGGCTGAATGAAATTTTATCGTAAGTTATTAATAAACATTATAAATAAAGGAGTTACCGGTGTTTAAAACAAACAATCCTGAAACCGTAGATTTGTTTTCTCAGGCTGATAGCCGAAAGGTTTCGGAAAAAAAGGATGCCGATAAGTTTTCTGATAGCGGAAATGCTGAGCTTCATTGGAATAAATGCCTTAATATCATAAAGGACAATGTTTCGACCCAAGTATTCAGAACTTGGTTCGAACCACTGAAAGCTATTTCAATCGAAGATTCGAAACTTTCCGTCAGAGTACCCAGCTACTTTTTCTGTGAATGGATTGAGGAGCATTTCGCACCTTTACTTCAGAAGACACTACAACAAGTGATTGGTGAGAATGCAAGACTGCAATATGATGTCGTTGTGGACGACAACGGTGATTCGCTCGAAAAGAGGACAATCACTTTGCCGGGCTTTAAAAACGGAAGTCAGAAGAAACAAACGTCGTTGCCTTTTGCTCATAATCCTATTGCAGTTCAGGAGTTTCCATCTTTCCTGAATCCTCGCTATACTTTCGACGGCTTTATCCGCGGCGAGAGCAATCAGCTTGCAAGTTCAGCGGCTATGGCTGTCAGCCAGAATCCCGGAGGGACACGGTTTAATCCTCTTTTGTTTTATGGAGATACAGGAATCGGGAAAACCCATCTTGCTCAGGCAATCGGGAATTTTATCTGTCAGAAGAACAGAAAATCAAGAGTTCTCTACACAACAAGCGAGAGCTTTACAATGGAATTTGTTAACGCTATTCAGAACAATAAGACAAATGAATTCATCAGCTTTTACAGAAGCATTGACGTTCTGATTGTTGATGATATTCAGTTTTTTGCAGGAAAAGAAAAAACACAGGATAATTTCTTTCATACTTTCAATGCACTTCATCAGGCAGGCAAACAAATTATTCTTACGAGCGATCGTCCGCCAAGAAGTCTTTCCGATGTTGACGACAGACTTATTTCCAGGTTCCAATGGGGTTTGACTGTTGACATTCAGCGACCCGACCTTGAAATGAGAATGGCAATTCTTCAGAAGAAAAGTTTGGACGAAGGCTGGGAGCTTCCGATGGATATCATCGAATTCATTGCAAAAAATGTTACCCATAGTGTTCGTCAGCTTGAAGGAATATTAATCAGTTTAACAGCAAAAGTTACTCTCGACAGACGAGAAATGAATCTTGAATTAGCCAAGGAAGTTGTTTTCGGCGTTGCTAATAACCAGCCGAAAATTCTGACAATAGATGATATCAAGGAAGCAGTTTCAGTTTATTACAACATTCCGCTTACCGATATTGAATCCAAGAACAGAAAGCATGAGATAACACTTGCCAGACAAATGTGTATTTATATTGCCAAACAGCTGACTCAGCTCTCTCTGAAAAGTATAGGTTCAAATTTTGGCGGAAGAGACCACTCTACCGTTCTTCATTCGTGCCAGACTATTGAGAACTATCTTGTCACCGACCGTTCGGTTAAGCATGCTTACGAAGCTTTAATGAAGAAACTAAAAACGAATTCTTAGATTTCAATCTTCGATTGAACACTTAACTTGATGAATAACAGAATGCCCTCTTGATTCGGTAAATAAACCAAAACTCAAGAGGGCATTTTTGCATTCTTCAGGAATTTGCGAAAAGTTTATATTTTTTCCCTAAAAATTAGAATAGAATATGTTTTTTAAAAAATCGGAAATCCGATATAGTCAGATATCCTGCTCCAGCCTTTTACCTCTACTTAATTAGCATCATTTTCTTTACGTCAACAAAATTGTTGCAGGTGAGCGTGTAGAAATACACTCCCGATTCTAAACCCGAATGCTCGAATTTAATATTAAACTTTCCGGCTTTGTGCTCGGCGGTATTGACAAGCTCGGCTACCTGCTGACCTAATGAATTGTAAACGGCAATCCTTGCATAACCTGCCTCGCCGATAACATAAGAAATATCGGTTGTACTGCTGAATGGATTAGGTATGTTTTGAAATAAAGAGGTAAGTAAAGGTACAGAATTTGTGCTTACTCTTTTTTCGGATTCAGACTGCGAAGGATTAATCCTATTATTCGAATTCCAAACGCATGAATCATGTGCACTGCATCCTCTTTGATATATATTATGGTCGTCACTGGCTGAAATTGGGGCATTATCGCATGTTATCTTAGCCGAAAAGTTCACCCCCCAATTTATTTTGGTAGTTGGTTTGATAATAATTTTGGTAGCTGAACGCAAATTAAGATTCAGAGGATATTGGGGAACGGTATAGGTGTTATTTCGTACGTCTATACTATCATCCTCAAATATAGATGCAAAAAAAGGCAGAATGTAATTATTGTGGCATCCACCGCCAATATACAAGTCGTCAATATTAAAGTATGTAACGCAAAATTCATCTTGATTTGCAGGGTCGCATAAAGGTGTTATTGTCGTTATATCCAAGTCATGGTTTCTTCCATATATATAAACCGGAAAGCCTACACCATCTACAGATAAATCCCCTGAAGTCCAATTCGGAGCGAGCCAATGATGCAATGAAGTTTCATCTGTCCCGCCTCCTACCCATGACTCGCTGAATTTACCACCCCACTCGTATTCAACATTACACGGGCTATTTATGGAATGAGACCGATGCTGAGCAATTACTTTATGTTCTTCATTAAAATACGGAGAACCGGAAGAACCGTCATCAAAATAATTAACTCCATTCTCTGCTGACATTTTCCAATAAACTTGCCCCAAGTCTGCATGCTCAGGGGCATAATCAGTATTTGCTTCATCATCGTCAAAAGAAATTTGCATACCTACAGCATTTTGCCCCGGGAAATGAAGGCATGTGACTTTAGGCTCAGGTTCATTTACGGGACTTGTATATGACCATCCAGCATAAAATACGTTGTCTGAAATAGTGAAGGAATTATTAAGTTCAATTAATGCAAAATCCGTATTAATAAATGCTGAACGAAAACTAGCACCATTAAATGTATGATAATTTGAAATAGAAGAAGAATGCGAGCATGTCTGGTTCATATAGCTAAAATAAAATATATAATTTTCAATTTCATTTTTCTCTGCCTGACTAATTATAAAATCATCATTTAAATCAATTCCATGATAAGCGGTCAGAACTAAAGAACCAGATGTAACTGGACTACCAGAAGTATAATTTAGTAGAACACCCGACCATAAAATTGTACTATACAATATTCGAACTGTAGCCCTTTTTTCCCTGCACCACTCTTCACCTTCGGTACAGTTAACATTCTTTGAACAATCTGTCCAGTTCAAAATATTATCAAATTCAGAATTTTTAAAAATTGGACTATTAATTACATCAAGGAAACCATGTACAATTTTGCTTATATTGAATCTTCCTTCCCCAATTACGTTTTTCGGCTCAAAATATTCAAAAGTTACTTCATCACCTTGGATCAATTCGGTTGAAAACTTGTTATTAATAAAATTATTTTTTTCAGTATAAGCACCTAGAACCACAGACCTGTCGGAATTATAAATAAACAATCTACTTCCTTGTGACAAATGAAAGTTTGTAAAAATAAAATTCAGCGAGTATGCTTTTTCGGATTTAACCCTCAATCTCCAAAGAATTGAACCATCGGGTAAAGTATCAACTGTTCCAGAATTATTTATATTGATATTTACATTATATTCATAGCCAAAAACAAGGATTCCTCTTTTTTTACTTTCGTCAGCGGATACTTTTTTAGTAGAGTCAATATTAAATTCTATCATCGTCATCAATTCCAATTTCTCATGGGGGGTGATTCCCTTTAAAGAATCACTTAACATTTTTAGATTGGTAGCACTAACTTGACAAAATAAATTTAATGATGCAATTAAATTGCAAAATATTGCAATAAATAATATTTTAATATATTTCATTTTTATTTCCTTTTTTATCTCCAAATAATAATAACCGATGTGTCAATTTGTACAGTATAATCGCTTTGAATTTTTGGAACTTTTAACCAATGCATATCTAACTGCCCAACAAATTCCGAAATGGTATCTTTAATAAAAGTACAGTCAATATGATATATAATTTTTTTTTGTTTGATATTCTTAAATAATGTTGCTTTAAATTTTGGATATTCAGCCCAAGAAGATGCATAAGTTTTTTTTCCAAGTAAAGTATATTTAGAAAAATCGATTTCAGGCAAAGAATATGTATCACATTTTGACCAAGGAAATTTAAATTTAAGAATTTGAAAATATTCGTTATCATTGTTAATAATATAATTATTAGTGTCTAGTTTTAAAATCTCAATACAAAAGTAATCAAGAACAATTGAAGCAGTATCTATAATTATTTCTACGGAATCCTGAATTTTTGGGTTAATAATAGCTGTTGGCGTTTCTTCCCGGCATCCGGCAAAAAGCAGAATGAAAGAAAAGGCGAGAAAAGCAAATATAGTTTTCATTTTTGTGTTTCCTTATTTTTATGTAAATACTTGTACCTAAGACTGTTTAATCCGCAGAAAAGTTACAAGCAAATAAATATTTATTGTTTTTTTGATTTTTTCAATTGCTTAATGCTGTTGTTCATCACCTCGACTTTTTCCTTTAAAGCCTTATTTTCTTTGTTCATATCAATCATATAAAGCGTTAGCTCTTCAATTTTCTGAAGCAGTTTTGCCTGCACTTCTGCAACATTAACACCTTTATTTTTTACATCCAATTCAGAAGGAATCCCGGGAAGTGTGCCGTTTAGTTTGATAGATTTTTCGATTTCCTCGAGTGACGGCAGTTTGTAATCTTTCTTAAAAACAAAGTCCGCCCAACAGTCTGGTAATGCTACAATAAGTTCTGTGCAAATAATTGTTCCGTCAACTGATAATTTATATGTATTGAAATATTGAGAACCGGACGGCACTTCATGAGTTCCAATTCTAACTTTGCCATTAACGGCAAGCATTTGTCCGGTTGGGTCAATTGCAGAAGGAACAGGGAAACCGATACCAACGGTACCGTCAACATTTAGTTTGTAGCCCGGGTTTGTATATCCGATACCAACATTGCCATTTCGGGTTAAAGTCATGATGTTAATTAGATTTGTTTCAGTCCCTGAAAGAGCATATCCTGTTTGCCCGTCAGTGCCATAAAGACTTTTAAAAGTTAAAACCCCGGATGGTCCATTTGGAATATTGCTTTCTTCAATATACCATGGATATGCATTAAACTGTCCTGTATTCAATAACATAAATTGATCAGCACCTTGGTAAAATCTTATCTGTGGAAAAGTGCCAAACTGCCCGGTTTTGCTAAAACTAATTTTTGGTGCAAAATTGTGGGGTTCAAGATTATGGTTCAAATTAATATCTAAGGTACCTATTATATATGATGCACCTCCCATGAAATCTAAAGCAGTTCCAATTCCGACTTGTCCTTGCTCGTTTATTGTCATTCTTTCGATATAGTTTGTTCTAAAATTCAGCGGTGCATTGACGTTAGTCCCGATGTAATTGCTTGATGTAACATTTGAGTTTCCCCAAATAGTCCAGTAGCATAATTCAGGACACGGAGAGTTGTTTGGTAATGTGATTATTGTATTCTCTGCAATGGCATTAGAAGCACAACGAGTGAAACAACCCGGACTGCTGGGACCTCCGCATTCCGGTAGCTGGGGTGGAATTAGAGGACTGGAGCTTATAACTCTAACAGCCGTCCCATTCATCTCTTTTAATAGTGAATATTCAGTCATACAACAGGGTCCGGGACACGGCTGTAAAGATTGAGTAGGTACATCCCAGTTCCAACATGAAGAATTTAAAAAATGAATTGTATATGGTATTAAGAATGGATTTGGGGTTTGAATATTGAAAATCTGAGACGAATAAAATAAAATCCGCTTGATGAATTCCTGAAACAAAGCATCAGCCGGTGCAAGGCATCCGGTACCATTAGTGGTAATACTGCTGATTCTCAGTTCCATTATATCCTGGCAGACCTTATATTCAACATTAATCCAATATTGACAGCCTGCAAAATTATACTCAATAGGGTCGTTATAAGGGGTCCAGACTCCGGTGGAACAAATATCGCAAGTCGGGTCAACATAAGGTTGAGCTTTCACCCCCCCCCCCGTGACAAAAATAACACAACGACAACGAAACAGAAAGCGACTGTTTTAAAGCACTGGTTCTTCATAGAATCTCCTCGAATATTTTAGAATTTATTTAATTACAAAAATTTTCTTTTTTCAGAGTCTATTGCCTAAATCTTGTTCCTTGCGATGAAATATTTTACCATAGTTTCGTTTTGTTCTTTTTCCGTTTGTAAAGTTACAAAGAAATAATAACATATCCTATATAAAATAATAATAATTTTTGGAAAATTGGAAAATATTTTTTTGTATTTTCTTAACTAAAAAAAAAATGCCCTCTTGATTTGGTAATCCGACCAAAAAGCAAGAGGGCATTTTAAATTTTGGGTATTAAAAGGTTAGATTTGCACCAAGTTTAAATTGGTCTATGACAAACGGTGCAACGGTCGAGATGGGCCAGTTCATGTTTTTCTTGCGGAGTTCGTACATTCCGTAAGAAAGTCCGTTTTTGAGCACGAAGTTAATAATCGGTGCGGCATGAGGATAAGCTCTGGTGATAGGAGTGATGAATGCATCAATCAAACCCTGACCAATTCCCTCGGTAAGCTCGCTACCGAGCCAGTACCAAAACATGTGACGCTGAAAAACAATACTTCTTTCGTAAGCGGCTTTAACACCGATGAAATCTGCCAACTGAACATTTACTCCCGCTTCGTAGAAAGTTCCGAATCTTACGGAATTTCCAAAATTGTCAAGTGTTTTCTGGTCGGAATTATTTGTAGTTTGGGTTACAGCCTTGTCCTTGAATTCAGTTTTTGTCCAGACTAAGCCTGATGTATGGTACAACAGCAGTGAAGCTTCCTCGCCCAAACGATAGCCATAGCCCGATGTTGAGCCCAGACCGAATCTCAAAGAGCTTGTTTCCAATTTACTGCCTTTTTCTGATTTAGATGGAGCATAATCGGATTTCAACAGTCCAAGAAAAATGAAATTATCATTTTGCTTGATTATGTTATTAAATCCGGAGAGTTTCTTCTTGGTAGATTCGCCAAGGCGAAGTTCGATATTTCCCAAATCAAGAAATGAATTGTCAAACCCATTTATTGATTCCTTGGCACTTCCCGAGAATACTTCAATCATTGGTCTGTCGAAAAGGCCATAGTAAGCTGAGTCAGTTTTATATTTGTTGTAGTCCTCCCACATATTTTCATGAATGACTCGGACTGTGTCTTCTTTGGATATTGCAACAGAACTTCCAAAACCGGCTGTTAAGGCAAGTGCGGCAATAATAAGAGTTTTAAAAAATGTCATATCCCCTCCGTTTTTTAAAAAAATAATTCAAATACTAATACGGTAGTACTTCCATTTTGTTACGCTATGAGATACTTTTCCCGGAAATGTTAATTCCGAGTTGTTCGATTCTGTATCTGAGTTTTGCTCTTGAAACACCCAAAAGCTTAGATGCTTTGATTTGATTACCGTTTGTAATTTTCAGGGTTTGAATAATCAAATCCTTTACAACATTCCCCATTGAAACACCTGTTTTGGCAATTAAAAGCAAATGTTCGTCCTCTTTGAGTTCGTAATTTGGTCGGTCTGCCGAAGTCGTTCCTGCAGGAGGATTGGTCAGCCTGAGGAAATGGAGAGATTCCTTAGTCACTATATCATTGCTTTCGAGCAGAACAACTCTTTCAATCGCATTTCTCAGTTCGCGGATATTTCCCTTCCAGTAATATGAAGTCAGTAAACTTGCCGCCTGAGGAGTGAAGCCGGTTACGTTTCTGCCGAATTTTTTATTGAAATCATTAACAAATGAAGTTGCAAGAAGCATAATATCCGATTCTCTATCGCGAAGGGGCGGTAGAGTTATCTTTGCAACATTAAGTCTGTAGAACAAATCTTCTCTGAATTTGCCTTCTTCTACCAGTTTTTCAAGCTCGCGGTTAGTAGAAGCAATAACCCTGACGTCAACAGAAATTTCTTTTGCACCTCCAAGGCGATAGAATTTCAATTCCTGGAGAACCCTCAGAAGTTTTACCTGAAGCTCCATAGAAAGTTCAGCAATTTCATCAAAAAGAATTGTCCCATGATGAGCCTGTTCGAATTTCCCCTGCTTGATTTTTTCGGTAGCACCCGTAAAAGCACCTCTTTCATAACCGAAAAGTTCATTTTCTGCAAGTTCTCTTGGGATGGCACCGCAATTTATAGTTACGAATGGTCCTCTTGCTCTCGAAGAATTTTCGTGAATATATCTGGCAAGAAGTTCTTTGCCTGTTCCCGACTCACCCAATATTAATGCTGTTGTATCCGCAGATGCAATGATTTTACCTATTTCCAGGGCTTTGCGGATTCCATCGGCTTCACCGAGAATTTCGTTTGGCACTTCTTCCTTGAGTTTTTCAGATAGAAGGTCAACCCTTCGTCTGAGGTCGAAATTGCTCAAAGCTCTTTCAACGGCAACTTCAAGCTGTTCGAGGTCGAGAGGTTTCACTATGAAATCTTCAGCACCCAACTTCATAGCTCTTACAGCCATCTTGATATCTGAAAATGCGGTCATCATGATAACCGGCATAGTATAGCCTTGCTTCCGCAATTGCTCAAGGATATCGAGCCCATTGGAATGACCGAGGAAGATATCGAGCAAAACAAGATCCGGACCGAGAATCGGCAATTCATTGATCGCCTGATTCGCATCAATATATGTCATAACTCTGTTATACTTGCTTGCAAGTATATCTTTTATGGTTGAGTTAACCAGAGGGTCGTCCTCAATAACAAGAATTGTGTAGTTTTGAAGAGTCATAGTTTTATCTTTTTAAAAAATTAAAATTATATCTGAATTAATCTATTGATGCAATTAGCAAATTTAATAAATAGCAATGAAATAATAAATAAAAAAATTTATTCCGGATGAACCGGAAGTTTGACATAAATTGTTGTACCTTCGCCTACTGTGCTTTCAACATCAATTATTCCTCGATGCTGGTGTATAATTCTTTGAGTAATCGGCAGTCCAAGACCTGTTCCCTCTTCTTTTCTTGTAAAAAACGGATTGAAAATTTTCGGGAAGTCATCGGGGTGAATACCGATTCCGGTGTCCCTGACCGAAACAACAGCATATTCAGAATTCGGATGCCTTGTTCCTGGTTCGGTATAAGTCTGAATTGTAATCACGCCATCAGAAATAATGGCATCAGCGGCATTTTTAATCAAATTAATCAAAACCTGCTGAATCTGCTTTTCGTCTCCGGCAACATTCGGCAAATTATCATCCAGTTCAAGTACAATTCTTACTGCTTTTTTTCTGGTAACAGAAGAAAAAAGCTCAAGAGTTGTTTTGATTAAATCATTGAAATTAACTCCTTTAATATCTGGTATTGAAGGTCTTGAGAAATTCAGTGCTACTTCAACAATCCTTGAAATCCTTTCAACACCCTGCAAAGCCATCTTTATATGGTTCAGTTCTGTTGGCTCAGATTGAAATTTTCTCTCGAGAACCTGCAGATTTAAATTAACTGCGGCAAGCGGATTTCGGATTTCATGAGCAACCGAAGCTATTAACTGCCCTAAAAGCACTAGTTTGTCGGTCTGAACTAGTTTGTCGGTTAGAGCGTATTGCTCGGAAACATCTCTGGTAATAGCAAGAATTAATCTCTTGCCGTCCCATTCAATGAACCTTGCATCAAGTTCGAGCATCATCTCACTTCCGTCAGCCGCATCAATCGTAACTTCGCTAAGTACAACAGGCGATGTGGTTTTTGTGAGCAATTTAAAAATCCGGCGGAACTGAGGAATTCCTTTCCCTATGAAGCTTTCTTTTGTGTAACCGAACAGAAGAGCGGCAAACTCATTAGCTTCAATAACCAACCATGTTTCAGGCTCAATTATCAAAAGAGCATCGGAAGAATTATCAAAAAAAGATTTATACCATTCAAGCTTTTTTATGATAGCTGATATGTCCGGTATTTCCTTTTTCTTAGTTATTTTTTTAGTTTTTGTTTTTTCTTCCACTTTTTGTTCAGTTAATTTTGAAATTACTTTTTCTTTTCGATTGGAATCGGCACATCTTTTTTGGTAGAATCTTTCTTGTCATCAGGCTCTTTGATAGGTGTATCTTTTTTGGTTGAATCTTTATTTGAATCAAACATTTTCAAAGGATTTTTGGGCAGATTTATTTCCGGTTTTATTAGATCGGGATTCAGAATTGCATCTTTTGCCTTTTGAAAAACACTTGTCGGATCTTTAAAGACTTCCATCGGGTCAAATCCAATCTTTCCGGGACCATCTTTTTTCTTGTCCATAGGCGATACTTTTGCAGTCTGCTCCAATTTTATTACCGGAGCTTGAGGCTTTTTGGTTTGTGCCCTGACTTTTAATGAATCCGGTATAGGTTTACCGCTTCTAACTATAAGAAGATAATTCACTGAAAGCTGAACATCCTTCGCATATTCTGATGTAGGATATTTTTCAATTAGCTTTTGATAATAAAAAAGAGCACTGTCAATATTTTTGATATTTTTTTCAAATACCCAGCCCAATGCGTAAAGAGATCTTGGAGCGAAGTCTGAACCAGGGTACTGATACCAAATCTTTTGAAATTGGGTTACGGCAAAGGTATATTCTTTACTTTCTCTGAGTTTGTTGCCGGAACGATAGAGGTCAGCAATTGTGTCAATAACAAAATATTCTGTATATCCTTGTTTCTGAAGAGCTTCCTTTCCGAAATCGGTATCGGGATATTTATCCACAAGAACTTCCATTAACGAATCCGCTAAAATCGGATCAGTATCTTTGGCTATTCTGGAATAAGCATAAAGATATCTGGATGTTTGTTTATTTTTCTTAGGGGACATTTCTGCCGAAGATTTGTAATACACTAAAGCAGAATCTTTATTTCCCAACTCCTCATGAACCCTCCCAAGTTCAAACCGGTTTAATGCAAGTGCGGCTTGAATTGTATCATTAGGAGTTTCTCCCGGTTTGAATTTTTTTAATGTCTGTTCTTCAAAAGTATGTTTCTGTTCCCAAGTATTCAACAAGTAAAACAGTCGTTCGGATGCAGAATAAAATTGTGTTTTTTGGTTGCGGGTTCTTGCAAAATATTTTCTTGCTGTCGGATAGTCCTTAATCTTATAAGCATCAACACCTTTTTCGAAATAATAGGATAGTATTGATGGATTGTTGACAAAAGCAGAATCAGAATATTTTTCAAGTACGGTTAACTCTTTTTCTTTATTCTGAAATTTCAACGATGTTAGTCTTGCCGTAAATACATAAGCTTTCCATTCTGTGTACTTCCCGTCATCTTCAAGGTCAGCAAGTATTTTTTCAGCTTCTTCGTATCTGCCAATTCTAATCAAACTCATGCTTCTATAAAGTTTTGCTTCAAAATCAGACTGATAATCAGGGCTGTATTTCTGAACTTTGGCAAATGCTCTTTCAGCTTCAGGAAATTTACCAATTTTATAATAAATGGAAGCCATATCCACTTGCCATTTGGCTTTTTGTTCGTTATCGTCGCATTGGGCAATTGCCTGTCTGTATGGCTTTACCGCCGCTTCGATGTCATGCTCAAATATTGCAAGATCTGCCTGAAGTCTGAATGCCTGCGATAAAATGTCATATCTTTTCTTTTGCCATGCAATATCAACAGTTCGGGAGAGCATATTTTTGCCTGCAAAGAACCGACGCTGAATTAACATATTCTCGGCAAAAAGAAGATGGGCATCGGGAGATAAATCTCCTGCAGGAAATTTATCTATCAGTTCACCGCACTTAATCTGTGATGGGAGCCATTCATTCCTGTAGAAATATGCTTTAGCCATGAGAAATAGCGCACCTTCGATATAATCGCTTTGACCATGATTTGCAAGAATCTTGGAGCCTTTTATTATAACAGAATCAAGTTTGATTTTAACAGGTTGTAATTTTTGCTGTTCAACAACAAATTCAGTCATGAACGGTGGCGGACCCGATTTTGGAACAGTTGGAGTATAATTCTGAGGTTCAGGAATGATTACACGTGGCGTAACACGTTTTTTTTCTTCCTGATAGAGGAACTCATCTTCGGATTCACGGATAAGCCTTGTGGCATTATAATAAGTATTAAAATAGGTTGTGAAATTGTCATAAGGACTACACCCGTAAAGCATAGCCATCAACAAAGCACAAAAAATACTCTTTTTCATATTTGAAAATTCCATAATTTATTCAGTAATATTTCTAAAAAGAGTAAAAACTGACATTCGCCACCAATTAATAATCAAAATTACAATTTACCAAAGTTCAATATAGGAAATTTGGCTAATATTAGCAACGATGATTTATATTTATTATTGCAGAACTAGTTTACACTTCTTTTGAAGGCTGATTTGATGAAACTTCCAAAAGATAATGAATTTTCCAAATCCTGTGTCAGTTCTGCTTGTGGAGTTTGAATTCGGGATGGTCTTTTTGTTTCCGATGTGAAGGAAGGAATTGGTCTTTCATTTGGAGAAAGGTCTGCTAAGGTATTGATATTATGGTCAGTAGCACCGACAAGAAGTGTTTGTTCTCCGGCTTTTATAAGATATATATGCGATTTCGGCTGAAGGGAAATCTTTGAAATGATTTGTAAATCTATCTGATTTTCAATTTTCTTATTTTTTTTAATGACTTTTTTAAGGACAAATAAAATCAATCCCAAAAAGCCAACAACTCCTGCTAAAGTAGCAAATGCTTTCATTAATGATGCATCCGGCATAATAATTCTTCCTGAATATTATAAAAAACAAAACTATTTCTTGGCGGCTCTGAGTCTGTCAGTCGGATTAATCAAAGTCGTAATCCTTATACCAAAATGCTTATCTATCACAACAACTTCGCCTTCGGCTACTTTCTTTCCGTTTATCAGAATGTCCACGGGTTCGCTTACTAATTTATCAAACTCAATAACCGAACCTCTGCCGAGTCTGAGAATATCACGGATAAGCATATTTGTTCTGCCAAGTTCAATCGAAATCGGGAGCTGTAAATCATAAAGCAATTCCAACTTTGGGTCAAGCGGAGAATAAATTGTGGACTTGCTTCCCGTTTCTATCTCAGGAAAATCCGGAGTATCAATTTCAGCAGAATCACCATCGGCAAAGCCTGAATCTTCTTTATCCATTCCGCCTCCACTAATAAGGGCATCTATTTCTTCTTGTGTCATTGACATGACTATTCCTCCGATTTATAAAAAATGTTTTCGTCTTCAAGGTCTTCATCATCTAAGATTCTGTTAATTCTGACAGCTTTTTTGCCATCAACACTACCCGGTCGTGCGGCAAGCTTTCTCCTGCCTGCAACCATTATCTCAATTTCCTGATTTATTCTTTTCTTTAGTTTTATTACGTCCCCAACCTGCAAATGAGTAAGCTCTCTAACCGTTATAGCGGCTTTACCGAGTTCGGCTAATATTGGCAAATATGTACTCGATATCTGCTGGTGAAGTACTTCAATGTTTTCTTTCATCTTTTGTGGAGTCTGCCTTACTACCGAAGTTGTTACCAACTGTCTGTTTAGCCGAGCCAGCACATCTTCAAGGGCAAATGTCGGGAAACAAAGATTCATTAAGTAAGTGTGCATTCCGATGTTCACATCGAAAGAAACCACAACAACAATTTCCGAAGATGGTGCAATCTGAACAAAATCAGCTTCCATTTCGAGTCTTTGGTATTTGAAATTCAGATCGGCTATTGCTTTCCATGAATTCTGCAAATCGCTTAGTGCATGCTCAACCACTCCGCGAATAACTGCTTGTTCAATTGGCGTAATGGAACGGGGTTTGGACTGAATATCAGCCGAACCGCCCAAAAGTCTTTCGATAATAGTAAGTGCAAGCTGAGGACTAACTTCCATGATTCCATTACCATCAGTGCCTTCAATCTCAAAAACATAAAGACAGCTTGGGTTAGAAACTGAAAGAATAAATTCGGAATAAAATAATTGGTCAACAGAAGTTACTGAGATTGTTACAATAGTTTGGAGCTTTGAAACGAGGTAATAACCGAAAATTTCCGAAAAACTTTCATGAACAGTTTGGAGAGTACGAACCTGATTTTTTGAAATTCGGTTTGGACGACGGAAATCATAATTAGCAATATCTGATTTTTTAAGCTTACCGCTTATAAAATCATCAACGTCAACCGCTCCCGAAGTCATTTCGTTGAGTAGGCTGTCTATTTCAGTTTGTGACAGAACATCCGACATAGTTTTGTTTCAATTAGTGCATCCATGCTTAAAATCGTCAAAATCGAGAAATGCAGTTCAAATACTATTCTTGAAGAATAAACTCAAGAAGAATAACATCTTTGATGAACATTTCATTTTCTCTGAAAACAGGCTTTACATTCATCTTTATCATTGAAGGCAAAGAATCTCTCCTTGCCTGAAGCTCTTCAACAGATAAAGAACCGAGAACTCTTGTTACATTGGCTTTAAGTTGAGCATAAGATTTTGTGGATAGTAAAGTGGGATTTCCTCCCCCACCTTCAGGTCCGGCTTCTTTTGCTTCCTTGGCTTTCTCAACTTTCAATTCCTTTAAATGGTCTTCACTTTTAGGAAAATATACAACCCCAATATTAACAACAACGAACTGAGTTGAGTTGCGAGGATTAGTAGTGATTCTTCCCATTTCGAAATATTGAGCAATCTTTTCATTTTCTTTGAAAAAGTCGCGTTCCCAATTTTTATTTACCACAGCAGGTTTTGGTTTTTCCTCTTGTTTAGCCACGCCAAGATTTTGAACTATATAAGGCAGGAACAAAAATCTGACAGCAACAATGATAATAACCAGAGAACCAAGAATTATACCTAAAAGCACAGGCATAGAAATACCGCCAGAACTTTGCTTTTTGGGCTTTTCCGGTTGTGGTTCAGGTTGTTCGCCCTCTACAGTAGCTTCTTTTTCCTTATTCTTTGCCATATTACAATCAAAAAGTAAAAATCAATTTAATTATCCGAAATTAATTATCGGCAATGTTTTGAAAAACATTAACCAAATTATCTATATAAAAAATAGTGCCAAATACTTCAACAATCCGTAAGTCTTTTAAAATCATCAAACACGAATAATAACTAAAAATTTGAATAAAAATAATCCTTAGTTCGAAATAATATTTTGTTCAATATTAAACATCTATTTGACCTACTGAATATTATTGACATCTTTTCTGCCGATACAAAAATACTCAAATCCTGCATTTGCAATTTCCTTCGGATTGTAAAGATTTCTTCCGTCAAAAATTATCTTCTGTTTTAATGACTCATGAAGTTTGTTGAAATCAGGATTTCTGAAAACCGTCCATTCAGTTGCAATAACTAAAGCATCGGCATTTTCAAGGCAGTGATACATATCATTGGCATACTCAATTTGATTGCCGAATTTAAGTTTGGTGTTTTCTACTGCTTCTGGGTCATAAGCTGAAATCGTGCAACCAAGTTCAAGTAGTTTGTTAATTATCAAAAAAGGAGGAGCTTCGCGAGTGTCGTCTGTGTCAGGCTTGAATGCCAAACCCCATAATGCAACTTTCTTGCCTTTTAAATCGCCTCCAAAACGGTTAATGATTTTGGCGATAAATCTGTTTGTTTGTTTCTCGTTCACCGACCATGCCGATTTAACCACATCGAGTGAAAAACCGACTTGTTCGGCTGAATGGATTAAAGCCCGCACATCTTTCGGGAAACAAGAACCACCATAGCCAATACCTGCGAATAAAAATCTTTTGCCGATTCTGCTGTCCGAACCAATGCCAAGCCTGATATTCTCAATATCTGCCCCTACGAGTTCACAATATCCGGACAAATCATTCATAAAAGAAATCTTTGTTGCCAGAAATGAATTAGCCGCATATTTTGTTACTTCAGCAGATTTGACATCCATAATATAAATTGGATTGCCGCTACGCAAAAAAGGCTTGTACAAATCTCTCATCACTTCAGCAACGTATTCGCTATCAGTTCCGACAACGACTCTTTCGGGTTTCATTGCATCTTCGATTGCAAATCCTTCTCTCAAAAATTCGGGATTGCTTGCCACTTCAATGCTGTTTTCCAGAAGAATGCTGTCTATTAAGTTTCTGATTCTTTCAACGGTTCCGACAGGTACAGTGCTTTTATTAACCAGAATTCTCTTTTCGGTAATGCTATTCTTTTTAATTATTTCGGAAATATCTCTGACAACTTTCAAAACATGCTGTAAATCTGCCGAGCCGTCTTCGTTTGGCGGAGTTGGCAGGCACAAGAAAATAATGGTGCAATTTTTTACCGCATCTTCCAAATCCATCGAAAAATGCAATCTTCCTTCTTTAATATTCCTTTGAAGAAGCAAATCAAGTCCGGGCTCATAAATTGGCGAAATCCCTTTTTTCAGTTTTTCAATTTTTTCCTCTATAATATCTATACAAGTAATATTGTTTCCTGTTGCCGCAAAGCAAGTACCACTAACCAAACCTACGTATCCTGTTCCGATAACGCTAATATTATAAGACATAAACTCTCCGTAATAATCTGAAATTTAATTTAAAATGCCAATTTCAAATTTGGCATGATTTTCTTGATTGCTTCCTGTTCGCTTTCGGGGAATTGGTTTTTTCTAAGCTGAATAGCCTTTAAATTTCCAAGTTTTTCGAAATTCGGAGGAAGTTTTGTTAATTTATTTGAATTTATTGAAAGGCTTCTCAGGCTCTTCAGATTTGAAAAATCGTCAGGAAGCTGGTCAATTTCATTATTGTCAAGTTTAAGTGTTTGTAAATTTTCTAATGCTGTAACAGGATTGACTGATTTTAATTTATTTCTTGATAAATCTAAAGAATTCAGGCTTTTCATACCTGACAAACCTTGTGGGATTTCTGTGATTTCGCATCCGGTTGCTTCAAGAACCTTCAGCTTCGAAAGATTTCCCAAACCTGCAGGTAGTTTTCCTAATTTACTATTACTGATAACGAGTTTTGTCAAATTCGGAATTTTGAATACCTGAGATGGCAATTCAGTAGAAATATTATTGGAGATATTCAATGTTTCGAGTTTTAAAAGGTTTGAAACACTTTCAGGAATAGAAGAAATTTTATTAGAGTTAATTTGAAGCGATTTTAATGAAGACAAATTTCCGATTTCCTGAGGGAGGGATGTTAAATTATTTTTATCAAGGTCGAGTTCGTTAAGATTTTTCAATTTGCCGATTTCTTTTGGAATTGAGGTTAGTTTATTCCCTTCTAAATTCAATTTCTTTAGGTTTGTCAGATTTCCAATCGAACCGGGTAGTTCCTTCAGATTGTTCGAAGCCATGCTCAAATTTTCAATAGCAGGAATATTATCAACAGATTCGGGGAATACCTCGAATTTATTATTATCCAAATATAACTCTTTCAATAATTTCAAATTTGAAAGTTCAGCGGGCAAAGTATTAAGTTCATTTTTGTTTAGTCTGAGTATTTTCAAATTGGTAATGTTTCCGATACTTGCCGGAACATTGGCGATTTTGTTATCTGATATTTCAATACTAACAAGACTTGGGCATTGAGATAAAACAGCTGGTAACTCTTTGAATGAATTCCTTGACAGCTTGATATCTTTCAAATTTTTTAATGCCGAAAGTTCGTTGGGCAAAGATGATAACTGATTGTTTGAAAGGTCGAGAGATTCAAGGACAACAAATTCAGAAATCTTTGAAGACAGTTCAGTTAGTTTTTTACCAGCCAATGACAATCTTTTCAAACTAGCCGCATCTTTAAGTGCTTCGTCAATTGATTCGAAACCACCTGTACGCACTGGTCTTGGTTTGTTTGTAGTCGTCGTTTCTTTCTGTTCGGTCTTATTAGCCGGTTTGTCTTTTTTCTCGGCGATTTTTGATTTAGTTTGAGCGTTAACAGCAAATACTGTTATCAACATCAAAAGAATAATTTTAATAAATGCCTTCATCTAAATACTCCGTAAAGTAAACAATATATATTACACATAAAGAAGAAATAAGACTCAGGAAAGTTGGAATTATTTTATTTTCACCTGAAATCTATATGTCGAATAAAAGCCAAAAAATTAAATTAGCGTCTTCAATATCTGAAATTATTTATTTTACAAAAACTAAAAACTATTAATGCTTTACTTGTATATTTTACAAGTATTTTTAACAAAATTTAAATTATTTTAGAAATTTTTGTAACAAAATGCGGTTTTATTTGTTATGTCCTTATACGAAATTGACAAAGTCAAAATACATTTTGGGAAAGATATGAAAAAATTCATACTTGTTGCTCTTTTGGTTTTAATCTCGCTTCCTTTGTACTCTAAGAACGGGGACGCGTCTCTCTTGCCTGGAATGATTGGTGCAAATAATGCAGGAAAAGAATTCTGGTTCAGCGTTCCGCCATGCTTCGAATCCGATGTTAGTTATCCGAACCTAATTAAAATATATGTTACATCTAATGTTAAAACTCTTGTAACGGTTGAGGTCCCGGGAAAAGGATATTTCAAAGCAAGTTATACCTTACCGAATGATGTTATTGATTTCAGTATAACTTCTGCACAGGGACAGCCTTTCTCCAAAAATCCCACCGATGAGAATGTGGCTGAAACTGTTTTTCAAAATGCCGGTATCTATGTTTACGCTGACGACCCGATTATTGTGTATTGTGTTGTTAGATACCGTGTGACAACTGAAGGTTTCATGGTAATTCCTGTTTCTTCGCTCGGCAGAGAGTATATCGTTGCAGGACATCCTGTGGATGCGATGTTCAGAGCAATTAACGAATATAAAATGCCATGCGTTACTACTGTTACCGCACCTTTTGATGATACAAAAATAAGGTTTACTCTTGGAGGAACCGCATTTACTAAAACCAAAGGCGGCATGAAACCTGGAGAAGTAAAAGAATGGTCACTGATGAAAGGCGATGTTTTTGCAATTTCGGCAGATACCGACGAAGGGGATTTGTCCGGCAGTAAAGTTGTATCCACAAAACCTGTGGCAGTTACTACCGGGAATATGTTGGCTAACATCCCTACAGGAAATGTATGGGGTGGTTACACTGCCGAAATGGATATGCCCACATTTACCTGGGGCAAGAATATTCATGTCGGGAAAATTCCATACAGAAAATACGCATCTATTATCAGAGTTTTTGCAAAAGAACCAAATACCAAAATTTTCAGGAATGGTAAAAATATTGGAACCATCGCAACATCAGGAGGAATTTTGGGTAAGGGTTTCATGGAGATGCGAATGACTCAGGATGGTAACCCCGGTTCTGTTGTTATCTCAAGCGACCAACCAATTAGCGTGACGCTCTACAATACCGGCGTTCAGGAAGATGGCGAACCTCTGCCAAAATGTGCCCCCTTCGTAATGTCTTCCATACCTGTTGAACAGTACCAAAAAGAAATATTCTTTTGCACTCCGAGAGTTAGTTCTGATTCTAATTCCGGGGAGAATTATGTTAATCTGGTTTATGAGACAGATTCTTTGGGGATGATGCCGGATGATATGGAAATAGCCGGACCTGTTCATGGCGAAGCATTTGTCTGGAAAAAAGTATGGGATGAATTTCCCGGCATGGATGAACTATTTAAATATGATGTTAACGGTAAAAAATATGCATTAAAGACGATTCAGCTGACCGGAAACGGAGTTTACAGCATCCGTTCCAAAACTCCTTTTGCCGCTTATGGCTTCGGTTTTGATTCTCTGAATTCCTATGGCTATCCGCTGTCAGCGGCTCTTGCCACTATGGAAGAACTGACAGATACTCTTCCTCCTGTGCCGAAATATACAAGGTGCTGTTGTGATGGGAATATTACTGACGGCGTTGTCACTGATATGCCTGAGGACAAAGCAATTCGTTCAAATCTTTCAACAATAGTATTTCAATCTGATGTCAGTTTCAATTATGTTTTTAAATATGTTGACTTTATTCCCGGGGATACAAGAACAACAAACTGGATACTTCAGGTCGTTGACCCATTAAAAGATGCACAAGCAGTTATAACATTTGCCGACAGAAGAGGCAATGACACAACGATTAAAATAAATTATTATGCACCAAAATACACAATCAGACCTAATCCTGTTGATTTCGGAATCATCAAAATCGGCGAAGAAAAAACAGTTGATTTCCATGCTATAAACATATCCTCAGAATCCGCAGTCATAATAGAGTTTTTCAATTTGGCATCTTCACCAAAGGGTTTTTCATTAACCGGTCCATCTGTTCCATTTATCATTCCCCCAAATGATTCAATAAACTTTCAAGTGAAATTTACGGCTACAACCGGAGGTACTTTTAAGAATTCCATATCAATCGCCGATTCATGTCATATTCCTACATTTGTATTTTTAACCGCAACAGTTGAGTATCCAATTATTTATGTCACTAACGTTAATTATTATCCTGTAACCACTGGAAATACTGCAACAAAAGAATTTCAGATTACTAATGAAGGTACTCTTGATTTGACAATTACAGGTTATACCGGACCAAGTAATAATGTATTTACAACAAGTCTTCCATATATTGATGCATCAAATCCATGGATTTTATTGCCAAAAGAAAGCAAAACTATCATGATAACTTTCAACCCGACCTCAATCGGTAAATTTACGGATAGGATTACTTTCATCAGCGATGCAGATACAAACCGGAAAAACTATTGCCTTATAAACGGAGAGGCTTCAATCCCCGGTTTAAAAGCCAATAGCTATGATTGGTTTAACCGAAAGATTAACGGCACATACCCGCCCGACAACGACGAAAAGGTAATCACTCTTCTTAATGACGGAGCTGATGATGTTACCATAAGCGGGATTAAAATTGTTTCGTATTTAATCGGTGAATCCTTTGAATTTGACAAAGATAAATTTACCGGAATGGTTATCAAAAAAAGTGAATCTGCTTATGTGCCGGTTGTTTTCCATCCAGTGCAGACAGGACAACATGAATTGATAATATTTTACAATAATACGTCCGGCAGTTCTCCTACAACCGTTTTACGCGGTTATGGAACACTCCTGAATTCAATTACTGATTTATTTAATTCGGGAATTAATATCATCACGCAAAACGAACAGTTGCTCATTGAATTACCGGAAAATACTTCGGGTGATTTTTCTGTTTCAATTTTTGATTTGAAAGGTACGCAAGTTTATGCGAAAAAAGATATTCCGGCAACTTTCTCAAACCGGATAATTATAGATTGCGGTGCTTTTGTCAATGGAACTTACTTGCTGAATTTAGCAAGCGGCGATAAATATTACATTAAGAAATTTGTTATATACAGATAAATAATTAATATATGTATATTTGTAAATACATATTAAGTTTGCTTATAGGAATGTGAATGAAAAAGCTCATCTTTGTCATTTTTTTGGCACTATTATCACTTCCTTTGTTCTCGCAGAACAAGGACAAATCAACCTTGCCCGAAATGCTTTGGGTTAATAACGCAGGGAAGGAGTTTTGGTTCAGCGTTCCGCCATGCTTCGAATCCGATGTTAGTTATCCGAACCTAATTAAAATATATGTTACATCAAACATTAAAACTCTTGTTACGGTAGATGTTCCCGGTAAAGGATTTTTCAAAGCACAATATACCCTACCGAATGATGTTATTGATTTCAGTATTACTCCAGCCCAGGGACATCCTTTTATAAAATCAGGATATGACGAGAATGTGGCTGAAGCAGTCTTTGCCAAGGCGGGTATTCATATAATTTGCGACGACCCGATTATTGTTTATTGTTTGGTACGCTATCAATCAACAAGTGATGGCTTCATGGTAATTCCGGTTTCTTCGCTCGGAAGTGAGTATATCGTTGCAGGACATCCTGTGGATGCTATGTTCAGAGCCGGATGGAACTACAAAATGCCATGTGTCACAACGATTACAGCCCCTTATGACGATACAAAAGTTAGATTTACACTTGGCGGGACAATTTTTTCCAAAACAAAAGGCGGCATGACGACCGGGCAAACGCAGGAATGGTCACTCATGAAAGGTGATGTTCTTGCAATTTCTAATGATACAGACGAAGGAGACTTATCCGGTAGTAAAGTTGTTTCAACAAAACCCGTGGCTGTAACAACAGGCAACATGTGTGCAAATATCCCTACCGGAAATCAATGGTGCGATTATACAGCTGAAATGGATATTCCAACATTTGCATGGGGCAAAAACCTTCACATAGGAAAAATTTTCAATAGAACAAAAGCCTCTATTGTAAGAATTTTTGCTAAGGAACCTAACACAAAAATTTACCGAAACGGCTTGAATATTGGGACTATAGCAACAGCCGGCGGTGTTGAAGGCAAGGGTTTTCAGGTTATGCGAATGACGCAGGATTCAAAACCGGGTTCAGCAGTTTTCTCAGGTGACAAACCAATCACAGTGACGCTCTACAATACAGGCGTTCAGGAAGATGGATACCCACTTCCGAATAGCGACCCCTTCGTAATGTCTTCCATACCCGTTGAACAGTATCAAAAGGAAATATATTTTTGTACCCCGGGTCTTAAAGATAGGTCTTTTAAGGAGAATTACGTTAATCTTGTTTATGAAACAGATTCTTTGGGGATGATGCCGGATGATATGGAAATAGCCGGACCTGTTCATGGCGAAGCATTTGTCTGGAAAAAAGTATTGAATGAATATGCCGGCATGGATGAACAATTCAAATATGATGTTAACGGTAAAAAATATGCTCTAAAATTAATCAAACTTCCAGGTGACGGTGTTTACAGCATACGTTCCAAAACTCCTTTTGCCGCTTATGCGTTTGGTTATGATTATATGGATTCTTACGGATATCCTCTGGCGGCGGCATTTACCGATATTGAAAAAGCCGATACTATTCCTCCTGTGCCGACATATACACTTAATTGTGACGGGAGTATTTCAGACGGGGTTGTTACTGATATGCCCGATGACAATGCTATTCGTTCTAACCTTTTAACAATAGTATTTCAATCATCTCTTAGTTTCAATTATTCATTCTATTATGTTGGCTTCGAACCCGGTAAATCAAGAACAACAAGCTGGACACTTCAGGTTATTGATCCTTCTCAGGACGCTAAAGCAGTAATTACATTCACTGATAAAAATGGGAATGACACAACAATTGAGATTAATTTCTATGCTGTAAAATTGGCAATCAATCCTGCTCCGGTTTATTTTGGAGATTTCAAAATCGGAGAAGAAAAAACTCTGGATTTCTGGGCTGTAAACCAATCCTCAAGTTCTGCAATTACCGTCAAGTTTTTGAAGTTAGAATCATCAAATACCGGATTTTCAATAAATGCACCAAATGTTCCTTTTACTATTCAACCAAAAGATTCAATTAGTTTTCAGGTGAAATTCTCCGCCACAATCGGAGGCACTTTCGAGAATAACATTTTAATCGGGGATTCATGCTCCCCAACCAAAACAGCATATATCTTATCAAGAGTAACAGGTCCGATTATTTATGTTTCTGATGCCATTTTTTTACTTTCAAAAGTAGGGACCGTTTCAACAAAAAGTTTTCAGATAACTAATGAAGGCACACTGGATTTAGTGATTACAGGCTATACGGGACCGAGCAATAACGTCTTTACAACAAATCTACCACAGATTGATGCCTCTCATCCTTTGGTTTTAAAACCAAAGGAAAACCTGATTTTCCAAATAACATTCAGCCCAACATCCTCAGGAAAATTCACTGACAGGATTACTTTCATCAGCGATGCCGAAACGAACAAAAAGAACTATTGTCAGGTTAATGCTGAATCAACAATACCGGGTTTGCAAGCAAATAGTTACGACTGGAATAATAGAAGAATAAATTATATTTACCCGCCGGACAACTACGAAAAGGTAATCGCTCTATATAATGATGGAGCTGAAGAAATCATCATTTACGGAATTAATATAATTTCGGACAACAAGGGTTCTGCATTTGAATTTGATAGAGCCGGCTTTAATGCAATGATAATTAAGCAATACCAAAATGCTTATGTTCCTGTTGCTTTCCATCCTGTGCAAACCGGACAACATGAATTGATAATATCTTATAATAATACGTCCGGCAGTTCACCGACAACTGTTTTACGCGGTGTTGGAATACTGCCGAATTCAGTAACTGATTTGCTTAATTCGGGAATAAATATTATTACTCAAAACGAACAGTTGCTTATTGAATTACCTGAAAATTCATCGGGTGATTTTTCTGTTTCAATTTTTGATTTGAAAGGCACGCAGATTTACTCGAAAAAAGAAATTCCGGCAACTTTCTCAAACCGGATAATAATAGATTGCGGAACGTTTGCCACCGGAACTTATTTGCTGAATTTAGTTAGTGGCAACAAATATTTCATTAAGAAATTTGTTATAAATAGATAAATTTTGGATTTCGTGTGCTTGAAGGAAAATAAATGAAAAAGCTCATAATAGTGTCTCTGGTGGTTTTATCATCACTTTCATTGTTCGCGCAGAACAAGGACAAATCAAATTTGCCCGAAATGTTAGGTACGAGTAATGCCGGTAAAAAGTTTTGGTTAAATATTCCTTCTTACATCATATCTGATACAGCAGTTGAAAACTTACTAAAAAAATATGCAACATTACATGTTAAACCTCTTGCATCGGTGGAATTCTCAGATACACTTGCTCCAGCACCAATTTATACTTTGTGTTGTGACGGAAAAACTTGTCACGCAATGGTTACTGATTTGCCTGATGATCCATCAATTCGTTCAAATCTTTCGATGATTGTTCTTCAATCTGATGTCAGTTTCAATTATCTTTTCAAATATGATGCATTTATACCCGGGGAGTCAAGAAAAACGAGCTGGTCGCTTGAGGTTATAGACCCGGATCAAGATGCGAGAGCCGTTATTACATTTTCCGATAGAGGCGGCAATGATACAACAATTGATATAAATTATCATGCAAGAAAATATACAATCAAGCCTAATCCTGTTGATTTTGGGACATTTAAATTGGGGGAAGAGAAAACAATAGATTTCTGGGCTGTGAACTATTCAGAACAATCAGAAGTTACTATTGAAAATTTAAAATTTATGATGAATTACTACACGTTTACTTTTTTGCTTCCAAAACCACTTCCATGGACGATAAGAAAGAAGGATTCAGTTAAATTCCAAGTAAAATTTACCGCAAATGAAGAGGGAGAGATGACAGATTCAATCGGACTCGGAGATTACTGTCTGTTTTTCTACAAAGCAAAGGTTCATGCAACAGTATTCAGTCCGGTTATTAATGTTATTGATGTTGACTTTGATAATGTATCAGTAAAGAAAACGGCTATAAAGGATTTTTTCATAAGCAACCAAGGAAATGTTGATTTAGTAATTTATGGTTATACCGGTCCAAGCAATAGTTGCTTTAGTACTAATCTTCCCATGATTAATCAAAAAAATCCTTTGATTTTGAAACCTAATGAAATCAAAACGTTCCAATTAACATTCAGCCCCAATTCCGTAAATAAATACGAAGATAAAATCATTTTTACCAGCGATGCAGGCACAAATTTTAAAAACTACTGCAGTATCTATGCTTCATCCTCAAAACCTAACTTAAAAGCAAATAATTTCGATTGGGGTAATAAAAAGATTGACAGTACTTATCCTGAAGCAAGTGTTATAACCCTTGCAAATGATGGGAATGAAAATATCTATGTGTCTGATATGACTATTTTAACTGATATTAATGGTGATGCGTTTGAATTTGATAGAAAGAAGATTACTTCTGGTTTAACAATAAGAATGAATAGTTCTGAAAATATTCCGGTTGTTTTTCATCCAACCAAAATCGGTTTAAATGAATTGAAAATATCCTTTGACAATTCAGCCGATATTGTAGCAACAACTACTTTAAGCGGATATGGTACACTTACAAATTCGGTTACAGATTTGTTTAATTCGGGAATTAATATCATTACGCAAAATGAACAGTTGCTGATTGAATTACCCGAAAATTCATCAGGTGATTATTCTGTTTCAATTTTTGATTTGAAAGGAACGCAGGTTTACTCGAAAAAAGATATTCCGGCAACTTTCTCAAACCGGATAATTATTGATTGCGGCAATTTTGCCAATGGTACTTACTTGCTGAATTTGGTAAGCAGTAATAAATATTACATCAAGAAATTTGTTATAAATAGATAAATGGTTTCAATTATTATAAAATAACTTAAAGGATATCGTTATGAAGAAGCTCATTTTTGCTTTGCTGATGATTTTAGTATCATTGCCTTTGTATTCTCAAAAACAGAACCCATCGTCTTTGCCCGAAAATATCGGAACTAACAACTGGGGCAAAGAATATTGGTTCTCAATTCCTCCCTGCTATACGGATGAAAGCGGCGGACAACCAAATTTTGTCAAAATTTTTGTTACTTCGCCATTCCAAACTCTGGTAACTGTTGAAAATTCATCAACGGGTTACATGCAGGCACGGACTACTATTCCTAATGATGTGATTGAATTTAATATCACTCCTGTACACGGTTTTCCGTATCTGAAAACAGGAAGGGATTCAACTGTTCCTGAAACAGTATTTTCATCTAAAGGAATTCATATTTATGCGGACTACCCGATGGTGGTGTATGTTGTTATCCGTTACCAAGCCACAAGTGATGGATTTTTAGCTATTCCTGTTTCTTCGTTGGGCAAGGAATATATTGTTGCCGGTACTCAGGTTGACCCTATGTTCACGGCTGTCTGGAATTACAAGCTCCCATGCATAACAACAATCACTGCCGCTTATGACGACACACAGGTTAGTTATACTCTCGGCGGTAATCCCATCACAAGAACCGCAGGCGGTATGGTTCCCGGAACAACCAGAGAATGGACTCTGATGCGTGGTGATGTTTTGGCTGTTTCTTCAGATGGTGACGGAGCTGACCTTTCGGGCAGTAAAATTGTTGCTTCGAAACCGATTGCCGTAGTTACCGGAAATATGTGTTCAAATATTCCTACAGGTAATCAATGGTGCGACTACACAGTAGAAATGGACATCCCTACTTTTACCTGGGGACTTAACTGCCACGTAGGCAAAATTCCAAAAAGAAAATTTTCCTCAATTATTAAAATATTTGCTAAAGATTCAACAACAGCTATCTCCCGTAATGGTATTCCAATCGGTACAATCCAAAAAGGAGGCGGGATTGAAGGCGAAGCTTTTCTTACAATGCGTATGACTTCGGATACTATGCCGCATTCGGTAGTTATTTCGGGAGATAAACCAATCTCAGTAACGTTGTATAATACCGGAGTTCAAGAGGACGGTTACCCATTGCCGAGCAGTGATCCGTTTGTTATGGCAACAACTCCACTTCAGCAATACCAGAAAGATATAACATTCTGTACACCGGGTATCCTTGGAGGGCAAGGATTCAAAGAAAATTATGTTAATCTTGTTTATGAAACTGACGAGAACAATATGATGCCGGACTTTTTTGAATTTGCAGGACCAGTTATGGGTGGTGAATTCCAATGGACTCAACTAAACACACGTTTCCCTGGTGTTGATGAAATTTTCACTTACGATGTTTACGGTAAAAAATATGCAGTAAAAATGATTACCCTACCCGGTGACGGTGTTTACAAAATTCGTTCGATAACACCATTTGCGGCTTATTCTTTTGGTTACGATTGGTGCGATTCTTACGGCTATCCCACATCAGCTGCTTTTGCAGATCAGGAAACCAACGATATTGAGCCTCCAGTCCCAACATGGACAACTAATCCTGACGGAGATGGTGCCGAGGGCGTAGTTACTGAAATGCCTGAAGATGCAGAAAATCGTTCTAATTTTTCGATGATAACTTTGAATCCTGATAGAAGCTCGAATGTTAATTTCTCTTATGATGCATTCATTGCAGGCGAAACAAGAAAAGTAATGTGGAAGGTCAAAGTTATTGACCCTGAAAAAGATGCTATGGCAACCATTATTTTTGCTGACAGAAGAGGCAACGATACTTCCGTTACAATTACACTTTCTGCTCAGGAACCCGAAAGCGTTAAAGAGATGAAAAACTCTGATCTGGTAAGAATCAACATTCAGAACAATCAATTATTTATCGTACTTGATGAGAATATTACCGATGAATTTGCACTAACCATTTTTGATTTGAATGGGACACAGGTTTATAGTAAATCAAGTATATCAGCTAATACATCGAACAAAATAACAGTTGACATTGGTAATTTTGCAAATGGAACTTACTTGCTGAATTTAGTAAGTCAGGATAAATACATTACGAAGAAGTTTTTAATACAGAGATAATATGTACCATCACAAGACAGGAGGGAACTCCTGTCTTGTGATGGTAAGGTATCATGACATCAAAGATACAGAAAAAATTTTCTCTAATTAAAACAAATTAGTACTGCAAATTACTAATGTAAGGCACCAACATGATTAAATACGGCACAATTGGGCACTTAAATTAAAATAATTATCAGGTGCAAGAAAAAGATGCCGCTCTTATATTAAAGAATCAAGACAAAGGGTTTTAATTATCCGCTAATTTTCTGATTTAAAATATTTGCTCCCTGCTTTCGATTTAATATGTTGAATTTATTAGCAGGGACCAATGAATATTTATTATAAAATATTTTTATTATTTCTTTTAACTTTGACTGTGGGACAATCACAGCAAATACTTAAGAAAAAGCTCACTCCGGAAACTTATCCGGAATGGGATGCGTATATCAAAACTTATGCTCCGGCGGATAGTGCCCTCAGAGTTGTTGTCAATCTCGCAAACCGCCATTTCAATTCAGGTCGGTCAGCAGTGGCACGGGAAATATTCATCCAGTACCGCCCCTATTTCCAAACGCAGGATTATTATTTCGATCTTCAGATTAAACTTTGCGAAGAACGGCTCATCTCCGAAACACCGACTGAAGATATTTACTATATTTACGAAAGCTTCATCAAACAAAATGCCCCTTCGGAAAATGCTTATGTGGCTTTGCAACGACTTGCGGACAATTACATTAACAGACGCGACTGGGATTCCTCAGTTGCTGTCTATACTAAGTTTATGCCACTTTTCCCGAATATGAAAAAGCGAATTGAAACCATCATTGAGATTCTCAGTGCCGAGACTGAAGGGTTAACTATCCGCAATTTTGGTCCGGAAATAAATACAAGACTTGCCGAATGGGACCCAAATCCAACTCCCGACGGGAAATATCTATATTTCACTGCAAACAGCCGCCCGGGAGGTTATGGCAAAGATGATGTCTGGCTCTCGAAATTCGAGAACGGGAAATGGCAGAAACCGATTAATGTCGGACCTAAAGTGAACGGTCCGAACGACGAAACAATTGACAATATCAAAGCCGATGGGAACGACATTCTCCTTTCGGGTACATTCGAAGGCACTTTCGGGCTTTTTGATATTTATCACGTTCAAAGAACCGTTAATGGCTGGGGTTCGCTCGAGCATTACCCCTATCCGATAAATACGCGGTGGGTGGACGAAGGTGCAAACCTGACGAGTGACGGCAAAGCCCTGCTTTTCACATCGGACAGACCGGGCGGAACCGGTGAATTTCATCCCTACGGTTCTCAATTTCATGGCGGATTGAATGGCAATATGGATATTTATGTTTGCCTGAAAACTGATTCGGGCTGGAGTGCACCCATAAACTTAGGAACAACAATCAATACGCCTTATGCCGAACGGTCGCCATATCTGCATCCCGATGGTAAAACACTTTATTTCAGCTCCGATGGTCACCCGGGGTTGGGCAGGATTGACGTTTTCAAGTCCATCCGGCTCAGGGAAGATTCATGGACTGAATGGAGTGAGCCTGTGAACCTCGGCAAGGAAATTAACACAATACTGGATGATTGGGGCTATAAAGTCAGCGTTACCGGCGATAGTGCCTTCTTTGCCGGAAAGAACAGAACCGAAGGCTACGGCGATTGGGATTTGTATTCCGTTACTCTTCCAAAAATCAGCAAACCGGCTCAGGTTGTAACTATAAAGGGAAAAGTGACTGATACTAAAGGCAATTTCCTTTCGGCAGAAATAAAATGGGAAGATTTATCCACCGGAAAAAATGCAGGCTCGCTAACGAGCAATCCGGAAGACGGCTCATACATCATCATGCTTCCTTTGGGAAAGAACTACGGTTATTATGCCGAGAAACAAGGGTTTTATCCTTCTTCACAAAATATAAATCTGAAAAAAGCAGAGGAAGGCTCTGTAATCAACGAAGATATTGTGCTTACTTCTTTGAAGGAAATGAAAGAGGAAAAAGCAAAAGTCAGGATAAACAACATTTTCTTTGATTTCGACGAGTATTCCCTTTTGCCCGAATCTTCGCCGGAGTTGGACAGGCTTGCGGCTCTCTTGCAGTCGAACAACGAACTCGAAGTTGAAATTGACGGACATACCGATATTGTTGGCAAAGGAGAATATAATTTTGATTTGTCGCTCAAACGAGCCGAGATTGTTCGGGATTATCTTATTTCTAAAGGAGTTGCAAGCACTCGGTTCACCGTAAAAGGATTAGGCAAAACAAAACCTGTCGCCCCGAACGACACAGAAGAAGGCAGAGCAAAAAACCGAAGAGTAGAGATCTGGTTTGTGAGATAGAACTTGCTTGTTAGAAATTTTATAATTAAGTTTGTTCTGAATATTAATTGTTTTTTTTTGAGATAGAAATCATGAAACAGTATTTTGCACTCGCAGTTCTTAATTCACTTTTTAAAGTGCCGGCTCGGTCAGGTGTTCAATCTTTAATCGGAAGGCGGCACATTCTTCTGAAATTTCTCTTAGTTTTGGTTGTTTTTGGAGGAATGTGGCAGGGGGTAAAAGCAACAAACCCGGAACCGATTGTTGATACTGTTTGGAATATTCAATTGGCAGCACCAATTTATAATGTAAAGTTCCTGCCTGGTGATTCATTAATTTTTGTAGCTGGCGGAAATGTTATTTTTATCGTTGAAACTAAATCAGGAAAAGTACTGAATAAATATGTTAATGACCTTGAGCTAACTTCTTCTTCATTAAATTTCAATGGAGATAAAATCTATGTTCCAACAAAATCAAAAAACAATAAACTTTCGATTAGGGTATTTGACATTAAAGCGAGAAAGTTTCATGAATCATTTGACGGCGATGTTGAGATGATAATATCAATATCTGTAGCCCCCGACGAAAGATATATTGCAACAAATTGCAGCACTTTCGGACTTGGGTTATGGAATACTCAAATTCACAATTTTGAAAAATTTATTAAAATTGATGGCTTCGAGCAAGTTTTCTTAGAATTTAGTTCCGATAACAAATATTTATGTTCCGGATTATATTATAATGCCGGTCATCCCGGGTCTGAATACACGGAAACGATAATTTATTCTTATTCTGATTTTCAATTAAAGTTTATAAAAAAAGATTTCGGAGGTATTTTATTAAATAGCGGAAAAAGATTAATCGCCTTAAAAAAGAACACTTCAAACATTTATCAACTTGAGATTTACGAAGTTGATTCCTTGAAGCTAATAAAAACTACTAATTTTGAAAGTCTTGAGCCATGGGGCGGGGGTCCACCTACACCTCTTGCAATATCAAAAAACGATAGATTTTTGGTTACAAGTAGCTATTCAAACATAACAAGAGTTTGGGATTTAGAACAGGAAATTAATGTTGTAAATTATCGGATAATACCTGATGACGAATTATTATATATTGCAATCTCAAGTAACATGAAATACATCCTTGGAGGAACAGGCGGACACCTTGTACTATTAAATACACATTGGGAGCCGAATACGGTAAGAGATAATTCAACGGATTCATTAAAACAAATTAGTATTACAATTAAAGATAGTTTTAATTCGCTATCAATGGAATTATTTTGTCAAATCACGGAACCTTTGAACATGAGTATAGTTAGCATAAATGGTGCTTCAGTATATCAAAAGGAAAACATACCTACAAATCCCGGACGAAACAATCTTGAAATACAAATCCCGAATTTACCATCTGGTGAGTATCTGATTACTTTAGTAGGTAAAAGAAATAAATATTTTGGCAAATTTATAATAGTCAAGTAGGAGGTAATATGAAAAAGATAATTTTGATTCAGATTATCCAGCTTTGCATTGAACCTATTGTCACAGGATGTTATTGACCCACGACCTTTGTTCAACAAAGATACACTAAGTGTTTTTGACCGAATAGACAATAAATTTATCACTGGCTGGAACTGGGGAACTGCCGGAGCTAAATTGGATAATGCAATGAATATCAACACATATCATAGTATGGAATTAGATACGAATATAACAACCAATTATCCTGACAGCATGAATGTAATTCAGTCATTTGGCAGTATAATTGCGGCGGGGGTCGCAATGGGGAAACGAACATTTTTAACTTACTACTTATAAATTTGGTATTGTCAAAGAACGTATCTATTTCTTGTCATACCTGAGCATACAAGTATCTCGTTTTACTCCATTTTAGATTCCTGAATACTCAGGAATGACACATTAAGTTTTTTCTTTCATTCCCAATTCATAATTTCCCTACCCCCTTTTTCATTTGGAAATGAAGATTCTTCAATCCTCTTAATCCCAAAAATCCCTGAAATCCCGGTTCAGACATATTTCCCTCATATTTTTTGGAATATGCAAATATTATGTTCGCACCGTATTTGTTTTAAATATGTATGGTACACAAGGTGTGGGCTGGTCCGCTCCTTATTTTTGCAATTAGATTTTTGGGGTCGTCCCGGAAGTCATTTTTTTAACCTCGTTCCCAAGCAGGAGCTTGGGAACGGAAAGATATGAAAACGGAATTGAAGATGTTCCCAAGCAGGAGCTTGGGAACAAGAGAAACAAAAAACCCCGCCAAAATTACCCTTTTTTGATATAGGGTAAAATATTGACGAGGTTAAAATAATTGAGTAATAATTTGTGAGAAAATATTTCTCAATAATTAATTACAGGTAATTTAGTTCAAAGTTTTTTCGCCGGCTTCCCAGTTGCAGGGAGTTAATTTACCTGACTGCAAAGCCTGAAGCACTCTTAGAACTTCTTTGGAATTTCTTCCGACTGCTTCGGGATGAATAACCGAATACTGAAGCACGCCGTTAGGGTCAATCAGATACAAACCACGCAAAGCATAGCCTGTTTCTTCTTTCAAAACTTCAAAACTGCGGGCAGTTTCGCGAGTGAAATCTGCAAGCATCGGGAAAGGTAGATTTTTAAGTCCGGGGAGCTGGCTTCTCCATGCAAGATGGGAAAAATGACTGTCCGTCGAACACGCAACTACTTCACAATTCAAAGCTTTAAAATGCTCGTAGTTTTTGCCGAATTCTTCGATTTCTGTCGGGCAGACAAAAGTGAAATCGAGTGGATAGAAAAACAAAACAACCCATTTTCCTTTGTAATCGTCCGATGAAATTGCTTTGAATGCGTTGTCGGGTCCAAGCAATTCAGCGTTGCCGCCGATAACTGCCGTACCTTTGAAAGCGGGAGCCTGATGTCCTACTAATAATGCCATGAAAACCTCCAATAAAATATTTAAGAAAGACTAATTAAAATTTTCGTTTTGTGTAATTCTTTTAACGCATTAAGTTTTTTTTTAGTGTAAAATATAAAAAAAAAATTTGTTTTCGTATATTCGTAGTTCTTATAAAAAGCATTATTAATAATAAAAGAAATATTGGAACGGAAATGAGTGAAAAGAATTTAGTTATTGTCGAATCACCGGCAAAAGCAAAGACTATAGAGAAATATCTTGGTAAGGACTTCAAAGTTACTTCGAGTATGGGACATGTGCGTGATTTGCCAAAAGACGATATGGCTATTGACGTGAACAAAGGCTTCAAACCAACTTATGAAATATCTGAGGACAAAAAAGAGTTCGTAAATAAATTAAGGAAAATGGCTAAGGATGCAGAAGTTATCTGGCTGGCGACTGACGCCGACCGTGAAGGAGAGGCAATTGCCTGGCATCTGCTCGAAGCTTTGAAACTTCAAACTAAGGATACAAAAAGAATTGTTTTCCGTGAAATCACCAAAACAGCAATTCAAAAAGCTGTTCTTCATCCACGGGAAATAGACCTTGATTTGGTAAATGCCCAGCAGGCACGCCGAATTCTGGACAGGCTTGTCGGTTACGAACTTTCTCCCGTTCTTTGGAAAAAAATTAAAAAAGGTCTTTCTGCAGGCAGAGTTCAATCGGTTGCAGTTCGTCTTGTGGTTGAACGGGAAAGAGAAATCGAACAGCATTCAACAAAGATTTCATATAAAGTTACTGCAAAATTCGATTTAGGAAACGGCAAAACTCTTGATGCAGAACTTCAAAAAAATCTTGAAAAAGAAGAAGATGCAATGAAATTCCTTGAGAATTGCATTAACGCAG
Organism: uncultured Hyphomicrobiales bacterium; assembly: GCA_964606895.1. GTDB lineage: Bacteria > Bacteroidota > Ignavibacteria > Kapaibacteriales > UBA2268 > CAZSHX01. The sequence continues at coordinate 59,701 of CAZSHX010000008.1, forward strand.
TTTTCTCATTGAAAAATCTCGAGAAAAAACCTGTCAAGAAATCTCCTGCACCACCTTTTACAACTTCAACTCTTCAGCAGGAAGCAAACGCCAGACTTAGTTTTTCGGTGGCTCAAACCATGCTCGTTGCTCAAAAGCTTTATGAATCGGGTAAGATTTCCTACATGAGAACTGACTCTACGAACCTTTCTCAGGACGCAATCCAAAGTGCCTCGGAGGAAATAGTAAGGTCATTCGGAAGTGAATTCCTGAATGTCCGTCACTACGAAACAAAATCAGAAAATGCTCAGGAAGCTCACGAAGCAATCCGCCCCACCGATTTTTCAGTCAGGGAAGTCCACGGGAATCTAAATGAAAAGAAACTATATGAATTAATCTGGAAAAGAGCAATTGCATCCCAAATGGCTGATGCCAAACTCGAAAGAACAATTGCTACTATAGATATTTCCACCGTACCGCAAAATCTTACGGCAACAGGCGAAGTTGTGATTTTCGAAGGATACTTGAAGGTTTATATTGATTCTAAAAATGAAGACGATACCGAAGAGGAAAATTCGAAATTACTGCCGCCATTAACCATTGGGCAAATTCTGGATTTAAACGAAATGAAGGCAACTCAGAAATTTTCCAATCCGCCGCCGCGTTACAGCGAAGCAAGTTTGGTTCGTAAACTTGAAGAATTGGGAATCGGCAGACCTTCCACTTATGCCCCGACAATTTCGACTATTCAGAAAAGGGACTATGTGGTTAAAGAATCCCGCGAAGGCAGAATCAGAGCATTTGATGAATTTTTACTCAAAAATAATACTATCAAAAAGAATAAACTTGAGTCCAAAGTCGGTTCCGAGAAAAACAAACTTTATCCGACAAGTACAGCAATGCTTGTAAATGATTTTCTGGTTGAAAACTTCACTTCAGTTGTTGATTTTTCATTTACGGCAACCATCGAAAAAGAATTTGACGAAATAGCCGCAGGAAAACTTGAATGGCACAAAATGCTTGAAGAGTTTTATACGGATTTTCACGCAAAAGTTGAAGAAACAAATTCAATAAAGAAAAAAACAACCGAAGGTACTCGCGAACTTGGGAATGACCCTGTTTCAGGAAAGAAAATATTTGCTAAATTCGGAAAATTCGGACCTTACATTCAGCTTGGGGATAACGACCAGGAAGAAAAGCCGAAATATGCCAGCTTGAAAAAAAGCCAGCTGTTGGAGTCAATCACACTGAAAGATGCCCTTGAACTCTTCAAACTTCCACGCGAAGTAGGAACTTACGAAGGCAAGGAAATGGTTGTCGCAATCGGAAAATTCGGACCTTTTGTCCGTCATGATTCAAAATTCTATTCACTTGCAAAAACTGACGACCCATATACAGTTGTTGCAGAAAGAGCAATTGAAATTATAGATTCGAAACGCGTATCGGATACTCAGAAAGTAATCAAAGTATTTACCGAAAACCCTGAATTGAAAGTTTTAAAGGGAAGATTCGGTCCATATATCACTCTTGCAAAAGAGAACTATAAAATACCGAAGGGACTGAATCCCGAAACGATTACTTACGAGCAATGCCTTGAACTGACTTCCGTTCCGAAGGAAGCAAAACCAAAAGCAAGAAGAAGAAGCTAAATTTTTTATACAATACAGAGGATGACAAAATGGCAAAAACAGTAGCAAAAAAAATCATTCCAAAAGTTGAAAAAGAAAAACCGCCACTCATTCCTGAAAAATATCAGGACTGGGTTTATGTCGGTGTTCTTGTCGTAGCAGTATTTGTGTTCTTTGCCGGAGCAATTGCCGCCGGTGGATTCAAAGAAGCCGATACGATTGCTTCCATGAGTTTCAAAACTTACCTTGAAGATGCAGGAAAGACAGGGAAATTCCCACTTTGGATGCCTTATATTTTCAGCGGAATGCCGAGTTATGCCGCACTTTTAACGACAGGCGAAAGATTTTGGGATTTTGTCCCGCTTGTGCTTTTTAGCTTTACGAAGTTTTTCGGAACGTTATTTAATAACGATGTTGCACGTATGTCCATGTTTTATGCGATATACGCAATTGGCATTTATCTCCTGATGAGAAGCAAAAAGCAGGAGCAGTTTGTAGCTTTCTTTTCTGCCTTAGCGGCTGTTTTTTCAACGTGGGTGATAACTTGGGTGCTTATTGGACATAATACAAAGCCTGTGGTCTTTTCGATGTTCCCGTTCATATTTTTATTCCTTGAGAAGTTGAGGGAAAGATTCTCACTGATATATGCGGTTCTCCTCGTTTTCGCTTTGCACATCATGATGGAAGGCGGACACTTACAGCTGATATTCTACGGAGGCTGTGCTCTTGGTTTGTATATGATTTACGAACTCGTTAGCAGTATAGTTAAAAAAGCTGAACCCATGAAAGTTGTCAAGGTTTGCGTAATTCTGATTTTTGCGGGGGCGATGGCTTTCATGATGTCCTCGGACAGATATCTGAGTACTATGGAATACACAAAATACTCAACCCGCGGCTCTGCCCCGATTGCTAAAGCCAAAGACCAGCATCAGGATGCTACGGGCGGGAATGATTACGATTATGCTACAATGTGGTCATATTCTCCGGGTGAAATGTTTACTTTATTTGTGCCAAGCTATTTCGGTTTTGGTGTTAGAGATTTCGAATATCAGGGACAGAAAATGATGCTTTCCACATATTGGGGACAGAAAGAATCAGAAGATTCACCTCCATATATGGGAATTACTGTTCTTTTCCTTGCTATGCTTGGATTCGTGGTCTATCGAAAGGATATGTTTGTTCAATTCCTTTTTGCATTGTCAATTTTTGGAATTCTGCTATCATTCGGCAAAAACTGGACGGTACTTTATAATGTTTTCTACTACTACATACCGAGTTTCAGCAAATTCAGGGCTCCGAGTATGTCGCTTGTTCTCCTGCATTTTTCCGCTCCGATTCTTGCAGGCTATGGCATCGCCGCAATATTGAAATGGAGAAAAGAATTCGGCGAAAAGGACAAAAAAATACTTTTGGGATTCCTTGCCTCCACAGGTGTATTCTTAGTCTTAGGACTAATCTTTGCCGCGATGTTCAAGTCAAGCTATACCGAATCTGTTATCAATTCACCTATCGGCAAAGCTTACGGACAGAATTTCCCAACCGAGCTGATGACATTTATATGGTCGAATATGCTTGAGGATTGGTTCATCAACGGATTTTTTGCAATTGCGATTGCTCTCAGTGCATATTTGTTTGTGCTGAAAAAAATCAATAAAAATCTTTTCTTTGTCGTTTTAGCCTTTGTGCTTGTTTTCGACATCTGGCGTGTGGATTATCGCAGAATGGAAATATCAAAAGAAAAAGCAGAAGTAACAACATTCACCGAAAAAGCTGATGTTTTCAATTTCCTTAAACAAGATAAATCACTTTACAGGATAGCCGATTTTGCATCAAATCCGCAGAATATTCCTGCATATTTCCAAATGGAAAACATCAATGGCTACCATTCCGCAAAGTTAAGAGTCTATCAGGATTTGATGGATGTTGCCAATCCTGACCAATATCAGGGTTCAACTCATCAGATTTTTAATCCTTTCCTTTGGAATCTGCTGAATGTTAAGTACCTGATTGCCGACAGACCGCTTTATCAGGGAATTCAGCCTCTATTCACATCGGAACGAAGCAAAACGATGATTTATGCTAACCCGACTTATTTGCAGAGAGTCTTTTTCGTTAAAGAAACAAAAGTTGCCGGACAGATGGATATTCTTATGCACCTGAAATCAGGCGATTTCAACCCGACTGAAGTTGCTTTTGTCGAGAAGGCACTGCCTGAAACAATTCAGCCCGCAGACTCAACTGCAAACGCAAGAGTCACAAATCATGAAAATGAATTTATCAAAATCGAAGCAAATGCAAGCGGAAACAATCTGCTATTCATAAGTGAAATCTACTATCCAAGCTGGCATGCCTATCTTGACGGCAAGGAAATTCCTATTTATAAAACAAACTTTGCCATGCGTTCTGTTGTTGTTCCCAAAGGAAAACACACAATCGAGCTGAAATTTGAATCGAAGAATTTCGAAACAGGTAAAAAATTGAGTGTTGCTGTCAATATCTTGGCTCTGCTCGGTTTGGTCGGCGGCATCGGTTTCGAATGGTACAAGAGAAAAAAGAAAGAATGAAAATAGGTTTCGAAGCGGTATCAATTTTTGGAGTGAGTGGCATTGAGATGTACACTCGCTCTCTTATTCGTGCCCTGTCCGAACTTGAAAACGGACCCGATATCCACCTTTTTACGTCGTCCAGCCGTCAGAAAAGGGTGGCAGAATATTTCAGAGATACAAACAATATTAAAGTCAAAAAGCTTTTTCTGCATCCCCTTGCACTCGGAAAAATCGGTGCTCCGCTCATTAAGTTTATTAAAAATGATATTCTGATGAAAAAAGCCTCTGCGGAAGTTGATTTATTTCATAATGTTAATCCCTGCTTTTATCATAAAAATATTAAAAACATGGCTGTAACGGTTCATGATTTGTTTGTTTTTTACGATGACGATTGGGCAAAAACTGCGTTTGAACCTGACCAGCAGGAATTTCAAGAAAATTTTCTTTCAGCATTCGAAAATGCTAAAGTGGTTTTCACTCCTACAAGATTTGTTGCCGATGAAATACTTACCAAATTCCCGTGGGTTGACAAGAAGAAGATTTATGTTACCTATGAAGCGGCAAATGAAAAATTCCGCAAAGCAGAGCCTGACTTCGATTTGCTTGCTCAAAACGGTATTAAGCCCGATATGAAATACTTCCTTTTCGTCAGCAGGATTGACCCGCGGAAAAACTACGAAAGAATTCTTGAAGCTTACTCCAAACTTCCCGAAAAAATTAAACAAACGCACAAATTCGTATTTGTCGGCGGAGCGAAAGACCACATCCAAAAGAAACTTTACGAATTGACAGCCAAACTTGGGATTGCAGATAATTTCATTCATTTGGACAACATTTCGAATGAAGTACTCGTTCAGGTTTACAATCGTGCAACTGCATTGATTTTTGCAACTTTTGCCGAAGGATTCGGTTTGCCGATTGTCGAGGCAATGAATTGCGGATGTCCTGTGATAACCTCCAATGTTTCATGTATGCCCGAAATTGCGGGTAATGCCGCTCTTCTCGTCAATCCCTACAGTACGGAAGAAATTGTTACAGCAATGCAAAAAACAGCTAAGGACGAAGACTTCAGAAATGACTTAATCCAAAAAGGCTTTCGCCGCGGACAAGAATTTTCGTGGCATAAAACCGCACTCGAAACTTACATGGGCTACATAGAGATAGCAGAGGATTAAGAGGGAGGAATTTTCATAAGCCCCTGCTCAAGTAACTCCTGAATGAAGAAAATTAACATTATCTTTTGCATTTTTTCAACCTCTTACCTGTTAATGATAAATGGTTGAGAGAATTTGTAGCTACCTGAATTTATTTCAAGATGATATGAACCATTAACAAGATTAGAAATATTAATTGAATAATTATGATTACCTTGAAATAAGAATTTGTTTTCAATTGCCTGAGTTAATTGACCGTTAATGTTGAAGATATTTATTGTCGTTATTCCTGATTTAGTTAGCTCAAATGTTAAATTTAAAATATTTTTATCAGATGGATTTGGAAAAATATTATTTGCTTTAATTGGACTGTTCTCTTGAACACCGTCATTCTTTAGAAAATTCAATAAGCAAAGATAATTTCCAATATTTCCAGCAATATATTTATTGTCATTAGAAGAGGACAAATAATGAAAGCCACCAGGGTAATTCTTAAGCATTTTATTATTAATTAAATCCCAGACTATAATTTGCCCATAAGAGAAAATTAAATATTTATCGTCAGACGAAAAAACCATTTTCCCAACACCAGATTCGTAACCCGGAATTGATGCTAATTTTTGCTTTGTTTTTACATCAATAATTTTTATTGCTTCCCCGGGATCGGGTGATGTAAAAGCGATTTTTGTTCCATCATTGGAGTATTTAAGTTTAGTATGCCAACCTATGGGACACTCATAATCAATCGTAAAATCCGAAAGATTAAGAAATCTTAACTTTTCTTGTCTTAGTGTATCACCATGAGCAACTGAGAAAGCAAGATGAATACCATCTGGAGAAAATTCAAGTTGCCAAATAAGTGGTTGAATCCTTTTATCATCTTTTATAACTGAGTCAATTTCTTTGATAATTTTTCCTGTTTGTAAGTCCCAAATTGTTAGACCAAGTATATTCGCTACGGCAAAATATTTTTCATCTGAGGACATAGCCACTTTAATACTAGAAAATTCAGGATAATTATCCTTAGAAAGAATTATTGAGTCTGTCAAAAAATTATAAACACGGAAACCAGTGTTACTTGATTGCACAAGATATTTCCCTGTCTTTGAAAAAAACACGTTACCGCCACTGTAGCCTTGGTATTTTTTTATTTGGGTTGCTGTATTTACATCCCAAATACCGACGTAAGCTCCATTACCTCCAACAGCAAAGAATTGAGAACTAGGATGAAAGGAAATTCCTAATACATCTTGAGTTTGCCTCATCCAGACAGTATCCGGCTCAGTTGCCTCCAACTTCAAAAAAGTATTAACAAAAACAACCAAAACCAGCAATTTGAATTTCATAATCCGATTCCAATAAATATATTTAATGTTTTCATCGAAACTTTTGTAACTTACGAAAAATAATTCAAACACAAACAAGAAAAAATAATTTCGAGGCATCAGTTTTCTTTCATACTACATCGTCTGAATCACGGATTAATAGGATTTTGGGATTAAACGAATATTTTAATTCTGATTTATTATTTGAAGAAACTCACAAAATGAAATGATGCAATTCTTAGTTTTTTCTCTTGCTGATTTGTTTTACAGCCATAACAAATAAGATTAGTATCATCGGCTCAATATCATATCTGAAACGGTTATTTTCTCCAAGTTCGAACAAATTGCCGATGATTGCAATGTATAGTATATTAAAGACCATGAAGGATATTAAATAGTAATATTGGGTTTTCATTTTTCTGTATTTCAGCAAATATCTGAAATAATAAAACGCAAGAAAAATCATCGCAAGGGTGAAAGTGATTCCTATATATCTGAATACATCCAAGTTCATCCCATTTTCCTTGAATTCAGCTTTTTGTGTATCGCTTAAAGTGCTGTATTGCTTTTGCTGACCATAGAACACGATATTATAGAAATCGGCATAATTTGAGATTTTGGAAAGATGGTCATTATAAATGTACCGATAATCTGTCGGCGATTTTAAAAAGAAATAGAATGACATTGCTACTGATTTCAAATAATTGGCAGGTTCGTAATAAATTGCCTTTAGCGATTCATTCATATAGAGCTTTGAAACTGGAACAAAATACTTGTGATTGTAATTAACATGCCTATTGAAATCTTTTAATGAATCTTCCAGACAGCTAATATTAGGGAAATTGGTCTTTTCTGCAAACTGCCTGTATGTTCCTGCGTGACTGAAAGGCTTTATTGACGACAATTCCGAGAGTTTCTTCTCCGAAATCAGTTTCTCCACTTGTTCTTTTGGTAAGGTAGAAATTGCAATTTTTGCCAGATTCATTCCCGTCCAGCTTGTTGTAATGGTTCCAAAAAGGATAAGATTTTTGATAACTAAAATGAAAATAACAAAAGCAGGTATTGCGGCAGAAAATATAATTGTCTTTCTGTCATTCTTAAAAAAGAAAAGCATTAATAGAAAAATCATCAGAAACCATATAGGATGGTATAATGACCGAGTGAGAACAATTAATGCCAAAACAGAAAATAGCAGAACTCCTGTTTTTAGATTTCTATGTTTTTCAAACCTGTCAAACAAGTAAACAGACAAAAGCATAAGAAACAAAACAGGATAGCTGTAGAAAAGCCAGTTCTCATAAAGTATCTGAGCAGGGCTGATTACAAACAAAGTGGAAATAATCAATGATAACACCCATCTTCCCGTAATTTTTTTTAGAATAACATACAGCAGAAGAAAAATGAAAAAGCCTAAAATCAAATATAACAAGTTGAAGATTAGAGTTTCGTAACCAAAACCAATTTTCAGGATTAATCCTATGAACAAATTGAATAAAGGAGGCTGGCTATGGAGATAAAAGATGCTTTCTGCAAGATGTTTTTTTAATAGAGATAAATCCTGAAGTTGAAAAAACCAAGTGATTGGTGTTGTATCAAAACGAATTTCTGAAAAATAGAATATCAGGCGTGAAGAAACGAAAATAATAAACAGATAAAAGTATTCTCTTCTATTTGCTTTTTCAAAGTTCATTAAAATCCTTCAAAACAGACTTAATTATTCCTTGGTAAGGCATCCAAGCAATTGCACAGTTAACTTTGGTTAAACTGTCGTCATCGAACGTACATTTAAAATTTTCTTTAGGGATTAAAGCCCGGCAGACCATTGGTCTTTCATCGTGTGGAAGTTTGCATCCTGTTTCGGTTAAAAGTATGCAATAGTAATGTTTGCTGTCGTCAAGGATTTTATCTGCACAGACTTGCCTCATTCTCAAATAAAAAAGGCGTGTGGCTTCTTCTCGTTTGTCCATTGGGGAATCGCCCCACCAGGCAATTGCATAAAGATTTGTTTGAAGTAAAGTAGTTAAGCTTTCGAGGGTAACCGGAAACTTTAACTCACTTGGGAATATATGTCCGGGAGTTGCCTTACAACAAGCTCCCTTACAAACTGAACATATTTCTTGATTTTCCACAAATGAATTACCTTACTAAAATTGATTCCCATGTGACTTTGCATCCCGAACGCTGGAACATAGCAGAAGCTCCGCAATAGGTAGTCTGAGAAAGTTCGACAGCTTTTTCGAGTTCTTTAAGTTCTGCATCAGGACTTGTCAGGATGAATCTCAGGTGAACTGAAGTCAGAACTTTGGGATGAGTTTCTGCTCTTTCGGCTGTCAATTCAACTTCAAGAGAATCTATCTGACGTTTCTTTTTTCTTACAATACTGACAACATCCATAAAACTGCAACCGCCCATTGCCTGGAGCATAACTTCCATTGGTGTTGCGGCAGAATCCTCTCCGCCGAATTCAGGATGTGTATCAAAATATGTTTCCATTCCGGCTTCGTTTGAGCCGATTATTCTCATTTTATTATCGAGCTTTAAATGTGCTATCATTGTTGTCCTCTAATTAAAACATGTGACATTTTTCAAGATTCATTTCGCATTTCGAGTAAAACTGAGGAATCTGCAAACTACGTGCGGCAACCTCAATAACAAATGCTTTTAGTTCACGGTTGTCTTCTTCAAGTTTAAGGATTACGGGTTTTTGGCCGCAAGAAAAATTCTTGAATAAGGTTCTTGCCGGAACCTGCATATAAACACTCATTCTGCTGAAGCCGAAATCCAATGTTTCCAGCATCCATTTTGTAATCCAACCATTTACAAGCGGAGTTGGGTCGTCCTTTAGCATGTGGAATTTTTCGAATCTGACCTGGAATGCAGAAACTAAACCTTCAATTCTTATTTTCGGACGATTTTCGATTCTTTCTTTTATTCTTCGGATAAATTGGTCTGCATTTGAGTTGAGAACATCTTTCAATCTCATATCATAATTTTGTTTCAGGTAACTATTCAAAGTTTGGTCTTTCAAACCTTCATAAGCCTTCAAAGAATCGTTTATAAGCTTATGATTAATGGGGAATCTATCCAAACAGCAAGTGATTTCTTTGTCCCTGAAAGCTCTATGGTAATAAATACGAATAGTAGATTCAGGATATATTTTGCCAACGGCTTCGTCAATGTGCTTCGAACCGTTTGTCATGAAAGTCTGGCAAGCGATATTTCTAGTGTTCATTCGAGTGAGCAATTCATCCCAAACTCTGATTTCATCTTTGGGTCCAATCTGATAACCCAGGACAACCGTCGAGAGTGCGTCAATTGCCATGGCAAGAAACATCGTATTCGAAGTTGAGCCGGAACCTTTGCATGAACATGAAAAATTTCGACCAACCAGATATACCAGCTTAGGTTCGTGCTTTGCAATATTAATATCCAGATATTCTTCCCAATTTGGGCACCCATCAAGAAATTCTCTGATTTTCTGATTAATTCTTAGTGGCGAACTATGGTAGAAACCAACTAAGTCTCTGCAAGTTTTACCATTCAGATATTCCTCGACAATATATGACAAGTCAGGTTTGGAGGATTCCATTTTTTCATGAACCCATGTTTTCCCACAGGTTCTACAGCGATAACGCTTATTGCCTGTCGTAGTCTTACCATGGCGGATAACTTTAGTACTCTTACAAAATATACAAGCCTGTCGAATTTCATCATTCATTAGATAATCCTAAAAATAAATATAGAATAAGCAAAAAACAAAATATGTACAAAATAAATATATTAAAAATTAATTAAAAAAAAACATATTTTTTTCAAAATCGTAAAATATTTTTTTGAATGTTGTTCTCGAAGGATTTTTACATTTTGGCAAACTATATATTTAATGGCGACTTATAAATAATAATTGTAATAAGTCAATTAAAATGATTAATTTGCAGGAGTAATGATTGAATTTTTTTAGAAATGATTGTGACCCCAACGGGATTCGAACCCGTACTGCCACCGTGAAAGGGTGGTGACCTATCCATTAGTCGATGGGGCCAATGCCTTATAAAAGGATTACAAAATTAAGAATATTTTTCAACTTATCCAAATATTATTTTTATGAATGAAAATGAAAAATCTGTGGTTGTTGCCATTACAGGCGGTATAGGTAGTGGCAAATCAACGGTTGCAGGATTTATTAAGACAGCCGGATACAAGGTGTTGTTCCTTGATGATTTGGCAAAGCAAATTATGCTTAACGACAACGATGTCAAAAAGAAACTCATCAATGCATTTGGCTCATCAGTTTATTCCGATGATGGAGTGCCAAACCACTCCAATATCTCTGAAATCGTTTTCGGGAGCGGTTCTGCAAGCTCGGACAACTTGAACAAGCTCAATAAAATTGTTCATCCTCCAACGATTGACGAAATGATTAAGCAAGTAGAAATTCTGGAGACTGCCGGCGAGGAACTTATTTTTATTGAAAGTGCGATTATCTTTGAAGCAGGAATTGACGAAGGTTTTGATTATATTATTACCGTCAGCACCGAAAAAGAAACTGCAATTCAGAGAACCATTCAAAGGACCGGATTGACGGCAGAGCAGGTAGAACAGAGAATGAAACAACAAATGAGCAATGAAGAAAAAGCCGGCATTTCGGATTTTGTTATAGACAATAATTTCGACCTGGATGCTTTGAAGCAGGCAACTGATTTTGTTCTGAATATTATCAAGATGTCCTCTGAAGAATAAAAAAGTCAGGTTTTCAAAATTTAGCTTTCATAAAAAGACATGGTTTTCTGACTATCCGTATTGTTTCTGCATTTAAACATCGATACTCAATATAAATCATTAACGCAGGAACAACAATCATAGTGGGAAAAATATTCTTTTTTATCAATTTCTGTAACAAAACGCAATAAAATTTGTTATTGATAAAATGAATGTACAAATTTTTTGTTCATCTTTTTAGAAAAGTGTTTATTTTTGTTAAAAGGAAATGCATGAGAAACATATTTTTATATATCACCCTCTTTTTTGGCTTCAGTTTGATGTCTTCTGAAGCTACTATGCTTGTTGGTGTACCCGAATTGGTTGACTTTGGCAGAGTGCTTATCAATTCTGCACCCGTTACCAAAAAAGCCACATTTACAAATACTTTGGGCAGAATAATGTCTTTCAAAAGTGATACACTTTTGCAAACTATGGACAGCCTTTTTGTTATAAACACAAAATTACCCTTCAGAATTGCTATCAGTCAATATTCAAATGCCGAATTTACCTTCAATCCCGGTAAAGGTAAATTCGGGATATTTTACGGCACAGTTTACTTTTTCAATAGTGAAAAACCCGAAGATTCAGCCAAAGTCATTCTAAGAGCAGAAATATACCAACAGGAAATTTTGAAAGAATTTGAAATCTCACTTCCGAACATAGCTTCTGCAACAGGCTCAAATATCCTTATTTCGATGATTCTTGGGAAATATACTTATGACCAGAGGATTACAGGATTTGAAGCTACCGTGGAATTCAACAGTACATTGCTGACTATGACAAATCCCGAGGAAAGAGGGAATATCGAATTTGGGAGACAAATCGTTAAGATTTCAAAAAAATTGACAGATACTCATCCATCAATAGGCGATACTCTTTATGTTTTGAATGCCACAACTCTATTGGGTAATGCACGTCAAACTCCACTTACATTGAAAGATTTCAAATGGACGGGTGAAGTTGCAAATGCAGAATTCAGAGTAAACAAACTTTCGGGTTCGGTTTTGCTTCAGGATATTTATTTTGATAATGGAATACCGCGGTTACTTACCCGAATGGATAACACTCTGAAAATTGAATCTTCTAATAATGTTTTCAATTCGGATTTTGAACTTCAGTGCTCTTATGTTAATTCGGCTCAGTTCAAAATAATTGATGTTTTGGGAAATCAGATTGTTGACCTATCAGCAAAATGTCCATTACATAATCTTTTTTCAACTGAAAAAATTACTATCCCAAGAAGTACTTTTACGAATCGGGGTATTTACATCGCAGTTCTTTCCGGTCCGAAACAAGTAGTCTCAAAATTGCTGATTATAGAGTAATTTAATGAACAGAACCATTAAGATAACAATATTATTGTTTTTCGTTACCTTGATTTGTTCTGCAAATTCCGGTCAAAATTTATTCTTTGGAATTGGTTTCGAGTATGGCAAACTCTTCAACCAAATCAATTTCAATGCACTTCCCGGCATTCCGCGTCCTAATATTCCGCTAACCGGAGAATCCCAATTCTGGAATTACCGGATTAATGCCAATATGGTTTACAGAGTTGGAAGTTTTATTCAGACAGGACTTAGATTTGATTATGCAAACACACCTACTTACTCGTACAGGGATTTGGAATCTACTCTTATTGGTCGCGACGGCATTCCGGAAAAAGCAATAATCGAGAACACAATGAATTTAAAATTCGATGAAATTGGCGGCGAGCCGTTTGTCGGATTTTTCATTAATGATATTTTGTCTTTGAATTTTGGTCTTAGATTCGGTTATATATATAATTCTGAGTTTACTCAGAATCAGAAAGTTATTCAACCCGCAGATTATGGTTTTAATTCGCCTATCGGCAAATATTCCGGTAAAATACCACAAGCAGTAAAAATGCTTTATCAGACTTCTGTCAGACTTGAATCGGAAAGCAGTATCCTTCAGTTGCGAAACTTCAAATTCAAGCCGGAAATTCAGTTCCTGTATTCTCTGAATAATATGATTACCGGGCTTAACTTTAAATATTACAACATCACCGGTGGAATTTCCATAAGCTATATTAATTCACCCCAGCCACCTATTATTCGCGATACGGTAATTGTTCGTGATACGATTGAAGTGCTGTCCGGTGCAAGTTCTGAAAAACACACCTCACTGAAATCCACTATATCAAAGAGCGAGTTAATCGGCAGAAGGGAAATTACTACGTTAACACAAAGCCACGAAACAATTATTCCCAAGACTAAACCAATGCTGATTGGAGAAGTTTCGGCTGTATTTATGTTTGCAGACAAACCGGAAACAAAAAGATTTAATCTTGAATTTGAGAAGACTGTAATAAAATTTGTTTATCCAGCATTCTCAAGCCAAAAAGGAAAAATCGTTTTCGGCAAAAAGCTTGAAATCAAGACCGATTCTACAGCAACTTTATTAATTCCAACTGTCAACTTCTACCCTAAAGTAACAGCCGAGTCAGGCTTGAAGGAATGGACACTTTCAATCAGCGAAAATTACAAGGAACTCAAAAGGATTTCAGGCACTCTGGATATTCCCTCGAAAATTGAATGGGAACCAACCAATCATTTTAAAAACGAGGAAATTATCGGTAAAAATTTCCATTACAAACTTGAACTCGAAGATTTTGACAGCAACAAAGTAACTGCCGCAACAGGTTCGATTGATTTTAATGAAACCGGCAAAAATGACATTTTAAACACAAAAATTATTCAGTTTGTTGTTATACCTGCAGATTCGAAAAACTTTAAGCAATTCATTGATCATATTGAAAAAGCTTCATCCGGGAAAAAAGTAAAACCTTATCGTGTTTTTACTGATTCGGAATTTCATCCTAATGCAAAACTCGAATCTGAACTTTCAAAGTATGGACTAATTGGAACAAAATCCTTTAAAGGAATATTTAATGGAATATTTTCAGAATTCCCTGTCTATAATTATTATGTAATTGCAGTTGAGTAACCGTTGAAACGAAATAATCTAAATACTGATTCTCACCTGTTTTTAATCAATATCTTTCCTTCTCTAATTACATTTTATCACGCTTTAGAAGAGTATCGCTAACGGTTAATTATCAAATCACATTTCGAATATATTGATAGTACTCAAATTCACAATTTTCAACAGCTTTACTGGAAACTCAGAAATATCATCATGACAAGACAAAACTTGTGTTCTTCAACTCAAAAAATCAATGGCACTTCAAAGCGGCATTCGTTTCTATTCTACACAAGGGTAGCCCTCTGTTCTATTAACTAACTAATTCAAAGGAATACGCCATAAGTTTCACTAAACGCTACCTGGAGCAAATACAGGACGATGAGGCTGAACCTGAATACAACGACCTATTCGACTATGAGCAGATGCTCTACGAACAGGCAAAGCTACAACAATCAGACAATAACAACAGCACAAAAGAAAAAGGCTCTACCCTCAGCTAAACACTGGGGGGGAGCCTAACCCTATCAAGTTTTTAAAAAGTAGTGGGGGGGTACTTTCTTCCATTACGTGTATAGATAATCAGCTTCTCTAAAATTTATATAAAAAATGAGATAGTCATTAGCCACTTACTTCAATTGTCAATTGGTTAGTCTTTAACACAACGAACTGAAAACCCGTAGCCCTTACTACTTCCATACCTGCCGACGACGGCGTGATCGCAGTCCAAGCTCTGAGCCCACGCATACGTCGCATCGAGCTCAGTGGACGACCACCAAACACCGTAGCCCCCTATGTCGCTAAATGTTATCCCACCATAGTCACGACATCCCCCGGGAAGGGCGGAAAAGTTGCTTGAGTTTGTCGCACCTGTGTTTGGACTTCTCCAGTGGCTCGTTCCTGTCTCTTTCATCTTTCCTCCAGCAACACTTCTACCACCTAGAAATGTTGTTAGAGCTGTACATTCTGCATCAGATGGCACCAGCCAGCCAATTGGTGCCAAGCCTCTCGGATCATTTACTGCATACCAATTATAAAGTTTACCGTAGATTTTCCCATTTGCAGGGTCGTTGTTGTAATAGCACCATGCTCCAGTTGTTAGATTTGCCCATGCTGTGGCATCTTTTACTTCAGGTATTGAGTCGCCATTACGGTAGTGGTCAACATTAAGGTTTTTAAGCATCCATACCTGAGTGCCGATTGTTACCATTTCAGCAGTTTCTGGTGGAGTTATTATGAATTCTACTTCATTACTTTTTACTCCATTTACAGTTACGTAAACTTTTCCGCTTGTTGCTCCAGTTGGCACTTTTACTTTGATGTCTGTGTCGCTCCAACTTGAATATTCTGTAGCTTTTGTACCGTTAAATGAAACAGAGCTTATTGTTTGACTTGCTCCAAATCCACTGCCATAGATAGTCACAACATCACCTATTCTTGCTGACGTTGGTGTTATACTGGTTACTTGAAATGTTTTCACAGGATCTACAGTAAAATCCACTTCATTGCTTTTAACTCCATTTACAGTAATGTAAACTTTTCCGCTACTTGCTCCTGTCGGTACTTTGGCTTTTATTTGTGTATCATTCCAACTTGTGTAAATGGTCGCTTGTGTATTATTGAATGATACGTAACTTGTATTTTGAATGTCACCAAAATTAATACCTGATATGGAAACAATATCCCCGATACTTGCTGAGGTTGGGGTAATAGATGTAATTTTAAATGTACTACTTGTATCAGGCGTATCTGTAGTATTATTCTTACTACAGCTAAACAAAATAGATAATGCAATGATTAATAATAACAAAATTCTGATTCTCATGATAATAACCTTTTAGTTTTACATTTGATTCAACATACAAATCTAATAACTTATATTCAATATATTACAAAAAAAATCATACTTGCATAGTTGTCGGACAGCGGACAAAAATCAGTCTTTGCAACTTACTAATTAACAACCACTTACAAGCGAGCTAAATTCTGTCCTGTCCGACTGTTTAACACAATGATATTTAACCAACCTAATTAACTAATTATTCATCAGAAAGGAGAACCTTTATGGACGAGCAAATTGTCCTGAAAGACAAAGCAATTCAGATACTGCCTGAATCTATTATTGAGCAGTTCAGAGCAGAAGAGCAAGACCGACGAAACGAGCAAACTTCAAAGGATATATAGTTCGGCAACGACCTGGCAAGCAAGGGCAAACTTGGGATTATATCACAGGCTTGACGCTATGCGATGGCTTGACAGTATTATCCAAGAAGGATTAGTCAAACATGTCAATCAGACTATATTGACTATCCGCAAATCTTTCGCATCTCCATCCAAATTTATAGGGTGGAGGTGTTGGAGAGGGGGAAAATCGTATAAAACAAAAAATGCCAGCAAATCTGCCAGCATTTAGTTTGTGACTGTCCTAAGTGCCTTTATTGTAAGGTTAATAGGCTTTAGTAAAGTGGGCCCTGAGGGACTATTGGATTCCTATATATTTCAATGCCTTATGTTACTACTATTTTATTTTTGCCAAATTATTAGCCAAATTAGTGTTTTTTCTATGCTTTTTATCCAAAACAATCAAGCTGAGAAAAGCAAAATGTTTTCCTAAACTATAAACAATAAAAAATACACCACTATCATAATGGTCGTTATTCAAAGATAATTGCTCGTTATTTAGAGCTTGACCTTCAAATACGTCAATAACCGCTTTGATTGCGTCTAATTGGTACTCTTGATTAGGGCCGAAATTAAGTTTCATTGGATAACACTTCTTAAATTTTGTGGTATAGAAGGTACACCTACTCTACCCATATAAGATAAATATCTTTGCCTAAGTTGTTGAATATAAGGGCTATTTATTTTTAATACTCTCTTTTTCTTATTAGTGTCTAAAAAGTGACCACCTTTTAGTTTTAATGAAAACCTGAAATCAATTAATGCTGTTTGCCTATCAGATTCACTAAATGCAAATATAGGTAGTAAATGTAGAGCAGATATTTCTTGATTATACGCCCGAATTATTTCTTCATTTGTTTTACAAAAATCATTGATAGTTTTAAAACTCTTTTTAGTAAAGCAGAGTAATTCAACCTTTTCATTCCTTTTAATAAGTTTAGACAAATCACATTCAGGAGAAATTACAATTCCAAAATTCTCTTTACTGAGTTGATAAATATCTCCAGTCATAATTGAATCAGTTTCTTGGGGCTTAGAATAATAGAGTTTAGAATATAAATTGAGAATTTCATTTGTTTCAGTTATGCTTTTAAAATTTGCTACCGAGTAATCACTAATTGACTTTTTTAGTGATGTCTCTTGTATCAGTCTTTCGGAAATTAGATTCTGAAATAATGTAATAACTTCAATTGTAGGATCAAGTTCAATAACAGTCGGTTCACCTGTTGTTTTATTGAATTTTCTTACAGAGCTATAAAAAAGTTCTTTAATCCAATATTTATCAGCCTGTTCTAATTCTGAGAATATTGATTGTGAAGCTTGGTTAATTGTCTGACTCCAAATGAAAGGTACATTCAAATGCTTATTTTTATCTTCAAAGGAATTAATACCATCAATAATTTTCTTATATTCTTTATCTGATTCGTTCATGTTCCCTTTAATTTCAAAAAATATTTTATCATTATACAAAGACTGTAATTCCTCCTTTATTTCTTGAGCAATCTCATTCATTGAATACAAATAGACAAGGGAAAATATTTTCTGAGATTTTAAAAACTGAAACGGATTTTCATCAGGTATGTCTATGAAATTTTCATCATCGTCATGTTCTTCAACTTTCCGTTCAAAATTCCAATCAAGAATCAAAGCTTTTATAGTTGACATTGAAGCGACTGCTTTTTCAAGGGTACTTAGATTGTTTATTGGTAAAATAGAAAAATTAACATCAGAATTAAATTTCTGAAAAAGTTTATTTTCTTCTCTATCAGTATCAAAAATATGATCATCGGCAAATAGTATTATTCCTTCCATTTTATTGCTCCTGATTAAATTTAACAATGAAATTAGCACCAGGGAGTAGTCCTTCTTGTCCATTCTGAACTACCGAAATTTCTCCATTAATTCGGAGAAGTATTTCTTTAACGATGTAAAGTCCTAAGCCTCGACCATCTAATTTTAAAGAAAAGAACTCATTATAAATCATCGGAATTACATCTTCACGGATGCCGGGTCCGTTGTCTGCAATAATTATTGAGCTACTTTTACTATTAAGTTTAAATATAATTTCTTTATCTTTGGATTGATTTTTGTTTACCCAATAAACAGCATTATCCAGTAGGTTTATCAAAATTTGCAGGATAAGACCGGTATTGGTTTTAATAATAACATCCTCATCTTTTAATATTTTTACAGTAATTTTTCCATCTATATCACGCCTGAAATATTTGATAACTTTTTCAATACTTTCATAAACACTTACATCCTTTATTGCTTTACGTTGGTTTTTAAATAGCGGTTGAATTACTTGCATTTCGTCATATACAAAATTTAGATTTTCATCTAATTCACTCAGCAGTGAAATTAAATCTGTATTAGTAAAATCATGATTCTTTGCTTTAACTCTAAAGTCTTTTACATTATTTCTCATTTTTGAAAGAAGGGTGAGAGCATCATGCGAAGCTTTTTCTACAGCCATTCCAAGACCAGCTAAATCTTCAACTATTTCCATCCTGTCTTTCATCATTATGTTATGTTTTTTTACAGTGTTAAGGAACTTGTTTGCTTTTTCAAGTACTTCCCTGTTGTCTATCTTCTCAAGACTTGATTTTAAGGAGTTGAATGATTTCTCAACAATATCGACAGAATCACTAAATGATTTCTCTTTTAAAATATTAGCTTTATTTTCGTCAATCTTCTTTTCTGTATTTAATACTTGCGTAACCAAAGTAACAAGTTTCTTGAAATCCTCATATGCTCCATCAATATTCATCATCCCTTGACGATTGGTTGAGTCTTTCAATAATGGATTTTCATTTTGCCCCTGTCCAATATAAACAAAACCAGTTAAATCATTATAACTAATATAATCTCCAGCACGTACTCTTGCCCTTAATTTATCTAATTCAAGCCAATCATAACCAGGTTCCCCGAAAGGATAAACTCTCACACCATCTCGAAATAAATATACAAAGTTTTGCTTAATAAATTGTTCAATCTCTTTTGTTAATATGGTTTTATCCCTATTTTTCAAATTAAAAGCATAAAATGAGAATTTAAAATATCCACAAATTGGCTTTCGGTTAAATTCAGTAAACCAATCTTTGGTTGTCTGTGATGGATATTGATATTTACTTAGAGATTCTATGCTTAGCAAATCAATTTCTCTGTTTTTAATTTCTCTATAAGGTGCAGTAGATTTATAAGTGAATTTCAAAATTCCTTCTGCAGTGACTTCACCAATCATCGTAAATTGAGCTCTTTCGATTACATCACTGAAAGTGATAATGTCTTCAGGAGCATATTCTTTTTTATTAACAAACATTTTTACAATGAAATCTTGCTTAAAATCTATTTCAAGTGTCTTTGCATTTTCATCTTTTGGAGGTATTAATCGTTGAATAGATTTAAACAACTCCTTGAAATCATTAGAATTCCAATTCTCCCTCATGTTGTATATCCTGATCAACGTTCCTTTTTCTTTTTTGATTTCTTCGGGTGGATTATTTACAAACCAGCTATTGCTAACATCTTCAAGTAACTTGTATTCTTCTGGTGGTTGATTGAACAAATCAGCCTTCTCTGGATTGTATTCAGTATAATCCATTTCGAGTCTAATTTCGTTGTTGTTGATTGCTTTTGTATAAAGTCCTATTTTCTCACCCAGCTTATGAATAGCAAATCTACCAATTCCTTTTTCACCCTGAATAATTCTACCTTTTACTGTAATATTCTTCTTTTGTTTTCTTTTATCTAATTTTACTGGTGTTGCAGGTCTAAGCCAAACATTAGTGATAGTTTCTAATGTCATACCATCACCATCATCTTCAACTTCGATAAACGGCTGTTCTTTCTCAGTTAAATAATTCTTTCCATAATTATCCATATTACAAAATCGTACTTGTACATTTTCTGCATCAGCATCATAACAATTTTTTAAAATTTCTATAATTGCTACTTTTTTATCAGTAATCAACTGATCACCAATAATATTTATCAACCGTGCATAAGGCTTAAATGGTTGACTATTTTGATTAATTATTGCCATGTTTCACCTTCTTTGCTATTAAAATGTATTCTTCAGGATAAACAAGTTTACTATCTTTATTATCTAATTTGGAGAATTTTCCTGTTTTTTTGTCTCTAATAGTCGGTATTAACTTATTCGGGATACTTCTTTTTATAATTTCTATCATTTCAAATCCAATAGATGTTAACATTTCGGTAAAAACTTCAGCAGATTTTATTTTAACGTTATTGAAAGTTGTATTACCAATTACTAAACAAATGTGACCATCGTTCTTTAAAATTCTTTTCATTTCCTTCGCAACAGATTGCATATCATTAAAGTAATTAGCTACTTCTTTAGCTTTTCGTTTATCTTTTTCAGCAAGATTATTTACTATTTCTTGTGCTATTCCTGAAAAACAACTTAGTTCTTGATTTAAAGAATAAAAAGTTCCAATAAAGTTTTTTCTAAATTTAGTTAGGTCAGTAATATACTCGTACCAATATGCGGTTAGTTGATGAATATCCGCATATTCATAAGATGTAACATAAGGAGGAGATGTAATAATTGCACTTACGGAATTTGCTCTTATTGATGTTTTTCGAGCATCCTCCAATCTGATTTCACATTTTGTTTTAAAGAATTTCTGTGTTACCAGTTGGTTATAAAATTCTGAGTTCTTTTTTATCATCTGTTTTGAATGTGCAGGAAAAGCTAAAAAAGGATCTGTTGGCACTTTCTTAGGATCAATCTGTGGTTTTGTACTTGATTGCAACCACTTTGAGCAATTTTTCAATATATGAGACAATGAAACAAGGAAAAATTCCTTAATAGTTTCATCATTTATATCCAAAATTTTATCATAAAGGAAAGCAATTTTAGATTTGTATTCTTGAGAAAACCAGTAGTCCAATCGGTCGTGAACTGATAAATTAGAATATTTATCTATGTCAAATAATGCGAAGTTATTGACAATCAAGTTAAATTGCTGTTCTAATTCTTTCGGCTCAATAGGGTTAGTTTTAGCTTTAGTAATAAGCTTTGCAACTGGATTGATATCTACACCAATAGATTTTCTACCATGCACTTTTGCTTCTACAAGCGTAGTTCCACAACCTGCGAACAAATCGGCAATCAAATCATTCTTTTGAGTATATTCTTCAATTAGCTTTTTTACTAAGTTTGGTAGAAATTTAGCTGGGTATCTATGATAACCGTGTGTCCATTGCTCAACAGAACGGACGTTAGTGAAACACCATTCAGGACTTACTTCGATATTTTCAAAATCTCTGTAAAACATTTTTATCCCGTTCTAAAATCCACACCAGCATCCTTGGATTGCTGGATTATGTTTGTTTTTAAATTTCGATAATCATCAAATAACCATAATATTAACTTCATATAATTTCGATTAAATAAATTCTCACTGCGACTAGCTCTTAAACCAAGATATTCCAACGTTTCTTTTGATAATTCCCTTGGAAAAAGTTCCTTCAACTTCTCAATAGTTTTCTCTTTAATAAAAAAAGACATATCATCCTTAATTCACAAACAAATCTATAAAAATAAAAAAAATCAAAATTCAAAAATACACAAAAATGATTTCTAATTTTGCATTATTTCTTTTATTCCTCAGCTATTTCATTCTTTTTTGATTGTAAATTATTGTCCTCCTCAACGCTATATCAATATCGCTTCCTCTCAGAGTTGTCTTGAGTTCCTGTGAAGCTAAAAGCTTTTCAACTCTGTCGAGTTTGGCGATTAGCATCGTATTTGAACCGACACTGGCCATTTGAACTGTAGCTTTAAGCTGTGAATCATTGAAAATCCATTCCCGATTTCTTCCGCCTAAGCGAGAAGCATCTCCAATAATTGCCATAGTTGGTTGGTCAACACGACCGCCAGAAGAAAAGCTTAAAATTGCAGAAATAATTGGGTCTGTAATAGCTTTGACAGCTGTATAAACAACTCCGGTTATAACTGGTACCGCAATAACATTCGCTGGAAAAGGTAAAGCGGAAAGATATTCCATTGTTCCAGGTGATAGAATCAAATCCAAGATAAAAGCAGAAGCCTTTGCTTGCAACATCCCTGCAAGTTGTCCGAAAAACTTTCTCCAACTGTCAGCTGCAGCTGTCGGATCACCAGCAAAAAGGTTGCTCAAGCTGTCAGTAACAGTAGTCTGCAAATCTTTGGTTACTACTCCAAGAGTATCTCCCTTATCCTTAATCATTTTTTCGGTATCGTCAAGTTGCTTACCGAGGTTCTTATATGCTTCCTGGTCTTCTTTTGAATCAAAAATTGGTTTGCCTTGCTCGTCAAATTTCTTGGCTTTCTGTTTTAAAAGGTTTAGTTGTTTATCGATTCCTTGCTTTTGAATTTTAAGAATATCCGAATCTTTCTTCCTTTGCAATTCTTGGTCAAGACCTTGCTTTTGGGAATCAACCCTTAATTGCTTCTTTCTAAATTCGTCTTCTTTTCTTTCACGTTCCTTTCGAGCATCTTCTTCTATTTGAGTTTTCTTTTTCTCGTATTCTTCTTTGCTGATAACTCCCATGTCTTGCCATTTCTGGAGTTCATCGAGTTTCTTCTTTTCTTCATCGGAAATCTTTTGAAGGGCATCATTTTTATCGGCTTCGTTTCTCTTTTGAACGCCCGAAAACCAAGTTTCATTGAATTTCTTTAACAACTCTTCTTCTTTAGAATACTTGTCTTCAACAGCCTTTTGCTCTTTTTCCTGCTGTTCCTTAATTACTTTAACCTGTTCATCGTATATTGACTTTTCCTGTGTTTGAATTTCTTTTTGTTTGGCAAGTCTTTTCTGTTCAAGTGAAATTATATCCTTATTAATAGATTCAATTTGTGCTTGGTCATCCAAAGTCGGTGGTGTTACATAGGATTCAAGTTTTATCTTCTTATCTTTTAAACTACTCTCAA
>CAZSHX010000009.1:0-81810 GCA_964606895.1 uncultured Hyphomicrobiales bacterium
CGTCATCAGAAATGTACATGAAATGAGTTGATGTCATGATTCCATGCTTATCATCGTACATACTAACATGCTGTAACCCTCTGTCTTCAAACAATGTATCAACTTGATATTCTTTCCATGTATCGCCGCAATCAGTTGTTTTTATATAATAATTTGAATCCGAGGTGGCTATACAAAAATTTTTTGTAGGATAAGCCAAATCTTTTGGTCGAGCCATTTTGGACACCAATATTGTAGTATCACAATAAACTGATTTCCAAGTTATTCCGGCATCAGAAGATTTTAGAATCAATCTATATGCTCCGTGATTTGCATAATATGCCATTATATTTATTGAATCTGCGTTATCTATTGAAACAACATAAGAAGTTGGTTCAGAATATACAGAATCCCATTGATATTTATTTGATAATAAAGAAGAAGTACCTAAAAGAGATGTGATAACGAGAAACATTAGCATTTTAAGAATGGCGAACTTAGCTGGGATAGGAAAACCTATCCCAGCAATTGTTGTTGAAATCGCATAACGAATATTCTGAATCTTTTTCATATTGTTCTACTTTGCAAATTTTCCGGTTTTGATGATTAACCCATTCCTTGAAATTTTGTAAAGATATAAACCGCTACTATTTATCATAGAAAAAACGTTCAAGTTATTTAAGGCATCTAAACCTTGAAATTCTTTAGTGTAAACAGGGTAACCCCACACGGTATAAATTTCTAATTTCAATTTTCTTACCTCCCGGCAGGAGTTCCCTCCTGCCGATTCCTTTGATTTGTTTAAAGTTTATATTCATTTTCAATTGTTTTAAGATGTCAGGAGAAAACTCCTGACATAAGATAACATGATACTAACAGTTACATTTCCAATTTAACAATAATTTTTAAGCAAAGCAAGTATTATTTAGCTGATAAAGATATATACCAAAAACTACGTAGTTTTTCTACGTAAAAATACGTAGAAGAAATTGAATGAATCATAAATAATGTAGGTTAAGTTATATTTTGTAAATAGAAAATAAAAAAAAAGCCGGATTTTGCAATCCGGCTTTTCAATTTGTATCTATAAATTAAGAATAATTTCTATACAATTTCCCAGAAGTCTTCGCCCTTGAGCAAGGCATCCATGTCGCCGGCACCGGGTTTTGCTCCGTAAAATTCGAGTTGTGCTTCTACCTTGTCTTCATAAGTAGGTCTTTCGATTGCCTGAAAAACTCCCATAGGTCTTGGTAATTCGGGATTATAGGTCATATTTGCCAATATAAACGCCAGTGTTGAATCCTGTTCATTATGAACGAGCAAATCGTCGGCTGACCATTTTCCGTCTTCCAGAGAAACAACAGTAGGCTTAAATCCGTCCAAACGAATACCTTTATCGTTATTATCACCAAAAATAAGCGGTTTTCCGTGAATCATTTCAACGGAATTCTCTTTTCTGGATTCTTTTTTCGTATAAAGGTCGAAAGCTCCGTCATTGAAAATCACACAATTTGCATAAGTTTCGACAAATGCAAAACCTCTGTGTTTTGCGGCTCTTTCATACATATACTGCATGGTTTGAACGTCGCGGTCGTAAGCTCTGGCAACAAATGATGCACCTGCACCCAATGCAAGAACTGCAGGGTTGAACGGGTCATCCAAAGCACCGAGAGGAGAGGATTTCGTTACCTGTCCTTCTAACGAAGTCGGGGAGTACTGACCTTTTGTAAGACTGTAAACAGCATTATTGAATAGTAAAACGTTGAGGTTTACATTTCTTCTTGCTGTGTGAATAAAGTGGTTACCGCCGATACTCAATCCGTCGCCGTCACCTGTTGCAACCCAAACCGAAAGGTCAGGTCTGGCAATTTTAACACCCGAAGCTATTGGAAGTGCTCTGCCGTGCATGGTGTGCATGCCGAAAACATCCATATAATAGGGGAAACGAGAAGAACAGCCGATACCCGAAATGAAAACGAATTTTTCTTTTGGGATACCGAGAGTTGAAAGAATCCTTTGAGTCTGCGAAAGAATTGAAAATCCACCGCAACCGGCACACCAACGAACTTCAATAGGAGCTTTGAAGTCTTTTGGAGTTGTTTCGACCGGTCCCTGATGAGGAATATTTAGTATTTCATCAACTAAAGTTCTCATATTATTTTGTCTCCTGTAAAAGTTCATTAATTTTATCTTCGACTTCGAATGCTTTCAGCGGTAAACCCTGTACTTTGTTCAAACCGATAATCGGTTTCATGAACTTAGCCTGAAGGATAGTTTTCAACTGTCCGCTGTTTAATTCGGGGATAAGAACCCTTTTGAATTTCGAAAGAATTTCTTCCATATTGCTTGGGAATGGATTCAGATACCGTAGCTGGCAGAACGAAACAGTTTTGCCTTCTTCTCTGACTTTTTGAATTGCATCCTGAATGGCACCGAAAGTTCCGCCCCATCCAAGAACGAGCAAATCGCCTTCCTGAGGACCGGAAATAGTTGCAAGAGGAATATCTTTTGCAATTCCATCAACTTTTGCCTGGCGGTAATCAACCATTTTCTGGTGGTTAATCGGGTCCTGGCTAACGAGTCCGGTAATATCTTCTTTTTCCAAACCGCCTACGCGATGCTCAAATCCCTGCATTCCGGGGATTGCCCACGGGCGTGCAAGAGTTTCGGGATTGCGGCTGTATGGCTGGAAGTTTTGGTTGTCGGTAGCAAAATGAGTTGAAATATCGGGTAACTCATCGAGGCTTGGTACTTTGAAAGGATTTGTTCCCTGAGCAATGTAACCGTCAGTCAGCAGAATAACGGGAGTCATATACTTCAGAGCAATTCTTGCGGCTTCCAAGGTCATATTGAAACAATCTTCTGAGCTTGTTGCGGCAATTATCGGAATAGGAGCTTCGCCGTGCCTTCCCCACATAGCCATGAGCAAATCTGACTGCTCGGGTTTTGTTGGTAGCCCTGTGCTTGGTCCGCCTCTTTGTACATTTATAATAATCAATGGAAGTTCAAGAATGCAGGCAAGTCCCATTGCTTCAACTTTAAGGGACAAACCGGGTCCGCTGGTTGTTGTAGCGGCAAGATAACCTGCAAAGGATGCACCGATTGCACTCGAAATTCCTGCAATTTCATCTTCAGCCTGAAGGTGCTTTACACCGTGTTTTTTGTATCCGGAAATGAAATGCAAAATTTCAGTTGCAGGAGTGATAGGGTAGGAGCCAAGGAACAAAGGAAGATTCGCTTTTTTTGAAGCGATAACCAAACCAAGAGCTGCGGCTTCGTTGCCCGTAATATTTCTATAGAAACCGGGTTTTAATCCGGCAGTTTTAATCACGTATTGAACAGGCATCAGGTCAGAATTTTTAGCAAAGTCATAACCTGATTGAAGAATTTTGAGATTAGCTTCGTACACATCCGGTTTTTTGCCAAATTTATCATGTAACCATTTTTGAGTTGGTTCCAGATTGCGGTCAAACAGCCAGTAAGTCATACCGAGAGCAAAAATATTTTTAGTTCTGTCAACATACTTCACCGACATGACAGTATCTTTAAGTTCAATTCTAACCAGTTCATTGATGTTAATCGGAACAACTCTGTATTTTTTCAAAGAGTCGTCGTTAAGAGGATTGTGTTCGTATTTAGCGAGTTTAAGATTTTTTTCGTCAAAACCTGCTGAATTGGCAATGATAATAGCATTGTCTTTGAGTTTCGGCATGTTGACTTTGAGTGATGAAGCATTCATTGCGACAAGAATATCAAGTTTGTCTCCAAAAGTGTTGATTCTTTTTGCCGCAAACTGAATCTGATAAGCACTAACTCCGTAAAGAGTGCCTTCGGGAGCTCTGATTTCAGATGGGTAATCAGGGAAGGTGTTCACATCATTTCCAAGCGTACCGCAAGTATTGGAAAACTGGGTTCCCGATAGTTGCATACCGTCACCGGAATCGCCTGCAAAACGAATGGTTGCTTCCTCCAAGTATTGAATTTGCTTTTCCATATAACCGTTAATTGTTAAAAATAATAATTTAAAAAATAATCTGCATTAAGACTGAATAGTCCGTTATTTATTATCTGTCATCTATGTTTATAAATTATCAGGTTTTAGCTCAAAAACGACAAAAGAGCAATTCAGGATTGAACTGCTCTTTTGAAAAATATTTGCATAAACTGATAATAACAAAATTATTAATCTCTTTTTCAAACAAACCAAAATTTGTACGAAAATAAAAAAACCATAATTAGAATTTATAGCTTGTCAAAGCCTTCATGTAATTTGCTCTTTCGAATGCATCAGGGTCAGGAATTCTCATCTGGCTCATACTTCCTTGCATTTGCTTAACAGATTCGTATTCTTTCTCCTGCATCCATTCCATCATTTCTCTTTCAATCTGCATCAGATGATAAATGCCGTTTTTGAGCAGTGTCGAGCAGAGCATTGTTACGTCTGCACCGACCATAAGCATTTTAATGGCATCGTATCCCGAGTGGATACCGCTTGTGGCGGCTAAGTTTGCT
Source organism: uncultured Hyphomicrobiales bacterium (assembly GCA_964606895.1). Classification (GTDB taxonomy): domain Bacteria; phylum Bacteroidota; class Ignavibacteria; order Kapaibacteriales; family UBA2268; genus CAZSHX01. The sequence continues at coordinate 4,492 of CAZSHX010000009.1, forward strand.
CTGATTTTGCCTTTGAGAATAGCAATCCATCTCATAGGCAGTCTTGCCGCATTTGGATGGCTTAGCTGAACCTGAGGTTTAACTTCAAGTGCTTCAATATCAATATCTGGCTGATAAAATCTGTTGAAAAGCACCAAAGCATCAGCACCTGCATCATCAAGTTTCTGAGCAAGATTTGCCATGTTTGTGAAAAACGGGCTAAGTTTGATTGCAACAGGAACAGTAACAGCAGATTTGACATGTTTTAAAATATCAATGTAGTTTTGTTCAATAGCAAGAGCAGGCATATCCATATTTGTGGGTATTGCATAGATGTTCAATTCAATTGCATCGGCACCGGCATCCTGCATTTTTTTTGCATAATCAATCCATCCGCCGTCGGTGGAACCGTTCAAGCTGGCAATAATCGGAATTTTTACGGCTTCTTTTGCTTTGCGGATATGCTCGAGATATTCCTCGGGACCAAGACGGAATTCATCCGGTTCGGGGAAAAACGACATAGCCTCGGAAGAAATATTCGAACTGCTTGCTGTATGATAAAATAATTCTTTCTGTTCAAGACGCAACTGCTCCTCAAAAAGCGAATAAAGTACAATCGCAGAGGCACCTGCATCTTCCATTTTCTTGAAATTCTTAATATCGTCAGACAATGGACAGGCTGAAACAACCAATGGTGAACGAAGGTTCATTCCCAAATAGCTTGTTGTTAAATCCATATTTTACTCCTTAAATATATTCTTATTTTTAAATGTTGTTCTTAATTTATTATTCTGGTTTCGCTTGGTCATCAAATTTACGGTCAGCCAAATACTGATAGAGAGAAAATCTCTTTTCGACGTTTGTCTGGGCTATTTTGAATAAATCGCGTGCAAGTGCAGGTTTGCTCAAAGTAAGCATCTTGAATCTGTTTTCAGAAAGCATGTAGTCGGCAACTTTCACTTTTGGTTCTTTGGTGTCGAATACTAACGGATTGTGACCTTCTGCGGCAAGCATGGGATTGTATTTGTAAAGCAACCACTGACCTGAATCAACTGCAAGTTTTTGCTGTTTCAGAGGATTGTTCATATCAATACCGTGAGCAATACAATGGCTGTAAGCAATAATAATCGAAGGACCATCATAAGCTTCTGCTTCCAGAAATACTTTTAATGTGTGCTCATCTTTTGCACCCATTGCAACCGAAGCAACATATACAGTTCCGTAAGACATAGCCATCATACCAATATCTTTCTTACCGGTTGGTTTGCCGTTAGCGGCAAATTTTGCAACTGCGGCAATTGGCGATGCTTTTGAAGCCTGACCACCTGTATTGGAATAAACTTCGGTATCGAGAACAAGAATATTTACATTCTTGCCTGATGCAATCACGTGGTCCAAACCACCGTAACCAATATCATAAGCCCAGCCGTCGCCGCCGATAATCCAGACACTCTTCTTAACAAGATAATCTGCAACCGAAAGAAGTCTCTTCGAATCGTCGGTATTTTTTCCTTCAAGAATTGATTTGAGTTTTTCAACTCTGATTCTCTGCTCGAAAATCCCTGATTCTTCTTTTTGATTTGCATTTATTAATTCAGCAACCAATTCGGAACCGATTTCTGCTTCCATTTTGTGGAGCATACCGATTGCGATGTCATTTTGTTTGTCAATAGCAAGTCTGAAGCCCAAACCAAATTCGGCATTGTCTTCGAATAATGAATTAGACCATGCGGGACCTTTGCCAATATCATTTTTTGCCCATGGGGTTGTTGGGAGGTTACCTCCGTAGATTGAAGAACAACCTGTTGCATTTGCAACAATTGCTCTGTCGCCGAAGAGCTGAGAAACAAGTTTGATATATGGTGTTTCGCCGCAACCTGCACATGCACCCGAGAACTCAAAAAGTGGTCTCTGCATCTGCTGTTGGCGGATATTTGAAACTTTAAGAAGATTTCTGTCAACTTCAGGCAAATTAAGGAAGAATTCCCAATTTTCTTTTTCAGGTACTCTCAGCGGTAGCTGAGGAGCCATATTCAAAGCTTTTAAGCTTGTATTTGATTTATTTTTGACAGGGCAAACTTCAATACATACTCCGCATCCGGTACAATCTTCGGGAGCAACCTGAAGAGTATATTTCATTCCTGCGAATTCTTTGTCTCTTGCGGCTACTGCTTTGAATGTTGCAGGTGCACCTTCAAGGAATTTTGCATCATATACTTTGGGGCGAATTGTGGCGTGTGGACAAACGAAGTAACATTTTCCGCACTGAATACAAATTTCTTCATCCCAAACAGGAATTTCAAGAGCAATATTTCTTTTCTCATATTGAGTGGATGCTGTCGGGAAAGTTCCGTCAACAGGGAATGCACTGACGGGGATACTGTCTCCGCGTCCGGCAATGATTTCACCCAAAACATTTTTAATGAAGTCAGGTGCATTTGAAGGTACTGAATCGGGTAAATCGAAAGTTGCAGTCAGCTTGTTTTGAACAGGAACTTCATATAGATTAGCCAATGTGTTATCAACAGCCTGAAGATTCATCTTGACAATCTCATCGCCTTTTCTGCCATAAGTTTTAATGATAGAATTTTTGATTTCCTGAATTGCCTGTTCTCTTGGGAGAATTCCGGAAATTGCAAAGAAGCAAACTTGCATGACTGTGTTAATTCTTCTGCCCATGCCGCTTGTTTCGGCAACTTTTTGAGCATCAATTGTATATAGTTTTACTTTTTTGTTGAGTATGTCTTTTTGAACCTGCAAAGGTAGAATATCCCAAACTTCATCCTTGCTGAAAGGAGTGTTGATAAGGAATGTACCGCCTTCAATGATATTCTTCAGCATATCATATTTTTCAATAAATACTGTCTGATGGCAAGCGATAAAGTTTGCTTTATTAATAAGGTATGTCGAACGTATTGGTTTTGGTCCGAAACGAAGATGGGAAACAGTTAGAGTTCCGGCTTTCTTCGAATCGTAAACATAATAGCCTTGACCGTAAAAATCAGTATTTTCGCCGATAATCTTGATTGAGTTTTTGTTTGCACCAACAGTACCGTCCGAGCCAAGACCGTAGAATAATGCACGGACAACGCTGTCTGCTTCGATTGAAAATTCAGGGTCGAATTCAAGACTTGTGTGAGTAACATCGTCATTGATACCAATTGTGAAGTGATTCTTGGGGTCAGTAAGCGACATATTGTCGAAAACTGATTTAATCATTGCTGGAGTAAATTCTTTGGAGGAAAGTCCGTAGCGTCCGCCGATAACTTTTGGCATTTGCTTAACCGAACCCCAGCCTTCCTGAAGGCCTTCGTAAAGTGCAGTGATAATATCGGTATAAAGAGGTTCGCCTGTGGCACCGGGTTCTTTTGTTCTGTCTAAAATACCAAGAGTTTTAACAGTTGAAGGCAATGATTCCATGAATCTTTTTACGTCAAATGGTCTGTAAAGTCTTACTTTAAGAACACCGACTTTTTCGCCTTGTGCAAGCATATAGTCAACAGTTTCATGTGCAGTTTCGCAACCTGAAGCCATTAATACTATTACTCTTTCGGCATCGGGAGCACCATGATATTCAAATAATCTATATTGTCTGCCTGTGAGTTTAGCAAATTTATCCATTTCTTCCTGAACTATATCAGGGCATTTGGTATAAAATGAATTTACTGTTTCGCGATTCTGGAAGAATACATCAGGATTCTGAGCGGTTCCTCTAAGCACGGGATGGTCTGGGGAGAGACATCTGTTGCGATGTGCAATTACTAAATCGTTGTCAATCATTGCTCTCATATCGTCATCAGAAACAATTTCGATTTTCGATTCTTCGTGGGATGTACGGAAGCCATCGAAGAAGAACAGCATCGGGATTCTGGATTTCAGAGTGGATGCTTGTGAAACCAAAGCCAAATCCATTGTTTCCTGAACTGATGCGGCGGCAAGCATTGCAAAACCTGTTGAACGGGCAGACATAACGTCGCTGTGGTCACCAAATATTGACAAAGCGTGTGCGGCAAGTGCACGTGCACTGATATGAAACACGGTGGGGGTTAGCTCACCGGCAATTTTAAACATATTGGGAATTTTAAGCAGTAAACCCTGCGAAGCAGTGAATGTGCAGGTTAAAGCACCAGCCTGCAATGAACCGTGAAGAGCACCGGCGGCTCCGCCTTCGCTCTGCATTTCGACAACACTCGGAATATTGCCCCAAATATTCTTCAAACCTTTGGCAGACCATTCGTCTGCCCATTCACCCATGTTTGAAGATGGAGTGATGGGATAGATTGCACATACTTCATTCACGCGATATGCAACCCAAGCCGCGGCTTCGTTTCCGTCAATTGTCTCAAAAACTTTTTTCTTATCCATCTAATTATCTCCTAATCACAGAAATTAAAAATCTATTAATATATGATTTACAATTCAACCATAGTTTTTCATATTCGTAACGAACATAAAAAACAAATTTACGAAAGTTTTCCCTAATAAACCCCAAAACGGCAAAAGAAAATTAAGAAAATTTTTATGTAAGTTTAGGATTGACAAACAGTTAGATTTTAGGCAGGCTAAACATTTTCATTGTATTTGTAAAATGAACGTTTTTTTTAGAAGTCAATTATTGAATTTTTGAGTTGAAGAACAGATAGTAATCTGAACTGTCTGAAATTTAATTGAATTTATTATCTTGAAATTATAGTAATAATTCTGAATCTAAAGTAATTCAGATCAACGACATAAATAAATTTAAAAATTATTAGTCTGACCTAAAATATATTATCATATAAAACGAAATAAACTTTACGTAATTGCTAATTTTAATAAGGAATAATATTTTGAAAAAAATACTAATTTTGTTGTTCAGTACTCTTTGTGTTCTATTAAATCCATTTCAAAATACTAATGCCCAGACCTGGAAGGAACTTATGGATAGTTCGAAAGCTTATCAGGTTAATAAAGAGTCTCAGATTGCATTTAAAATAGCTGAGCAAGCATTAGCTATGGCTGAAAGGCAATTCGATAAAACAGATTCAAATTACGCAGATAATATTTTTTTAATTGCTGATTTGTATGATGATTTGGATAATGATGAAAAAGCAATTGAAATTGGAATAAAATCGTTAGAATTGTATAAAAATTATTTTAAATCTGATAATGTTAAAATTGCTGATAACTGTTTGAGGCTTGGTTATTGGAATAGAAAAATCAGGAATTTTGATAAAGCTGAGTTTTTCTATCTTGAATCTGAAAAAATTAGAAAGAGGCTGGTAAATGTTGATGATAATGCATTAGCTGATAATCTTAATGAAATTGCTTTTTTTTATGAGGATTTGGGTAAAACAGATAAAACAGAACATTATCTCAAAGAAGTTCTTGAAATAAGAAGGAAAAATTCTAAGAGTGACAATATCTTTCTGACCTATGCTATTGGTAATTTAGCATATTTTCTTGTCGAGATGGGTAAATATTCTGAAGCAGAACCTTTGTTTAAGGAAAACATAGAAATGAGTCAAAGACTATTTAAAGGAGACAATCCGGATTTAGCAACCTCAATGAATAATTATGCTCTTTTTCTTCAAAATTTAGGACGATTTGACGAAGCAGGTCCAATTCATAAAGAAGTACTTGAAATGAGAAGGCGGTTATTTATTGGAGACCATCCTGATTTAGCAATTAGTCTTGACAATATGTCCTCTTTTTATAATACGATAGGGTCATATAATGAAGCACTTCCCTTGCTGAAAGAATCACTTCAAATGAGAAGGAATCTGTATAAGGGCGATAATCCGGATTTAAATAAGGGTATCGGTAAAATGGCTAATTTATTGACTATAACTGGTCATTGTTCTGAAGCTGAACCATTATTCATTGAAAATTTAGAAATGGGAAGACGGCTTTTCAAGGGAGATCACCCAAGTTTAGTTGGCATTATTGGTAGTATAGCAGCTTTTTATGATAACAGAGGGAAATTTAAGGAAGCTGAAAAACTTTACAAAGAAGCTCTTGATATGGCAGGCAGGTTGTTCCAATCAGACAATCCTTTGGTGGCTGGGAGTATGAATAACATGGCTCGTTTTTTGGAAGCCAAGGGACGTTTCAAGGAAGCTGAACCTCTGTTTAAGGAATCATTGAATATGCAGAGGAGAATTTATAAAAAAGACAATCCTATGATAGCTATTAGTCTAAATAACATGGGATTTTTCTATGATCGAAGAGGAAATTACGTTGAGGCAGAACCACTATATTTAGAATCAATTGAGATGAGAAGAAGACTTTATAAATCGGATCATCCTCAAACAGCTACCACCCTTAGTAATCTGGCAGAATTATATTGTAATATGAAAATGGATGAAAAAGCAGAAAAATATTACATGGAAACTCTTGAAATGAATAGGCATATTTTCAAAGTTGATCATCCGGATTTAATTAGAACACTTAACAATCTCGCAATGTTTTATTTCGAAAAAGGAAGAATTGCCGAAGCAGAACCACTTTATAATGAAGTGCTTGAAATGAGCAGAAGAATCTACAAAGGGAATCATCCCGATTTAGCATATTTCATAAAAAACAGGGCATCTTTTCTATCAGGGAGTAATCGTTCCGAAGAAGCGGAACCATTATTTAAGGAGACTCTTGACATTTATAAAAATATCATAAACACTTATTTTCCTTCACTTTCGGATAAAGAAAAGAGATTATTCTGGAATACAGTCAGTAGTAACTTTGAATCTTTCAATTCCTATGCCTGTAATCGTGCTAAATATAATCCTGCTATTTTATGTAACATGTATGACAATTGTTTATTTACTAAATCAATGTTATTGAACTCATCTAACAGAATTAAACAAAGGATTGTCAACTCAGGAGATTCAAATTTAATAGAGCAATTTAGAGAATGGTCAGATTTGAGGGAATACCTTGTCACTTTATATAAAATGTCAGATTTAGAATTAAAAAAGAAGAGAATAAATCTGGATTCTATTGAAAAAAATGCAAATGAGCTTGAAAGGTCGCTAAGTATTAATTCAGAGATTTTCAAGCAAAGTTTTGAAAAAAAGAATATCAGTTGGAAACAAATTCAAACATTGTTGAAGCCAGACGAAGCCGCTGTAGAAGTTGTGAGGTACAAATATTTTGATTCAAAAAGCTTTAAGGATTCAATTATTTATGCTTTTTTAATAGTTAGCGACCAAACAGAAGAACATCCGGAAATCATGGTTTTTGAGAATGGAAAAGAACTGGAGAATGAGTTTTATAATGACTATCGTTCTCTCATAGAAAAAAAAGTTGATGATAAAAAATCATTTGAAAGATACTGGTCTAAATTAAATGAAAGATTAGTTGGTTTTAAAAAAATATATTTCTCTACAGATGGCATTTATAACAAACTCAATCAATCAACTTTTATTCTTCCTGACGGCAGATATATTCTGGATATTCAGGATATTCAACAAGTAAACAGCACAAAAGACTTACTTCTTGGTTACTATCAAACCAAACAGGAAAGCAATATTTACAATAGTGCCATGTTAGTTGGTAATCCAAATTTTAAGCTCTCAGAGGATGAAGTTAAAGTAGCAAGTAGAAAGATAAAAGGGAAAAAAGCAGATGAAAATTCATTCGAACAATTGGTAAGTACAAGAGGTGTTAATCTAACCAAGCTTCCCGGAACTGAAAAAGAAATAAAAGATATTGAAAAGTTTCTAATTGAGAAAAAATGGGAAGTTAGCTCCTATCTTGGAGATAATGCATTGAAAACAGCAATAAAGACAGCTAATAATCCTCGAGTTCTTCATATTGCCACACATGGATTATTTCTTGAAGATGTCAATAGAGAATCAAAAGAAATATTTGGTTTTAATGAAAAGAAATTGATTGAGAATCCATTACTCAGGTCTGGATTATTCTTCACGGGCGCTGACAATTTTCTAAAGAAAGAAAATTCTATTCTTGGTGATGAAGAAGACAATGGTCTGCTGACGGCTTACGAAGCCATGAATCTTGATTTGGACAAAACTGAACTTGTTGTCCTTAGTGCATGCGAAACCGGATTAGGCGAGATTCAGAACGGAGAAGGTGTTTTCGGGCTCAGAAGAGCATTTCAGCAAGCAGGAGCAAAGTCGGTGATTATGTCACTATGGAAAGTAGATGACTCAGCGACACAAGAATTAATGAGTTCATTCTACAAAAACTGGGTAACAGGAATGCCAAAACGTGATGCTTTCAGCCATGCACAACAGGAAGTAAAGTCAAAATACAAAAAGCCCTACTATTGGGGTGCATTTGTTATGGTTGGTGAGTAGGAACAATTATTCATTCTCTTTACCAAATATCAGAATGTTGAATTTTTTTTCAAAATCAATATTTGATTATGCTTTCAAAAATATTTTTACTATTTTTGACTCTGATAATATATGAAACCAAATAAAATGTTATAGCACATATTATCCCGAAATTCACAGTATTTATTTTTTAATATAGTTAGAGGAAAGAGTATGGCAAAACAAATATTTCAGATTAAGCTGGCATTAAGAAATTCTAAACCTAATATCTGGAGGAGATTATTGGTTCCTTCCAACTTATTGCTATCGGACTTTCATAAGATAATTCAAACTGCAATGGGCTGGACAAATTCACATTTACATCAATTCATTAAAAACAAAACCTACTATTCTGTAAAAATGGATGATGACTTTTGGGACGAAGGAATCAGTATAGATTACAAAAAGATTAAAATTTCCGATTTATTGAAATTGGAAAAAGAAAAGATTATTTATGAATATGATTTTGGTGATAGTTGGGAGCATGATGTTATATTAGAGAAAATATTACCCTTTGATAATAAATTGAAATACCCTGTTTGTTTAGCAGGCAAGATGTGCTGTCCACCCGAAGACTGCGGAGGAGTATGGGGCTACATGGATATGTTGGAAATTTTAAAACAACCTGAACATGAAGAATATGAATCCTTTGTCGAGTGGTTGGGTGATGACTTTGACCCAAAGTATTTTGAAATAGAAGAAATAAACGAAATGTTGCAAATGAAGGATTTTGGTTGTGGAGAAGATTTTGATTTTTAAAAAAAGTGGCTGAAAAATAACTTCAGCCACCTTATATAGTTGATATCTAAAGACGAAACCTATTTATGTAAATAAAGTCATTTTGCCATAGGAGTACAGTTACAATCCTTGGTAATTATACCTTTTAGTCCGTCTCTTGTTTTGCATGGGTCGCCGAAGTTTCCAGGAATGTCAGGACAATCAAATTTTATAATGACGGGTTCGCACTTACAGTTTTTGTTGATGATACCCCTCTTGCCATCAGTTGTTTTACAAGGGTCACCAAAGTTTGCCCTTAAGTCGGGACAGTCGAATTTTCCAATAATCTTAGTTTCGCATTTACAGTCTTTGTTCACAAAACCCGGTGTTCCATCAGGAGAAATGCAAGGATCGCCGAAGTTTGCCTGTAAGTCAGGGCAATCGAATTTTCCAACAATCTTTGTTTCGCATTTGCAGTCCTTATTGATAAAACCCATCATACCGTTTGCTTTGCAAGGGTCACCAAAATTCGCCTGAATATCAGGGCAGTCGAATTTTTTAATCATGGACTCGCATTTGCAGTCTTTGTTAACAAATCCAGGAGTGTTATCTGTTGTAATGCAGGGATCACCAAAGTTAGCCTTTAAATCGGGGCAATCAAATTTTCCAATCAATGGTTCACAATTACAGTCACTATTGACAACACCGGGTTTACCGTCCCTTGTTTTGCAGGGGTCACCAAAATTCGCCTGAATATTGGGACAGTCGAATTTTTTAATTGTGGGTTCGCAATTACAATCTTTGTTGATAATCCCTTTTTGTCCGTCCGCAGTTACGCAGGGAGAACCGAAGTTGGCTTTAAGCTCGGGGCAGTCGAATTTTTTATCTTTGCCTTTTTCTTTTTCTAATTGGCTGATTATATCTTCAACACTACAGGATGAAAGAAAAAAAGCCATGCAAAATGCCAGAATAGTCAATAGCTTCATAGATGCTCCAAAAGAATAATGAGTAATAATACTTTTTATACCTATTTATAATAACAAAATTAATCTTTTATTCTTAAAATAAAAATCTTTTTTTTGTACAATCAAATAAATTCAATTACATAATGGACTGAATAATGAAAAACACTTTATTCAACAGATTCGGTCCCACTTCCTTGTAACATCTACCGGAATTGTGAGTTTCTATTGAATAGCAATTTTCAATTAACAAAAAAAGAAATGAAAACTATAAAATTATTTGTCATGCTCATTGTATGCTTTATTGCCTTGATAATCGGCTATTCTAAAGCCGCTGTTTATCCTGAATTGCCCAGGATATTTATTCAAACTCCTTACGAATCTCCTACAGGAGGACAGCTGTTTTCGGTAACAACAAGTGCTGATTTTCAGTCAGCCCTGAATAATGCAAGTTTGGGTGACATAATCGAACTTCAAGCCGGAATCACATTCAGGGGTCCTTTCACCCTGCCAAACAAAACTTCAGGTACGGGTTGGATTTACATCCGTTCTTCAGCTTATTCAAGTTTGCCTGAGCCATGTATAAGGGTTAGTCCTACGGATGCTTTCAATATGCCCGTAATTGTTGTTGCCGCAGGTAGCGGTGCAACTATTAATACAGCTTCAAATGCAAATCATTACAGGTTTGTTGGAATTGAGTTCAAACCTGTTTCAAATAATTTTGTATATAACATAATCTATATTGGCAACGGTGAGAAAACAGAAAGCACTCTTCCAAACAACATTGTATTCGATAGATGCTACATCCACGGCGACCCGACTGCCGGAAGCCGACGCGGTATTTTGATGAACGGAAACTATATTTCTGTGATTGATTCATATATTTCTGATTGCAAAGAAGATGGAGCCGATAGTCAGGCTTTGGGTTCATATAGTGCAACCGGACCAATGAAAATAGTAAATAATTATCTGGAAGGTGCCGGAGAAAATGTTATGTTTGGCGGTTCAGATCCGAGCATTCCCAACGCGGTACCGTCAGATATTGAGATTCGTTGTAATCTTTTTTTTAAACCTCTGTCATGGATGAAAGAGCAATGGGATATTAAGAATTTACTCGAATTCAAAAATGCTCAGCGCGTTTTGGTTGAAGGCAATCGTCTGGAAAACAACTGGCCCAATGCTCAAAGCGGCTTTGCATTGCTTTTGACTCCACGCAATCAGAATAATACTGCCCCCTGGTCGGTTGTACAAGATATTACCATCCGGCTGAATACATTTGTGAATATAGCTCAGGGAATAAATATGTCGGGTTATGATGCCCCGAATATAAGCCAAAGAACTTCGCGAATTCTCATCCAAAACAATGTACTGAACGTTACAAATCTTGGAACGGGAGGAGACGGCAGGATGTTTCAGGTTTTGAACGGAGTAACGGATGTGATTTTCGACCATAATACAGGTTTTTGCACTAATGCGTATTTGGTTTCTGACGGCAAGCCGAAAACTGATAATTTTGTTTTTCAAAACAATATAGTATCTTATGCCGCTTATGGCTTTATCGGTAGTGGAACTGCTAATGCAAACACTACATTAGCTATGTATTTTAATCCTAATTGGGTTATCACCAAAAATGTAGTCATCGGAGGTTCTGCAACGAATTATCCTGTTGGTAGTTTTTTTCCTGCAAATAATGCGGCTGTGGGTTTTGTAAATTATACCGGAGGAGATTATCGGCTGTCATCTTCGAGTCCATATAAAAATTCAGGAACCGACGGTAAAGATTTGGGAGCAGATATTGATTCCATAGCAATGGTAAGTATTTACTCTTGCGATGAGCCTGCAGGAATTACTGAACCTAAATCAACAATACTGCCGAACATATATCCAATACCTGCTGATGATATTCTTCATATTCAAACTGATTTAGGTAATGATATTAATACCCAATTTGGCATTTACGATCAATTAGGAAGAAGAATTGACTCAAAATATTCATATTCAGGTGATGTGTCTTTCGATACTTCAAAACTCCCAAATGGGATTTATATACTGATAATCAGAAATAATGAAAAAGTAATTGTAAAGAAGGTTGTAATTCAACATTGAAATCTTTCAGCAGATTAGAATTAATGACATGAGGGATAAAATAAATAGTTTCCATTTAACGAAACTTATACTTATCTTTGTAATTGATGTTAAGGAAATGAATGGATAAACTTTTTGAGATCATATTTTTAGACGAAGCATTTGAATTTCTTAGTAAACTTGACAAAAAGCACTACGAAAAAATTCTTTTTAATATGCGTAAAGTTCAATTGACGCAGAATATCGAGCTTTTCAAAAAGCTGAACGACGAAATCTGGGAATTTAAAACTTTATATCATGGATTTAAATATCGTTTGCTTGCATTTTGGGACAAAGAAGATTCTAAAAACACTTTGGTGGTTTCCACACATGGATTTATTAAAAAGCGAAGTAAAGTTCCTGATAAAGAATTGCTAAGAGCAAAGCAATTAAGATTTGAGTATTTTGAGGACAAGAAAAAACTAAAGAAAGGTAAAAAATGAAAACATACACATTGGACGAAGTTCAAGATGAAATTATCGGGAAAATCGGCACTCCATACAGGGATAAGTTTGAGTTCGAATTGCAAATGGACTTAATCGGAAAAGCAATAAAACAAACACGTCAAAAGCGTCACTTGACTCAAGAAGAATTAGGAAAACTTATCGGTGTGCAAAAATCTCAAATCTCAAGAATTGAGAGTAATGCCGGAAATGTTACAATTGATACTTTGATGCGGGTCTTTACAGCTTTACAGGCAAATGTGAAATTTCAGGTAGAATTGCCTTATTTCAAAATCAGTATGGGGCAGTAAGGCTCGGATATTTATTTACTCTGATTTGAAGTACCCCCAAGAATGCTTGGATTATCAAATAATAAACTGAAATTGATGCAAGTGCAATTTTCTATTTCGAAAAATTTTCCAATTCTTCGAATGATAAGTCCATCAATTTGTAATTTTCCCAACCTGTAAAATCGAAATGCCACCATTCGGTTGGATAATGCGAAAATCCGAAATGAGACATAATGCCGAAAAGCAGTTGTCTGTTTGATTTCACATTTTCCGGAAGGTCGGAATAATTCGGATTAGCCTTTTCTGTGAAGTCGTCATATTCGGTTGGCATAGGAATCTCTTTGCCTGTTGCCAGTTCAACCAAAGTTAAATCAACTGCACATCCGCGGTTATGACGCGAGCCGTAACGTGGATTCGCAACGAAATTGGTATCGGGATAAACCTCGAAAAAGCGTAATGAAGCGGCATAAGGTCTGTAAGCATCATAGATTTTTAAACCGAATTTAAAAGTAGCAAGCGAATCCTGAACTTTTTGCAAAGCTTTTGCAACCTGCAAACGTGCAAAAGCTTTCGGAGCAGTATAAATTTTCTCTCGGGTAAAGTTATTCGAATTGGCATAGCGAATATCGAGCACTATTCCATGAATGGTTTTCTCCAGGTCCACCATTCGATTATCAGCATTAATATTTACTTGCTGTTGATAATCTTTGAGTGATTGTGTTAAATCAAGATTATAAGGATTTCTAACAAGCGAATCATTATTCTTCATACCATAAGTTGACGAGCCAATTATAGTTGAAAAAACGAATACTATCAGCAAAAATCCGATCCTGCTTGTTTCGAACAGAAATTGATTTTGACTTTCATGCTTATTTGTTTTAACATCAGCCATATTCATTCCATCAATTTATTACTTCACTATTGCAAACTTTTTGAAATCGGATTCTATTACCGTTCCATCGGAATTATTGGTTTTTACTTTGAAAAGATAGACTCCCGAACCGAGAAAATTGCCTTTGTTATCTTTTCCGTCCCATTCCACGCCTCCGTTACCGTCGGATTCAATCAATGTTTGAAGTAATTCACCCGATAGGGAAAGTATGTAAACACTTGCTTTGGTTGGCAGATTTGCAAAAAAGATATTCGGACTCTTGTTCAATTCTATCGGATTCGGATAGACAAAAGCATTATCGGGGTTATCGGCAAAGAAAACGAATCCAAGAGTATTTCCTGCACCTTTGGTAATTGGGATATTGTCCAATGACATAATATTGCTTGAAGTAAGGGTATAAGTAAATCCTAAAGCACCTATAGTTTCAGATTTGTCGAGTTCGATGAAAACCTGATTCGGATTGTTTTCATCAAGAGTGATTTTGGAAATTTTACCCGTCGGTTTCAGAATATAATTTGAAATGGATTCAGCAGTTGATTTGTCCACCTTTTCTGAATATCCGAGCAAGAGCTTGTAATTGTTGATGACATCAAGTTTAAGAAGATACATCTCTTTTGGATTTTCTTCATCAGTTGGAATATCGAAATTCACATTAGTTGCAAGAGTAGGAGTTCTATAGAAATCTTTGAAAGAATTAACCGAAACAGAATAATTGCCTTTTGGCAGAGGTTCCGAAAAAATCAAAACAGCAATCGAATCATTCATACGATTGACCGTCGAGCACAGAAATTCAGTATTTGTATTCAAAACAATTTTGAAATTTCTTGCTTCCAGAGGTCGCCAGGGGAGTTTGCCGTTAAATTTAATTTTCAGAAATCTATTGCCTTCCGGTACAGCATCCGTTGGTTTGATAGGATTATGAGTATATACATCAAGGAGCAGGGAATAGTCGCTGACTGTATCCTTCAAATTCTTGTTATAGGCTTGAAGCAAAAATTGATAAGTCCTATTTTTATTCAAACCAGTTAATTCGATGCTATCCTTGGTTGTTCTGAGGATTCTGTTCACGAAATAATTTCCATTCTGCAAAATAAGTTCGTAAAGATTTACTCCTTCTGAACCTGCTACTTTATCCCAAAAGAGAAAAGCGCTAGAATCGTTCAGAGCATAACCGTCAAAACCTGTCGGAGTTTGAGGTCCGGAAAATCCGGCATTATATTCAAAAAATTGGGTACCATTGCCTGTTGAAAATCCAATCTCACTTGTACCATTATTATCAAAATCATAGACTACGGCAGAATTTGCAAAAGCATTGGAATACCACCAAAACGGTTTCAATTGTTGCTTAATATTATCCCATTTGAATATATATAAATAAGGAAAAGGAGAAACGATTATTTCATCACCTTGAATACCATCTACGTTTCCGGATGTAAGACCGTTCCTGTAAGTCACTCCGGTTCTTGTTGAACCGCTTCTTACTCCGTAAAAATGGTCGTAAGCAATATAATTGTAATTATTCGGTCCGTTGGATTTCAAAATTCTAAAGTTCCAGATAATATCGCCTGATTCCTCCCTGTCGAAAAATACATTACTCCCATAATTGAGAATTGCAAGTTCCGGAATTCCATCGCCGTCAATATCTGCTTTGCACATAATCTGAGGACTGAAGGAAGTTTTGTTAATGTCCATAAACTCAAGTTTCAGAGTGTTATTCACAAATTCAAAAATAAATAATTGTCCTTTTTCATTTACGAAAGCAAGTTCATTTTTCCCGTCACCGTCAAAATCACCAAAAGCATGCCCTGGAGCAGTTCCAATTAGTTTATAATCAACAGAATTAACAGAATCAAAAGGTAAACTTGTTTGAGTCAATATACTATATTTACTGCCTGAATTAGAAATGATATGAAACGCTGTATCTGAAAAACAAACCACTTCGTCCTTTTTGTCTCCTGTGAAGTCAAAAAGTCCTGCCGCCCTTAGATTTCCGGAAATTGTATCCTGAAAAAGTATTGAAGAAAATGGTGAATCTCCTGCAGTTTTGGATTGAAATAAAATACTTGCCCCAAAAGACTTAGTCAATATTTCCTGAATTCCGTCGCCATTTGAATCACCAAATCCGACAGGTATCCAAACATCTTTTAAAGTATCCCTTTGAACAAATTCATTATTGGCGAATTCAAAAACTTTGGTTGACTGCCAGATTCCATAGCTTATATCATCTGCGGCAAAACATTTTTTACCGTTCCCGTACAAATCGGCAACCATATTATTTACATAGAGCAAAGGAAGTGTATTATATTTTTTTGAGAAATTGGAAGTTGTCATTTCTTCATTTTTTCGCATAAAAGAAAAAGGTCTGATTTCGGTTTTACCGTCGTTCCTTATGCAGATTGCCTGTGCTTCCATCAAAACATTTTTTGGTATTTCACCACTTAAAACGATAGTATGGAAATGTGTTTCATAATTATTGTCACTAACTTCCGTGAATTCATCCGTGCTGTTGTTTGGTCTGTATTTCACTGAAAATCTCGTCAATTGATTCGTCATGCAAGCAATAGCCACGGCTCTTTTCTCACCAAACCATGTATCAACAGCTTTGACTGAAAGGATACTCAATGGAGAAGCATCGGAAACGATATTGATATAAGTCCGTTTTTCGATTGTCGAATAATTCTTCAGATTAACGAGAACTCTTATGGTGTAAACTGTATCTATGAGTGAATCAGGATTCAGGTAAGCTATAGTGTCATTCTTTATTTGGTTTGAACTTACTTCAGAAATTTTCTCCCATTTCTGAGGTGTTTCACCTTTGCCGATAGAAACCTGCATTGAAGAAAATAGAGGCGTTACGATTGATGCTACAACTGGAATTTTTTTTGAAATCGTTGACCGAACAAATACCTCACCGGTATTTGGATATGAGATAGTAATATTCGAAATACCGGCAAAATTCACTGCACTTCCTGCATTCAAAACACCTGCACCGGTTTTTTCATCCCAACCAGGCGATTCAATGTCGGTGGCTGTTGCTTCAAGAATACCATATATGTCTTTTGGAGAAAGATTAGGATTAATTTCGAAAAGTAAAGCCATTGTGGCTGAAACAAACGGTGCTGAAAGTGAAGTTCCGCTTGATTTTTTGTAACTTTTAACAAAATTTGTAGTTAAAATGCTTGTACCGGGTGCAACGAGTCCAAGCCTTGGACCGTAATTGCTTTGGTAATCCCTCTGATTCTTTTCATTTGAAGAACCTACTGAAATAACTTCTTCGAAATCGGATGGGAAGTGATTTTCAAACCAGCCATTATTACCGGATGAAGCAGACATAACACAACCAAGTGAATAAGCGAATTTGATAGCATCATGAACAATCGTTGAAGGTTGCTCCTCGCCAAAACTGAAATTCAAAACCTTTGCACCGTTAACTGCTCCATAAACAATTGCTGTTGCTATGTTATCAGATTCTGCATTTCCTGTGGCATCGAAAGCTCTCAATGTCATTATTTTTGCATTATATGCTAAACCGATTATGCCGGTATTGTTATTACCCTGTGCGGCAATCACGCCTGAAACAATCGTCCCGTGGCTGTGTTCATCTTCCGGAACCGGCGAAAACTCGTTTGCTCTGCCGATATTTGGAACAAACTGGTTCACAAAACTATAACCAATAACATCATCTGCATAACCATTCCCATCGTCATCAATACCGTTTAAATCTCCCGAGATACCATTAATTTTAACACTATCGGGCCAAGGTTCAAAAGTTCCGTTGTGATTGATATCTTCTTTTGAGTTTATCCAAAGCTGATTGACTAAATCAGGATGGTCCCATTCAATACCTGTATCAACAACTCCGACAATAATTCCTTTGCCGGTTGCTTTCAACCATGCTTTTTCTGCAAAAACCGCTTTTAATCCCCATTGGTCATAATATAACGGGTCATTTGGAGGCGTAGTAATCTCTTCAATCCGATAATTCGTATTTCTCTCAAATTGAAGAATCTCAGGCATTGTCTTTAATTCGAACAGAATTCCGGAAATATTCGATTTTTTTGGTAAATAGATTATATAATAATTCTGAAGGTTTTTTAATGCTTGATTGGCTGAAGGAGCAAGAAGAATGTTTGAATTTTTGGAATAAATATCCAAAACATTATGGAAAACAGATTTTTCCGGAATGTAAATATTTGGAAAAGATGTCCTGATTTTCTCTATAGTTTCAGCACTTTTTACTTTAATAATAAATGAATCGAATTCTAAAGGTTCCTTAGCAAAAACATTAGAGCAACCTAAAAAAAATAATATCAATAACAAGTATCTACGCATATTTTGTCCTAAATATCAAAAACACTAACTATAAGGAACTAAGAAAATTGAAAAATATTTTAACATCAATCAAAAAATTGCAAAACCTAAAAATTTTATTTGAAATTTCGACAATATTTTCATATTTTAGATGTCTGATAGATGAAAAGATGAAAAAAGCATTATCACATATTGCAATTTTGGCGTTAACGCTCTTAACAATTTCCTGCGGAGTTGATAACACTAATTCCTATGTTACCACCAAACCTCAAAAGCAACAAGTAAAAACCCAAACCAAATGGTTAGTCGAAACAAACTCAGAAAAATTGATTTCAATTTTTTCCTACAAAGAATATGACATAACAGGTAAGATTATTAAATATTCCGAATATTCAGAAACCGGTCTGCTTTCTTCTGAAACTTCTTATTCTTATATTCAAAACGAAAGCCGCGAATTAAAGAATTTTTATAATGTTTCAGGCAGTATTGATTCTATTCAGAATAACCTTTATACTTATGATTTAAAAGGAAATATTACCAAGAAAATTGTATTTGACAAATTGGGAGATACGGTTGTTATTCTCAATTACGATTATGATTCCAAGGGCAATCTCATCAAAAAAGTAGAATTTAATCCCAAAAATCTTGATAGGTCCGAAACTAATTATACTAACAACTATAACCCAAGCGGGCTGATTGTTGAAAGAGTCATTAATCCCGGAATCAATGGACGTTATGATTTAAAAGAAGAATTCAAATATGTAGTTGATGCAAGTACAATCGAAAAAAAATCTTATGATTCAACCGGGAAAGTTCAGCTGATTTATTCCTACATATATAATTCTGACGGAAAAATCATTAAAGAAATCTTAAGTAATAATGCTGATGTGATTATCAAAAAATTCCAATATGTATATACTTATTTCAATTCCGGAAATTTCGAAGAATAAAATATCATCCCAATAACAGAAATTATTCCTATTATCAAAAATACTACCCAGAATTTCCAGGGTTCATAATTATTCCACAACAATGCGGTCAAATCTGCCTGACTAAGTCCTGTTACCTTTTGAAGGGAAATCATTGAATTTGTAGCCTCAGTTTTTATCTGTGGGAAATGTTCATTTAAATATTTCATTGCCAAAACGGATTTTTCCCCGATACTTTTATACAAATATCCACCAAGCAAAGAACCAAAGCCCAGCCCTAATGCCAGCGATACATTCAGGTAGCTCATAAATAAACCTTTATCTTCTTTAGACGACATGGTGCCAAGTACTTCGTTTAATTTGGGATTTGTAATCATCTCACCGATTGAATAAACAACCATTCCAGTTATCAGAATACCACCGGAGAAAGAAATCCCGCAAAGAAATAAACCTAATGTTGAGATTAGAATTCCGAATAGAATAACTTTGTGTTTGTTATATTTTGAAAGGAAATACGAACTCAAAGCAACGCCGCCAATAACAATCAGAGCATTGATATTGTATAGCCATTCGTAGCTAATCATTAGTCCCCTTGATGTCTCAGTAAGTATTGCCCGTGGGAGATGAAGTGAAGATGCCACTGCAGAAGTATTACTCCAGTCATAAATAAAATTGGGTAAAGTTTCGTAGAATTGCATATAAATGATAGCAAATCCGGACATAATCAACACAAGCCAAAAAACTTCCGGCTTAAACAGATTTATGAAGATTTTTCTTAGTGTTTTTCTTGTGGTTTCTGTTAATAATGAATGGAAGAAATTATCTTTGGGAAGAATCCAAACCAGGACCAGATTTACTATTGATATAGATATACTACCAATAAACACAGATGTAAAAGAAATTTCCTTTAGATATTTTGAAAGCGGGGGAACAAAAAAAACTGCAAGATTTAAAAGCATGAAATATATTCCCCACCCGAGCGATGAGTTGGTTTTGTTCAGTTGTGCAGAGATTGAACCTTGTAAAGCGGGTTTGAAAATTCCGCTTCCGATTCCAAGTATAATTGCCCCTGCTAAAAACAATTCATAACTTCCATGCAAAGCGAGCAGAATATAGCCAGGAATAATCAGGAAATATGAAGCGATTATTGATTTTTTATGTCCGAATTTATCTGAAAAAGCACCTGAAATCAGAGGAGTAAGATTCTGAAAAAGTGCCCACCAAAAGAATATAACTCCTTTTACGGTTTGCTCCCAATGCAAACCTCCGCCTGCATCCTTTTGGGCTATAAATATCGGCAACTGCAACAGTACGCACCAGTAGGCAAGTTTTTCAAGCATTTGAAAGACATTCAGAAACCAAAACGAATATGTAAAAGTTTTTAGATTTTTCATTTAAGACTATTGAAACATTGATTTACGGCATCAGGGGTCTTGCAACCGTAATCCCGATATGAGTTGAAACAGAATTTACATACTCACTGATAGTTGTATCCAGCACAACTTTTTTCTGTTTGAGTGAAGCATGAAGAAAATGAGTTTTATTATTTTTCACATAAGCCGTACCGACATGAGCGTAATCAAGTCCTTTTTTGTTTGTCGCAATGGCGATATAATCACCTGTTTGAATTTTGTTCTCGATGGAGACAATTCTGTCCTTCGGAACAAAATAATGTGGTCGGCTGTTGATTTCATTTTCAATTCCTGCAATTACCTCAATGTCTTTTGGATTCGATTTCAATTGTGGATAAAAATTGGGATTTTTCGACATAAAAAACAAATTCACAGGAAATTTATCGGGGTTGAGAGTTTTAGTAATATTTTTGATAACACCTTTTTTCTCATTATCAAAAATCCAATCAGAAGTATAATGCAATCGGGACAAATAGCCCTGTAATTTTCCAGTTCTATATCTCGTAAATGTTATTTCATCTCTCAAATCATCCATTGAAGATTTGTTTTTCTTCAATATTCTTGCCAGACCCAGACAATTCTCATAAAAAGTGACACAATCAAGTCCATTGAAATTAATTATACATTCCTCACCGTTGGAAGATTCCAAAGTTCCGCCAATATAAGGAGTACCAAGAAATTTCAGTCCGATTTCAGCTATTAATTCTCCAAAAGCAATAGGTTTATTCTTTCCTGATGTAAATTCATTGATGAGTTTTTTGAATTTTATTTCGGTGGAACCAATTGTTAAATCAGCAGTTATGCCTTTCATACTGATTAATGAAAAAAACGAAATAACTGATAAAGATTTTAAAGCTTCTCTTCTATGCATAGTTTAAAAAGTAAGAAATTAGTAAAAAATACAGACTCACTAATAACGACGCACACAAGTATAATTCATTATTAAAAAAAATGTTTGCATTATTTAAAGATTTTTTATTATATTTGTTCTGTACAATATTGTACATTTAGTTTAATAGTATTTTTGGGCGTATTTTGGTCTTTTTTTCCAATTTTTATTCATTTTTTAACTTCGCGTTGATTTATCTTCCGGTTACTGCGAATAATTGCCTCCCTAAATCTGTTGACTTAAAATTTAATTTTTTTTGTATTATTTTTTTCAGGAGTGTTTGACATATGAATATCTATGTCGGAAACCTAAGCTATCAGACAGGCGAGTCTGAGATCAGAACATTATTCGAAGAGCACGGTGAAGTGCAGACAGTTAAAATCGTAAAAGACAGAGATACCGGAAGACCAAGAGGGTTCGCCTTCGTTGAAATGGAGCAAGATCCAGGCAATGCCGCAATCGAAGCTCTTCAAGGTGTTGAACTCAATGGCAGAAACATTCAAGTGAATGAAGCCCACGAGAGAAAACCCGCACCAAGTCGCAACAATTTTAGCCGTGGCGGAAGCGGCGGCGGTGGAAATAGAAGATTTGACGATAGAAGAAGTAATTTCTAATATAAATCAAACAGTTTATAAGGGGTAAATCTAAAGTTTACCCCTTATTGTTATTTATTACCAACCCGATTATTATAATAAAGCTACGAAGAATAGCTTTATCTGCTTTTGTAATATGTGTTTGAGGCAAACTCTTCCTGAAATTCATTCCTTTGTAAGTTATCTTTTACATTAACAGAATTTACAGTTAATGCTTTGAGCAACTTTTGGTTGTAATGAATCTGCTTGTCAATTTGGAAAAGCTGTTCACGCAGTTTTCTCTTTCTGCTCGTAATCCAGCTTGCATCGTTCAATTTATCTTCAATACTGAAAGGTTCTTCAGTTTTGATTCTTTCAATTTTTCTTTTTTCCACTTCTACACTTAATTTCAAATCTTGAATTTCACGGCTTAAATCCTCTTTTTCCTGTTCCGTATCGAGATATTCCTTTTCTTCAACACATAATGTCTTATAAAATAATTTGATTCTGTGAAGGTCATTAGATTTATAAGCTTGAAGAACATTATCCCAATATCTGATGAAATTATCTGTTTCCCCTGCAACATCAGGATGAAGCAATTTCACAAGATTTCTGTAAAGGCTTGAAAGTTCTCTTGCTTCCATTTCATAATCAACAGCTTTGGAATTATATCTGTAAGAATAGCGAGGCTTTCCGTTAAAAGAACTATGAGGAATGGTTTTCTTGTCTTTATCAAATTCGTGCTTCACAATTCGGTCAACAAAACTGATTGTTTTTTCAGTCAGAGATTCGCCTCTTCTGACCTTGATTGACAGTAACTCAACTCTTCTGTCCAATCGGGCGGCAGAATCTGATTTTGATTCAATCTCATTTTCTAAATCACCGAAATATGTTTCATAAACAAACATAATCCGAGGCTGAACAACAGTCTGAAGATAATGCCAATCCTCAAGCAAAGCCAGCAGATCATCTTTGCATTCTTTTATCCTTTGCTTAAGTTCATTAATTTCAGGATGTTTTGTTATATGTTGCTTTTTTATATGCATGAAAAATATTCGAATATATCAATTATTTACAAAGATTTTGCATTCTCTTCTAAAAATTCCAAAGCTACGCGAACATGAGGTATCGTAATTGAACCTCCGATTATCAAACCAATATTCAATGCTTCATTAATCTCCGATTTTGAACATCCATGTTCCAAGCATTTCCCAATGTGATACATGATGCAATCATTACACCGAAGAACAAGAGAACCGACAAGTCCCATTAACTCTTTATATTTAACAGGAATTTCGCCATTGTCATAGGCTCGGCTGTCTAATGCCAGAAACCTGTTAAATGGCAAAAAATTCTGTTCCTCGATTAAAGAATTTCCTTTGTTTCTTCTATTTTCAAAATCTTCAATTATGGTCATCGAATAATAACAATAATAAATAATAAAATTAATTTATTCTATGAATGTTGATAAATTGTGAACAAAAATATTCTTTTGTTGATAATTGCGGCGATTATGTATATAACCAATAGTCTATTATTGGACACAAAAATCGAATCAAAAGACATAATGAATCAACTTTCAGGATTTCAATTTACGGGCATCAATTGTTCAGTCTTATTAATTTCAGATAATACATAGACTTACCAAATCGCAGATATTTTCTGAATAAAAAAAACAATTGAATACAAAAAGTATAGTTCAAACTTTGTGCCGATTAATTCTGCAATTCATTTTTACTTGCTCGGGCAATGAGCATTTCTGCAATCATACATAAAATGGCAAGAATTACAAACAACTGCCAAAGTTCAGTTCCTGTTCTTGCTCGTTCGAGATTCTGTATGAGATTTTTCGTATAATCAAGAATCTCGAAATTTGTGTTTGAATTAATTTTTGATTTAAAGAAATCGGAGATTTCTTTGTCAGACATTGATTTAACATTTGATTCCGACGGATCAGTATTCAGCGAAAGTGCCGAAATACTTTTTCCGTTCTGTGAATAGATAGAATAAACTCCCGGAATGAATAGATTCTCCATAGGGATAATTGTTCCTGAAGGTAATTGAACGGTATGTCTGAATGATTCATTATTGTTTGGATCAACAATTTTTACGTTATTGCCTGATAATTTTGCCGAAACAGGAATCATCAAGGGTTTACCGATTGTATGGCTTACGCCTAAATTCTCTTTTGAAGAGAGATAGAGAATACTCCTGTAGAGCAAAGCAGGAAAAATACCCGTCAATGGCAATGTGCTCATTTTAGTTGATGGGGAAACAGCAATATATAATGCCTTGCCATCCTGCAATTTGGATTCACTTAGGAAAGAACCACCGGGTATTTCGATTAATGACTGACCACCAGTTGATGTGTAAGCATTTATTATCTTAGGAGATTCAACAACAGATTTTTTATCCGTAGTTCCTTTGAAAACACCTTCAAACAAAGGATGAAGTCTGTCAACAGAAGAAAAAACCGCAGGTTGATTTTGAGAAAATTCTCTTTTTGTAATCTGACCAAACCCAAGTTTTTGAATTCCATTTTTATATATTTCAAAAGGAGTATCTTCATCGGCAAAAATCAGTAGTGAACCACCTGCTTTAAGATATTGTTCAAAACGCAGAAAATCGCTTTCTTTGAATGGTCCACCTGCGGCTATTATATTATCGAACGAATTCAAATCATAACTTGAAATTTCATTTGAAGAAATTGCCGTAAGTTTTGCAGGTGATTCATCTCCTCTACCATTCAGAACAAGTTCAATAAAATTTGATTTTTCAGGTGAGCCGGTCAGCAAAACATTAGCTTTGTCAGGCAAAATAAATGCAAAATATCTGTGATTATCAATTTCCAAAGCATCAGATTCAATTTCAATTCTGCAGGAATTAATCCCTGTTTTTTGAGGTTCAGCGGCTAATGCCAGGGTTTTAGTTTGGTTTGCGGGTATATCCAGCGACTTTTGTGCTACCCGTTCGTTATTGAAGAACATACTAACAACAACTCCGACTGCATCTTTGGAAGAATTATTCCTGATTCTTGTTTCAATTTCGGCAAGTCTTCCTTTTTGAAATATTCGGGATATTACACCAACTGAATCAACAGATAAATTTTGGACATCTGCTTTGGCTTTTCCTCCAATGGGCAAAAAATACACAGTGGTATTACTTCCGAAAAGCTTCAATGAATCCTTGAAATCACTTAAAAATGTATTTGGCTGAGCATCAGACAGAATGAAAACCTCGCGGTTAATATTCATTGACTCTTCAAGAAGGTTTGCCGATTTTCTCAGGCTATTTAGCAGATTTGCGGATTTAAATGAAATTTTTACTTTCGTAAGTTCTTCATTCAGAAAAGTATTATTCCGAGAAAGGCTCACATCTTTTTCATTTGTATTGTCAGTCATTATAACAATCGCCGCTTCGTCGCCGTCTTTCATGGATTTTAATAATGACAATGCCTGACTCTTTGCCTGATTGAATCTATTGCCAAATTCATCTGAAACATCCATGCTGAAAGAATTATCAATAACTATTACAATGCTTGATTTTGCATAACTGCCGAATAAGGGAAGGTTACTCTTGATTGTTGGCCTTGAGAATGCAAATACTATAAAAATGATAATCAAAGTTCTGAGAATTAAAAGCAGAATTTGCTTCAATTTCAATTTTCGAATTTTTGTTTTTTGTAATTCTTTGAGAAAACGAAGGGTTGAAAACTCAATAATCTTAAGTTTTCTTAAGTTTAGCAAATGGAGAATTACGGGTATTGAAGCCGCAAATAATCCAAATAAAACAAGAGGATTTAGAAATGTCATGTACTCTTTGTGTCTTTAGTTTACAAAAGTAGTTTTGACGTTTGGAAAGTGAAAAAATTACGAAAAGAATCAAACTGAATTTTGTCGCATCACATTCAGAAACATTGAGGATTTTTTGAACTCTTCTTCAAGCTCAAAAGTGAATATCTCCACATCAAGTTCGGCAAGCTCGGGATATGAAGTACAAAGCACCTGCCAGCATTCTTCGTCGCCCACTTTGATTTCAAGGAATCCTTCATCAATATCTGCTCCCCACATTTCGCAAAGCAAATCTGCCATTCTGACAACAGCAACAAGTTCCTTGCTTTTTTCGACCGAAGCGGGAGTATTATGCTGAGCCATAATTATCATTAGTTCTTCGGGAAGTTTCCATAGCTTGGCAATCTGTTCACCAATTTCAAGGTGGTCCACTCCAAAAATTTCCTTTTCGGCTTCAACATCATTAATACCTTTTTCTTTGATTAAATCAATTACTTTCTGATATTTAACCATATCGTACTGAAGCATGGCAAGTTTGCCAATATCGTGGAGCAAACCTCCGATAAATTCAAATTCCTTGAATGAACGCTTGATTTTATCGGAAAGAGCCTTGGCAACAATACCAGTGCATGAAGAATGCCACCAGAATTTTTCCATTGCACTTGCGGCATGTTTCTGGGAACTAAGTAAAAATCTTGAGAATATAGAAACACCGAGAACGATATTTGTAAGTCGGTTCAAACCCAATATAACAATCGCCTGCTGAATAGAATTGATTTCAGTTCTTGTGGCATACAATGGAGAATTGGCAACACGTAACAGCTTAAGTGTTAGTGACGCATCAGCTTCTATGACATGAGAAACCTCACGAATGTCCACTTCATCATTTTCCAGCATCTTAAGAATCTTCATCGCCACAGGTGGCAATGTAGCAAATTCTTGAGTTTCTATTATTGAGTTTATTAACGACATATCAAAAATTCTCTTTTTTTTCCGTTTTGGTCAATGTACATCTAATCAATTTCTATTATCGGTACAAAAATAAATATATTTAAGTTTAAAATCAAATTATTAATAATTATTTCTTTTCTTTTACAAAAGCAACTGCCTGCGAGCTTTCACCATCCATATAAACTACCAAATTTGAATTCTCAAAAACTGAGGAAATGTTAATAACTTTTACCACTTTTGTCATATTATCAACATTTTTCAGAATTTCAGGCAGGAAATTGGGTGAATCTTCGAAGAACTTCTCATTGAAAAATTCTCCTTTTTTATCGGGATATAATGGTAAATATTTGATATTCGCTTCAACCAAATCCTGGAAGAAGTGAGTTCCAAAGGATAGTTCAGGCTCGTAACCCTCATTATCTTTCGCAACTTCAATCAGCATAGCAGTATTATTAATGTCGCTATATATAACCGGTACACCAAGTTTGATATCACCTTTGCTTCCCCATCTTCCGGGTCCGATTAAGATAAAGCTTCTGTCAGGTAATAATCTATTCAGCTTATTAATGATCTT
Source organism: uncultured Hyphomicrobiales bacterium (assembly GCA_964606895.1). GTDB lineage: Bacteria > Bacteroidota > Ignavibacteria > Kapaibacteriales > UBA2268 > CAZSHX01. Next base: position 31,643 of record CAZSHX010000009.1, read on the forward strand.
CCCAACCTCAACCATTTCTTCGGAAGTTTTAAGCTGACCATATTCATGAGGGTCAACATAAACAATATATTCAATATCTTCGACCAATCCATTGCTTACATATTTATTGGCTGTAAATATTTTTGCTTCCTCGGGAATACCAGACGGGATAATAATCTTATTTTCATTTGTAAAACGGCTCTGAGGTCTGCATTGCAACAGATATAGAGTTGTTCCGTCTGAAGCAAATTCAATATCCACAGGTCTTTGCAAAGCATTTTGCAAATATTTGAGAATCTCCTTGATTTTCAGAACAAACTGTGTTTTATCAATCAATCCGCTAAAAGTTACAACAAGATCTTCCTTTGAAAAGTCCGCATAGGCACTAATCGGATCTACCAGCATACCCTGCCTGTCAAAAGATACAATGTGCTCAATCCCGGGCAGATTGCCTTTGCAATCTTCAATTAGCTGATGGAATCCGATGGTTTCGAATTTATTTGTTTCCAGGTTAATAACATCCACCAATTGCTGAGAATACTTGATTCTATCATGAATTGAAGTATTGACCTTGATTGTTGGTTTCCCCGGAGCAATTAATGTCGGATAATCATTCATGGTTCTGTCAACTGCCCTGGTTCCCAAGCCTGCTACAAGTCTGATAACCCCGTCTTCTCTTTTGATTCTCGGCGACCATGAGAATTCATTATTGCTGAAAGCGACACCTGCATAGCTCGGAAGATAATACTTCCCGATTTTCGAGCCAACTACCTCTTGAATCAATATTCCCATTTCTTCACGAAAATCCAATAGTCCCCGTTCTTTTCTGTAAACAATCGGGTCGGGTCCGAAAGTTGAAGCATAAACTTCGGCAACAGCATTAACCAATGCCAGAAGCCGTTCTTCCTTTGTGCCGATATTCGAGATGAAAAGACTTTTGTACTTCCCTGAAAATGAGGCTTCAAAACTGTCTTCAAGCAAACTCGAAGAACGAATGATAAGCGGTTTGCCGTCCATATCTTCAAGAATTCTCTTGAATCCGATCAGCATTTCCTGAGGGAATGGAGCATTTTTGAAAATATATTCAAGGAATGAATATTCAAGCTGAATTTCTTCAGGGTTAAGATACTTTGTAAAAACAAATTCTTCGAGGGCATTGTAATGAATAAATTCAAAAATAGCATCTGAAGTTATGAACCAGCTTTTTGGAGTTTGAACATTATCGAGTAATGAATTACTCTTCTTTTTATGCTGTAGAATCTGGTAAGCAAGGATTAATCCTGCACTTTTGCCGCCAAGTTTTCCATTACCATCCGAAGGTCCCACCATCCGATTGATCAGATTACCGAAAATTTCGACATTCAAGTATCTTTTTGCAATATTTATGTAATTCAGGTTATCAGATAGCAATCGTTGAATTAGAGCAACAGAAATTCCGAGTCTTTCATTGAATGATAGAACAGGATTACTTTTTGTAATATCAAGATATTTAACCAAAGCTTCATTGATTTCAATTAAAGGTGCATGACGACGTTCAAGAAGATTAGAAATGAAGCTGAGGTTTTCCTGAATAATCCATTGCTTCAGAAGGTCGGCAATTTGTTCGTCATCGAGATAAGCATCTGCAATAGCAAATAAATCCGCCATAATATGAGTCGGATTGAACGGACTTCCCTTCGGTTTGGGCCAGTTTGGACCAATGTCCTGTGTTTCTTCATCAGTTATTGCCGTGGGACTGAGAATTTCCATAAATTGGGATATTTCAGGAACTTTCATTCTTTGAAGAGAAATAATCATTTTCCTGCATATTCGATACAGCTTAGTAGGGTCAAGATAAATTAAATGCTCCAATAATATTCGCCATTCAGGTTTGCAAGGCAAAATTCTTTGTTTTTTTTCAATCTGTATCATAACTCACACCCGATAAAAAATACATTTTTTAAGATAATAAAATGATAATTACATCTCGTTTTTAATAATCACGCCTCTTCCGGACTGCCCGTCAACTCTTGCTTGCAATGGACTGCTCAACTTAACCAATTTCAGAAATTCAGTTTCATGAAGTGTTTCCTGCAATTCCAACCAAGCCCAATCCAATGAATTTTCAAGCTGTCCATTCTTCAAAGTAAGATAAGCAATTTTAAAAGAAGTCATATTCTGGAAAAAATGCGAGCCCTGCGAAGGGTCAACAACCATGTGGGGCATTGGTGCTTCCACTATTACATTAGCCGCAGAAATATATGAAAAATTCACAGGGATACCCAGCCACGGGTCTGAAGAACCCCATCTGCCCGGACCAATCAGCATATAAGATTTATCCTCCCTCAGAAGTTTCTGATTGATTGGATTAATTTCTTCGGCAATAAGTCTGGTTTTAGCCGGATCGAAAGCTGATGGTTTAACATACAAAACTCTGTCAATATTATAAATTCCGTTGCCTAATGCCATATCTGTTCTAAGAAACAGGTTTTCAGGAACAATGTTGTCAAAATTAATTTCGATAATACCTTCGGGCTTCACCATTGGTCTTACCTGAAGAAAACGAAACTCGCCTGTCGGCTCGCCATTACTTCCTAAAACTACTGCAAACTCAATTTCTACGGGGCAGTTCATAGAAACTTCACACATCTTCAGTAATAGTTTAACTATTTTATTTAGCGGGAATACTTCAGATTTTAATATTGGTGCAAAGTTTATAATCCTTGGACCTGTTCTATGTATTCCTTCGTAAAGCATGTCGTTGTCATTTGAATAAGTCGAAGCAAGAAAATTCAAGGTATGATGCGACTCAGCATCAGAAATTGATAATTCAGAAAGGTGCATATCTTCCTTAGGAGTCTTCCTGACAATGTCCGAAGTTAAATCCAAAGCCCAATATTTATTCTGTGATTTGGAAAAATAATCTTTTCTTGTTGCAAACTGCGGACAAATTCCCGGGTAAGCCGGGGAATACTGTAAGCAGGTACCGCCGTCAACAATAGATTTTCCGAGTCCTATTGCAAGACTGACAATTCCATCCTTAGTTGTTGCTTTCCCAAAGGGATAATAATTATAGGAACGAGCTACACCGGAAAAATGAGGATAATAATAATGGTCGTATTTTCTTCCGACAACTTCCTGAATGATGACACCCATTTTTTCTTCTTCAATTCTGTTGCCGGTTGCTTCGATATAATTTTTCGCATTCTTTGAAAATGTTGAAGCGTAAACCAGCTTGATTGCCTGAAGCATATTGCTGAATCGCACCTCAATGTCAATACTGCTATTGGGGATCATCACCGTATCGTAAATCCCTGCAAAAGGCTGGTACATTGCATCTTCCAAAAGACTGGAAGAACGAATCGCCAAAGGATAATGAATTTTCTTAACGATTTCTCTAAGGTCGCCTAAAACTGTTGCAGGAAAAGAACCTTTAAGAAATTCATGAATTACTCTTTCATTTGGAATATTCTGAAGTGCAAGGTGATATAAATCATTTCCTTCAATAAACTGCGAGAAAACATCTGTTCCAATGACTATAGTTTTGGGAATTGAGATTGAAACATCTTTAAAATAGTCGTGCTTAACATAATTTTTAAGAACTTTATCAATGAAAGCCAGTCCGCGGGCTTTACCTCCGAGAGAGCCATCACCGATTATCTGAAAAACTTTTTCAGAATCAAACTCATCCCTGGAAAAACTACTTACAACGCCCCTCTGTTCCTCGATTAATTGTTCGGTAATCTCATTGACAAGATAATCTCTTAGTTCCTGAGGGCTCATAAATTGGTTTATGTGAATTGGTCGTAACTTGTAAGCCAGCACAAAATAGGTTCGGGCAATAAGCCACATCGAAAAGTGATTGTTCTTTGAATGAAAAAGCAGACTTTCAGTAGGGATATATTTAATTCTGTCTCTAAGTTCTTTTAAACTTCTTGCTCTTATGATTTCCGTTCCATCAGGAAAAGTGAAGATGAAATCTCCGAATCCGAAATTTCGGTTCATGAACTCACGAAGTTCCATGAGTAAAGTTCTGGAATTTTTATTCGCAAAGCCTACATGAAGCTTTTCTGCAATTTCCTTTTTCTCATCCTGTGATGTCTGCAAAAGAATCGGTAGCTGAGGAATCTCATTCTTTACTTTTGAAATTAAAAACTCTCCGGCATTTTCGTCAAGAACGTTATCCTTTTTAAACTTCATGTCAGTAATGATACCAAGGATATTTTTTTGGTATTTATTGAAATAGTTTAAAAATTGCTCGTAAGTTTCCGCATGAAGAATCTTAGGTCTTGCCCTTTGCTTGAGCAATTTTTCGGCGGAATTTCTGCTTTCTTCAATTAATATCTGTGTCTGGCGAAGTAGCTCAGTATAAATCAAAGGCAAATAAGCCGAGTAGAACATCGGCGAATCTTCTACAAGAATAATAACAGGTACACCATGCTCATAACAATCATTAATAGCATTTTTCTCATCTTCAAGTAGTTTGATTATGGCAAGAAATACTTTTCGGTCGCCTGACCAGATGAAAGTTTTGTCAATATAGTCAAGTTTTTTCTTATGCTCAAGCATACTAAGCTCTCTGGATTGAGAGGCAAGCAAAACAAGCGGAATATCTTTATAATTTATTTTAACTTGTTTGGCAAAGTCATGGAGTTCCATATCACCCAAACGGAGACTTGTTATAACCAAATCAAACTCTTCAGTTTTTAGATATTTAAGAGCTGATTCTCCCGAATAAGTGTGAGTGATATGAGGAGCATAATGAAGATTCAACTCAAGATATTCGCTGAAGATTGCTTCCTGCAAATGTCCGTCATCAACAATTATATAATAATCATATAAACTGCAAACAAGGAGGATTTTATCAACCCTGAATCGCATCAAATCTTTGAATTCAAGTTTATACTGAGTTCCGGCAACGTATTTCCGCAAGCCTGAATCTTCGATAACCTTGATTAATTCATCCTGATATAAATTTTTACCTATCATTCCTGAGTATCTAACCCGGCTGATGAATCTTCCTGCATCAAACCAAACGGTGTTCCTTCGCAGTCCCTGCAATATAACATATAACCAACTCCCGGAACAACCATTTTAGGTACAATAATCTCACCACCGTTTTCTTCAACTTTGCTCATGGATAAATCGAGATTTTCGACACCGATTGTATTAACCACGCAGTTAAAAGGTTCAGTAGGAGAATATATTGCTCCGTCAATTCCCGGTTCTTCTTTTTCACCGGTACTGCACAACAAGTATTCCATAGGACCTTCCCAACCCTGAATTTTCCAACCGAAAACATTCCGGTAAAAATCAGCAACCTTTCCTGATTCTTTGGCAGGAATTTCGAAATGAATGACTCTTGGCATAATTTAGTCCTTTTTTGTTTTTAGAACCTATTTAGATATAAATTTATCTTCCGGATTATAAAAAAGAAAATTGAATGAAGTAAGAGAACCATAGCATTTGCTGATGTAACCCTGAAATTTCAGTTTTTCACCTTCTGAAAGCTTTTCATTTGAATTTATCTGCTGTTCGAGTACTCTCAAATTATCCCGAATCATCACAATCTTATGCATGAGTTTGTCAATCGGGATTTCGTGGTCATTCGAATTAGAATCTTTAGGAATAAAAAAAATTGATGCTCCTTCCCACTTTGGTGCATACTCGGCAGAATGAGTTGTTTCCATTTCTTCAACAAGTGCTTTTGCAAGTGCTCTGATTTCGCTTCTTTCCATAAAATAACCTTATTTTTCAACATTAAAATAGAAAAACTGAGCTAATAGTTTTCCAATTTCATTTTCAATTGATTTATAATATCCAACATTATATCCGTTAAACACAAAGGCGAAAGCAAGCCTTTCCCCGTCGAGAGTTTTAACATACCCGGCTAAAGCACTAACGTTGCCATGAGTTCCCGTTTTGGCATGTACGTTATTCTCGGCTAAAGTGTTTGTCATTCTGTTTTTAAGTGTTCCGTCAATACCTGCAATAGAAAACGTAGTGTCGAAGCTCTTCCCGAAAGAAGATTTTGCGGAATATTCGAGGAGTTTAACAATTGTAGATGTGTTGACCTTATTTCTTCTTGAAAGTCCCGAGCCATCATTGAAAATGCAATCTTCGCATTGGACATGGATTGAATCAAGGACAGAACTAATATAAAGCGTTGCTTCCTTAGCATTATTTCTTAGTTTACCAGATGCACCGACTATTTTGAATATATTCTCGGCAAGATAGTTGTCACTATGTTTCATCAAAGGACTTATAATATCGGGCATATCTCTGTCAAATTCGGCTAACTGATTTTTATTCTTTATTTTGGAATATTCTTCATAAGTTTTAACTCCGTAAGTTCCTTTAACCTCAATTCCCGAAGCGGTTAATCTGTTCTTTAGTGCACCAGCGGCGGCTAAATCAGGTTTTTGGATGTGATGCTTGTAGATATAAGATTTGTCAGCATCAAGACTTCCCGAAACAACAATCTGCTGATTACCTTCCGGAAGGTTTTTCACTGAGACACCAATACCTGCACGACTTTCTACTCTTCGTCCGGCTCCTTTTCGCTGAGCCAAAAGAGGACCGCCAAAACCTTTATCATTTAGTCCGGGTTCCATTTCAATGATATTATTATCAGCATATCTGTGTTTTCTGTTGGTGTGACCTTGAACACCTTTTCTTGCAGTTTTTTGCGGAGCAGGAGCCACTCTTGAGCCTCCAAATGTTTTTGCAGAAACTGAAAGTTTAAAAGCATCGGATGAAGGGATAAGATCCACACTTACCGGTCTTCCGTTTGAAGAGCCGCGAACCTGAACCGTAACAATATTTTCATCAATACTTAATCCTGTTATTTGCTGGAGACCCTGAACAGCATCTTTATCTCCGCTGTACCGAAAACGGTCGGTAATCTCATCAAAGTAGGTTCCGTCACCATAAATTGAGCCGGTGACAGATTTGATACCGGATTTTTTTAATTGTTCAACAAGAGAATTCAAATCAGCACTTGAAAAAAGTGCGTCCCCGTGACCTTTTATATATAAATTTCCTTCCACAACGCCATTTTTTACATCACCATCCGTATAAATGGTAGTTTTCACCTTGAAATCTTTTCCAAGCTTGTAGTAAGCTGAGAAGCATGTAAATAGTTTTGTTACCGAAGCAGGTGTGAGCATGTCCCCGACATTTTTCCTGAAAAGATAATTTTTGGTATCGAGAGAATAAACAGCAACTGAAAATCTTGCTCCTTTTAAATCGGCACCCTCGATGATTTTCTCAATATCATTTTCCAAAGCTCTGAGAGATTTAAGGCTATCCTCCCTTTTGATTTGAGGCTGGAAACTGATTTCAGAATTGCTCGAAGTGCTCTTTTCTGCAAAAATTGCCGAAAAGTTGCTTAAAACAAGAAAAATTACAACCGCTTTATAACTTAAGAAACATATTTTCATAATAATAATGCAAACGTTAAAATTCAAAATTGTAATTTAACTAAACTTTGTAAAAAATAAAATGTAAAAATCCTAAAAACAGGTAAAGAGCCAATTTTTCTCTTGCTGTTCAATCTTTTTGGGGCAGTTGTAAGTGAGATTATTTCAAATCTGAAATGATTTTCATGATTTGGTGTGCATAGCTAATATCATTTTCTTTCTTCAGCCAATGAATATTTTCATTTCTTCGGAACCAAGTCAACTGGCGTTTTGCATATCTTCGGGTGTTTTTCTGAATTTCAGTAATAGCCTGAACTTCGTCAATTTCATTGTTTAAATATGCAATTGTTTCCTTATACCCGACTGTGTTCAAAGAATTTAAACTTGGAGAGAAACCCATTTCAAGAACTTTTTTGGTTTCATCAACTAAACCCGACTCCCACATAAGATGAGTTCTACGATTGATTTTATCGTACAAATCTTCTCTGGGCATTTCAATAGCAAAATATAATGCATTGAAGTCTCTTGGTTTGGATTTGTCTTTGTGGTCAAGCGAAAGAGGACTTCCGGTGCTGTAATAATATTCCAAGGCACGAATTATTCTTCTGGGATTTTTATCTGAATATTTATGATAGGATTCTTTGTCAGTATTTTTAAGTTCTTCGTAAAGCGAGTCAATACCTTCTCTTTCAAGCTTTTCTTCAAGTTGAATTCTGGTTTCCTGCAGATTATTTATTCCGGATTCTTCAAAAAAGCCTTCGCAAAGAGATTTGATATATAATCCTGAACCACCAACCACAACAGGTAATCGGTTCTTCCAGAATAATTCGTCAGCAATAATTTCAGCATCATCTCCAAATTTTCCGGAACTATATGCTTCCTCAGGAGAAAGAGTATCAATGAAATGATGCTTAACTGCATTCAGTTCTGCTTTTGTAGGTTTTGCAGTGCCGAAATCAAGATATTTATAAATCTGCCTTGAATCTGCTGAAATGATTTCAATATCAAGAAATTCGGACAGATTGATTGAAACTTCAGTTTTTCCGGATGCTGTGGGACCGCAAATAACAATTAAAGTTCGTTTCTCAATCAACTTTCGGATTATTTCATTGATTATCATTGATAATTTTAGTTTTCGTTATTGTTCCAGCCTTCTTTGCCAATCAGAGGAACAAATTTAAAATTATCAGTCTTTTTCTCATCAAAATTATCCTTGTCAATCCGGGTTATTATATTCATAACCTGATTTTCCCTGTTCCCGACCGGAACCACCATCTTTCCGCCAATATCCAGTTGTTCAAGCATTTGAGAAGGAATAACAGGTGCGGCGGCTGTTATAATGATACTGGAATATGGAGCAAAATCTCTCCATCCGAGACTCCCGTCTGCAAGACGGGAGTTGATATTCATATTGAATTGCCTGAATATTCTTTTAGCTGATTCGTACAATTCAGGAATTCTTTCAACCGTGAAAACCCTTGCACCAAGCAAAGATAAGACACAAGCCTGATATCCGCTTCCGGTTCCTATCTCAAGGATTTTATCACCGGTTTTGATATTCAGCAAAGAAGTCATATAAGCAACAGTGTAGGGCTGAGAAATTGTTTGATTTGCGGCAATAGGCAAAGCGTTATCTTCATAAGACCTGCTTGAGAAAGCAGGATTTACAAATTGTTCCCGTGGAAGACTTGCCATAACCTCTAAAACTCTGCTATCAAGATTCCCTTTTTTCCTGAGGGAATCTATCAACAGTCTTCGTTGCTCGTTGAATTTGCCTTTATTTAAATCGGTTAGGTTCATGTAATATAATTTAAAAAATCAATTCAGATTATTCTTGACATGTTCCGAAAGTAATGAGAGCAAAGCCATACGAATATAAACTCCATGCGTTACCTGAGTTTGAATCAGAACATTAGGATAACTGCTCACATGATATTCCAGCTCTAATCCATAGTTGACAGGACCGGGATGAAGAAGAACAAGTTCAGGTTTTCTGCTGAAATGTTCAAAATTCACACCGTAATAAATGGAGTACTCCCGAACTGATGGTAACAATCCTGATTCCATTCTTTCGCGCTGAACGCGAAGAAGAAGTACCGCATCAGACCACTCAACAGCATCGTGAACATCATCAATGAACTTTAGCTTCCATGTTTCCACACCACGGGGCAGAAGAGTACCAGGGGCACATAAAGCCACTTCAGCACCGAGTGTTTTTAGAAGAGTAATATTAGAGCGGGCAACACGGCTATGAAGTATATCGCCGATTATAGTGACTTTCAAACCTTCAAGTTTGCCAAAATGCTTATACAATGTAAATGAATCGAGCAATGCCTGTGTAGGATGCTCGTGTCTGCCGTCTCCGGCATTGATGATAACACCGTTTGTATTTGACTGAAGGAATATCGGAACTCCTGAGCAATTGTGTCTCACGACATACATCTGAACTCCCATAGCTTCAATGGTTTTCAGAGTATCAATCAAGGATTCACCTTTGGAAAGTGAACTTCCTGCCGATTGGAAAGAAAGAATCTCAGCCGAAAGCCGTTTAGCCGCAAGCTCAAAAGAAAGCTTGGTGCGGGTGGATGCTTCGAAAAAGGCAAGTGCAACAGTGATACCCTTCAGGTCGTCAAATTTTTTAAACGTTTTTGAGTTGTCGAGAAAATAGCTCGATTTATCAAAAATTTTATAAATATCATCTAATGTTAAATCATCAGCCTGCAAAAGATATGGATGCGATAACATATTACTTTCAACAATAGTTTTTCAAATAGTGAATTATATATTATGCAAAATTAAAAAAAAAAGCCGTTCAAAAGAACGGCTTTTTAAAACAACAAGAAAATTGTTATTTTTTACCCTTTTTTGGAGGATGAACTTTCTCAACCAATGCTTTGCCTGCTTTGAATTTTGGTACTTTCTTAGCTGGGATTTTGATTGATTCGCCTGTTCTTGGATTTTTTCCACTGCGTGCTTTTTTGGAGACCACTGAAAATGTTCCAAAACCAATGAGTGTAACACCACCACCGCTTGCTAATTCAGTTGAAATTGCTTGCATGGTTCCGTTAATGGCTTTTTCTGCATCGACTTTCGTCATTCCTGCACTTGCAGCTACTGCTGATACGAGTTGAGCTTTGTTTAAACTCATATAGATACTCCCTTAATGAGTGAATATGCTGACAATTCAAAAATATGAGATTTAATCAAGCTTTGCAAGGTTTTTTTTCAATTTTTTAAAAAAAAATAATTTTTTTTAAAAAAAACGTAAATTTTGGCGAATATTCGCCGTTATATCTGTAATCATAGGGATTTAGGGGCTTTTTCGATGAATTTTACCTAAGTTGGCAATTTATAATATTCTGCCAGTAAAGGGATGATTTTCCATGCCATATAGAATAAATTCAGAAAAAAGTTCGTCATCAAACCTGAGAGTATATATATAATAATGGTGTTAAGTTTTAAATTGCCAAATTTCAGCCTTGAAAGTACTTCCAAATGTTTAAAAATTCCATACAGGATTAATCCAAACAAAAACCAGAAAAATGAAAAATCTACCACTGGGGTACACAAGAAAACAACTACTCCAATCAGATCTTCAAGTTTCAGAAATGGAATATTTCTTGTTTTTTCAAAAAAGAACAAGTATAAAACTGATAAAAGAAGAAGAAAAATTATGGAAAAATAGAACTGAAATTCAAAATCAACTAATAAAATTAATAAGGGTAAAAATTCCCACACTAAAAAGCACTTACTTTTCAGTTTCTCAATCAGCATAATTCTTGCTTTGAGTTTTACTGAATATGATTTCAAAAAGTGATTTATTCTGATAAACATATTCCAAAATTGTCCATAGTGTCAATAAAGTAATTATCAACATAGAATAATATGTATAATCTGAATAGATTACTGAATTGATATTTAGAATTGTAGTTACAGAAGAATTTGAATCCTTTATGAAAACCAGGATAAGAATATAAGCTATGAAAACCATTTGGAGGGCAGTTTTGACCTGAGCCAATTTTGAAGTAACTACGTGCTTTTTAATTGCCTCTCCATAAATTCTTAAAATTGTTGTTCCAAAATCTCTAATAATTATGAGAATAACCATCCACATCGGGATAATGCTGAGATAGACAAACGAGAGAAATGCGGCAGAAGTCAGTATTTTATCAGCCAAAGGGTCAACAAACTTGCCCAAGGCAGTAACCTCATTATACTTTCGTGCATACCAGCCATCAATATAATCACTTAATGCTCCAATCAGAAAAAGAATACACCCGAGTTGCTGAAATAACTGGTCAGAACTCAATATCAATACAAAGTAGATTGGAGCAATTAATACTCTAACCAGACTAATAGCATTTGGTAAGTTTATTCTCATAAATTCTGTGCTGTGTTAATAATGGATATAAACCCTTCACCTTTCAATGATGCTCCGCCAATCAAAGCACCATGGACATTATCGAGAGCTAAAATTGACTGTGCATTCTCGGCTGTAACACTACCGCCATACTGGATTAACGTTGTTTTGCCTTCATTCCCTATAACTTCAATCAATTTATTTCTTATAAAGTCATGAGCTGTCTTTATTTGTTCGATTGTTGCGGCTATGCCTGTGCCGATTGCCCAAACGGGTTCGTACGCAACCACAATATGATTCAAATCAACGGTAGAATTGAATTTCAAACCAATTTCCAATTGTCTCGTCAAAACATCAAAAGTTTTATTAGCTTGTCTTTCAGCAAGAGTTTCACCAATGCAAACAATGGCTTTCAGTCCTGCATCCAAAATTGCAGTAGCCTTTTGATTAATTAACAGGTCATCTTCACCAAAATAAGCTCTTCTTTCGGAATGTCCCGTGATGATATAAGTACAACCAAGATAAGTCAGCATAGGTATTGAGATTTCACCCGTAAACGCTCCGTTGGGTTTGAAATGACAGTTCTGAGCACCAAGAGCTATATCTGTTCCTTTCACAATTTTGCCAACTGACTGCAAATTTGTAAAAGGAGGACATATAAGAACCTGAACATTATTACACGATTTTTTGTAGCCACCTGTTATAAATTCCGCAAGTTTTTCTGCTTCGAATGCATTGGTGTTCATTTTCCAATTGCCTGCGATTAATATTTCTTTCATCTTTGTACTCCGCTAACTTTAAAAATTTTATATTTGATTAAGTATTGGTCAGACTCTAAACCGTATCCGGTTATTGTTTCGTTCGGTCGTGTAATTTTAACAAAAGCTGTAGTAAAGAGTTTCTGAGTCTTGTTGTTCCATGAAAGAACAGAAGTTTCGAGTTTTGTTTTGGAACTGTCTCCTATAACAACTACATTGCCCGTTGCAAGCATATCCTTCGTTCGGTCATCCACTCGTGCACTGTCTGCTGTAAGAATGCTTACTCTCTTTCCGGAAAGTTTCGACATGAAATCAACCTGAAAACCGCCATCCATAAGAGTTTCATATCTTTGGCTGAACACCCTTGTGCGTTTTGCATGAAGAATCGCCTTCGTAAATGAAGAATCAATAAAAAACACTTCCACATTCCAACCGGTTTGGTCGGGTTCTATCGTTAGATTGAGTGAATCCTTATTGTTTTTTTTCACTTCTGCTTTTTCAGTACACGAAGTAAGTATGGAAAACACAAAAATGCTTAAAAAAAAGATGAATTCTAAGCGATTAGGTACTATATTTTGAAATTTAGTTTTCAATTATTACTCACTTGATTTTACTGCATTATTAACTTTAACAATCCCGTCAATAAATCTTTCTACTTTACTGAGTTCAAGTTGAGTTGCTGAATCAGATAAAGCTCTTGGCGGATGGGGGTGTGTTTCGAAAAACAGACCGTCAATCCCTACAGCAACAGCGGCTCGGGCTAAGGACGAAATAAACTCAGGTTTACCTCCGGATTGTTCACCCAAAGATGGTTGCTGAACGGAATGAGTGGCATCATAAACAACGGGACACCCGAATTTCTTCATCTCGATTATAGAACGGAAGTCAACAACTAAATCATGATAGCCGAAAAAAGTGCCTCTTTCAGTTAGCCAAACATCATTTTCGCTTACAGCCGATACTTTATCATAAGCTTTTTTCATATCTTCGGGAGACATGAACTGACCTTTTTTGATATTAACAACTTTGTTGGTTCTTCCTGCCGCCTGTAGAATATCGGTTTGCCTTGATAAGAATGCAGGGACCTGCAAGACATCAACATATTCTGCCGCCATCTCGGCATCTTCAACCGAATGAAAATCGGTTATAACAGGAATATTATATTTTTCTCTTATATCAGCCAGATACTTCAAAGCAAGTCTGTCACCAATTCCGGTGAAAGAATTAAGGCTGGTTCTGTTTGCCTTTTTGTATGATGATTTGAAAACAAGAGGCAGATTGTATTTACCGCAAACTTCCGTAAGCTTTCCGGCTGTTTCATCAAGCATTTCCCATGACTCTACAACACAGGGTCCGGCAATAATAAATAAAGAAGAAAATTTCAAATTTTGCATTTAATTATACTTTTATTAGTTTTACACTTTACAAAATACTAAAAGACTGAGAAAAAACAAATTTATGTAAAAAATATTATTTAATTTTTTATTATTTTTTCAGAAAAAAAACTGTTATCTTTGAAATACTATTTTTGCACCTTGTAGTGCAACAGTATTATATATTATTTAAAGCAGCATAAATGAGAATAGACGCATTATTAACACCTTTTTTTCCCGAAAAGGAAAATCTGTTTAATGACACAATAGTACTTATGATTGATGTCATGCGGGCAAGCACTACTGTTTGTTCAGCTATATATAATGGTGCCAGGGAAGTGATTCCAACTGACGGCACAGATAAAGCAATTCAGATTTACAACAACTTGAGTAAAGAAATCAGATTTCTCGGTGGTGAAAGAGGCGGAGTGAAACCTTCAGGTTTCGATGCAGGCAATTCACCGTTAGAGTACTCCGAATCCTCAGTCAGAAATAAAACTGTTATTCTGACTACTACCAACGGTACAAAAATATTCCAAAAGGCAAAATTGGCTAAAATTCGTATTGTTGCCGGTTTTGTCAATATATCGGCAATTATTGAATATCTGAGAAAGAATTTTTTCGGAAAAGATAATGTACCTGATATATTTTTGCTATGTGCAGGTAATGACGGCAGAATATCGTACGAGGATACAATCTGTGCCGGAGCCTATATTCATGAATTCAACCGGACTTTCAAAGTTAACGACATGACAGATTCAGCTCATTTATCCATGAATCTTTACAATCTGCATGCAAAGGATTTAAAAGAATTTTTAGGTTCGAGCGAACATGCCCTGAAACTTAAAACTCTCGGTTATTTTGAGGATATCAATTCTTGTCTGACCTTTGATAAATATCCGGTTGTTCCCGTTATTTCAGGTAACGGAATCAAAAGAGGAGACTAAAGCAAATGATGAACCTTAGAGCAAAGTTAGTTGATAATTGCCAATTCATTCAAGAATTTTCGAATGGGAGGATATAATTATGCCGTCTGGAAATGATGATGTAATTATCAAAAGAAAAAAAGCTGATGCAGTCATTGCAAAAGCCGAAAAGACAAAAGCTGAAGAAAAAAGCAGTAAAAAACCTCAAAAGAAAGTTGATTTTTCAAAGCAATTTGAAAGAAATGTCAGAATTTTTGCGGTTTTGCTTTTTCTTATTTCTATTCTTGTTCTGGCTTCAATAGTTTCTTACACTGCTAAAGACGAACCCAGCACAGAGATTTCATTCGGAGACCTGTTCGGACTTCTTCGCGGAAATGATGCTATTATTTTGAAGGCTCAAGCTACCCATAACTGGCTCGGATTGGTTGGAGCAGTAGTTTCCAACCTGCTGATTAACTTCACAATCGGCTTTTGGATTATATATTTACCTTTTTTTCTGGGATTATGGGCTTTCAGTCTGTATAAAAATTTTAAAATATCTGTAAAAGTTCTGAAGATGTCTCTCTTTGTTTCAATACTTGCTTTCCTGCTTTCAGGAACAGTTGGCACATTGACAAAGATCAGCTGGTTTTCATCCATTAGCAAAGAATGGGTAGGTGTTTCAGGATTTTTTCTTTCTTCTGTCACTTCCAATTTAATTGGTGCATTTGGCTCTTTTCTTGTTTTCCTGACTATGATATCTCTGACATTAGTATTAGGATTCAAGCTAAGTCCTGAAGCAATTTACAAAAAATCAGCCGAATGGATAAAAGACCAATATCAGAAGATTATATCATTTAATCTATTTACAAAACGAGAAAAACCTACTCCTAATGTTCCCTTGAATGATAATGAATCGCAAACTGTAAGCAATCAGGAAGCGGAAGATTCTGTTGAACCTGCAAGAATCATTAGAAGAAACATTAATTATCAGATTAATAAACCTGATAATTCATCCGATATGGTACACCCTTTCCTGGGAAAAAATGTTGTGCCTTCTGCTTCAGATGATTATATTGATAATGAAGAACCATTTATTGAAGATGAGCAAGCCCCTCTCAAAAAAAAGGACTTTAATATTTCTATAAATCCGATCAAATCTGAACCTAAAACAATAGAGGATATAGAGGATGGTCAACCAAAACGAACCCATTTCAATAAAGACTACCTGAAAATTTCAGAAGATGAAATTTCAATGGAAGAAGCTTCACTTGCAAATGATATTGAATCAGAAGATGAAATAATTTTTGATGAAGAAAATGAAAATGAACTTCTGCCCAACTCAAAAAAACCATTAGTGGTAACACTTCAGGAAAAACCCTATGAAGAACCTGTACCCGAAAATGTATTAAGCACATGGATTCATGACCAGGAAATTGATTACCGTCCTCCGGGGCTCAATCTGCTGATTGATGACGGCGAGCAGATAATGGTTGATGAAGATGAACTGAAATCCAATGCCAAAATATTACAGGAAAAGCTTGAAACATTTAAGATTTTCATCGAGAATATGAGCGTTACTCCCGGTCCGGTAGTTACACAATATGAATTTGTTCCTGCGGCTGGAATTAAAATCAGCAGGATAGAAAGTCTTTCTGACGATATTGCTATGGCTCTTAAAGCTCCGGGCATTAGAATTATAGCACCTGTTCCGGGAAAGGGAACGGTAGGTATTGAAATTCCAAACAGGAATCCTGTTCTCGTTCGTTTTGGAAGTGTCATCAAATCACCAAGATTCAATAATTCGAATTTCAGACTGCCGATTGTTCTTGGTAAAACAATTTCGGGTGAAGTTTATGCAACTGACCTTACAAAAATGCCTCACCTTCTTATAGCAGGGGCAACAGGCAAAGGTAAGAGCGTCGGAATTAATACAATCATCGCATCGCTTATTTATAAGATACATCCCAAGAATTTAAAATTTGTTATAATTGACCCGAAGAAAGTAGAACTAAGACAATATTCAGCTTTGGAAAAACATTTCCTTGCTGTTTCGCCTGAAGTTAACAGCACAATCATTACAGATCCCCAAGATGCTATTGTTGCCCTTAAAGCAGTATGTGCCGAGATGGATCTTCGATATGGAATACTTGCAAGTGCCGGTCAGAGAAACATTTTCGATTACAACAAAAAAGTTGCCGAAGGCGGTTACAAAAATGCTAAAGATATTATGCACCGTCAGCTTCCATTTATAGTTGTGGTAATTGATGAGTTGGCAGATTTGATGATGACAGCCTCGAAAGAAGTTGAGGCTCCGATTATCCGCATTGCACAGCTTGCAAGGGCGGTCGGGATTCATTTGGTCGTTGCTACCCAAAGACCTTCGGTGGACGTTATCACAGGCATTATAAAGGCTAATTTCCCTGCCCGTATTTCTTACAAGGTTGCATCAAAAGTTGATTCCCGAACAATTCTGGACGGGATGGGTGCGGAACAGCTTCTCGGAAACGGTGATTTGCTTTTCATGGGCGGCGGAACACCTGAAGCAATCAGGATTCAAAACTCTTTCATAAGTACCGAGGAAGTTGAAAATATCTGTGAATTCATCGGTAAGCAAAAAGGTTATTCTCAGCCTTATATGTTACCAAGCCTGAATGATGGTCCTACAAATAACGCAGGTATTTCAAAAGAAGACCGCGACCCTTTGTTCGAAGAATCAGCAAGGATTGTTATTCGTCACCAGCAGGCTTCGGTTTCTCTCATTCAGCGTAGGATGAAAGTCGGATATGCCCGTGCAGGCAGAATTGTTGATGAACTGGAAGCCGCCGGAGTTATCGGTCCTTATGACGGCAGTAAAGCCCGCTCTGTACTTTTGGAATCTGAAATGGAACTCGAAGCAATTCTCTAAATCAGCACAACTCAGTCTTGACTCTTTTAATATTTGCACCGAGAGCCTGAAGACGGTTTTCAATACTTTCATATCCACGGTCTATATGGTAAACTCTGAGTACTTCTGTTTTTCCTTCGGTGACAAGAGCAGAAAGCACCAAGGAAGCACTTGCTCTCAAATCGGAAGACATTACAATTGCTCCTGATAGCCGTTTCCCGCCGTTTACAACAGCAGTATTGTCCGAGGCATGAATATCAGCTCCAAGTCTTTGGAGTTCGGGAACATGCTTAAAACGGTCGGTATAAATTGTATCTGAAATCCTCGAAGCACCATCTGCAAGCATCATGTATGACATCCATTGTGCCTGCACGTCCGTCGGGAATCCGGGATAAATCGAAGTTGTAATATCCACGGGTTTAGGTGCATTCTGCATTTCAAGAAATATTTTATCGCAGTTAACATCAATTGTGCAACCTGATTCTTCAAGTTTGGACAGAACGGCAGATAAATGATAGGGATTTGTACCTTCGAGCTCAATTTTCCCTTGAGTCATAGCAACTGCAATTAAATATGTTGCGGCTTCTATTCTGTCAGGAATTGTTTCTTCGTCAACGGGATGCAAATTGTCAACTCCTTCGATTTCGAGGGTGGAAGTTCCAATACCGTCAATTTTTGCACCCATTTTAACTAACATTCTTGCAAGAGCAGTTATTTCAGGTTCGATTGCTGAGTTAGTGAGTAATGATGTTCCTTTGGCAAGTGTAGCCGCCATCATCACATTACCTGTTGCTCCGACACTTGAAATGTCGAAATGGAATTTTGCTCCGTGAAGTTTTTCGGCTTTTGCTATAACATAACCGCCATCCAACTGTATTTCAGCCCCGAGTTTTTCAAGTCCCTTTAAGTGAAGATCAACCGGACGCGGACCCCAAGCACAACCTCCGGGAAGAGAAACCTTTGCATAACCGTATCTTGAAATCAGAGGACCAAGGACATAAAATGATGCTCTCATTTTTTTGACATGTTCATAGGGAGCTTCGTAACTTGTTATATTTGAAGAGTCAACAAAAAGTTCGTTTCCGTTTAATTCGCAAAAAACCCCCATCGAACCGAGTAATCGGGAAAATGTCCAGACATCTCTTAGATTTGGTGTGTTGTATAGATGATAAATGCCGGGAGCCAGCAGAGTTGCGGGCATAAGTGCCAAAGAGCCATTCTTTGCACCAGATATTTTAAGTCTTCCGACTAACCTGTTTCCACCTTCAATTATAAATTTGTCCATTGTCTCATTCAAATTAGATTATTAATCAAACACAGTTTGCAAGGCACAAAAATAAGACATTTTAGGGAAAAAATTGATGGATATTTATTAGAAACAAAATAGACAGTAAATATAACAGTACAATCGAAAATGTATTCGAAATCCTGAAATTTCAAATTTGTTATACGATTCAAATTAGTTAGCTAATCCGAAGTCTTATTTCAAAGAAAATAATAGAATGAAAGAATGATACTCTAATATTACCTTCTTAGAAATAAGCCCGGAAATTCTAGATCAAAATCGAACGTATAAAACTGTTCGGTTTGTTGTCGTTACTTTCTAAAATAGACTCAAGACTATTTTTATCCAGATAGCTTTCACCGCGATTTATTGCAAGAATCGCATCTATGACTTCATTAATGCTAACTGATTTGGTTAAATAACCGGATGCACCGAGTTCCATAGATTTCTTGATTATCCAGCTTTCCGAATGACCCGACAGAACAAGAATTTTAATATCCTTATTCATTTTATTGAGCTTCTCCATCACCTGAATGCCATCAACAAATGGAAGTGATATATCGAGTAATATCAGATCAATTTCTTTTTCATCTATTGACTTAAGAACTTCAGCACCATCACTAACAACGCCAACAACTTCGATCATTTCTGAGCTACTCAGCATCCTTGCCAGTAATTTTGCTGTGACACTATGGTCCTCTGCTACCAGAACCTTCAATTTCTTCATTTGGTACCTGCTTTTTTCATTCTTACAGATTGTTTTAGAATTAGTTAATTATTATCTAATGCAAACTTAACAAATAAATCAATAGGTTAAAGTACCAAAAAACACTTATTTTGTAAAAATACAAGATTCTACGTAGATGCTCTAAGTAATTCTACGTAGTCACATTACGTAGTTTTTGGTATAAAAATACTTTAGTTTTCAAAATTTTCAAATCGGTTGGAAATTCCCGAAAGGTTCATGGAGAATTTCTTAAAATTTTGCAATTGATAGATTTCAATATTATCACAAATTTTTTGCGGCTAAAAATCCTGTTGAAAATGCCGCCTGCAAATTATACCCACCGGTATCTCCGTCAATATCCAGAACTTCTCCTGCAAAATAAAGGTTTTTGACCAATTTGGATTCCATTGTTTTGGGGGATACTTCTTTCAGGCTTACTCCGCCGCTTGTAACCATAGCAATATTATAATCCCCTGTTCTTTCGACAGTAATTGGAAATTCGCAAAACAAATCAACCAGTCTGTTTCTCATAGTTTTATTTATCCCTGCAAGATGTGAGTTCTCATCAAGATTGATTTCTGACAATACAAGCTTAATAAGGCTCTCGGGTAATTCAAATCTTTTCAGAAATTTCTTCACAGAAAGTTTTCCTTCTTCAATCGCTGTTTCATTAAGAAATTTTCTGAACTCATCTGTGTACTGCTTAACCAAATTGATTTTTAAAATGTCATTTGGTTCAATATCTCTTGAAAAATCAAGAATTCCAGGTCCGGACAGTCCCCAGTGAGTGAATCCGATATCACCGGTATGTTCCTTAATCTTACGATTATCACGAAAAAGACTGATTTTGATATTTTCAAACGATACACCGGATATTTCAGAAAAACTGTAATTTTTGATATAGACAGGAGTCAGTGCCGGTTTGGGTTTAACAAGCGAATGTCCAAGTGCTTTTGCAAATAGGTAGCCATCACCTGTGGAGCCTGTTGTCGGATAGGATTTACCTCCTGTTGCAATTACGAGTTTGGAACAAAAGTAAGTTTCCAAATTTGTTTGAACAACAAATCTTTCTTCAGATTTTTCAATTTTTTTTACAAATTCATTGTAATGAATATCAATTCTCTTTTTTTTACAGTCACTTAACAGGATTGCTAATACATCACCTGAATTTTCCGAAGCAGGAAAAACCTTTCCGTTTTTATTAATAATAACGTTGATGCCTTGTTCATTTAAATATGCGATTAAATCATTGTTTGTAAACTCCTTCAAGGCAGGAATCATGAAGCGGTGGTTATCGCCATAGTGCCGGAAAAAGTCACCAATGCTTCCGCTTTGGGTGATATTACATCTTCCTGAACCTGACATCAGAACTTTCTTTCCGGCACTTCTGTTCTTTTCAAGAATGAGAACTTTTCTTCCTGACTTTACATTTGCGGCAGTAAAAAGTCCGGCTGGTCCGGCTCCAATAATTATTACATCAAATTCTCTGCTCATTTTCTTTCTTGAAAAAATATAAGTTCAACAATCGGCAAAATTAAGAAAATTATCATCATCTTATTGAATTTTTTCGATTTCAATTTTAAGATAGTTCGAATAAAAGTTTAATTGATTAAAAATCAAAAAGACTGAAACTATCAGATTTCAAGTCTAATTATGTAATATTACTCATATTTTCGTTTTTGATAGAAAATCGCTGATTAAAAGTCAGTAGAAACGCAAGAGGGTACGCCACGATTCTATCTTGTTTGATGGACCTAAAATCCTAATTCAATCCCAATGAAAATACTTCTTTCGGCGGCAGGGAAAAATTCTTTGCCTTCTGCTCCGGCGGCATAAAGCTTATTAAAAAGATTCATAACCTGAGCCTGAATTTTCAAATCCTGCAAGGATAAAATATTCTTGAAAGTATATGACAAATCGGCATTGAAAACAGTAAAAGCGTCAAGTTTGTTATCCGAATATAAGCCACCGTAATCGTTTCTCAAATGATTGATTATTCGGGTATCGGCATTCAGCATATCGCCAAAATTGTCTGTTCTCGATTCGCCGTTATACCTCATTGCGACAGAAGCACGAAAACCTTTAACGTCATAACTCAATCTGAGATTGCCGATAACTTCCGGAAAGCCAGAAATATCATTGCCTTTCAGCGATACTTTTTCTCCGGAAGAAGTTAGAAAATTGTAATCAACTATTTTATTCCGGCTGAAAGTCATATTACCGCTTGCATTTAAACTGCCAAAATTTGATTTGATAAGGTTGGCAACAGCAGACAGTTCGATTCCGTAGTGCAGTGTTGAAGGTGCGTTCCCGTCAATAGGATTTCCGTTGATATCAAGTCTTCCGCTTTTAACAAGTTCGTCAAAATACTCCATCCAATAAGCATTTGCAGACAGCAAAATATGTTCTGAATTCCAATTCCAGCCAAGTTCCAAATCAAGCATTTTTTCGGGTTTAACCAAAGGTTTTGAAAAATCATATCGTCTGACTCCTCCGGCAATAGTATCGCCTTCGAAAAGTGGAATTGCACCGAAAAAAGCATCGTCAGCCGCATAAAAATTTCTCATTCTCGGTTCACGCGAAGTGAATGCAGACAAAAAACAGACATTCATTTCTTCGCTAAACATATAATTCAAAGCAATTTTCGGATTGAAAAACAAATAATTTACATTGAAGAGCTCTCCCCCATTCCCTACCGTTTTGCCATCGGTGGTTAAATACGAAGTGTTCAAATTTCCGGCTTTCTCATCTGAGATACTGTAAGAGTGGTGAACAAGACTTCCCTCGACAAATAGAGATATTTTATTGGTTATTGCGAATTTCTCCCTTGCAAAAAATGAGAAAATATCTCGGTTACCCCGATTGTAATAGAACAAGTAATCAGGGTCGTAGCCCGGGGGTAAATTTTCGGCAAAAATAAGTTTTCCGAAATGCTCGGAACGATGCAATCTCATTTCGAGCCCTGCCGTAAGTTCATTTTCGCCATGCTTCCAGACCATTCGGGGTAGCCATCCCCATTGTCTGTTATTCACATAAGCACGATACAGAGAGTTTGTTGGTTCAACAATTGTGTCAAAACCATAAGCTTTAGTCATTCGATAGCCCTCGGCATTATTCCACGAACCGTCCATATCGAAATACCCTTGTCCTGTGTAATAAAAAAGAGCTGATTTCAAGGATAAATTCTGCGATATATCCCATTCGTTCAATAATTCGTAATGAGGTTGCGAAAAATGCTCTTCTTCTTGTTTCCTCCGGTCGTAATAATACGCAACATTCCTGCCGGTCGAATCGTAAGCCCAGCCGCCGTAAGCAGGATTTTGCCTTCTTAATCTTCTGTCGGTAGAATAACTTTTGGGCAAACCAGTGTAGGCAAGACCATCCGAAAATGGTCCGCCGAAAATATTTATTTGTGTTGAAAAGTTATCATCAAAACGAACGGCACTTACGAAGTAACTGTTCAAATCAGTCCAGGACCTCTCGCGATATCCTTGAGAAGAAATATTAGACATACGGGCATAAAAAGCATATTTGTCAACCAAACCGGAAGAAACTTCCATTGAAACTTTATTAGTAATCGGCTGATAGGTATTGCTTACTCCGTACTCCTGCCATCCGATTCCCGAAAATAGTTTAACCCCCTTTTTATTAACGAAATTTGAAGTTGTCAAATTTATGCTTCCTGCAATCGCAGGAGAACCGTAAGCAGACAGTCCTGCACCTCTTTGAATCTGAATATTATCCAGATTGGAAGCAATATCAGGAAAATCAATCCAGTAAATTATGTGGTCTTCGGGATCATTTTGGGGAATACCGTTAATCATAACCGAAATTCGTCTTTGGTCTATGCCTCTCATCGTCAAAGTGGAATAGCCGATACTATTGCCGTTTTGCGAATAAAACGTCAGGGAGGGCGTTTCGCTGATTAAATGAGGCAAGTCCTGAGTTGTGTAAGAATTTTTAATTTCGGTTTTTGTAATCTCAGCAAAAGGTACAGGAGATTCGTGGATTGTTGCCCGCGAAGTTGTAACCGTAATGCTTGGAACATCGTAAACCTTAATGGAATCGGGCTTTTCAGAATTTTCCGCTGAAAGAAAAGCAGGAAAAAACAACAGCCATAGTGAAAGCAGTAATTTTTGAATCATAGCATACCTTAGAAAAATTAATATAAATAAATTTCCGCCGGGAACACTCTAATTCGAATAAATATGAAGCGAGAAAAGGAAATAATTCCGTGTTTCCTACGCCGGCATTATCCGGATCAGGTTCGAGGAGTTTTTCTCAGCCACCAATTTTTTTGGTTAGCACCTCCAACGGTAATGCAAAAATATAAAAATAATTTAAGGTAACAAAAAGAAAAAGCCCGCTCATTTTTTTGAGCGGGCTTTTTTATATTCATCACGAATTGTCTATTTTAAAGTTAGACCGACACTGAATCTGTTAATCAAACCAATATCTCTGGATGGATTTAATGAATAGTCAATCTGTCCCAAAAATCCGGCACCTTCGTATTTCAAACCGACACCTGCCGCAATACCCATCAACTGATCTAAGCCAAGACGATATCCTGCTCTCACAGAGACTATATTTCTCCATGTATAATCAAGTCCAAAAGCATATTGCTCTTTAGTGTCAGAATTTGTAACAAAGTCGAATGCCGCAATCAGTTTGTTTGTTTCGTCGCTGATTACAGCTGAAGAAACACCGGCACGGAAAATCAATGGTATTGAATAAGCACTTGACATCATAGAAACGTCAATTGCCTGAGCATTCAATGCAGTAACGGGTTTCAATGTTTTGTTCAAATCCTGGCCTGAATATTGAAGTTGTGAACCAAGATTATGAATTGAAAATCCAAGTTTGATTCCCTGAATTCCTGTTTCATACATAGTTCCGACATCGAAAGCCAAACCGCCTGCAGTTAAAGAGCCAAATGAATTGTAGATGTACTTTGCAGTAAATCCAAAGGAGAACTGGTCAGTCAAATAGCCGCTGATTGTTGCACCGGCGGATAAATCACCGACTGTATAAAATAGACCTGTTCCTTCAGGTTTTTCGATTGTTGTTATTTCAATGTTATTACTGTTGAAACTCATCACGTGAATTGCGGCAGTAAAGCTCGAACCAATCGGCAGAGCAACAGCTCCGTAGTTATGACTGAATCCGGAAAACCAGGAAGTATAAGAAAAGTCAGCCCCGATGCCTTTAACATCAGCCAGACCTGCGGGATTCCAAAAAACAGATGTCAAATCATTAGCCACACCGCCATAAGCACCAGCCATACCGTTAGCTCTTGCACCGACACCAATTTTCAAAAACTGGCTTCCGGCGGCTCCTACTTTCACAAATTGACCTCCGGAAGAACCGGATGATTCGTTTGGTACTGATAGCAATTCGCCTGCTGTAAATGTGAAGAATGATAATACCAATATTATATTTACTATCTTTTTCATGTTAATTTAAACTCCAAAAAATTGTTCATATTCTAAAAAATTTTACTCAAAAAGTTCGTCCCGAATTAATATAATCCGGGACGATTATGCGAATTACTCCTGAATCAAACGGAAACCGCCGACAATAACCGTAAAGTTGATTGATGCCTGTGCTCCGTTTGCAGATTTAATAACTGCAACAAGCGTCTGGCTCTGAACTCTTTGCTTATTCAGCGAGAGCAAGTCCCAAACTTCTACTGCGTGGGTTTCAGGTCCGTCAGCCGAAGTCTCGTCGTGCTTCATCGAACGGATTAGATCTCCATTGACAGTATAGATGTCAATTGTACAGCTTTTTGGCAATTTTGTGAAGTAAATCTTAGCATCATAAGGTGAACGCTGTCCCTGATGAGTAATATAATAAGGATTAGGAACAATTTTTACTTTCGACATCATATCGTCAGTATATTGGTCGTTATCCGGTTTTGTTGAACTTATTGAAGCTCTGACTTTAGCTCCGGGCAAAGGCATGCCGGAAGCACCGCCGGCGGTTTTCAAAGTTACTTCATCGTTTGCGGCAAAGTCTTTGCCGTAACTGTATGATGCAACATCAACAGAGATCCACCGACCCTGTGCGGCAAATTGTCTTCCTTTATTTGCATAATCAAATGCGAACTGAACTCCACTGCCATTAAATATGTGTGTGAAATCAATCTGATCAACGCCATCATCCGATTTACATGAGAGATAGTATCTGCCTTGTGTACCGACGTTCACATCCTCTGAACCAGTGCCAAATCCGAAAAGATAACCCTGCTGTGCTTTTAACTTATTTCTGGCGTTATCACCTCTACCGTTAACCCAAGCATAAGCTGAAAGATTGTATTTATCAAGAAATTCAGCCCATCTTTCACGAAGATTCGGAGGTGTTGGATAATCAGTACCGGGAATTGAATCAATAACCATGTGCTTAATTTCACCAGGGTAACGAACTTTTAAAGTTTTCCCGTTTTCGTCGAGTATATCATAGTTAAACACGTTTTCAACTTTCATAGTCAAATATGGTACTGTGAATTTGTTATGTTTTTTATTAGCACCCAAACCGAACTGAATATCCATGGCTTCAGTTCCACCAGGTAAAAATGTAACTTTATATACTGCAGGACCATTATTAAATGTTCCAAAAACAGGGAAAATTCTTACAGGTCCGATTGCCCAACCCTGAGGCATTCCATAGAAACCTAACTGAGCGGGTTTATCAATGAGCCTTTGAGTTGTATTTATTTTCGATGGGTCGTACTCTGTAGCATCAACATCAATTATATTGATAATTGTTTTGTCAACAGGTTTCGTTACCACTCCCATTGAATCAAACTGAATATTCATGGAAGTAGAATCAGGTCTGAATCTTCCGCCATACTGCTGCATGGTGAAATTGAAAGCAAATCCTATTGTTCCATAAGCAGGTGGTTTGAGATCCATAGCGTAGCAATATCCATAAGTCGAGAAATCACCTGTGGTGATTTTTCCGGAACGAGTTACCATAGCATGGCTGAAAGGCAAGCCCATGTCATAAGTTTTTTCTTTGAAAACTGTATCCTGAATAAGTGAATCAGCTCCGTAGAATGATGCACCGTTTTCAGTAAAGAGTCCTTCAAGTCCAAACAAACCACTGTAGCGACAAGGTGTTTCTTCGAAAAACGTTGTTGAATCAAAAAGAATCTGATTTGTTGTCAAATCTTTCAGAATCATTCTTCTAAGATAAATTCCAAGGTCAGTAGCTGTAGTTCTTCCGGGAATTGTAATGTTAATTGGAAGTGCCACGGGCTGGAATTCGAGTTCAAGTTCATGACCTGCGAATAGCTGAGCAACTCTTTCGTCGTCTGTCGAGAAGAATTTAAAATTATAAAGTCCGCCGATTCTTGCAGAATCAACATAAGTTACCTTAAATTCTGCCTTTTTGCCAACTTCGCCAGCTCTGGGATAAGCAACAACAAAGTTAGGCAATCCCGGAGAAGCACTATTTTGTTTTCTTGGTGTGGGCTGGCTGAAATCACCTTCATCATAACCAAGCATTTTATAATAATAATCAATATTATTAAGAAGCTTCTTAGTTTTTGTCGGGTCATCATTATAAATGATTGTCCCCACGTGGTCTTCGTCGCCAACATCAAGATAGGTTCTGTTATTAGTAACAGTAGCCATATAACTCTGTATAACATTTCTGACTTCAGGAGTAGTTTCCATCTGAGGGAAACTGACTTTTGCCAAACCGCGTTTGATGTAGCTGTAAACAGAATCGAGAGCTTGTTTGATATTCAAAGAATCCTTCAAAGCAGAATAAATGTCAATAGGCACCATTCTGTCGTAAACTATCTGCGAAACTCCCTGGAAGTTTATCCAGCGATAAGTGTTCTTCAAGTTAATAGTATCTCCGACTCTCTCTGGTAGAATTGCAGTATCACCGGGATTAGCCAGCGGTGTAGCTTCTTTTTTCCAATAGAGTGGGTTGTAAGCAAGTAAAGCTCTGTTCAAGGAAACAGTACCATACAAATCCTCTTTTAAAACACGATTCAAAGAGGCAAAATTACCTTGATCAGTATCATAATTTTTAAATGGGTCTGCATATATCGGGAATGTAGAGCCTGCTTTATTCTTGAAATATGTTCCCCAAGGTTTGCTGAGTTCGTTTGTATCAACGCCTGCAATTATTGGGATAATGAAATTGTTATTTGTCATGTATTTTAATACATAAGCATCAGGTCCTGCCAAAATAATACCTTTACCAACTTTAAGAACCTTAATGCCGAATGTATCAACAGCCGGTTTCCAAGTGATATTAAGAGTAGTATCTTTACCTACTATAACTGTATCAACTCTGGCGATAACATTTTTCCATGCCATACCGGCAACTCTCATAGAGTCAATAAGAGGATAGTTGGTATTATTTGTTTCAACTCCGGCACGACGGACTGATTTCATGAATGGAGTAGGCATTTCCCACTGAGCAATCTGTTTCCAGCCAAAAGGTCCTTTGTTGGCAGAATTCTGAGGAGTTGGAGCAATAGTATTAACATCGAAAGAATCGAGGTCGGGACGTCTTGCTCTAAAGAGTTTATACCCTAAAAATCCAAGACCGGCTTCGTATTTGTCTTCCGAATTTTCCATGGCACCATTCCATTCAAGCTTAATTGCATTGTTGAGCGGTGTCCATTTGAAATTAAAATCTCCTCTTTCCGGAGGAGCAGGAGCTCTGAAGTTATTGTCATAAACAGTTTGGGCAAATCTGGTTTTTTCGACCAATCCTGCCATGTCCTCTTTTGAACCATCTGCATTGTCCCTTACCGAAGGATTTGCGAGTATAACACCGACAATAACGCGTACAGTATCTTTTGGTCTCATATTGAAAGGACCGGTTGCCATCATAAATCGTTTGTCGCCGGGACCGTCATCTCCGTCTGTTCTTCTGGAAGACATGAAATTATAGCGTGCATCATCACCGTTAATATCATCGGCAATAACCCAGTTTCTGAAAGTCTTCAAACCAATTTGTTCTTTAGTTGTATAAGAACGTTTATCTTTGCGAATATAACCTTCTTCATCAACTGCAGGACTTTCGAGGAAGTTGAAACCCAGATATCCGAATCCTTTGCCTTCTTCACCCTGATCTCCGTTAGTCCACTGTGCGGCAAGGTTCAAACCGGGTTCTTCTGTGTAGTACCTGACGCGGTCGTTAGAAGCACCTGCCTGAGTATTTGGAATTCTTGCAATATCAATATCCATTGCGGGAGCCATCCAGCATTCTTTCAAAGTATCCTTTGAATTATTAATCATGTCATATCTTAAAAAGATAAAATCTTTATACTGTCCGAAACTCCATGAATAAATATAATTTTCGAATTGTATTCTTAACGGATAACCATCACCGGAACGTAAATCTTTACCTCCGTCAAATCTGCTAAGGTCAGTATCTTTAAATACGGACACTATATCTTCTTCAGAGATAAAAGCAGGACCTTTGGGGTACTGGGTTGTTGTTCTTAAAGTGTTGTCATCAATAATGTGCCCCATATAACGAAGCTTTTTCAATGTGTCCGGATCGGGTAGATCGTCCCAAACGGGCCATACATATTGCCCACCGGCAACAGATTTGCCATCGCCGGGACGGAAATCAGTTGAAAAATAAGTTTGGTATCTGTAGATATCTGTTACATCAACAGCATCCTGTCCATGGTTATCAGGGTCGGGGTTCATTCTGCCCGGTACCATCCATGAATTTCCATTGTTGGGGTTGTATGTTACTTCAACATATTTTTTATATAAGTCCGAGTTCGGGCGTTTTTTGACTGCGGCAAACCAAATACCACCACCAAAGATGTATTGATTTAGAGAACCGCGGGGCCAAACACCGCCGCCGATATTCTGTGCAATATTCAAACCAAAGATACCATAGTTGGTAGTATAGAATTGAATATTACTGACTGTATTTCTCTGCAAATCGAAAACGTTAGTTACATTTCTCTGTATTTGCTCATTTCCGTTTTTACCGTCGGCTTTTGAATCGTAGTTTTTTGTTAGAGCAAAGACTCCAATGCTACCGGCAAAGAACAGAACAGTGATTAAAAGTAATAATACTTTATTTATTTTGTGCATCTTTTCACCTCTATAACTTTTATTATTAATAAAGTTTTTCATAATTAAAAATAATTCCTGCATTAGAATCTAAACATTATACCGGCATAAACAGTTCTGGGACGCATGAAATTGCCGCGGAACTGAGCTCTGTCCAGTAAGAAATTGGAATAGCTTGTCCATTTTTCTTCCTGAGTAACAGTACCGCTTTTGTCAAAATCTGCGGCTTCACTATAGAATCTGTTGCCGTAAGTGTCATATTGTTCTGATGATAATGTCTCTGCTCTGCCGAAGTTTGCTTCTTTGAAGTATGGAGTTAATCCAAAGTCAGAAACAGGTCTGCGGAAGCTCACACCGTCGTCAATAGGATCGCCGGTTCTTGCATTGTATCCGGTTACTCCGGTAAAGTTGAATAAATTCGAAATCTGTGCAAAGAATTCTATCTGAGACATCTTTGCTCCATCGCCGAACCAGTCACTAAGTCTGAATGACTTTGAAAGTCTCAAATCGGTCGAAGTAAGTGATGGCTGACGTTCTGAATGGAACTCGCCAATATCTGCTCCGGCAACATCCTGTCTTGTGTAGGGAGTACCGGTTTGATAGAATGTTGTGAAACTGATGTTTGCATTCTCAAGTATATTAATTCCTGCAAGCGATGGACCTTCGTTGTTGCCCCAGAAAAACATTAAGTTCATGTTAATACGGTGGCGTCTGTCCGAAGTTGTTGCAAATTCACCAAGAGGGAATGACTGTTTTCCTGTGTATGGGTCAACTGGTCTGAGATAGTTATCATAAACATCAGATGAAGTTCCGATTGCATAAGAAAGATTGTAGTTCAAGTCGAAAGAAATATGGTCAGCAGGATTTTTGCGGATTGTGAATTCCAAACCTCTTGCATTACCGTATTCAGCAACTGCATTCTGGTAGAACGGAGTTGGAACGGCGGGAACATATTTAATACCTACTTGATTGTACATATCTTTGTAATATGCAGTAACGTCGAAAGCAAATTCATCAGTAATCTGATTGCTGTATGCAATTTCATAAGTGTTGGTTCTCTGTGCTTCCATATTCGGGTCGCCCAAAGTTTGATTGCCTCTTAGCTGTTCGATTGAATAACCGTCATATAAGTATTGCATCTGAGGCATCTGGAAATAGAGACCGTAGTTGATTTTAATGTTTGAACGTTCAGTTATCGGATAAGCAATGTTGATTCTTGGGCTTATCTGCCATTTTGCATCAGTTGTTGCAAATCTGGACTGATCAGTTATACGGATAAATTCAGGTTTGTCCGTTACTCTGTATTTTGAATTTGGATTGAAATAATCGAATCTCAAACCGGGAGTAATGATAATACCTTTATATTTGATTTGGTCCATCAAGTAGAATGAACCTCTCCAAGGTTGATAAGCTTTGCTTGTCAACTGTTTTACAGCATCATTTTCTGCGTAGAGGTTTCCGCCCCATCTGTCTGAATAAACATCAAAGAATGGGTTTGAATCCCAAGGCAAGCTGTTAGAGTGTTTTTCCAATGTATAAAAGCGAAGTTCAAAACCTGTTTTAAACATGTGAGAAAACTGTCCGTCTTTGCTTAAGGTGTAATTACCGTCAGCCTGCCAGTAGTTACCGTATCTGAAGCTGAAGTTATCATCTCCATGATAATTAAATAAACCGGTTATACCGTAAGGATTTTGAGTTCCTGCAGTTGAGGAAGCTCCTTCGTAATAGCCGGTTAATGGGTTGACAACAGGGAAATCAGCTACCAAATACTTATCTTTTGACATCTGTTTTGGTTTAATAATCGGAGTGTATTGGTCAATAACTTTATCAGTTTGTCCTTTTATCATTTCACCGCCTAAAACCTGCCATTGATCCTGAGGATACCAAACTTCGAAACCGGAAAAATATCCCGGGTCGTCATAATTTTTTCTTTTAGCATCTTCGTCGTTGTTTGTAGTATTTGACAGTGTAAACTCATAAAAACTGTTTTGGTCAAGTGTATGATTTACTCTAACCATGTAACTATTTACAACTTGATTTAAAACAGTCTGTTTTGCCATACTTTCAGGTATATTGGTAGTGTTAGGTTTGGTTAAACCATTAGCATACAAATTGTCCCAAAGGGAAGAAACCTGCCCGACATCTTTATTATATAACCATCCCCAACCGGAAATTTCATGGTTTGATAATCCCATGCTTCCGCCAACTGTTACAGATATATCTTTAGATACTGCAAATTTCATTCTTCCGGAAAGATTTTTAACCCAGGATTGATTGTTAGGATATCTTCCAAGATCATTTCCGGCAGGATCTTTAACATTCAGAGTATTATTTCTGTATTGATAATATCTGTCATAACCTGACAAATAAAATGTAGATCTGTCAAGATAAGGAATCGGACCGCCAAAACCAAAATCAACGTTATGTTCATTCGGTCCGGCATATTTGAATCCGTCTTTCGAGGAATCATCAACTGCCTGCCAGCGATTTCCAATTCTTTCTAATTTTAACGGATACCCTTGTGAACCCCAAAGTGAGGGGACATCGGTTCTCCATCTTAAATTACCTTCGTATCTGTCGGTTCTTCCTGATTTGGCAACAGTATTAACAATACCGCCGCTTGCATCGCCGTATTCTGCCGAGAAGCCACCTGTGAGCACCTGAACCTCTTCAGTTGCAAACTGGCTAACCATGGGCAGATATGTTAAACCGCCGATACCTGTTCCACCTGTGAACTGATTGCCGACATCGAGACCGTCAACTTTAATCTGTGTTTCTGTGGTACGGCTTCCGCGAATGACGTAACCATTACCTGCATTGAACACACCGGCTGTCAATCCAACAATTGCTGTTGTACCTTCGCGGGCAATTCCGTCAAGTTGTTGACTGCCAATTTTAACTTTTCTTCCAATGTCAGTATTCTGAACCATTTCTTTGGAAGCATCAACATAAAGTGTTTCTGTGGTAGTACCCTGATTCACTTTCATCTTAACATTGATTTCAGCGATTTCATCAGCAGAAATTCTGATAGACGTTTCATAAGAAGCAAACCCTATAGAAGAAACCTTAACTTTAAAAGTTCCTGTAGGAACGTTAACAACTGTGAATCTTCCGTCGTTTTTAACAACAGCACCACGACTTGTGCCTTCTATTCTTACCGAAGCACCGATTACCGGATTGTTTTCTTCATCAACAACTTTGCCCTTGAGGGTACCGTAGATACCCGCATAAGAAGCCATTGGAGATGCTAACAATCCAAGAAGTAATAGTATTAATAACTTGCGCATTTTCTTACTCCTAAATTTTCAAATTAAGCACAAACAATAATTAGCGAATTATATTAATTAGTTTTGATTTCGTAAAGCCGTTCTGATTGATAGTGCAATTGTAAGTTCCTGACGGAATATTGCTGACATTAAAGTTTACCGAGTGCATTCCCATTGTTTGGAAACCACTGTAAACCTGCATCACTCTTTGTCCGACAAGATTATAAATGCTGATATCAACATTTGCATCTGTGTTGAGGGTGAAGTCAATGTTTGAAACGCTTGTTGCAGGATTAGGATAAATACCTAATAAATCCAGAGCAGAAATATTCTCCGACTGATTTTCAACACCAACTGAATGGTCATAAATCTGAAGAATAATATACTGAGGAATACCACAGCTGTCTGTCTGTAAGCTCTGATTTTGTGCAGTATAATCAGGATTAATGATTGATGCTGTACTTAGGAATGGAATACCGAGAAGACCATTAGGTATATAATCCGGAATCATTGTTGTTCTGTCTTTCAAATCGCTTTGAGTAGCATTTTTCGGAACTGACCAAGCTGATTTGCCGACTTCGCGGGAAGCACAAAAAATATCTGTGGTTTTGTACGTTGTCTGAGTTTGACCTTGAATGACTGTGTCTCTAACTCCGATAAGGTCAACCCATTTTGCAAAAACATTTTTCCCGTCGGGAGTTCTGGCAATTTGAAGTTCGAAATCGTTAGGATTGCCTCTATATTGTTTTCCAGTGGCATCTGTTAGCCAATAATCCCAGAAAACCATGTTTGAGCCGTAAATATCAGAAATTTTTCTGATACCCCAGGCACCGCCTTCTTTATATACTTCAACGATGTGGCGCATTGTGTTCAGATAGGGTTTTGAAGTACCACCTTCTATGAAAGCAGTAACAATGCTTATATCGCCATTATCAAGAACTGTAAAGTCATTTGTAGTCCATGGGAAAGAAGAACTATCGGGGTTTGCACCATGAGCAGTTGCATAGGCTCTTGCCATGGAATAAGGGAAAATATCGAATTCACTCCATGTTTTTCCTTCATCACTTGAAGAAGAAAAAGCTACAGTACGTGTTTGAGCAACATCACCTTTAGTAAAGAATCCTAAAGTTGCCATATACAAATTGGTTTTTCCATATTTCAAGCCGATTACACCGTTGATGCGTGAGCCAACGGCAGTAATCTTGATACTGCTGTCAAATACACTGTTAGCCCATGTAGGTGGAATTGTACAAACAGCGGCTTCGAAATTATCATCTGTTATTCTGAAAGCGATGTTATTCGCATCAGCTAAATCTTTAGCAAACGAAGAAACACCTTCAGCGGCAATCACATTCAGTTTACTTTCGGCACCATAAGTGCGGCAGGCGAGTTTGGATTGAGTACCCCATTGATAGACCTTGCCATTGGATTTGAATGTACTGTCATTACGAACAGCAAAAGCACTTTGTTCATATTCACTCCAGTAACCGGTACAAAAACCTGTCCAGTTGCCCTTGGTTTCAACAACAAACGGAGCAGTGAAAGCAAAAGCAACCTGACCATTAGAAACATAAGGGGCTATACTTGGAAAACGAGCCTGATCCATTTTATCGGCAGGTTTGTAAGACTTTTCATTATAAACATTTATTGATTCACCCCAGGTTTTTCCCCAGTCTTTTGAATATTTAATAAAAAGATTATTCTTCTCATCTATTCCTGAGAAACCGGGATTTTTGAGTAAATCAACGAATCCTCTTCTAATAAAAACAAGACTTCCTGTGGTTGGTTCATACATGTAAGCATTGTTTGTACCAAAGTAGGCATAACAACTGGCTAAAGAGTCAACAATAGCAATATTTAGTGCCTGCATCGCATCTTTTTGGTGCTTTGCAATTATCAAATCCTGCGGAAAGACTTGTTTTAAGGAAGCCTTTTCAGAATGTTGATAAGGTTGTTGCTCAGCGGCAACGCAAAAATATGTGCCAATCAATATTAATGCTAAAAGGCGTAGCAATTTCATATTATTCCCTCCAATATGATAAAAAAAATATATAATTAATCCAAAGTTCAAAAATTACAGAATTCAAATATAAT
This sequence comes from uncultured Hyphomicrobiales bacterium, assembly GCA_964606895.1. Taxonomy (GTDB): domain Bacteria; phylum Bacteroidota; class Ignavibacteria; order Kapaibacteriales; family UBA2268; genus CAZSHX01. The sequence goes on from CAZSHX010000009.1 coordinate 66,738, forward strand.
TAGTTTTCAGCTAATTATTAATATAGATATTTTTTTAACGCAATTATTATTAAATAACAATGAATTTTCTGTTAAAAAGCTATCATTTTTTCAAAGTTTCACCTGAAATCCGTAAATCAGGCTTGAAGTTCCCCGCCAAGTATCGGTTATCTCGCTTGAAGAAACCATGCGTGCCTTGAACATCCTTGCATCGGCTCCGATTGTCAATGAGAAACCCGGAAATATTTGATATTTAGCAAAAAGTCTTCCGAAACTTAGCATGCCGTCGCTCGAAGCACCTACTCCCAGTCTTCCGTTCAAGGTAAATTTCCCGTAATCTATCAGATTTCTCTCGAAATAGGCAGATCCCCAAACTATTTGTTTTTCTCTTTTCATTTCAACAGGAACAAGCAGGTTTATGCCTTCTTCTTCTCCCGGATTTCTGACTTCAATTGAGGCTAAACCGTTGGCTTTTGTTGAAACAGGCATGGAGACTAACATTTTGTCGTTGTAATTAAATTTGGTATAACCGAATTCAACTCCAAACATATTTTCTTTGTCAATCGGGTAGCCAAGACTTTGAGAAAAATGAGAAACGACATCTCCTTTGTTCACATCAAGACCAACCCTTGCCACATCAGTTCCAAAAAATGAACTGAGCTGTATATCTGTTTTCGCACTATAATAATCCAAAGTTGCCATCTGCAAAAGTGAATTTGATGAATAACCTTTCGAACTAAAAGCTCCACCTACTGAAACAGGTATAGGCTGTGGCGAATAAACAGATTTCAGCATGGAGTTGTTATTTTGTATGATTGAGCCCTGTACTGAAGCTTGATTCGAAGCAAAACTTCCGGAAGATATTTTAGAATCCGATAAAAGTTGTGCAGTTTCTGAATCCTTTACAGTAATATTATCCACTGAAGATTCGATATTTGAACCGATAGAAGATTCATTAGATTTTTCAGGAACAATATTTGCCGAAATAAGCGAATTTGTTGATTGCTTGTCAATAACCGGGTTCAAACTTGCTATACTGCTTTTGTGAACATAAACTCCGGTACGAACATTTTTTGCTTTAACTATTGGGGATAACTTATCTGAATGTGATTCCGAAATATATTGTTTTTCAACTTTTGCTCTTTCTTCATAAAGCATTGAAACGAGCATAGGTTTATAGTTCTGCAATGAAAAATCGCTAATTGAGAAAAATCCGAGAATCAGAATGCAGGCAAAAGAAAGAGCAAACTGAAAGTTCTTTTTAATTCCGTAACCTGTATAAACTTTTTCTTCAACGATTGGCTGTTCAGCCAGTATTCTCATTAATATTTTTGATTCCGTTTCTTCAATAAAATCTTTAGGCGGAACAATAGTTCTTGCATCTTCTCTGCAAGAGGAGTTGATAATCACGGCAGTATCGAAAATCTCCTTCGATTCTTTGTCGCCTGCAAGTAAGTCACGCAATGATAAGTCTTGCTGTGGAGTTAGCTCGCCGTCGAGATACTTCGATATTAAATTATCTAGATTCATATATTTCCTTAACCAACGGTTTTAATACTTTTCTTAAAATTAATCTTGCCCGATGCACACGCACTTTGGCAAGCGAGATGTCAATGCCGAGAATATCGGCAATATCATTATACGAACATTCTTCATATTCTCTGAGTAACAAAGCTTCTTTCAATGACACGGGCAGTTTTGCGATAGCTTTTCTGATAACATCCTGCATACCTATATCAGAGTCAGTTGCACTAAGGGAACTATGGTAGTCTTCAACAAAAGGTTCATGTACTCTTTTTGTTCGGATGTAATTCAGACAGGTATGCCTTGCAATCGTAAAAAGCCAAGCCTGAAAATTAGTCCCTTTGAATTCTTTCCTGTGTTCGTAAATTCTAATAAATGTCTCCTGAAACGCATCTTTTGCTGTGGCATCATCGCCAAGCATCCGCATACAGAATCGAAAAACTTTCTGGTTATAGTAAGAATACAGCAGATGGAAAGCTTCGGCACTGCCTTTTTTTAGCTCTTCCATAGCTTTTGCAAGCTCTGCGGACTCAGGATTATATGTATTCTTACCAAACATTTTTTTGTTTTTTTAAATTTACTACCATTTACATACACAAAGACACATCAATTAATAAAAAAGTTACAAATCTTTACATTATTTATATATTTTTTTTTCAAAACTAACAAAAATAATTGATTTTTCAGTACTTAGATTCATTAATATAAAATAAATATTTTCTTATTCTTTTCCATCCTTCCTAAAAATAAAAAAAGGCGAACCATAAGATTCGCCTTTTCTGAAAAGTAATCGGGGATTACTATTTTGCAATATTCAATGGCAATACAGTAAACCTGCCTGCAACATTGATGCGAATGAAATAAACCCCTGAGTTCAGGGTGTTTAAATTCAAATTAAATATATTCAAACCGTCGGTTGTTTCAATGTTCAATGTCTGAACTTCCATACCGATTGAATTCATGACAGACATTGTGCCTGTTCCGGTTGTGGATGTGAACTCAATAGTTGTTGTTCCTGTACTTGGGGTTGGATAAATTTTAAATCCTTGAGATGAATAAACATCTTCCGGAATACCAAGAGCACCTTCAGGTTCAAGACCGATATTGACATTTGAAGATAAGTTCTTTTCGTAATCGTTTGTAATTGATTGGTTATAGTAAGTATAACCGGGTTTGTCAACAAAAAGTTTGTTACTACCCTGAGCAACTTCAGTTAACAGGAATAAACCTGCTTGGTCAGTAAAAGCAAAATCACTGACAGCACCATTTTCGTCAAGAATATAAACAAAAACACCGGGAAGTCCGACTAAGCCTTTTAGGGGCATATCGCCCTTTTTAATACTATTCGAAAGAGCAGTAACTACACCTTCAACTTTGATTAAACCTTTCAATCCGGTTCTCAATTTGTGCTTGATTTCAAAAACAATTTGAATCATGTTGTCGTCAACTGATATTTTGGTTGCTTCTTTCCATTTCAAAGCAACAAAATCACCTTGTTTGTAATAGCCGGGGAGTAAACTTCTATCTGTGGGAATTGAAAGCAGAACATAATCTCCGGGAATCAGATTGCTGAATTTGAAAGTTCCGTCATTGCTTGTTTCAGTCTGCTGCATAAACTTGTTCTTAAAGTTCGGGTCTCTTGGAGTAACTAAGTAAGCCATCACCCTTGATTTAACAGGATTCAAAGCGGAATCTTTTACAATACCTGAAAAACTGTTCAAATTTGGTAATCTTGTTTTCAAAGCAAAATTGATACCCGTTAAATCCTGAGCCATCTCGAGGATATCAGCTTCGTAAGGTGAATCAACACCATCGAAAAATTGTTCAAGATACTGACTATTCACAGGTTGAACAGCATGACCGATATATGTAAAAGTGTTTGGTAATTTTATTGAATAATTGCCATTCTGGTCAGTTTTGGTCATAAATCGAGTACCGGTATTTGAGTTATTGTCAGTCTTCAAACCTTTCATAAGTTCGACAGGAATGAATTCAACAATAGTCATAATAGGACTGCCGTCATTTTGGGAAGTAACCGTTCCTGATACTGTATATTGAACGGGTTCGGGTAATTTGGCAACAACGAAATTCACTTCGGTTTTTTCATTGCATTTAACAACTATTTTTGTTGCCTGGTCAATTGTTGATGCGTCTTTATAATACTCATGAGCAAAAGGACCGTCAACGTCAGCAATATATGTGCCTTCCGGAACCTGAAGATAAAAACTTCCCTGTTTGACAGGCAGAACAATCATATTCATGTCTTTATTATTTCTGTCTGTAAGCCAGAATTTTACTTTGGCTTCAACAGGAATCGTGCCGTCTTCATAGGTTACAGTTCCGTAAACGGTAGCACAAGGCTGGTTTGGTAATTCGTCACCAAATTTAATTGAAAACTGTTGAGTATATTGAATTGTTTTGTCACATTCAAGGTAAGCCCTAATATAACCTGAATAATAACCGGCTTTTTGAGCAACTATTGTTAAAGTTCCGTTCTGAGCGTCAAACTTAACACCGTCCAGAGGCTGAATTTGCCAATCAAATAGTACCGGACATTTAACGTTCGATTCCGTGCGAACCTGATAGATGTAGGTCTGTCCAACTTTACCATACGGGTCGGGTTGGGAAACGATTTTAAGATAACCTTGATTTTGTCCGTTTTCAAGAACTTTTATAACGAATTTCTGAACGGCAGGCTGGACGTTAATTTTGCATGAAGTACCTGCAGAAATGGCTATAGGATAATCTCCTGCTTTTTCGGGTGTCCAGTAAATTTCACCAATTGGTCCTAATCTCATTCCGGGAGGTACATCCCCAATAAATGAAAATTGGTCAATCGGACAATTAATATTAGATTCATATTTCAAAAAGTACTGATATTCTTTTCCAACGTAAGCCTGAGTAAGAGGTTGAGATACTATTCTGATGAAAGGTTCCTGATCAACTCCCTTTATTTCGACAGTAGCAATTGCTGTAGGCTGACTTTCGAGAATTGTATTGCCGCTGAAGGCTATTGCAGTTAAGTAGAAGGAATAAATACCTGCAGGCAGATTTATTGCAAATTTGTAGTCCATAGTGTTATCATTTGCTCTGACATATTCAAATCTCTTGAATTCGGTCAGAACGTCAGTTTTTTTATCGGCTCTGTAGATAATAAAGAATGTCGGGGGAGTTCCCTGATTCTCTGCTACCCAATACAAATATGCCGCCTGTGCATTCTGATTATTATTAACCTGAACATTAAATTTCACAGGTGTGTTTGGCGGGGACATCTGGCTGAAAGCGTTAATCCCTGCAAAAATAGCAAACGTCAGAACAATTGCCGTCATTCTGAGAAATAGTTTAAAATGTTTCATCATGCCTCCTAAAAATTTTTACAAATATATAAGTAAAGTTTATACCTAAAAGAAATAACACATCAAACGAAAATTCGTTGCAAATTTAATATTACACAAATTCGTATTCAAATCTAATAAAAATAATCGTGATAAAAAAATATTTTTTAACTATTATTTTTTTCAATAACTTAAAAATGAATTGAAGTACCGAAAGTGAATCCCAGTTTCCTTGTTGAATACCATATCTTTTGGTTTTGGTACAGAAGGACTGAACCTTCTACACCTAAAAGAATACCAATACCCATATCAGTAGAATTCATCTGAATTCCGGCAATGGTTTTCCCGATTAAACCCTGAGTGGAACCACCGATAATAAACTGTGCATAAGGCTGAGTACCTGCTAAGAAATCTACCTTATCTGAAATAAGAATAGCCCCCAAAGCACCCCAAAACACTACCGGGGTTTTCATATATTGATACTTCACACCGTCTTCAATATTTTCAAAAACCTGAGTGTATGATTCCTGTCCAAGTTCAATACCAAATTGCACGTTTTTATTATTATGAATATAAGTTCCTATACTCATATTTGTAAAAAGAGGGTCGGAAGTAGTAGGCATGTCAGTTGCAGGAAATGATTTTGCGGACATTCCTCTGACGTAGAGTGAATATTTGCTCTCGATAGATTTTAATAAGTTCGCCAAACTACCAATATCAAATTGAGTTCCGATTGAATTGTTATTGATAAAGTCATTCTTATTATCAATTCTGATATTCGGAGATAATGAAAACATCTGAGCTTTTTCAACATGAGAAAAATCAGCAGGTTTGCTTTGTTCATTTGAATTCGCGATTTGTTCATTTTTTTGGTCATTTTCAGCTAATACTAAACCTGTCGGTCTATTTGAATATCTGTAAACTATCCTGACCTTTTCAGAAGGAATGATATTTTGATTATTAAGATTATTTTTTGAATCATTGAGATTTTTTGCAGTTAGTTTGTCATTTAATGACTTTTGTGCAATTGAATTTTCAGACTGAATCCCATCAATTTTATCATTATAATGGTTTGTCAGAATCAGGCTTGTTCCGATTATTGAAACGATAGCAACGAGAGCCGGAGCCCATGCATTACGGAATAGAGTAAGCCATGCGGCTCCGCCTGCGGCAACAGGCTGTAAAGCGGCGGGAGGAGGCATAATAATCGGCGGTATCAACCCAACGCGATTGAAAATTGCACCCTGCGACGAAATTGGCACTGCAAAAGATTCCGCATCGTTTTGTATGGAACTGCGGATTGCAAGCAAATCACGCATTTCGCTTCTCAAATCTTCGTTCACAGCAAGTTCATCGAATAATTGCGGTTCCATCGAAGGATTGAGTTCCCCGTCCACATACAGATGCAGTAACTCCGAGTTAGTATTTCCTATTAATTCTTCCATAATTTCTTTGTTCAATATTTTGACATTTCTGATAAATATGGCTGTAAAATATCTCTGATTTTTTGCCTTGCACGGTGAAGTTTTATTTTCACTGTTGCAATGTTATTTTGTGTTACATCAGCAATTTGCAGATAAGTAAGCCCGTCATATTCCCTTAGAATAATCATTTCCCTGTACTCATCCGGCAATAAATCAATAGCCATTTTCACAAGCTTTAAAAGCTCTTCGTTATCATTCAATTCAACCGAGGAGGACATATAGTCTTCGAACTTGACATTATCCCTTTGAAGTCTCAATGAATTAAAACAATAATTCCTTGCAATAGTCAGGAGAAATGCAGGAATGTTAGTCATCTCCCTTTCCTGCTCCGTACTTTGGAAAAACCTGACGAAAACTTCCTGAAAGGCATCCTTAGCTTCGTCTGTATTCCCCAAAAACCTTTTGCAATACGCATATATCCTGGATGAATATCTTGCATATAGCTCTGCGAAAGCCAAACTTGCTGTCTCTTTATCTTTTTTTAACAGGTTGTAAAGCTCAACATCTCCATATTTTTCAATATTGACACTCATCCAATAGTAATAACACTATATTTTGAAAAAAGTTACAAAAAAATATTTATTTTGTTTGCAATGAGTCATTTTTGCTCCTGTCGAATTTAACTCTCAAGCTTGTTGGAGAGTTTGATGCATTGGATTCAATAATATATTCAACAATGTTAGTTTTATTTTCAAAATCTTTCAAATTCACATTAAGCATTATTTTTCCAGAGGTCATCGGCTCAACCGTTGAATTCAAAATTGTTGCTGTGGCACATTTGCATGAACCCGTTACACTTTTTATTTCCAGCGGCACCCCTCCCCTGTTCAAAACGGTAACTTCTTTTGTATAAAACCTTTCAAAATAATCAGTAACAGTGATTTCGGAAGGTTTTAAATCAATTTTTGCAGGAATTACTTTGTATTTTTTTTCTTGAGAATATAAAGTCAAAGCAAAAACAAAAACAACAAATATAAATAATACCTTTTTCATTCATTACCCCAAATATTATTAATAACTTCATCAAAATTGAAAAATCCTCTTCTGCCATGAATCCACTTTGCGGCTGTTATAGCACCCGAAGCAAAACCGCTTCTGTTTTTGGCGATATGACTCAGTTCGATTGTATCCGCAAAAGAATCGAGATAAACTGTGTGAGTTCCTGCAATTTCACCCAAACGCATTGAAGAAACATGAAGCTGTTCGGTTTGAATTGTTCCTGCGGACTTATCTTCAAGAATTGTTTTTTTTCTTTCCACTTCCTGAAGAATAATTTCTGCCAGACTTAATGCAGTTCCGCTGGGACTATCCTTTTTTCTATTGTGGTGAATTTCATGTAGCGAGATATCATAATCTTCAATTTTATTGGCAAGCATCGAAGCTTTGCGAACAATTCTTGAAAACATCTGCATACCGATTGAGAAATTTGAACCATAAACAACACCAATGCCTGATGAACCGGCAATTTTCTTAATTTCATTAATTGATTGGAACCAGCCTGTTGTTCCGATGACAATATTTTTCTTCAATTTCCCTAATCTTTGAACATTTGTAAGAACAGAATCGGGAAAAGTGAAATCAATCGCAACATCGAAATTGTAATTTCCTTCGGGACTCAAAGGATTGTCGAGGTCGAAAATATCAGTAATCTCAAGTTTCTGCTGATGGGCGATTCTTTCGATTTCCTTGCCCATCGAACCGTACCCGATGATTGCCAGCTTTAATTGTCCGTTTTGCATATAATTCCTTAGTTAAATATATAAGCTTAAAACGCAGAATGAACAAAAAAATTGACTTGGTCAGTTTTTGAAGATGTCTGCACCCAGTTCAGTGAAATTGAGATATCTGGTCATCTTCTTCACTGCATTGTAATATTTTTTGGTTTTGTCGGGATTAACCTTGTTCTGAATTAATGCAATATTTGCAATCGTCAAAAGCCTGATTTCAGGAGGCAGATGAATTGCCCTTTGAGCGGCTTTCCGCAAATAGTTGAACGATTCATCAATTTTATTGATATTGAAATAGTAAAGTGCGGTTGCATTATTGACAAAACATTCCGAAATCGGTTCGGTACTCAATCCCTGAATTGCTTGTGCCTTCTTCACATAGTTTTCGGCAGAAGACAAATCCTTCAGTTCAAGATATGCCCTAATTGCAACGGATAGAAGCTGAGCCTGTTCGGAAATCCGCAGTTCACTTTCTCTGGAATTGAAGTAAGTCAAAGATTTATCTGCCGCGGCTGTGAAGTTCCCCGCAAGAAAATCCTCGATAACAATCCTGCGGATTGCATTGAAATCTATAAACTGACTTGCTTCAAGGCTTTCTCCGTTTGGTCCGCTGTCCATACCCGAAAGATAAAGATTTGGCGACGATGAGTTACGAAGAAGTTCTTTGAAAGCAATATCTTCAGTTGAAATAATTTTTTCTTCGGCAGTTCCTTTTTTCTTGGACAGATTCCTGAAACTTTCGTAAGCCTGTTCCATTATTTCGGGACTGTCGTATAGTTTTGCCGCCTGAGCAGTGACAAGGAGCATTTGGCTTGTAGTTTCGTCATCGCCTGCCGCAGAGCTGTGTGCCGCAACGTAAGGAGCTATCTGCTGTTTGTCCGATTCGGATTCTGCATCATCAAATTTCTTTTTGAGTATGGAAGCAATTTGCCCGTGGATTGCAACTTTCTCTTCGTATTCAAGCGAATTCTCGAAAAACGTCTGATAAAATGCCTGAGAAAATTCATAAACCGTTGTGGTTTGTCCGTAACGCACTTTTGCACCGATACTTTTTATAATACGGGTTTTATTCTGAAGACTTCTTAATTTTTTTATTGCCGTAAGCACGTCGGTGTTTAAAAGTTGGGAAACAACCATTGCCGTGAACTCTCTTCCTTCCGCACTGCAAATTGCAAGTATATTTCTTTCTTCGTCGCCAAGTTTTTCGATGGTTTCCGAAAAGGCAGACTGAACAGTTGACGGCAGATAACCCATTTTCCCGAAGTTCTCCGAAAGCTCGCCGTCAGGCGTGAAAGGTGTATTCTTCTGAAAATATTTAATATATTCAAAAATAACTCCCGGAACTCCATAACTTTTCTGAAATATCCAATCCTCGAAAACTTGATTTGCCTTGTAGTCGGGAAAAAATTCTTTAACAGCAGAGCGGATATCCGGCATGGTGAATGATTCCAAATCAGAGAAAAACAAGCTTTTGGAATCTTTATTCTTTTCGAGAAACAGCGACAAAGGAGAAGCCGAGGTTTCCAGCACACTATTATTGGCAGAGAAAACGAACATCAACGGAATCTCATCAATATGCTCGAGTAAATATCCCAACAGCTCGATTGACTGCGAGTCGCTCCAGTGCATATCATCAACGAAAAAGGCGAGATGCTTTTTGTCAAGATGTTTCTTAATTGTAGAGAAATAGAACTCAGCACCGACGCTGATTCTTCTTGAAGTTTCCTGTTTTTTTTCTTTCTTGTAAGTTTCGAATGCCTTTCCGACTTCCTTCACCCAGTAGAACAAATCTCCGCCAATCGGCACAGACGCAAGAGTCGTCATTCCGACATCATAAGCAAGCCTTTTGCGGGCAGTTTTCGTTTTGGTTTCTTCAAGCTTTTCCACGATTCTCTGAAAAGGGAGCAACGGCTGGAGATTACTGATTTTCATATTGCCGATTGGAGGCTGGCACTGAACAAAAACGCTGTCCGTGTTGCTTTCCAACGAAGCTTCATCGGAATATTCGGATAAAATGAATGATTTGCCAAGGCTCGCTTCGCCCGTTATGCAAACCATCGAGCCCTGTCCCCTTGAAAGTTTAACCAGACAGTTCCTCAGAATGCCAAGAGTCAGCTCCTGACCGATTATTTTTTCATTTTCCTGCATTTGTCCAAGCTTTCGCTTAATTTAAAATCAAAAGATAATACTTTTTTTTGGATTATTCAATTATTATTACATTTTATTCCAAATGAAACATAGAATGGGAACTTCGCATGCTATCGTTATTTTAATTTTTTTTTTACAATTTACTTGCCGTTAATAGTAAACCTGCAATATTCCTTGTTCCATATAATTAAATTTTTATTATATAAATTCGTAGCACATTCGATTAAATGTTTCTTATTGTAATTTCCTTTAACACATTCAGTGGCTAACTCAGGACAAATAAAGTATATTAGTGAATTTGATATGCTTGAAATTGTTTCGGCTTCATGAATAGGAAATAAAGATTGAATAACAAACTCATTATATTTTAAACCGTTAATAATTATCTCTATGATTTCTTTAGGTATTATGAAATTACATTTTTTTATAGAATATTCAGCAGAATCATTGACCGATTCCGAATGATATTTCATTTCGATATATAGCAATAACATTATAGATAGACATTCGATATTTTTTGATTTGTACTTTTGATAGTAAAAAGCAATATCCTCAAAAAAAGGTTTCTGATATAATTCCGATAATACCTTTGCAACCGCAAAAAGTTTTAAAGAATCTTTGTCTTTATTTACTTCTTCAAATAAATATGGTATTGCCGCCGTCCCGATTTTAAAAATTGATTCTTTAAATTGGTTATGATTCAAGGTATCAGAATAATAATTTACATAATTAAGATTTTTATAAATTTTTTCAATCTCAACGCCAATTTCGCCTGCTTTTACATGAATAGTAGCAATTAGAACAAACAACAACATAAACAAGTATTTCATAAATTCTCCCATTTAACAATATCGAGCATAAATTTCATTTTTTTGAATTAATAAACCTCCTGTAAACGCAATTTAATCAAATCTTCGCATATTTCAAATATTAATATTACTGAACAAATATTTCATAAAAATTAAACATCCACTTGGAACATATTCATTTTTTGGTTAATTTGTAGATGTAGATTATGAAAAAATTTCTGAACTGGGATTTCAGGGATTTTTGGGATTATTGGGACAAGATATTATCAGTTATCGTACAAAAAATTGTCGAAAATTAATCGGAGCAAAAAGCCTGGAATACAGAAAGTTTGAAAACAAAAAATTTCAACCCCATAATCCCATGAATCCCCTAAATCCCAGTTCAGACAATTGAGATTTTGGAAAGCGTGCAATACCGCGACGGAAAGTGCGGTCAGCGTAACGGTTCATATAGATATTCCTGGGTAAGAGATTATGAATTATGGATTATGAGTTATGGATTTTTCTCTCGTTCCGGCTAAGTTGGCTGGAACGGGAGGCATTATAAAAAATTGATTGAATATGCAGAAATTTAAATTTATAATATTTAAAGTAATAAAGTGGGGACCATTAGTTTATTCACTTTTATTTACTATTCTATTAATAATTTATTTAATATATTTATTTTCCTAATAATTTCTACATTAATACGTAAAAAAAATAAACAAACCACCCCGGAAGAAGAAACTTTCGGGGTGATTTGCTATAGAATTATGGAAATATTCAGCAAAATACCTAAATTTTCTAATTGAATGATTTGTTTACTTCGTAATTCGGCGGAATTTGCCGACAAGAGTTTTGGAGATTGATGTGAAATTAATTAAGTGAACCTTTTGCAATATTCTTAAGATGTTTGATTATTTGGTTGTAAGTTTCATGTGTGCCGATCCAAAACCATAAGACAGTATTCGGTTCTATCATTTTTCCCAAAGCACGGTAGCTATAACCAACTGAAACTGACCAATAGTCTTTGTAAATATTCTCAAACTTGACTTCGCTGTCGTAAGGATTTTGCATCCATGATTTGTAATTTTTCCGGGCTTTCACCTTTGCAAAGTCAGGTAATTTTAAATAGAGTTTTTTAAATGTTTTCGTTCTGAATGATTTCATCAATCACTCCAACCGCCATTTTCAGCTTTGCCTTCTTTAAATTCTTTTAAGGCTTCCTCGCCCATTAAATCTAAAAGAAGTTTGGACTCTTGGGTTTGAAGAAGAGTATCCCAAATTTCATCGGAAGTCTTTCTTTTCGCAGTCTGAATTTTAGCCTTCTTCAAACTTATAGATTTATTTTTTTCCTTTGTCAGTTCCATGTTTTATCCTGATTATTAATTTCTAATCCACCAACGGATGATAAAACGAAAAATCCTTAAAATTCATTTAAACAATTTTTTCAAACAATCATGAAATCGGATTTGATACAGACAAATAACAGTGTTGAAAAACAGACGAGACACATTGAAATTTACTTAATCCCTTTTTTTTCTTAATTTTGTAATATATTAAAGTTAAACATTGAATTATTATGAATAAAAAAATAGATAATACCGAACTGAAGCAGGATGTCCACGACTTTTGGAATTCAAAAGCCTGCGGAACATGGGAAATTGACAAAGAAAAATTCTCAAAAGAATATTTCGAGGAAATCGAGGAAACGCGCTACCGCCTTCAGCCCGAGATTCATCCGTTTGCCGGGTTTCAGAAAGCAAAGGGATTGAAGGTTCTGGAAGTCGGTGTCGGTGCGGGAACGGATTTCCTTCAGTGGGTTCGGGCAGGTGCCGAAGCCTACGGCATGGACCTGACCGAGGAAGCCATTGCCCACGTGGAGCATCGGCTGAACCTTTACGGACTTCAGGCGGCAGAGCTGAAAGTTGCCGACTCGGAGAATATTCCCTATCCCGATAATTTCTTCGACGTGGTTTATAGCTGGGGAGTTATTCACCACACGCCCGATACGGAAAAAGCGATGGACGAAATCGTCCGCGTGTGCAAGCCCGGCGGCGAAGTGAAAGTTATGATTTATCACCGTCATTCGCTGTTGGCTTGGTTCTTCTGGATTCGTAAGGCAATGCTGAAAGGAAAGCCGTGGGAGTCGGTCGCCAAAGTGCTGTTTGACCACATGGAAAGCTACGGAACAAAAGCCTACACCGCCAACGAGGCCGCACAAATGCTTGCGAAACATTCTCTTTCTGATGTGCAAATCAAACCTGTTCTCACGTACTACGATAAACTCTTAAGATTCGGAGCATTTCCTGCTTTTGTTTCAAAAATCGCCGCAACACTTCTTGGCGGCGACAAAGTCGGCTGGTTTCTGACGATAAGGTTTAGGAAAGGTTAAACACTATGCCATTTATTCGTTCAATATCGGGTTTGCGTGCCACTCTGGGCGACAGCCTTCTGCCGGAAACCGTCAGCCGCTATGCTTCGGCTTTTGCTCAATTTTGTCCCGCCGGAAAAATCATCATCGGCAGGGACGGCAGACCTTCGGGCGAGTGGATTGAGCAAATTTTGGTTGAAACATTTAAGGACTGCAAAAGAGAGTTTCTTCTGCTTGGGGTTGTCCCTACTCCCACAGTTCAGTTCATGGTTGAGGAAACAAAAGCCGCCGGAGGAATTGTTATCACTGCGTCCCACAACCCTGCCCAATGGAATGGACTTAAATTTCTTAATAGCACGGGCGTTTTTCTGGATAAATCCGAAAATGAAAATCTTTGGCAAATCGTTGATAAAATATTCTTAGATTCAGATAATGAAAAAAATTCTTATAAACCTGAATACAATACTGATTCAATCGAACTGCACATTGCTAAAATTCTTAATCTTCCTTTTTTCCATGATACGGATATTTTAAGAAGGATAAGAGGCAATCGGTTCAAAGTGGTTGTTGACGCTGTCAATTCATCCGGTTCCGTTGCGATAATCTCTCTACTTGCAAGCATGGGATGTGAAAGAATCCCATTATATTGCGATGGAACCGGTCTTTTTCCGCATACTCCCGAACCATTAGCCGAAAATCTGACAGCTCTTGCAGAAGCAGTCAAGCTCCATCAGGCAGATATCGGAATTGCAGTTGACCCCGATGCCGACCGTCTTGTCCTTATTGATGAAACAGGAAAAGCAATCGGCGAAGAAAAAACAATCTCGTTAGCTGTTTTAACCGTTTTGGAAAACATTCAATTCTTCTGCAACAGCGATTCACCGGCAATTGTGGTTAATTACTCGACAACTCGTTTGGTAGAAGATATTGCTGTCAGGTTCAACGCTAAAGTTCATCGTTCGCCTGTGGGAGAAATCAATGTCGTCAAAAAGATGAAAGAGACAGATGCTGTTATCGGCGGCGAAGGTAGCGGCGGAGTGATTCTTCCGGCCTGCCATTACGGCAGGGATTCGCTTGTCGGAACAGCTTTGATAATGAGCCTGCTGGCACAAAAAAAGGCAACTTTGTCATCAATTGTAAATTCCTTGCATCAATACCAAATGGTGAAGTACAAGCAGGAATATTCCGGTTCTTTGGATAGCATCATCCCGAAGGTAATTTTAGAATTCGAAGATGCCCGGATAACCAACGAGGACGGCATCCGCATTGACTTTCCGAAAAGCTGGGTTCAGCTCCGCTCTTCGAACACAGAACCCATCATCCGCATAATTGCCGAAGCCGAAACAAAGGAAGAAGCGGAAGAATTGGTTAAAAAAGTATTAGGGTTTATTAAGTAGAATTTTTGCATTTCATCTTATATTTTTTTTCCTGAAAATATATATTTATTTTTCAGCTAAACCAATGATATTATTTCAAATAACAAATTATTTTCCTTTGCATCTTTGAATGCAAAAAGATGCAAAGATGCAATTTTTGGTTGTGTTTTCATTCTTCTGATTCCCGTAGGAAATGAATATTTGTAGAACATGATACCACCCAAGATTCCTTAACCCCCATAGGGGTTAAATATAAAATCTACTGCAAATGTTCGTTTTATATCGGAAGTTCCACCGTTAAAAACACATAAATAGTTATATAGTAATAATTTAGCCAA
>CAZSHX010000010.1:0-80053 GCA_964606895.1 uncultured Hyphomicrobiales bacterium
AAGCAGTATTGACAGCCTAATCTTTTATATTGACCAATGGCAACCCCTTACAATCGGCTCTCAGGTCTGGATGCTTAAAAACCTAAATGTTGACCATTACCGTAATGGAAACCCCATTACTCAGATTACCGATTCTGCAAAATGGGCTAACCTTACAACAGGAGCATGGTGTTATTACAATAATGACCCTGCAAACGGAACAACATACGGTAAGCTATACAACTGGTATCCAGTAAATGACCCGAGAGGTTTAGCACCTTTGGGCTGGCATGTACCAACAGATGATGAGTGGAAGGAATTAGAGATGGGTTTGTGCATGACACAAGCCGAGGCTGATAAAGATGGCTATAGAGGAACAGACGAAGGAGGCAAGCTAAAAGAAACAGGAACGTGCCGCTGGCTGAGTCCAAACATTGGACCAACAAACTCAAGCGGTTTTTCCGCACTTCCTGGCTCCTATCGTAACAGTGCTGGTTCATACGGCACGTACGGCAGCTTTGGAAATGACGGCTATTGGTGGTCTTCTTCGGAGCCCTATGCCTATTCACCATACATATATAGAAGGACATTGGACTACAGTCGCGTTGTCATCTACAGGGGTAGCGAAACAAAGGGAAGCGGTCTTTCAGTCCGTTGTGTGAAAGATGGGAAGTAAATTGTGAGCTGAAAAATGGCATTACGAATAATAATATCTTAATCATCTTCATCAAATAAATCATTTAAATCAAGGTTCAGAAATTTCCCCATATTTTTCGCATAATATTTGCATAATATTTGTTTCGTGCGAATTTAATCTTCAAGATATACAGAGGTTGCAGTAGTAATTTGTATTTATTTTTAGTGTTCATTATGAAAAGCACAAATTTAATACTGCCAATAACCGAAATCACACGCTCTCCTGCATCGCTGGCACAGTACTGCACACGGTGGAGATATACAATTCCGCCGCATATCGAATATTTGGATAATATAATTTTAAAAGCGGCAAACAGAGAAATCAAAAAAGTAATCGTTAATATGCCGCCCCGACACGGGAAATCCGAATATATCTCGAAATACTTTCCATTCTGGTATCTGGGCAAATTCCCTGACCACAGGATTATTTTAGCATCTTATGCCGCACAGTTTGCCACTTCGTGGGGAAGAAGAGTGAAAGAACTGATTGCCGAATACGGCGAGGAAATATTCGGCATTAAAATCAATCCCAAAGCCTCTGCGGCAAGCTATTTCGAGCTTTTGGATTACATGGGCGGCATGAGTGCATCGGGTGCCGGAGGCTCGCTGACAGGAAAGGGTGCCGATTTGCTCATCATTGACGACCCTGTGAAAAACGACCGCGATGCCCACAGCTTTAAAATCCGCGAAAATGTGTGGGATTGGTTCCGTTCCACTGCCTACAGCCGACTTGAGCCCGACGGGATTATCGTCATCGTTATGACCCGCTGGCACGAAGACGACCTTTGCGGCAGAATTGCAAATCTGGAACAAAGCAAAATCCTTGACGAGTTCGAAGATGATGATTGGGAGGTTATCCGCTTCCCTGCTTTCGCTGTTGAATCCGATTTGTTGGGGCGGCAACAGGGCGATCCGCTCTGGGACGAACGCTATCCCCAACGCAGACTGCTTGCAATCAAACGCAATATGGGTGAATACTGGTTTGCGAGTCTCTACCAGCAGATGCCGAATCCTGTAGGCGGCGGGATTTTCAAGCAGAAGGACTTTCGCTATTTCTATCAGGATGAATACTATTACTATCTGAGGAGGGGCGGGGCAGATTCGTATGATTTAATCACATATCCGCGGAGTGAATGCAGTATTTATGCAACGGTTGACCTTGCCTGCACAATCAAGGAATCGTCCGACTATACGGCGATTATAGTCTTTGCAGTCACAAAAAATAAAGAAATATTGGTGCTTGAGGTTATTCGCGAAAGAATTGAAGGAGCCGACCATCTGAACGTAATTAAACAGTTGGACAACAAGTGGCATCCGCACATAATCGGAATCGAGAGTAATCAGTATATGATTTCGCTTGTTCAGACAGCTATGAGGCACAATTTTAAAGTAGTACCCCTGAGGGCTGACAAGGACAAACGTTCGAGGTCACTGCCGATTGCCGCAAAGATGCAGGCAGGATTAGTCTATTTCCGCGAGCATTCCCCATGGCTTGATTGTTTCGAGCAGGAGCTTCTCCAATTCCCGAACGGTGCACACGACGACATGGCGGATGCTTTCGGCTATGTGGCGGTGGTGAATGCGGCAGATTCCGACATGGGAATCATTACAATTAAAGCGAAGCGTTACCGCAATGGTAAAGCTACTGACGGATTTTGCGAGGGCCAGAGATTTGACTGAAGATAAATATCTGAATCGCGGATTTATTGGATTTAAGGTTTCCAAAGATTTTTTAAGAATTTCTCCTCTTTAATCCTCTTTATCCACAAAATCCCTGAAATCCCGGTTCAGACAACAAAGGATTTTCAAAAGGCTTTTGAATATAGAGTTTCGGGAGCAATGTCCAATCCATTATCCCAGCAGATTGTTCCGATATCGGGATTTACTGAAAAATTCCTGAATATGGCAATATCTTTGAATTGTTCGAAAAGACCTTTTCGATTGCAGTATTCTTCAAAATTAATAATGCTTTTCTTAGAATCCGAAAATTCAATTTCAATCAGATAATCCTTTATATATTTTGCATTTACAACATCAATCATAATATTTCTCCTATAATGGATTAATTTTGTTTAAAGTTTTCCCTTCGCAAGCAAGGTCCCAGTTTTCAGCAAGTTCATTTTTGTGGATTAAAGCCCATTCAATAACCAAACTTAATGCTTTCGGTGGGAGTGAGCCATCCAAAATTGCAAAATTATCTATTTCGATGGACACCTTAAATTCATTATATCTTGCATGAAAATGAGGTGGATTATGTTCATCGTAATAAATCGCTATAATTATTCCATAAAATCTTGATAATTCAGGCATATTTATTCCATAAAATAAAAAAACAAAATTAATCAATTATCATGCAATTGCAAAATTTATTAATTTCAATAAATATTTGTCTTAGATACCTCTTGTTCCTTATTTCATGTTTGAGAAAAGTGATCAAACCTCGAGCCAACTATTCCGTTCCCAAGCAGGAGATTGTGAACGAGGTTTAAAAGTTCCCATAGCAATGGCTACTTTTGCGGAATATCTTTCTGCATATCCATCACCGGTACGATTTTAGTAGTATCGCTTGATAAAACTGTGCCTGTAATCTTGAAATTATTGCATACTGTGAGGGTTAGCGGATTATTAGTTTTGGGTTCAATAAGAGTAACACAAAACTCATAGACTCCCTTTGGAAGCATTGCCGAGTTATAGGCAGTTTTATCTTCAATTTCTGCCATATTAACAGCATCGAAGGGCAGAAGGTCAACGGCATTGAAAAGGGACTCTCCCGGAGGCAGTTGTATTGTGGGCATGCTCTCCGGCTTTGTATTCACCTGAAGCACACTTTTGATATTTATCTTGCAATCAAATTTTGCTTCTACAGGTTTCAAACCTTTATTTGTTACTGTGACAGTTACTGTGTTTTTTGTCGTTGACCAATTAGCCGGATAAGGGTCAGGTTGCGGGTTTATTTTAATAGATACCAGCAATTGTGCCATTACTGCCACTGTACCCGTCAATATAATCAGTGCAACGAGCAGTGAGCTTTTTAATGAATTTTTCATAATGAATCCCTATTCGAAAAAAATATTTGAAATACCTTCCTAAAACGGGTTGTAATAGTAGAATAAATTTGGTTTCTTATATGCACGAAATCGGATTTCATTATATGAAACCGTTATTCGCTATACTTCCTTTACAAATATAAAAAATAATATGAGTTAAACATAAATAATTGATAAAACAAGTGATTATTCATCCATAAATTTTATTTTGGCTACGCTTTTGTGTGCTTTTTGCAGTTTCCTGAACGGAGCCGAAGGGAACAAAGCTAAAAAATTCATCCATTCCCAAGCGGGAGCTTGGGAATGAGCCTTAAGGATTCCACGGATTTTTCGGGAAAATCTTCTCCTAAATCCTCTTCATCCTAAAATCCGTTTAATCCGTGATTCAGACAACAACGGACATTTCGGGAGCGTGGGAACAAGATTTTATATTTTTTTTCATTTTAATTCTTTTTATATTACCGAATTTTCCATATATTTATTTCTTTTAAAATACTGATGAGAATAATATGGATTCTATTTTAAAACAAAGATTTGAAGATGTGATTGCCGGCGAGACAAATTTCATAGCGAATGCGGCAAATTTCGCTTCCCTTGCCTATTCGTGGTTGAAGGATATTAATTGGGTCGGCTTCTATTTTATTGATGGCAAAGAACTTATTCTTGGTCCTTTTCAAGGCAAAGTTGCCTGCGTCCGAATCCCTTTGGGCAAGGGCGTGTGCGGCACAGCGGCGAAAAACAAAAGGACGATTGTTGTGGACGACGTGAACGATTTCCCCGGGCATATCCACTGCGACCCGATTTCCAAATCCGAAATCGTTATTCCCCTGATTTACAAACACAATGTTTACGGTGTGCTGGATGTGGACAGTCCCATCCGGAACAGGTTCGGCGACAGCGAGCGTGACCAGCTGTCAGAAATGATGGATATGCTGATTGAAATGTCTGATATTGAGGCTGTCTCTTGCTATTACAAGCTTTGAGATAAAGTTGTGAAATCAAAACTCATTATTATTTTTGTTACGATTTGTCTTGGTTTGAGTGTTTCAAACGCTCAGATTGTAATTAATGAGTTAATGCCTGCTCCCAATACCGACGAACCCGAATGGCTCGAAATCTATAATTTTACCGACTCAACCGCTGAATTTACCGCTTTGTCAATCATTAACAAAAATTCAACAAAAAATATCGGTCATATCTCTTTTTCCGCAAAGTCTTACACTGTTTTAACCGGTGATACATCAAAATTCTCCTCAAAAAGAAAACTGCCTTCCGGTGCATTTCTTTTCGAAGTGGATTTGCCCACTCTGCACAATGATTTCGACCCACTTGTACTCAAAGACGAAACAGGAAAAATCCTCGATTCGCTTTATTACGACATGAAGTGGGGCAAAAAAGGGATTTCGCTCGAACGGAAGGACTACCTGAAACCTGCCGTCTCGCAGGAAAATCTTGCTACGTCCGTCTCGCCCGACAGTGCAACCGCGGGCACGGAAAACAGCATTGCACTCAGGGATTATGAAATTTCTGCAAAAATAATATTTACTTTAAATTCGGCTGAAGTTTCGGTTGTTAACAAAGGCAGATTCCGCCCTGATACTGTTCAGATAAAAATATACATTGATAAAAACCGAGACGGGAACCTGACAGATGATGAAAAATTCAGGGATATTGAGCATTATTCGGGAAATAGCGATACAGTTTCCTTAGTTTTCAGTTTGAGTCAGTTTCAGACTTTTGCCGGAAAACCCGGGTGGTTCCTCAGTTATCTGACGGTGGAGGACAAAGCCCGCCAAAATCAAAGCTCTCATTCCGCTGAATTCTTTTGCTCCTATCCCCGAAATTCTGTCGTAATCAACGAGTTTCTTTTTGATGAGTCGGATAGTTCAGGCGAATACGTCGAATTGATCAACACAACTTCGGACTCTGTTCCGCTTCGGGATTGGTTCATCTCGAACAGACATTCCGTACAGGGTTTTGATTCCATTTTTATAGCCGATGAAAATGCACTTATTCTGCCAAACGGATATTACGTAATCTTTTGGGATTCACTTCTCACGCGGAAATTTCCGGAACTTAAGGAAAACATTCAGGCTTTTCAGGCAGTTTCCAATATGAATCTGAAAGTATCCGGAGATGAGATTCTGCTTAACGATGCGGCTTATGCCGTTCAGGATTCGCTCGCATATTCCGATACGTGGCAAAGCAAGGATTTAGCCGGTAGGAAAGATGTCAGTGTAGAGAGAATTTCCGTGTTTGCTTCATCAACAGATGCTTCGAATTGGGCTTCGTGCGGTGATATCGTCGGAGGAACTCCTCTAAAACTGAATAGCGTCAGCATCCAGCCGAAAAATGAGATAGAGCTTACGGCAGAGCCAAATCCTTTTTCGCCTGCAGATGTAGGAATTAAGCAAACTTCCAAAATCTCGTACAAACTTCCTTTCCGTTCTGCACGAATCAAATGTTCAATTTTTACTCCCGATGGAATTTTGTTGGTTGAACTTATCAATAACGATTACGCTTCATCGGAAGGCAGTCTGATTTGGGACGGCAAGGATAGTAACGGAGCAAATGCACCAGCCGGACCTTACATTTTCCTGATTGAAGCGGTGGATGCAGTTTCCGGCAACGTGAGCGACGGGAAAATGATGATTGTTGTGGGGAAATGAAGAATCTATCTGATTGTGCTTTTTAGAAATTACTTGAGTTGTCATTCTGACACGGAACGAAGTGTAGTGGAAGAATCTATACGTGGTGCCAAGTCCGGATTCTTCGCTACGCTCAGAATGACAGATGTGTTAGAAATAGAAGTGGATTCACGTTTTCGCGAGAATTACATGGATAGAGATTATTCTTCTTTCACTCCCCTATAATCTTTACCAGCACACGCTTCTTCCTCATGCCGTCAAATTCGCCGTAAAAAATTTGTTCCCAGGGACCGAAATCGAGTTTTCCGCCTGAAATTGCGACAACAACTTCTCTGCCCATAATCTGACGTTTCAGGTGGGCATCGGCATTATCTTCAAATCCGTTGTGATTGTAGCGTGAGTAAGGCTTTTCGGGAGCAAGACCTTCCAGCCATGTTTCAAAATCACGATGGAGACCGCTTTCGTCATCATTGATGAAAACGCTTGCCGTTATGTGCATTGCATTCACAAGCACCATTCCTTCTTTGATGCCGCTGTCGCGAAGGCAGTCCTCGACATTGCGTGTGATGTTAATAAATGCTCTGCGTGTTGGAGCTTTGAACCATAATTCTTTTCTGAAGCTATTCATAATTTTTTCAATCTTTGATTAAAGTTAAAGAATAAAAATAGCAAATTATTTTTGAAATATTCGCAATCAAAAAATCAAAGAAATAAAATTCGTTCATACGGCAAACGAAAAAATTAATATAGAAAACCGAATTTCCAAATATTTTTTTTTTCTTTTGGTTGAATAATTTGTAATTTTGGTGATTATTGACGTAAAAATTTTATTCTTTGAAAGATGTGATGAAAAAGTTTTTGTTTTTATTCTTGTTTGTTACTGCTTTTCTAAAGTTGGAGGCGGAAATCCCGGATACTGTTTGGACAAGAAGCATTAGCGAGGGCTGTTATTATGCCCAGTTTTCTTCTACCGGAGACACAATAATGAATACTGCCGGGGGCAAAATTCAGTTAAGAGAAACTGCCACCGGAAATTTAATTAAAGAATGGGTAGGTCTGGATGGTGCAGATATACGTACAGCATATTGGTCAAAAAGTGGAAATTGGATTGCTTCCGGCGGAAACAATCGAAATATAGTTTTATTAAATCTTAA
This sequence comes from uncultured Hyphomicrobiales bacterium, assembly GCA_964606895.1. GTDB lineage: Bacteria > Bacteroidota > Ignavibacteria > Kapaibacteriales > UBA2268 > CAZSHX01. The sequence goes on from CAZSHX010000010.1 coordinate 7,525, forward strand.
GTCCGGAGAAATAAAGAGATTTTCTCTCGATTCAATTATATCCCATACTCAGATAACATATTGTGTTGCCATTTCAAATGATGAAAAGTATATTTCTGCATATATTGATAATTCCGGTGATTTTGGTTTTCATACTGTCGGTTTATATATTTGGGAACTCCAAAACGGAACATTAATTAAAACTTTAAATGATATCGGTTACAGAATGCGGTTTTCATCAGATGGCAGATATTTCGCCATATCTAATCATCCAAAAGAAAATCATGCTACTTGGACTGACTTGTATGATGCAAAAAGTCTATTAAAAATTGGAAATTTCGGAAATGAAACTGAATCTCAATTCGATATTACCGACATCAAATTCAATTCAGATTGTAGCTTAATGGCAACTTCGGCTGAAGATGGTACAGTTAAGATTTGGGATGTAGAAAAGAGAAGTTTAGTAAATATGATTTCAACTCCTAACATAAGAGTTCTTTGCGTTTCATTTTATGGTAATACGGTAAATCTAATTGTAGGAAACGAGAATATTCCAACAATTACGTCAATAAATGTGTTTGATTATAAACAAAATATTAAAATTTACCCATATAATTCATTAGAATATGGTTGGATAAAAAATCTTGATTTTTTAAAAGGTCTAATTCTATTTCAAGCAGGGTCTGGCATTGGACTATTAACTGATTTTAATAAATTGGATGTTGCAACTAATGATATGAATATAGATAGCATTATTTACCCAAATCCTTCAACAGGCATTCTCAAAATAAATTTAATAAAGCCAACATTAAATGGTCAGGATTATCAGATTACAAATATTGATGGTGTAATTGTTTTGAGAGGCACTGAAATTTGTAATGATTTCCCATGTACCATATCAATTAATGTCAGTGCATTGTCATCGGGTATGTACTTTGTTCAAATGAATAGAAATCAATTCAGCCAAACCTTCAAATTTGTGAAGGAATAACTTTCATGATGACGAATATTTCTTTTTATCAGGCTTTACTTCAAATCGCCGACTAATTTTGCGACAATATCTGTTGGGCTGACGTTTTCGGCTTCGGCATTGAAATTGGTTACAATTCTGTGCCTTAAAACAGGAGATGCAACTGCCTTGATATCATCAATATCGGGAGTAAATCTGCCGCTGAGTGCCGCTCTGGACTTAGCACCAAGAATCAGGTACTGAGAGGCTCTGGGTCCTGCACCGTAATTCAGGAAATCCTTCACCACCTGATTTGTACCGTTAACGGGACGGGAAGAACGAACAAGTTTCACGGCAAATTGGATGACGTTATCGGCAACAGGTACTCTGCGGATTAAATCCTGAAAATCAATAATTTCCTGAGCATTCAGAATTTGTTTCACCTCAGGCACATATTCGGCTGTTGTGGTTTTGACAATTTCAATCTCTTCTTCGAAGGAAGGATAATCGAGCCAGATGTTGAACATAAACCTATCAAGCTGAGCTTCGGGCAGAGGATAGGTTCCTTCCTGCTCAATCGGGTTCTGAGTGGCAAGAACAAAAAATGGTTCGGTCAGTGTGTAAGTTGTTCCTGCGGCGGTAACTTCATGCTCCTGCATAGCCTCCAGCAAAGCTGACTGAGTTTTCGGCGGAGTACGGTTGATTTCGTCGGCAAGAACAATATTTGAAAAAACGGGACCTTTCACAAATTTGAATTGCTTATGCCCTGTGGAAATATCATCTTCGATAATTTCAGTACCTGTGATATCGCTGGGCATAAGGTCGGGAGTGAATTGAATCCTGCTGAATTTCAAATCGAGAGCCTGAGAAAGAGTACGAATCAGCAAAGTTTTCGCAAGACCCGGAACACCAATCAGGAGGCAATGCCCGCGGGCAAAAAGAGCCACCAGAAGTTCCTCAACAATCTGTTCCTGTCCGATAATAACTTTTCCAATTTCAGCTTTCACCTTTTTGACAGCCTCGGCAAGCTGTTCTATTTTTTTAACGTCGTTCCTGTTGTCTTGCATATTAATATATATTGTGATTTGTAAAAAAGAACATAAGACGCAGAAAAAAATTTATAATTGAATATTGCCCAAACAAAAAAAAAGCGAAGGGCTGTTTTAAAGCACTCCGCCATTTTAAAAAATTTATCAGAAGATTATTCTGCGTCAAGATGCTTGTTCGACATACTTGATTTTGGTAATTCAGGTTTCACTTCGAAAAGGTCGGGATTAGTGTAATGAAGTTTACCTTCAAGAGTCTCTCTCATAGCAAAGAAAGTCGGCTTGGGAATATTGTCAAATTCGCGGCTGATAGCGATTTGGTCGTAATTCGTAACGTCGGTTTCGGTAGTATCAATAATGATATCGGACATACGATCTGCAATTTCCATGCGGATTTGGTCATTAACCTGACGAGCTCTCATTCCCATAGCAACGATAGAACGATAGATGACTCCTTTTTCGGATTCCTGCATTCTGACGACGATAGGATTTAATTTAACTTTATCCAATTTTTTACCTTTTTTTTAAAAATATGAAAATCCAATTAGCAAAATTAAGAATAATTCTTTATTATTGCAAGATTGAATATTATATAACTAATAATAAGTGAAATTATTGTTAATTTTCAGTTTATAAAAAAGTATGCAGAAATTATATCATTCGATAAGCGAAGTCAGCGGGATTGTTGACGAAGAACAACATATTTTAAGGTACTGGGAACAGGAATTCAGTCTTTTGAAGCCGAAAAAGAACCGCGGCGGCAAAAGAATTTATTCCGAAAAAGATATCGCCGTTATCAAGCTCATCAAAAAGCTGATACGCGACGACAAACTTTCTTTGAAGGGTGCAAAAGAAAATATTGAAAAAGCTTTTTCAGCCGCCGAGGAAATCCATTTGAATGGGGGAGAAAATTCTATTCCCGAAGTGTATGAATCCGTTTCATCGAAAATTCCAAAAAACGAGAATAATAGTAATTATATAACTCTGAAAAAGGACGACCTGAGAGAGATTTTAAATACTTTCAAGGCTTTTTCGGGTTATTTGGAAAAATATTAGGATATTTTTCAATCCTTTTTTTTCTATATTAATTTTTTTACTTATCTTGCATTCTTTTGTTATTCTAATATTTTATAATGAAGTTTGCCTAAACTCGTTCATAGAAATATTAAATTTGCGAATCTATTTGTATATATAAATAAGGATTTTTGTTATGAGTCGAAAAACTTTGCTTGTCCTTGCTCTGCTAATCTTTGTAGCAGGACAAACATTTTCTCAGGGATTCAAATACACGATGAAAACAATCGGAAAACACGATGACGAAGTTTTAGGTGTTTTTGTTAATGAAGACAACTCCAAAGTTGCTACCTGCAGTCTTGATGAAACCGTCAAAATCTGGAGTCTGCCCGAAGGCAAACTGCTTCATACTTTAGTAGGCCATCTCGGTCAGGTGAACAACGTTTCATTTTCAGGTAATGATAAGTGGATAGCTTCTGGTTCGAGCGACAGGACTGTAAGAATCTGGGATGTGGAAACAGGAAAACAGCTTAAGGTTCTGAAAGGTCATACCGATCAGGTTATTGGTGTGTATTTTTCTCAGGACGACAGTGCCAATTATGTGGCAAGCACCAGTTTTGATAAAACCGTGAAACTTTGGGATATTAATCTGGGAAGTGAAGTTAAAACTCTTCGTGACCATACTCAGCAAATCAATAATGTTGCTTACAGTTATGATAAGAATACAATTGCTTCGTGCAGTGATGACAAAACCATAAAAATCTGGTCAACCGACTTAACTACAAAAGAACCTATTATGACTCTTTTAGGCCACGATGCACCTGTTCTGACATGCATCTACAATTTCAACAGTACCAGATTGGCTTCATCTGACAGCGACGGCAATATTATTATCTGGGAAATGCCTTCAGGCAGATTGCTCAGAAAAATTAAGGCACATAAGGATATAGTTCAGGATGTTTCGTTTGCCGAAGACAACAAGACAATAGTCAGTGGCAGTTTGGACAAAACAGTCAAACTTTGGGATATTGACACAGGGAAAAATCTTATGACATTTGATGCCGGAGTGGAAATCTGGTCAGTTGATATTATTAGCGACAAAAGTATTATCATACTTGGTTGTGCCGACGGAACAGTAAGATTTTTGACGACGAAAGGAGGCAATTAATATGAAAATGAACAGAATATTAGCGGCATTTTTTGCTTTAATAGCAATAGTTGCTTTCACAGGCAAAGCAACCGCACAGCAGAACCTTGTTAATCCGGTTGTTGCAGTAACGGGTAGCGTATTTAACGCAGTTACTCACGAACCTGTAACGGTTTTCCTTCTGGTAGTTGACGAGACAGGGAAAAAAGTCAGTGCCACAAGAAGCAACTCAGCTGAAAACGGATATTACTATATTCCGAGCTTGAAACCCGGAAGAAAATATTACGTTACAATTAATCAGCCGGAGTATTGCAAAGAAAAATTTGAAATAGAAATTGCCAACACGGCAAAATATCAGGAGATTTCAAGAGATTTTCTTGTTACTCCAATGGTTATGAATGCAAAAATCAGACTTGCCCTTACTCCGTTTGAACTTAACAAGTCCAAACTTAGAGTCGGAGCCGAAGAATTTCTTGAAGATATTAAATCCACATTGACTAATAATCCTCAGATTAAATTTGAGATTCTTTGCTACCCCGACAATGATGCGGACAAAGAAAGAAACAGACAATTGACAGACGAAAGAAGCAAAACACTTTTGAATTTCTTTACAAGCAAAGGAATTGAAGCTACGAGAATCTCTGTTATTGGTTCTGCAACTTCTGATCCTAAAGATCCTCCGCCAACAACCAAAAAGGCAAAAGGAAAAAGATATATCGGACCTTGCTATATTGTAATTAAGCAGATTTAGTCTGTTTTACTGCTTCACGCAGGAAGTTAAATTTAAAGGCTGTATCAAAATTTATTTAATTGCATGTTCCTTTCATCAGGAAACAACAAAAACCTTACCAACAGCGGATTTCGGTTCGCAAAGGAAGAAATGAAAATTAAATAAAATTATTTTGATACAGCCTTTTTTTGTTCTTTTGTAAAAATTACTTATTATTTATCGGAATTTTTCTTAAATTATATTCTTAATTAATAGCAATGTTTGATTGATTCAATATCAACTTATTATAGTGACAATAATTTACTAAAAATAAAAAGGAATCAGCTTATGTATTTGACAGGTAAACTGGAAATTGACCCCTCGCAAACGACAAAAATAAGAAGAGTTAAAGAGTTTGGTTTATTCAAAAAATTTCTAAGCACTTTGACTTTGGGCAAGATTTCCCCAAAGCAGGAACATGAAACTTTTACTGCCGTCTCTATTCTCCAGCAGATTTATATGGGACTGCATTCATTCAAAATTGAGAACATCATACGCCTTTCGGTGGATGATTATGATTTTTATCTGGATGAAAGCGGAAAGGACAATGACCTTGAAACTGCTATGTTCGAATTTTCAGCCAAAGTTGACCCGATTGAGTCCGAGCTCTTCAATGATATTTTTCTTGTGCTTGAGCATCTTAAAGATTCAATTAAATATTTAATCGAAATTCGTATTTCCCGCAAACACAAAGTTGGCGAATATCCGATTGTCATCAATGTGAACGGTATTTTCCCGGAATACAAAGTTGCTGAGAATGAGACTGTTGAATCTCTTCAAAACAGGATTAGACCTTTGTTTGAAAATCAGGAACATTACGATAAATTCATCAGCAACAAACTGGCTGTTTTTAATAAATTTCTTGATGAACTTGAGTTAGCCGCAAAAAGATTTATTAAAGTTGACAATGTCATCAAGACTTCATCCGTTCAGGTTATCAGACCAAGACAGAGAGTTTGTTCAGCTGATGAAATAAGACATGACAGATTTGCAAATCCTGTTTATTACGGATATTTTGATTTCGACAGCTACTTTTTCTATTCATGGATTTGGGCTGGTATGATGTATGAATCCAACATATATGCAAAAGATTTCTATCTCGTGGATGACCATGGAAAAGAAATTTTCGGTGTTGGGGAAAATGGATTCAATGCCGGAGAATACGATACTTTAAATCCTGATATGCCGTTCAAAGCTCCTTCGAGCGGTGAACTGGAGTTTTATGGAGATAATGATTTCAGTGAAGAACTTTTGGATGCAAATCTGATTAATAATCCGGATAAAAAATCCGACGAAATAAATTCCGGTGCCGACGAGCAGGAATGGCTTGATATCGGCGGCAATGATAACAACTAATTTTCTATTGAAAGGAAAATAATATGACACTCATAATTTTCGGATTGATAATTTTTATTATCGGCATCGTAGGTGCCAAATCAGGCGGTTTCATTTTGAAATTCAAAGGTCTGATTAAACTTGGCGGTTTGGCTCTTATCGTGATTGGCATTATCACATCTTGTGTTGTTCAGATTAATGCAGGGCACATGGGTGTTCAGGTTCTTTTCGGAAAAGTACAGGAAGGAATTCTAAACGAAGGGTTAAATTTCGTTAATCCTTTGATTGAGGTTAAAGACATAAGTCTTCAAACTCAGAACTACACTATGTCCGGTGTTACTGATGAAGGAAACAAAGCTGGTGACGATGCTATCCGCGTTCTGAGCAAGGACGGACTTGAAGTCATAATTGATTTGACTGTCCTTTACAGAGTTATGCCCTACGAAGCACCAAGACTTTACAGAGAAATCGGTTTGAGCTTCGAGGATAAAATTATTCGTCCGATGGCAAGAACCGGAATCCGCGAGAGTGCTTCCTATTTTGATGCTATTTCTTTATTCTCGGAAAACAGAGAAGCTTTTCAGGATAAAATTCGGGTGAGAATTGAAGATGAGTTCAAAAAAAGAGGAATCGTTCTGGAACAGTTGCTTGTTCGAAACATCACTCTACCTAAATCCGTCAAAGAATCTATCGAACGCAAAATCACCGCAGTTCAGGAATCCCAGAGAATGAAATTCGTTTTGGAGAAAGAAACTCAGGAAGCCGAAAGAAAACGCGTTGAAGCTCAGGGTGTTGCCGATGCTCAGAAAATCGTGAACAGTGGATTGACCGACAAAGTATTGCAGTTCGAAATGATTAAAGTTCAAAAGGAACTTGCCAACTCCCAGAATGCTAAAATTATTATGATGGGTGGAGGAAAAAGCGTTCCTTTCATTATTGGCGGCGATAAATAGTACTTAGTTTTTTAAGGATATTATATGAATCAATTTGGAATAAATACATTAAGCGAGCATGATATCGCGAAAGCACAGCAGACTTTCCTGTCAAAAGTTTATGCATGGATGGTTGGCGGTTTACTGCTGACGGGTATAACCGCGTGGTACGTTTTTTCGTCGGAAGCATATATGGTTATTGCAGGCAATACGATTCTTTTCTTTGGATTGATAATCGGCGAGCTTATTCTTGTTGCCGTTCTTTCTTCCAAAATTGAAAGGATGAGCAAAGCTACAGCCTCAGGTCTCTTCTTGCTTTATTCGTTTATAAACGGATTGACGTTATCAATAATTTTTGCGGCTTATACATTTGAATCCATCCAAAGTGTATTTTTTGTGTCGGCGGCAATGTTCGGAGCAATGTCTGCTTTTGGTTTTTTCACAAAGAAAGACCTTTCGGGTATGGGAAGATTTATGTTTATGGGGTTGATTGGTATTATTTTTGCAACCCTGTTTAACTTATTCTTTGCCAGCTCTGCCATTTCATTTGCAATAAACATTATCGGCGTTGTCGTTTTTGCAGGTCTTACGGCGTGGGACACTCAGAAACTCAAAGATATGTACGAAGTTCAGTTTCAGGGCGATGAAGTTGCCGCAAAAGGGGCAATCATCGGAGCATTGATGCTTTACCTTGATTTTATCAACTTATTCCTGTTCCTTCTGAGACTGCTTGGAAACAGAAGATAATTACTGAATGGAAGTAACCGCATTATTTGCAGTAGAAGCCGAACAACTCTTGCTTTCGGATTACGTCGAGGAAGCCCTTGATTTATGTCTCAAAGGCATTGAACAATTTCCCGACTATCCAATGGCTTTTGGAGTGATGGCTAACATTTTTGAACGGAAAGGGAACTATGAAACAGCCCTTTCCGTTCTTGACGATGCTTCTATGCGTTTTCCTTTCTATAAATCCATTGTCAGGCAAAAAAGTTCACTTTTGGAAAGAATCAGTTCTTTGCTGGTTGAAACAACCGAAAAACCTGAAATTATTGCCGAAGAAACTGCGTCAGATTCAATCGCAGTAGTTCCGGATGAGCAAACTCAGAAGGCTGTTGAATTTAATTTCCTGAAGTTTGTTCAAAATATTGAATCCGATGATGTCCATACACCCGAACTAAGAGCCTCAAACCTGAAACTGATACCCGGAATCGAATTTACTCCGCTGTATGTGAAGTCCGGAAAAAAAATCAGTTTCACTCATATCAAACCGATTAACGGACTGCCCCAATTCAGCTTTGAATACAGAGATGAACCTACTCATGAGACAGCACCGGTTGAAACCCGAAAATTACCCAAAGTTAAAAGCGAAGAGCATCACAAAAAACCCGAGCCGGAACTTCATATAATAACTGAGACAATAGCAAAAATATTAGTTCAGCAGGGAGCCTACGATGCCGCAATCAAAGCCTATACAGCCCTATCAAAGGAAAATCCCGAAAAATCTGTTTACTTCAACAAGAAAATTGATGACCTGACTTCCAAGAAATAATTTTTAAAAGACAGAGTAAATAATGAAAAACAAACATATATTAATATATTTTATTCTTATGATTTTCTCAGGTAACCCTCTAATATCACAGGATTGGAAACTATTTAATTACAAGAACTCTGGATTGCCTCAGTTCGGTGGTCCCGTTATTGCAATTGACTCCTCCGGTGTAAAATGGATTTCAACATGGTATGGTTTAATAAAAGTAGAAAATTATAATTGGACAAAGTATAATAAATATAATTCCGGGTTACCTTCAAATAACCTATCTTCAATTTCCATTGATAGATTGAATCAAAAATGGATTAGTAGTGATTCGGGTTTAGTTCTTTTTAATGATACAACATGGATGGTTTTTAATGCTAAAAATGCGTGTATTTACAAGAATTCTGCTGATCGTATTTATTTCGATAATATTGGAAATATTTGGATGAATTCATATCCTAAAATAATTAAATATGATGGCAAATCTTGGTCAAAAATTGAAACACCATCTCCCGGCATGTATTGTATGAAACAGGAAAGCAACGGGACATATTGGTTCGGTACGGATAGTGGCTTGGTTCGCCAAAACGAAGACACTACAATTATTTATACAATGAAAAATTCCGGTTTGCCTTATTATTGGGTCTTGTGTATGTATTTCGACCCTGATGGTACAAAGTGGTTTGGTACTAATAAAGGTTTGGTAAAGTTTGACGGTGTAAATTGGACTGTTTTCAATACTAAGAATTCTGGAATTGGAAATGACAATATTTATTCGATTACACGCGATAAACTGAATAACTTATGGTTGGGCGGTGCTTGTGCTACAAAATTTGATGGTACGAACTGGACTGATTTGAATTCTGTTTTACCTTTTTCTTTTGCTGCAGAGTATTGCTTAACTATTGACAAAAACAATCAAAAATGGATGGGTGGAGGCGATCAATATAGCGATAAAATTCTAATTTACCGTGAAGGCGGTATAGTAAATGATTTCAGCCCGGTTGAGGAACTGAATATTGAATTCAGTCCTGCAGGTCTGGCTTGCTCGCCTAATCCAATATTTGGAGAAGGACGTATTATTGTTGATTTGCAGAAGAATGAAAAAGTTTCAATAACGATTTACGATTTATTTGGCAGGGAAGTTTTGAATGTCCTTAAAAATGAATTTCTCGATTCTGGAACTCATGGCATATATTTCAGTTCGGCAAGTCTTCCCGTTGGTTATTACAATTGTGTAGTACATTACAATAATCGTTACGAAACAATAAAGATTGTAAAAATATCGGAGTAAAAAGATTGAAGGAAATATTTCTTAATGAAGAGAAATCAAACATCATGTTTTTCCCTGTAGTTAGGAATTGCTTGCTGACTTTTTACAGAAATAAGTGATTTGGGTTAGCAAGCAATTGCTTGAAAGGTACATCAGTTTAATGCTGGTATGTCATACTTTTTATTTTGCGAAGTTTATGAGGAATGGGCTTTTATTTGCGTTTGTTAATTTCCTTTATACGATATTTTAAAGTCAAAATGTATCTATTTTCTCTAAATATGTTTTTCTTTATCAACTAATCTACAAATACTTTATTATCAGTACTTAATAAACCTTCCTCTTTCAATTTGAGTGTCAGTTTGGATTAAATAGAAGTAAATACCTGTTCTGAAACAATTAGCATCTAAATCAAAATTAATTTGCCCGAGAGCCTGCTCTTTATCATCATTAGAATGATAAACAATCTGACCAAGCAGGTCATATATTGTAATCGAAACCTTGCTAAATTCTTTTAAATTATAGGTTAGTGCTATTATGCCCTTATTTTGAGCATCAAAAAAAGAAGGATTGCTATTGCTTATGAATATTTGAGCATCATTAGGGTTGACAGAAACCATTAACTTTTTGAAGTCCCAGACTATCATGTTATCATTAAAGTCTAACGAAGCCAAATATTCTTCGTTATTAGCTAATGCCAAACGGTGAGGCGAAAAATTTTGAAGGTCGAATTTTTTTACGATTTCCCCTGTTTCTATGTTCAATACTCTAATTGAACTATCTGCTGAAGAGCAGACAGCAATGTTTTTATTGTTTGACATAATACAATAATCTAAATGATAATACGCTGTATTTTTTAATTCTTTTTTAATGGTAAAATCATTCTTATTTGATTGGAGAAGCGGGTCAATAATAGTAAGATTGTCTTTTTCATAAGGATAATCATAAATAGCTTTTCTTCCAATTAAATATTTTCCGTCGTTAGTAATTCTATTGGCGATGTAGCCTGTGGAAATTTGTTTGATTTTTGATTTTGTTTCAAGTGACCAGATAGATGTATAAAGTGAATCACTAACAACAAAATATTTACTATTTTGAGAAAAATATATCGAAGCATTTTCAGTTTTGCATAAATCAATTATTACTGTGGAATCCAGTTCAATATCGTAAACCAGATATTCCATATTTCCTGAAATCAAGCCTACATATTTATCATTGTTAGAAGCAATAATTTTTTCAAAATTAAAATCAAAGCTCCTTTTTTTCCGGATTGAATCATTTTGATAATCATAGAAAATCAATGAATTGCCAACAGTATAGATGAAATCTTTTTTATCTGACATTACGTCAACATCCATTCCGTAACTTTTGCTGGTATAAAGAGTACAATGATACTTGGCTTTACCAATTTTTGAGTCCCAGATGACAGTTCCCATGTTTCCAATGACTACCAATTCAGAGTCATTGTTAATAAATTTCGGTTTAATAATTAACTTGGTTTCATCTTGAGTTGTGTATCCGCCTCCAACGATATTAAGAAGTTTCTTTGAATAAGTTCCATATTCATATATATAGCCTCCATAAGAAAATAAAGCTAAAGAATCATTGCCGGAAATACAAAACCCGCCAAAACTCCTATCATTTTTAACTTTATATGGAATAAATTTTTCTATATCTTCAAAATATACCGAATCGGTGAATTGTCCTGTTTTATAATTAAAAAGATAGTAAAAATCAAGCAGGACGCAGTTATCGTTTGATAACAGATAAACAGGTCTGGGAGAAGGACCATATTTTTGAGGATAGTCAAACTTCTGTAATATTGTATCCTTTAGAAAATCCACTACATATAGATTTTTCATGCCAACAATTATTAAATTATTTTCATTATTAATAAATGTTGCTCGAATAACATCACCATCATAATCATTAAAATTGTCATGCCAAATCATTTTTTTTCTTTCAATATCAAAAATTGAATTATGAACATTGCCGGATTTATCAGACCATAAGGAAAAATATTTGCCATCAGGAGAAAACCAATCAAGTCCTAAACAATAAAAGTCGGTATTTAATGAATCGCTTTTTGTAAAGGCTGAATCAGTAAATAAAATCTGATTAGTTTTTAAATCGGAAATCATAAATTGATTTCTTGTTCTATTTGAATCAAAATCAAAAAAACTCTCAATAATATATCGGGCATCCTTTGAATAACCTGTAATTTGATAATCTTTATTTCCATAAGAAAATTCACTTAACATCTTACCCGAAGGAATTTCATAGATTCGATTCACATAGCCATAACTTAAAAACAAACTGTCGGAATTGTTGATAAAAAAACGAATTCCGGGCCATCGTATCTGATGAGTATATGTAAAGCAAATATCCGGTATAATATTTATTAACTCACCTGTTTTTGCGTCATTAATCAATATCCTGCAATAATTAAAACTTACTAAATATTTACCGTTTGGGGAATAAAGCAAAAGGTCATAAATATCAGGTAGTGAGAATTTTCCCCAAAGAATTCCATTATCCATTGAAGATGATTCATAAAAGCAAAATATAAAACATAATATGGTGAAGAATTTTTTCAAAATGAAACCTTTTGAATTTAATGATTAACTACAAATCTCAATATCGAATTTTGTGACAAGTCCATCAAGAAAATCATACCTGCTTCTTTCTTTTTAAATAAATTTTTAGTAGCACCACCAAATTAAATATTAATTTTTTAAAAAGCAACAAAAATTTTATAAAAGTGTGATGAATCTGCCATTTTTCTGTTTAACGAATCGGTTTTCTTGCTTGAAAAATTCTTCTCTCGGTTGGAGTTACCTCCTGCCGTTTTCTTGTTCCCAAGCTACCGTTTGGGAAAATGAAAAAATTTGCTTTATAATTGCACTTAGTGGCTTTTCTGCAATTATGGGAATTTATAATTGCAGAAAAAACAATTTTTAGGCGAAATTCTTATTTTTGAAACAAATCCAAATATTCTTTGAAAATGAATTGCCTGTTTCTTTTAAATCCTGTGATTTCTTCAAGAATACCAAGTTTGATGAAGTCATCAACAAGTCTTCCGGCAGTTGAGATATTGACTTTCATTATATTCACAATATCTCCAACATCAACCAATGGCTGTCCGTAAAGATAATTCAAAAAATTTTGAGCAGTTACTGTTTTTTTCCCAAGCGTTACAATTCTCTTCGATTCTATCTCTGATTTTAAAAATATTATATTTTTGAAAGTATCTATTGCATTTTCGGAAGTTTGATAAACACCCTCGAGGAAAAATTTTAACCACTGGTTCAAGTCATTATTAGTTCTTGCTCTTGTTAAATTATCATAATATAATTGCTTGTTTTTTTCAAAATAATCAGAAAGATACAAACTTGGTTTAGTCAGCAGTCCATGCCCAACAAGCATTAAAGTTATCAGCAATCTGCCGATTCTTCCATTACCATCAAGAAAAGGATGAATTGTTTCAAATTGGTAGTGTGCTATTCCCGTTGTTATCAATAATGGAAGCTGATTATTTTCATTGTGAAGAAATTTTTCCAAATCATTCATCAAATCATTTATTTCTGAATGATGAGGCGGAATAAACATTGCATCATTTATAGACGCACCGCCAATCCAGTTTTGACTGTTTCGATACTCACCGGGTTGTTTGTTCTTACCTCTTGCACCCTGAAGTAGAATTTTGTGAGTAAGTTTAAATAATCTTGACGAAATAGGCAGATTTTCTAATCCGTTAATAGCATAATTCATTGCAGAGATATAATTTTGAACTTCTGTCCAATCATCCCTTTTTTCAGGATTAATATTTTCTGACTTTTGGAGTGCTTCTTCAATATTCGTTTGGGTACCCTCAATCCTGCTACTTTGAGTTGCTTCCTTGCGGATATGCATTTTGATAAAAAAATCAACATCAGGAATCAGCTGAGAATAAGCATTCAACTCTCCCAGCTTGATGTTAGCAAGACTAAGGATGTTGATTAAATACATATCGCTGATATCCCAGTCAATATTGACATAAGAGGGTGAAAAACTTTTATATTTGTATTGTTGCAGATATTTACCTGATTGAAAATCCTTAATATCCATTATTTTTTCCTTAAAAAAGGGTTATTTATAATTGCACTAAATTGACTTACTGCAAATATAAGGATTTATAATTGCATTTAAAAGCTTTTCTGCAATTATGGAAATTTATAATTGCACTTGGGAGCAAAAATTCCAATTAATTTCTTTTTTGGATTTTGCTAAAGCTAAAATTTCAACACTTAAACACCATAACATCGTTTTGGAAAAAATGCAATTTTGACTTTTTTTTGACAATTAAATTACATAGTTTTGACATTTTGATTTTCATTTATTATTAATTTGCTTTTGTAAAGTTATCTGTAATTCAGTATTTCAATAGGTGAGTCATGAAAGCAATTCATAGCTTCATTCATTCGGCAAATATAACCAATGCCTTGGCATTTTTGATGTCTTTTTTGTTTTTTTACTCATGTCAGGACAAAGAAACATTAATTGTGGACACTAATATCCTTCCACCCGATAAAAATTGGCTTAGTTACAACAGCGAAAAAATTATTCAGGGCAAATATTACTCTTCCACTTCGGAAATTATCTGGTTCAATGATTCTCAAAGACTGATTTATACCGATAATTACTCTAACTACAGCGATATTTACATCTATAATACATCCTCAAAATATATTTATTCGGTTGGTGCAAGTGTTTATTTCAACAAGAATTTAATTCTTAGTTCAGATAATTCCGACTTATATTATTTGGGAGGAATTAATTATTACTCTACCTATGATTCAATCTGCAAGCTAAACAAATATAATATTTCAGCCAAAACAAATAAAGTCCTGTTAACAGATTCGGTGGTTAACTTCAAGATTTCAAAAACAGGCAATAGGATTGCTTATCTTTCTTTGTCAAAACCAAAATATGAATATTGGTATGAACTTTATTTAGTTGATGAAAACAGCCTAAATCCTGAGTTGGTTCTCGAAAATTATTTGTATTTACCCGAGTATAAAATGAATGATGACGGGAGTGAAGTTTACTGCAAAATTCAGAATAATAATTATTACAAATTCACATCATCGAACAATCAATTAACAAAAATTTCTCAGTCCGAGGGTGGGCGATACTTTAAGGATACGAGTATTATTCTGCCTAAAGTCAGTTGTAGCGTAACGGGAGGCGGAACCGACAAAGACGGGAATTCAATCTGGAATCTTGCCGTTAAGGATTCGAATAATAAATCTATTTTTTCAACGGTGATACCCACTTATTTAGCAAGCAAACAGTGTTCTACATCAACGAATATTTT
This sequence comes from uncultured Hyphomicrobiales bacterium, assembly GCA_964606895.1. Classification (GTDB taxonomy): domain Bacteria; phylum Bacteroidota; class Ignavibacteria; order Kapaibacteriales; family UBA2268; genus CAZSHX01. The sequence continues at coordinate 22,856 of CAZSHX010000010.1, forward strand.
TAAAAATGAAAGAAGAATAGTGCTTTTTTGCCAATTTGATAATCCGTCTTATCAAGGATCATATTATTATCAATTACTGCTGATTGATCTTGATAAGAAAAAAATTGCTGATATCAGCCCAAACACCAATAACCCAAAGAGTATATCGGTTTCTCCCGATGGGACTAAAATAGTTTACTTCAACCAAACAGACTACGCTTTTTACTTAATTGATTGGGCAAAAGTTTTTAAGTGACAACTGGTCCTTCGCCTTTCAGAAAGCTTTCTAAATCGAGAATATCGAGTTTGCTTCCAACAAAGAACGGAATCCTCTGATGAATATGTTCCGGCTGAAGGTCTAAAATTCTTTGAGTTCCTGTTGATGCTTTTCCGCCTGCCTGCTCAACAATCATTGCAAGGGGATTTGCTTCGTAAACAAGTCTGATTTTGCCGTCAGGCAATTTGCTGTCCGAGGGGTACATATATATCCCGCCATAATGCAGAATCCTGTGGATGTCAGCGGCAGATGTGGCTACGTACCTCATAATATATGGTCTGCTCAAATCTTCTGAAGGAGTTTTCAAATAGCGGATATAATCACGGAAATTTTTATCCCATCTGTAATAATTACCCTCATTGCAACTGTAATGATTCCCCCGTTCGGGAATTCTGAGATTGCGGAATGTAAGCAGAAACTCACCTACAGTGGGGTCATAAGTAAAAACATTTACTCCGTGTCCAGTTGAATAAACAAATATAGTACTGCTTCCATAAAGAACATAACCAGCGGCTTCCTGTTTCCAGCCAGGCTGGAGCACATCTGGAACTGTACCGTCAGTTTCAAGAGAAAAATCCAGCCTTTTGTATATTGAAAAGATTGTCCCGACGGTATTATTTACATCAATATTCGTAGATCCGTCCATCGGGTCGAAGATAAGGACATATTTCCCTTTCTTACGTTCCGGCGGCAAAAGCATAATATCTTCGGACTCCTCCGAAGCCATAACGCAAACATTTCCGCTACCCTCCATAACCTTATAAATAACCTCGAATGCATATTCATCAAGTTTACGAACCTGCTCGCCGTGAGTATTGACTTTATCTGTCATGCCGAGAATGTCGTTCAGTCCGGCTCGGCGAATTTCGCGGTCAATCAGGCGTATTGCAAAAGCAAAATCATGGAGTAAAAAGCTGAATTCACCTGTAGCGTAGGGATGAAGCACCTGTTCCTCGGCTATATGCCTGTCAATTGTTATAAGTTTGGATGTAGATATCACTTTAATTTTATTATAATTAACTCAATTCCTGAAACGGAAATTCACTTTTCCGAAAAGGTTTAATCATAAAAATATAAATATTAACCCAAATATCAAAATATTTAGATAAATTTTCTTAAGTATGACTCAGATACTGACAATTCGTATGCTATAACCTTCAGGCTTTTTCCCGGATTTTGTTTCATGTATTGTGATACAAATCTAACCAGTTTTGTAATCTGAGGGAAGTAAATGCTAATGCCCTGAAGTGCTTTCATCAACTTTATGGTAGCTTCCAAACCGATAACATCTGCGACAATCTTCAAATCATCAGTCAAATCATCGTAACTTAACATGTCAAAAGCATCAAAATGCTTGCTCATAAATAATTTTCCTTGCATAAGTACATAAAAATTCGTAATTTTGAATAAGTAAATATTACAATATACGTAATATCTATTTGCAAAAATATGTAAATATTACTTTCTTTGCAAATTATTTTTTTATTTTTTTTACACTATTTTCAAAAAAATATTATGAGTTTACGTCAATCTGAACCAGGAAAACGTCTTCGGGAAGTCCGCGGAATCTTCAACAATGGATTCAAAGCAACTATTCTGCAATTTGCAACCGAACTCGGAGAAACAAATTACAACATTTCTAATTATGAGAATGGTAAAGCCAACATCCCAACCAGAGTTCTTATTACTCTTTTTGAAATGGGATTCAATCCGGTTTATATTCTTACCGGTTCCGGCAGTATGTATGCAGACAATCTTCCCGGAAAAACCAAAAAGGAACTTGACTCGGGCAAATCCAAAGGAAATGCAAAATTAGTCGGCTCGATAGATAACGCTTCCCTCAGCATGGAAGAATTAAACAGGAAAGCTTCAGAACATATTGCCGCCGCAGGCGACATTATGAAATTGATTGAGAAAAAAAGAAGAAGCTCAATGCTGAAGTGATTTTTCACTCAGGAAAATAAAAATGAGTGATGAAGAACTTTTTGAAACAGCAAGAAAAATTCTGCTGAATGAATATCTTGGTCTTTCATTCAATATAAAGAAAAGGGATGAAATTTTTGAGCTATGCCAAAACCGGAACAAATCCATTTTTGACAGTGCTGACGAAAAAGCAATTGAACAATCTGAAAAAATCCTCTCGAAGTTGAAGAACTCAGAGGATTTTTTTACATTTACTCCAAGCTCAATAACTGATGACGAAATCGAAAAACTGATTTTTCCTGTTACAGACAAAATCACTGAATCTTATTTTGCCGATAATGAAAACAACCCACTGAAATCAATACTTCGTTCAGATGTCAAGAATCTTATTGCTTATACGGTTCATGGTGATTCAATGATTGATGCCAATTTAATCGAAGGGGATATTGTCTATGCTGATAAGACAATTGCTCCCAGCGATGGGGACATTGTGTTGGCTATTGTTTTAGATCAGGCATTTATCAAACGATATAGAGAGATTGACGGCAACATCATTCTTGAATCAGCAAATGTTAAATACAAACCCATAAAAATTGAACCCTATATGGAATTTGAAGTAATTGGCGTTGTGGCGTTGAAGACTATTTGAAAAGCCTGGATGTAAAAAAAGAAGGCAGAATTATACTGCCTTCTTCCAAAAATAATATTTATTTTAAACTTTTAGAATCCTTCGTCAGCCATAAGATCGTTAGCTTTTTTGCCATTCGATTTAATATTTCCTACCAAAACATCATCCAGGATTTCAGTGAGTTTGTCTCCTCTTTTCCTGAGAATATTCATAGTTGACAGCAAGCGAACCTTTGCAATAAGCAGTTTTTCCTCGATTGGTTTACTCAAGAAATCATCAGCACCTGCATCTACGGATTTAATTTGATTGGCAACGTCATTCAAAGCAGTAACAATAACAACCGGAACGTATTTGGTTCTTTCATTGGCTTTCAATTGTTTAACGGTTTCATAACCGTCCAGCCTTGGCATCATAACATCAAGAATAATAGCATCGGGAAGACGAAGTTCAACTTTTTCAAGACAGTCAATACCGTCGTAAGCTTCGGTAGCTTCGTATCCGTAGGATTCTACATACCGTTTCAGTAACTTGGTAGTAATTTTGTTGTCGTCAACAATTAAGACATAAGGTTTCATAAATTGTGCCTATATTTATTTATCAATTCAATTCTTTTTAAAATAATCCCTTTACTAAGACATATATCGGTAATCATTCAAAAATATTTAGTTTTTAATTAAAAAAAATTAAAAATTGCTTGTCAATGGCATTAAAAATGCTAAAAATATTCTTTATATCAAAGAAATTTGATAATTTGCATTGTTGTATTCACTATTATCAATAATTAATAATGAATATCGTTTGAAACAATGATTTAATTTAGATTGAACATAGGTTTTCGCATGATAATTTGGGACACAAAGAAATATTTTCTTATTCTTACGTTTTTTGCCTGCTTTTTTAGTTTGCAGGCGAAGCCTGACGCTGTTATTACCAGCGAAAGAACTTATTCGGATACTGTTGATTTCGGTATGTGCCTTAAAAACGAATCAATTTCTCATATTTTTACTATCACAAATACCGGTGATGTCCCATTGAAATTCGGAACAAATGATTTTACTTTTCAAATTGCAACATTACCGAACCATCCTTGGGATTACTTTGAATTCAAGGAAGTTAGCGGATTTTCCAATGATATTCCTGTTGGAGGAAATCTTAAATTTCAGGTAAATTACACAGCTAATTCAGGACTTGTTCCCCCGGGAACTGTCATGAGCAGGCTCAGGTTAGGTGTTTTTGACCCTTCGGTCATTAATGTTCCCCTTGCCAATAGTGACCTCGTAAGGTTCCGCGATTTTATTCTTGTTTCTCATAAAGCCACACATGCTATTGAAGGTTTCGACAAAGTTCTGGATTTTGATTCAGTTTGGGTTAATCCAACTGACACTTTAAGAAAATACTGGACAATCCAAAACAACTCACTAAGAAAGATAAATATTGATACTCTCATTTTTGAACGTTACCTGTTTTCTAAAATCAATCATCATGTTAAAGTTCCATTTGAAATGGAAGGACATACCAAAAAAGACTTTTTACTTACTTATTTCCCGCAAAGCAGAACTGATGACCGCGGCAGAGATACAGCCAACATCAAATTGAAATATTTACCAGATTCTGCTGTTCCTGATTCTCTTGATTCGGTATCAGTTAGTATTTACGGTGTTGGAGTAGAGCAGAAAGTTGAAATATTATCCGTTGACTCCAATGCTACAATCCAGGGGAATACAATTGTTGTGAACGATGTACCAACAGGTGAATTCCGGGATATTAAAATTGCCATTCAGAACAACGGAAACCTGCCCTTAGGTATAACTTACCAGCATCTATATGATATGGGCAATGAAACTCCTGCGGAAGGTTTAACTCTTCTTCAGCCTCTTTCAACAAAAAGAAATCTATTGCAAACACATGTGGATACTATCATAGTAAGATTTCAACCAAAGAATCGGAATTCAGTTTATGCACGCTATCTGATTGGGAGCAATATTTTTTCAAGAAATATCCACGGAGTTCCCGATAGTGCCCGCGAGATAGTCTTCTTTATTCGTGGAATCGGTGTTGCTCCGGAAATTAATGTTGCTAAGGATACTATTGATTTTGGTAATATTCTGATTAACAAAGGCGATTGTCCCGCAACTCGTGACACTTCAATAACCGTTTCGAACAATGGAAATCTTTTTCTGAGAGTGAAATCTATTGTTATGGAGCCCCCTTTTCCTGCATCACCATTTAATGTTCTGAATGAAGATTTGGATATTCCTCCAAAATCAACCAGACAATTAAGACTTAGGCTCGAACCAATTGCGGATTCTGTTAGAACCTATAATGCTACTGTCGTGCTGATTTCAAATAGTGTTGCACCCAAAGACACATTAAGAATCAAACTTACAGCTATGGGCATTCGTCCTGATACAACTAATCTAATCATCCAGAATATCCGGTCAAAACCCGGAAGAAGAATCGTCGTCCCTATTCTGGTCAATAAAGAAAAATTGAAAATTGCCAAAAGCTACACAGATACAATTTATTTCGATAAATCACTTTTGAAATTTTATGGTCCTCTGAGTAAAGGGACTGCCTCTGAGTTCCTGACTCAGATTGTAGCCTTCGAACCTGTTGACGGTGGAAAAGTCTATATTTCAATCGGCAAAGAATATAACCGTTTTTTTGAAAGAAGCGACACACTCCTTTTGCTGGTTTTCGATACTTTTCTTGGTGATAAAATCTCCACACCGATTTTCTTTTCTCAGTCTAAGTTCGGAGATGGAGTTTGTGCGAATATTCTAAGTACTCAACAGAGAAACGGTCTTTTTACTTTGGATTCAATCTGCGGTTTAGAGAACAAGGTCAGCAAACTTCCCAAAGGCAAATTTAGTCTCGAAGTACAGAGCATGAATCCGAATCCTGAGTATTCTATAGTTTACTTTAGCAATCCCTTTGAAGAAAACATTGAGATAAATCTTTTCAATTCTTACGGAGAGCTTGTTTATACTCTTGTGGATGGGAAGATTCCGGAAGGTTCGCATCTTCTCCAAATTCCTGTTTCGGATATAATCACGGGAGTTTATTACTGCGAAATGAGAGCCGGTATTTTCAGGGAAGTCAAACAAATTTTGATAACCAAATGACAATAAAACTACCAAATATTATGAAATCTAATAATCCTGAGAACTTCATCAGGATTAGAAAAACATTATTTTTTTTGATTATATTCTTCATTTCTTCAACCACTTCATTCCCGCAAGGTTTCGACTGGCAGTATTCATCACGAATGCCAACTAAATACCCGTACTTTTTTGTTGGCGGCATGGCAGAAGCAAATTACCTGCTCCACTATGGCTATATTGATTTAACTGAAACTTATTCAAAATGCTGTACTTTTGAACACGGAAAAGGAATCGGTACTGCATTTGGTATTTCGTCCGAATACTGGAGCGGTCTGTGGGCTTGGTACGGAAATTTGAGTTATGCCAAATTCCCGGGGAAATTTTTAGCCGATGGTTTTACTTTGAAAAGAAAATTGGACGACGGCACTGTTTACGACGTAAAATATCAAAATGAGTTCAATTCTTCCATGTCCTACATCTTTCTGGAATTAGGCGGAAAGTACAGACTTCTGAAATCTCATTTTCACATTGGCGGAGGTTTGAAATTCGGTTTTCTTGCAGATAATTCTTCCGAGCAAATCGAGAGAATTGTTTCGCCTGCCGAGGAAAGATTTGCCGATGGCACCCAATCTCAAGTTCTATCAAGAGGGAAAATCTCTGATATAAAAAGCTATGTAATAACGCCCAGAATACGTCTTGGCTACGATTTAACATTCGGTTTGGGAATGTATGCCACTCCGTCTGTCAGCATAGGTCTGCCCATACTTAACATATCCCAAAACGCACAATGGCAGACGTGGAGCTTCACTTTCGGATTTTCGGTTTATAAAGATTTGCTAAAAGAATAGATTATTCAGTAATAAAATATTTCATTTTTTAGATAGATTTGCAATAGTTCGAGCTTTTTATAGAATGAAAGGACCAGAATCATGATCAACAAAATTTTGTTATTATCAATCGTTTTATTCTCATTTTTGTTTGGATGTAAATCAACCAAAAACATGAATACAACCGTTACAGCAGACACACAGATTTGGGCAACAATGAATCTAAATGTTGACCACTACAGAAATGGTGATTCTATCCCGGAAGTTCGGGATTCTGTGCAATGGTCAAAACTAACTTCAGGAGCTTGGTGCTATTATAAGAATGATCCGGCTAATGGTCAAGAATATGGAAAACTTTATAACTGGTATGCTGTTAATGACAATCGTGGTTTAGCAACTTTGGGATGGCATATTCCTACTGATGCTGAATGGAAAACATTGGAAATATTTTTGGGGATGGGGCAAATCCTCGCTGACAACAGGGCATTTCGAGGTAATGCCGAAGGAGGAAAACTTAAAGAGACAGGAACGAGCCATTGGATTTTTCCAAATACCGGTGCAACTAATGAAATTGGTTTCTATGCTCTTCCGGGAGGTTATCGCTACTTTGATGGAAGAGATTACGCAATCGGTGATTATGGCTCATGGTGGTCAGCCTCGGAGTTTAATACAGCAGATGCGTGGAATAGATATCTGTATTTTTCTTATTCAACAATTGGTAGGTTCCACAATGATAAATCTATTGGGTTCTCTGTTCGTTGCGTGAAAGATATTAAATAACATAATATTGTGAATTGGAAGAAGTAAAAAAAACATGAAAAAGACATTCATCTATTTATCAATTTTTTTCTTATATTCAGTTCTCTTTTCTCAAGTTCCATTGGTCAAATTCTATTTAACTGATGGAACTACAAGGACTTACAATCTAAGTGATATTGACAGTTTGGGAGTAATTGACAAAAAGAATAATTATGTTATGAGAATTCATTATGATGATTCTCTTGTTGCATATTACCCGACTGAAATCATAGGCAGTATCAAATTCGAAAAAGAATTATTAAATGTTTATATTTTTTCTTATCCCAAAAGCTATGTATTGAGAAGTATAGACAGCCTTATCTTATACATTGACCAATATCAGCCTCTTACAATCGGCTCACAGGTCTGGATGCTTAAAAATCTTAATGTTGACCACTACCAAAACGGAGATTCTATTCCGGAAGTAAGGGAAGAAGGCAGTTGGATAAACCTGACAACGAGTGCATGGTCCCACTATGACAATAATTCAGCTAATGGAAAAATTTACGGAAGGCTATACAATTGGTACGCAGTGAGCGACTCCCGCGGTTTTGCTCCTTTGGGCTGGCATGTACCGACTGATGCGGAATGGAAAACATTAGAAATCTATTTGGGGATGGGACAAAACGATGCTGACTTTTTGGAATGGCGGGGAACAAGCGAAGGCGGGAAATTGAAATCACCGGGAACCGAACTTTGGCAAAGCCCAAACAGCGGAGCCACAAACGAAAGTGGTTTTTCTGCACTTCCGGGAGGATATCGCTTTTACGACGGGATGTACAAAGAAATCGGGAACTACGGATATTGGTGGTCTTCAAAAGCAGAAAGTTCTTATGATTCATGGTACAGACTGATTTGCAATTATAATCCTTTCATCGGCAGAGGCTTTTGCGGAACAAAAAATGGCTTAGCTGTACGATGCGTCAAGGACAATTGAATACAAGTCTGTTATCCAATATCTGCTGTATTCAGGACAGTTAAATAATTGATCTTCAAATCTTTACAAACTTACTAAGTTAATACCCAATTATTTTCTGTGACCCATAATATCAGGTGGTGTTTATGGAAGGAGACTTCGCGTCTATAGGTTTGGCATGTCCCCCCCCAGCCAATAGTTCCGAACGATACACACGAAGACAGAGCAAATAAACCGAAGAACTAAATTTGTAGTTATTGCGAAGTGATGGGTTTGAAAAATAAGTAAGACTTGTGAAGTCTAAAGTGAAAAGGGATATATCAATTGAATTGCATCTTTTAAGTTTCAAGTAGTAATTTCAAGGCATCAATTAAATCATCTTTTAATCCATCAAAGGTACATCCCTTAGAGATTGCGGCAGGGAACTCTTCGATCTGTCCCACATACCAGCCACTTGCTATATCTTTTTGAATAAATAAAGTCAATTCGGCATTTTTCATTATTTTTTCTTCCTGCAAATTTTTTTGAATTCAAAAATATTAAGGATTATCTAACCTAAGTATTTTTGATTTCCAAAGAGCCGTATGGGGAAAGAATTATACAAATTTCTCTATCCTTGTCATTCCCGTACAAACGGGAATCCACTATTTATTCGCACGAATAGATCATATTGAACGAAGTGAAGAATCTAAATCAATGAAATGGTCCAAATTGCCAATTTTACAAAATATTTTTTCCCTACCGCTATGTTTTCCTTCTGCAGTCCCCCAACTCTACGGATTCATAATCAATCAATATAAGGGAGTACGTGGCAACTCCTGACCAAAAAATATATAATTTTACTATTCTAATAAAGCAATAAATAATAATTATTTTCGTTTATTTCTCATGAAATCGTTCTTTGATAGTTGGTCAACCTCACCCCGACCCTCTCCATTCTTGGAGAGGGCAGTAAGAATTGCATCTTTTGCATCTTTTTGCAGGCAAAGATGCAACGGTTTAAATCTCGTTATTTGAAATAACATCAATGGGTTAGATGAAAGATAATTGCATCTTCTGCATAATATTTTTTGATGATGCAATGCAAATTGGGAAAGGTAATAAAATCCATTTTCGTGGAGCGGTTGCATATTTAAAACAATAATTGCTCTCGTTTTTATATTTAACCCCTAAAGGGGTTAAGAAATCTTTGGGGTTCTATGTGTTACAAATATTGATTCCCTAATGGGAATCAGAAGAAAGTAAAATCAACAAAAAATTGCATCTTTTTGCATCCAAAGTTGCAACGGTTTAAATCTCGTTATTTGATATAATATCAATGGTTTAGATGAAATTTTCTTTGCATCTTTTACGGAAAAAAATAGAAAGATGAAAATTGAGAAAATTTATTTAGCCAATAACAAATATCTCTGAATATTTTTATTTATTTGTAAATCTGAAAATATTCAACTAAATTTCTGTTCTAAGATTTTCACTTTTCCAATTTACTTGGTGGTGAAATTATTTTGATAATAGATATTGTAAAAATTTTTCAGGAGAAATAAATGTCAGCAACACCTTCAACCATGATTCCGCTTGGAACTCAGGCTCCCGATTTCAGCCTGATTGATGTGAAGACAAATAAAATGCTATCGCTTGGTGAACTCAAATCCGAAATTGCAACGGTGGTGATGTTCATCTGCAATCATTGTCCTTTTGTTATTCATATCAACAATGAACTTGTTAAATTTGCTGATGAGTATATCTCGAAGGGTATTTCGTTTATAGCTATTAATGCCAATGATATTGAAAACTATCCCGATGATTCTCCCGAAAATATGAAAAAGATGTCAAAACAAATGGGCTATCCTTTTCCTTATTTGTTCGATTCAACTCAGGAAGTAGCCAAGTCTTTCAAAGCAACCTGCACACCAGACTTTTTTATTTTTGATAAAGATTTGAAACTTGTTTACCGCGGACAGTTCGATGACTCCCGCCCGGGGAATACGCTTAAAACCGATGGGAAGGACATAAGAATCGCTTTGGATAATGTTTTGGCAGAAAGACCCGTTGATGTTCTTCAAAAACCAAGCATAGGCTGTAATATCAAATGGAAGTACGGCAGGTAGGAAGCAGAAGTTGTAATTTTGATTTATCAATTCTTATTTACTGAAAAAAAAGCAGGAGTAGGGAAGAGCCCATACCCCTGCTAATTTAAATTCAATAAGATTTAAGGCATTTCGAGTGCGATAATTCGATTCGAGTCCTTATATTTAATTTGCAGGAGAAGAGGTTCTCCCGATTTTTTGGAATCAATAATTTTCTTCAATTGTTTGACAGAAGTAATTTTCTCCCTGTCGGCTTTGGTAATAACACCTTCGGGCATTATACCCCTTTGCAGGGCAATACCTTTTCTTTCAACACGCAGAATTGAAACGCCGTAATCAACTTTCACCGATTCCATCTGCTTTTTGCTTAGAGGTTCAACAGTAAATCCGAGTTTGTCAAACGATGTTGTTTTGCTTTCGGTTTCAGCTTCATCATCGCCTGTAACTGCTTCGCTTGTACCTTCATTGTCGGCTAAATCTTTAGCTTCGAGCTTAACCGATTTGTTGAATTTTTTGCCGTCTCTCCAAATTGTAAGATTCACACTTTCGTTTGGTCTGTGCTTAATCACTTCGGCTTGCAAATCATTTGAAGTTTTCAGCGGTTTGCCGTTGATTTCCAAAATAACATCGCCGGGTTCAATCTTTGCTTTTTCGGCAGGACTGTCCTTGATAACGTCATTAACAACAGCACCTTCAACTTTGTCCAAACCTAAAGATTTGGCAACAACTTCGTCAATAGTTCTGATTTGTACTCCAATGTAACCACGGGTAACTTTGCCATTATGGATGATTTCGGTGATAACAGGTTTAACAATATCAATGGGAATGGCAAAGCCATAACCGATGTAAGTACCTGTCTTGGTTGCAATAGCAGTATTGATACCGATTAGACTTCCTTCAAGATTGAAAAGTCCGCCACCGCTGTTTCCCGGGTTAATTGCGGCATCTGTCTGAATAAAGTTTTCGACACCGTAACCACCTTTGTCCCTAAGTAACGCAAGACCGCCTCTGCCGATAGCACTAACTATTCCTGCAGTAACTGTTGAGTTCAAACCCAATGGATTACCAACGGCTATGACCATTTCGCCAACCTTAACTTCATCAATTTCGCCAAAATGAACATAGGGATAATTGCTTCCTTCGATTTTGATAATCGCAAGGTCAGTGTATGGGTCTGTACCGATAAGTTTGGCTTTGTATTCCTTTTTGTCGTCGGTTGTAACTTTTATTTCAGTAGAATTCTCGACAACATGATTGTTTGTTATAATGTATCCATCAGGCGAAACAAAAACGCCTGAGCCTCCGCCTTCCTGCGGTTCATTGTCACCCGGCTGACCGAAGAATTTAAAAAACTCCTGAAAATCATCCCTGAATTGGTTGTTGTCAGTTTTTGATTTAAACGTTACTTTAATGCTGACGACTGTGGGAAGAACTGCTTTTGAAGCTTCCTGCATAGCGTTGTTCAAAGCCTTGATATGGTCGTTCATAACAATCGGTGCTTTGTCTGCTCCGATTTTCTCTTCAGCGAAGAGATGCGACAGCAAATTCGGGTTAAGAATTGTGAATATTAAAAAGAACACAGCAAGCGATATTCCCAAAATTCCAGCCGATTTTGCATAATTTCTTTTCATCATGAAACCTCCTTAAAAAACCTATAATAATGTAATAATTAATAAAATAAACGAAAATAAAATAATTTCATTTTTTGAAATTTGTCAAAAAATATTTCTATATGGCGATATAATAGAAAATTATTGTATCAATTTGCCATCAGCCATTACCATAGGATAGTCGGGGACAATAACACCTTTTTTAATTTTTTTCAGTTTATTCTGAGAAAGGGTTTTTCTGATTGGGGAGAGCTTTTCAAAGAACAGAATACCGTTCAAATGGTCAATCTCATGCTGCATAACACGGGCTAAAAGCTCGGTTGCCTGCATTGTTTTTTCTTTTAAATCTTTATCAAGGAACTTAACTTCAATTTCGCTTGGGCGAATAACCGTTTCACGTAGTGTTGGGACACTCAGGCAGCCTTCTTCGTAATCAATTTCCTCATCTGAAAAAGCAGTGATTTGAGGATTTATCATTGTTAAAGGCAGATAAGGAGATTTTTCGTAGAAATAACCGATATCAATAACGATTAAAGATTTGGAAATACCAACTTGATTGGCGGCAAGTCCGACACCTTCAGCAATATGCATGGTTTCGTACATATCGTCAATCAAAGTCAACATTTCTTTGTTAACTTCGGTTATTTCCTCGGTTTTCTTTTTTAAAACGGGATGAAAACAGTTATATATTGGTAGTAATGCCATTCAGTTTGATAATTTTAAAAAACGTATTAACGGATTAATCTTTGATTTCATTTTTTTGATTATTCAATAATTTTTCTTTGAAATACTTATTCAGTGTAAGTCGGGGCTTGCTGTCGCTCCATCTGAAATTAGGGAGATAATATTCTTTGGGAGCAATGATGATTACTTCGGGGAAATATTCACCTTGTATTCCGCCAAGCCATCGGATGTTTTCAGCCTCACCTTTAATGAATTCAACATTTAAAGTATCGGAACTATTTCGGGCGGCTCCGTCTTCTCCGTCCTGATTACGCATGTAGTAAAGGCTTTTAGCATTGCCATTGCTGACAATAGCCCTGATAGTATCTTCAGCAAATTTGATTTCTATTTCATTACCGATTATTTGATTTATTCTGCTTAAATCCATTGTGTCTTCACGGGTTGCCGCAAGTGAATTTCCGTAAGCATGGATTGATGATAACTTGTTATTGGGCATAAAAATTACTATTGAATCAGAATGAAGCTGGGTGGAATCATTCCAAACAATCGGAGTTCCTTCAAGAATTATCAAACCCTGTCTTTTATAAAATGTAGCGTTGTTGCTCATGGTTGATAGACTTTTTCGGGAAATTTTTACGCTGTCTTTGAATAGAAAAATTTCGTCATTATATCTCATTTGCTCCATAACTTTTGCAACGACACTCATCGTATCATATTCGAGCCATGTACTGTCCTTTTGAGCAAGTTTAAAAGAATCGGCAAGAACAGTAATCTTTTTTGTTTTTCTACTGCTGTCTATCTGGTTGAGAATCGGGTTCCCTTTGGCAAGGGTATATCTTTTTTCAGGTATATTGAAGATTGTATCTCCTGTCAGATACGAATTATTATATTTTCCCCTGACCAAAACGTTTCCATAAGCATAGCTTTCCTGCGTAGCTCTGTAATATTCGCCGAAATCGGCTGTTATAACGGAAGAATCATCCTCAACTTTAATATTCCCGTAAGCAAAACTTTTTCTGGTGCGTCTGTTATATTGGATTCGGTCTGCAGTTATTTTTACGGTATCGTCGGAGGCGATGACATCTTTTTCAAAATCAGCAATCAAGGTTACAGTTGAGTAGGTTCCTTGTCTTGCAGTTAGTCTTTGGTTTTTGTCGTCAATAATCACTCCTTCGTAAGCATAGGCAAGATTTGTGTTGCCATTCCAATTGATTCTCGGAGCTTTGAGAATCATATCTTCCTGCGTTACTACAACATTCCCTGTTAGTTCTGCCCTGTTTTCATCAAGAAATTGAGTCGCTTTGTCAGAAATAACATGCACATTACCCTGAACAAAGCGAACATGACCTTCGAACATTCGGATAGTGCCTTCTTCCAACTTATTTCCAACAAGACTATCGGCATATTTCAATTCGATAGGTTTTCCGTTGTTTTCCTGAGAATACAGCGAGCCTGCTAAAAGTAAAAATGCAAAAAATGAATAGGCAAAGAATGATGATCTTTTCAAATAAAACTCAAAATGATTGTTCTAAAAATATATAGTCTGATTTATCATCGTTTTATTTTTAAACATGCTGATTCTTCCACATCACGGTGATATATATATGTGCTGATTTCTGTTTTGGCAATAATTACATTTGCTTTTTGAGCAATTTCGAAAAACATTGAATCATCGCTATATGGGACTATAGGGAAATATCCTATTTTGTCGAATACATATCCTTTAATAAAAAATGTTCCGCCAACGATACAATCATTAATATTTATTAAATAATTACATGAATTCTTATCGGGTATGAATTGATTGCCGATTATCCGGACACCACCGTGCAAAAATTCAATTTCAGGTCTGTCCGTTAGGATTTTCTTTCTGATTAATAAATGATTTGGATGATATTCATCATCAGAATCAAGAAAAGTAATGTATTTTCCTGAAGAATTCAATATCCCAGAGTTCTTAGCGTGAGGTGAGCCATGATTTGATTGGAAAATATATTTGAAGTTTCGATTGGAAAAAATAATATCTTTTAGTATATCGAAAGTCTCGTCTGTACTTCCGTCATCAACAATAATAGCTTCAAAATCTGGTTCAGACTGCCCTAATAGAGAGTTTACAGCACGTAAAACAGTTTTTTCTCTGTTGTAAGTTGTAATTATTACAGAGAAAAAATATTTTTCAATTTGATTAGAGAGATTTTCCAAAGAAAAACTAATTATTCTGCAGGATCATTAATCTCGAAAATCATTGGAATTGAGAAAGCAAAAGTAGAACCTTTTCCTAAAGTGCTTTTCACCCATACACTTCCCTTGTGAGCTTCAATCAGCTTTTTGACAATCCACAAGCCAAATCCTGATGAATGTTCGCCGCCGGTTGGCTGAGCACTTAGTTTGACACCTCTTTGGAAAGCTTGAGTAATGTCTTCTTCCGACAAGCCAAGACCATTATCGCTAATTTCAACTACAAGATGGTCTTCTTTGATTTTTGAGAGTATTCTTACTTTTCCGCCTGAATGGGAGAATTTGATTGCATTTGAAATAAGATTGTCAAGGACTTCATCAATCTTCTGATAGTCCATATATGTTTCAGGAATATCTTCTGCAAGGTCGAGCAGTACGCTGATTGATTTATTAGTAGCACTGATTGTATTCCTTTTTTGAACATCTTTAATGATATCACGAAGATCAACTTTATCTAAATTGAGATTAATGAAATTGCTTTCAAGGGATAAAATTCTGGTTACTTCCTGAGAAAGGGAAACTATTTTCTTAGTAGTCTCGAAAATATCATTTATTACTTCCTGTTGTTCGGAAGCAGTCAGGTCGTAGGAGCGGAGTAGCTCAACAAGGCTTTTAATCAAAGCGGCTGGGTTCTTGATATCATGAATGACGACGGCAAATAAATCATCTTTTTGAGTTTGAAGTTCTTCAAGTTCAACTTTGCTTTTAGATAATCTGTCAATATGGTCCTTCAATTCCTTATTTTGGACATACATGTCCCTGCTTCTTAATTGCAATGCGTCAATCTGACCACGGAGAGCAACAATTTCTGCTTTCAAGTTGCTATTTTCAACTTGAAATCTGTCAATCTGAATTTTAGGAACAGTAATAAGTGTATCATCTGCCATATTTGAAATCCTTATATTTCGTTTTGGTTTCTTACTATTTTTTGATTTTTTTCGAAGAACTATTATTGCCAAAAAAAATGCAACTATAGCAATCACAAATATATAATAATAATTTTTGAAAACATCAATAAAATATGATTTATTTAATGAATCGCTTTGTTGAATCTCTTCTTTTTTCAGAGAATTCTTTGTGATGCTATCTTTTAATTGCTTACTTCTTTTTACAACTGCGGCATATTTATTATTTACTTCAAAACTAATTTCCAAAGGAACGGCATTCCATTTTTTTTGGGGAGCAAAAGCTTCGATTCGAAGCAAATAGACACTTTCTGGTAAACCTTTGAAGCTGATTACTGTTTTATTGGTAGTATAGAAGGTTTCTTCCTTGTTGTTTTTAATAATGATTTTGAAAACAAAAGCAACAAAGTCTTCCTTTTTGGCATCACAATGATAAATGAAAGTGGTTGAATCGGTCGAAGCAAAAACAATGGATGATAATTCATCCGGCAATAGCCTGTAATCATTAATCTTAACACCATCTAAAACAACCTTCTTGCTTTCAGATTTTTCTATCTGAGCAAAAGATGTGGCGGTAAGTAATAATCCAAAAAAAATAAACCGAAAAATAATAATATTTTTTCGAAAAATAATAATATGTCAATCCTATTCAGTTATAAAAGCTTTTCGTCTCAATAATTCTGCCTGATGTCTTTTCTTAATCTTATTTTTAACGATAGCATTACTCAAAATTCTATAAACGTCAAAAAAATTCGAAAAAGGATAATGTGGAATCCTTTTTTCGTTACAATATGCCGCAAGATTCTTTTTGGCAAAAACCACATCTGCATGTTCGGCAATACAGTAATCAGAAAATCCGTCCCCGACAAATACTGATATAGTATTTTCATCCAGGCAACTCAACATTGCATTTCTTTTGCATGATGCACTATTGCAGTTACACGATTCATCTGCAAGAGGAAAAACAGGTTTTATTCTTCCTTGCACATCTGCAAAAAGTAAATTACAAAAAATTTTCAGATTTTCCAGTTTGTTTTTTTTCAATATGGGTTTTATATAGACATCAAAACCGTCACTTACAATTGTAACGTCAATATTTTTTGAAAAACAAAATTCGAAAAATTTTAAAAAATATGGGTCTATTGCGTTTTCGAGAGCGAAATTTTCAATTTCATCACTTGTTAATCCAATTTTTAAACTCTCAATTACTTTATTGTAATAATTCTTAATTGAAATATCCCCATTAATGAGTTCAGTATGGAATGGTTCAAATTCACCAAATCTTTTAAAAAATTCATTTCCTACATCATTCACAGCAACAGTACCGTCGAAATCACAAAAAACACTTATATCAAATTTCGCTTTTTTATCCACAAAAAAATTCCAAATACAAATTTATTAGAAAATATTCGTTCAAAATTAATAAATTTGTCAGACATAATTGTTTGAAAAAATGAAAGTTGCAAATTGAAAGAATTTTTAAAGAGATTATTGGTGATATTAGTCGCTATTCCAATATCAGTTTGGATAATTTATCGTGGTGAATTATATTTTGGAATTGTTGTTCTTTTGCTTTCTTCCATCACCTTGTGGGAGTATTACAAACTCCTTGAAAAGAAAGGTGCCAAACCGTTAATTGCTCTTGGACTGGTATCTCATGTTCTTTTACTGGCGGCTATATATATTAATCTGAAAGTAAATTTCAGGGCTGAAATTTTACTTGGTATTTTGTCAATGGCGGCAGTTTTTTCATCAGGTATTTTAATCTGGACCAAAAGGGAAAGTGCGGCATTGAGCTTTGCCTCAACATTGTCGGGATTATTATATGTAACTGTGGCATTTGTATTTCTGATTGTCTTAAGGGAAATAAGCAATTATACTGCTATCTCAAATCACTTTTTCAGACTTTCCAACACCACAAATTTAGGTGGCGGACTTGTGGTGACAATTTTCTTATCGGTTTGGATTTGTGATACTGCCGCTTATCTTTCTGGTATGGCTTTTGGCAGGCACAAACTTATTCCTTCCGTTAGTCCTAAAAAAACATGGGAGGGTGCAATAGGTGGATTTATTGGTGCTGTTTTAGCCTTCTTTATTTTTGCAAGTTTTCTAATGCCTACATTCAATTATATTCACGCAATAATCTGTGGAATAATAGTTGGTACAATCGGACAAATCGGAGATTTGGCTGAATCAAAACTAAAAAGAGATGCTGAGATTAAAGACAGCTCCCACATTATTCCAGGGCATGGTGGAATGCTTGATAGGTTTGATAGCATTCTCTTTGCTGTACCTGCAGTTGCAGTTTATATGTTTGTTACCTATACGGTTAGTGAATTGCTATCTGTACTTCCTTAAAATCAAATTTGAATTAATTCGTTAATCAATTGATTTTATAAGTATTTAAGAAATTGGGATATATAGATGAATAAAAACAGAGTTCTTGTCGGGATGTCTGGCGGTGTTGATTCTTCGGTTGCCGCGGCACTCCTTGTCGAGCAGGGATGGGATGTTATCGGATTAACCATTACACCTTTTAAAATAGATGATGAATGCAGAGTGAAACTCCACGAACGTAGCTGTTGTGACTATCAGAGTATTATTGATTCAATGGATATCTGCGAAAAGCTTGGGATTCCTCATCATTTCATTGATTTATCCGAGGCTTTTAAAACTAATATTGTTGATAATTTCGTTAGTGAATACCTAAATGGGCGAACTCCAAATCCTTGCGTGAATTGCAACCCTGCAATTAAATGGGGCGGGATTTTGAGCAAAGCAGATGAACTGGATGCTTATTATATGGCTACTGGTCATTATGCTTCGGTCTCATTTTCAGAAGAAACGGGCAGATATTTTATTTCTAAAGGTTCAGACTCAGCCAAAGACCAATCCTATTTTCTATGGAAATTAAGTCAGGAACAAATCTCCCGAACAGTATTTCCAATCGGTGAAATGGTCAAAGATAACACTCGTGAACTTGCAAGGAAATACAATCTCAAAGTATCCGAAAAGCTCGATTCACAGGAAGTTTGTTTTGTGCCTGATAATGATTACCGAACATTTCTTGAAAAAAAAGCAGAAAATTCTCTTGAAATTTTCAAAGAGGGACAGATTTTATTCGATGGTATTGTTGTCGGAAAGCACAAAGGCTACCCTTTTTACACAATTGGTCAGCGAAAAGGACTCGGAGTGTCTTACCACAAACCTTTGTTCGTAAAAAACATTATTCCCGAAACAAACACAGTAGAAGTCGGCGTTGACGAGGAACTATTTGCAACAGGACTGATTGCAACAGATATAAATTTAATAAAGTATGACTCATTTGATTCAGAAAAGCAATTCATTGTAAAAATTCGCTATCGGGACCCTGGCGAAGAAGCAATTTGCAAAATAAATTCTGACGGAAAACTTGAAATTTCTTTTTTGAAAGCCAGAAGGGCTATTGCTCCCGGACAGTCAGTTGTTATTTACGAAGGAAATGATTTGGTGGGTGGTGGAGTTATCGAAAGAGCTGTTTAGTTTAAAAATGCCCATGATACCAGCAGTCTGAAATTTCTGTCATAAGCAGGATAGAAAGGGACATAATAGTAACCATTAGATAGGATGTTCTCATAAGAAATTCTTACAAAAGCATTTCCTAATCGAGCGGTAGCAAAAACATCAAGTCCGTTAATAAAATGGGTACTTTCAATCTCATTCTGAATGAAATTTCTCGTTTGGGGTACAAAACTTTCACCTTTGAATTTTGTTGTGGCAGTAAAAGAAACACCCAAATTGAGAACACTCTGCCCCATAAGTAATTCGTAATAAGTAGTTATTTTACCCAATCCAAGTGGGAATCGTTTATCTGCAATATCATCTGTTTTACTTAACAAATATGTCTGCCCAGACAATTTCACAACAACATGATTATATAATTTTGTGGAAAAGTTTAAATTTCCTCCGATTACATTCCTGTTTATTCCATTAACCGAAAAAGTAGATACAAATATTTGGTTTGTGTCTATTAATTCTCCCGAAAGAATAGGGTCTGAAATTTGTCTTGCAAAAGCACCAATCTCAATTGAGGTCTCTTTAGATTTCCATGAAAGTCCTGCGAGTTCAAGATATCCTTTTTCATTTACCAGACTGAAAGATTCTGACATAGAGGGAAAACGTTCATAGCGGGATACATCTGCATAAAAAGAAAACGATTCAGTAATAGAAAAAGTTCCTTTTGCTCCGAAATTCAAAGCTGTATGGTTGCCCATGTTAATGTATCTTACACCGCCTGATAGATGAAGAGCCGGGAATAATTCAAGACGTGTATAAGCAAAAGTAGAAGTCTTCAATCCTGCAAACTCATCATTGTAATCACTTCTTTCAAGATTGATTAAATTCATTTCGCCGCCAAAGCTCAAAAAGATGTGTTTCAAGATACTTGATTCGTACCTGACATTAACTCCTGATTGGCGGTCGAAGTATTTTTGAGATGATGTTCCGGTTGCTTTGTTGATGATTGCTTCTTCGGGAACGAATCGGTTCCACTCAGCATAAGTGAAAAATGCTCCTGCTGAAAAAGCTTGAGTAGTATCTTTGTCCAGATAAGAAGTAACGGTAGTTGAAATGTCATGCCTGAACACTCTTTCATTGTTGAATTCAAAATATGGGACAGCAGAATTTTCATCATAAAGTGATGCTGTCTGATATGGATTCAACCCACCGTTAGTACCATTCCCGCTATTATGGAAATTTTCAACAAAAGAAATATTAGTTTTTTCGGAAAGATTCCAGCGAAGCAATCCGCGAGCATTCCAGTTGTCATTCCATGAATTGTTATATCTTCCTTTGGATGTTAATTTACCGAATCCAAAAGTGAAATTCACATTTTTCATGATGTTCTGACTTATAATCCCATCTGCACCTGTAAATCCGAATCCACCTTCGGAATACCACAGCTTTGAATATGGTTTTGCCGTATTATACTTGATTTCCTGATAGTTTATCAAAATTCCTGAGGCATTGTCTGAAAATACTATTGCATCTGAACCTGTTAGAATCTCTGCTTGTTCGAAAAACTCAGGAGAGAACTGCTCAGGATTTATCGTACCGAAAGCTGCATCGTAAAGTTGTCTGCCGTTAAACGAAAAAGAATTGTCCCTATGCGTTCCTCCAAAAGCAGAAAATGTATTATATTTCCCTGTCGAACCTAAGAATAGGGGATAGACTGGCATTCTTTTATACAAAAGCTCCGACATTGAATTGTAAATATCAAACAATGTTTCTCCTTTGCGGATTTTCTTCAGAGAAGAGTTTGGAAGTAAAAAAATACTGCCGTGGTTTCTGAGAGGTATGTAAGGTTTAACTGTGTCTTTTGCTGTTGAATCATTTTTGATGATGGTTTTTGTTGTATCAGTAAGAACATTTTTCTTCAAAGTGTCTGACGCTGGTTTAGAAAAAGCAATGCTGAATGAAACCAATATCAGAAAAATAAAAAAGGGCAATCTAATTATATATTTCATTTTTGTAATTCGATATATATTTAGATTGCCCAATATTTTATTTCAATAATCTGAAAATGCTATAACATTGTTTGCTGTTCGCCATTGTCTGCTTCGAAGTCCAAAGTGTTTTCATCATCATCTCCGCCTTCTAAGTCTGCTTCTTCTCTTTGAACAATTGTGATATCAGCAATTGCATCGCCTTGGTCAAGTCTGATAAGCCTGACTCCCTGCGTGTTCCTGCCGATGATCCTGATGTCTTTAACGGGCTGTCTGATGAGGATTCCACCTGTTGTCATAACAATAAGGTCTTCAGTATCAATAACCGAAACCATTGTTACGACTTTACCAGTTTTCTCGGTGACATTCATTGAGATAACGCCCTTGGCTCCGCGTCTGGTTAATCTGAAATCTTCGTATCTCGTACGTTTTCCGTAACCATGCTCACCGACTACGATAATTTGCGAATCGGGACGTTTAATAGCAACCATTGAAACCACCCAGTCATCATCCTGAAGCGAAATACCTCTGACTCCTGCGGCTGTTCTGCCCATAGACCTGACATCGCTTTCTCTGAATCTGCAGGCAATACCGTTGCGGGTTCCAAGAATAATATCATTAGTTCCGTCGGTAATCTTTGCACTGATAAGTCTGTCGTCCTCATTTAAGCCTAATGCTATTATTCCGTTAACTCTAACGTTTGCAAAAGCAGAAAGAGGTGTTTTCTTGACTGTTCCGAGACGAGTACCCATAAATAT
This sequence comes from uncultured Hyphomicrobiales bacterium, assembly GCA_964606895.1. GTDB lineage: Bacteria > Bacteroidota > Ignavibacteria > Kapaibacteriales > UBA2268 > CAZSHX01. Next base: position 45,073 of record CAZSHX010000010.1, read on the forward strand.
AAAGTTATCGTCGGTAAATTCTTTGACTGAAAGATATGCAGTTACCTTTTCATTACCTTCTTTTTGTATAATATTTGCAAGAGATCTTCCTTTAGCATTTCTTGAACCTTCGGGCAAGTCGTAAACCTTGACTTTAAAGCATCTGCCCATATCAGTAAAGAATAAAAGTGAATGGTGGGTAGCCGCCTGGAATACGTGCTCGACAAAATCGTCGTCGTTTGTTCCTGCACCGCTTAATCCGCGTCCTCCTTTATGCTGTCTTCTGTAAGTTGAAGCAGGAGTTCTTTTTATGTTGCCTTTATGAGTAATAGTTACGATAACTTCTTCATTGGCAATCATATCTTCAACGGTGAATTCCCTTGCATCATGCATTATTTCAGTTCTGCGCGGGTCTTTGTATTTTTCATTGATTTCAGTTAGTTCCTGAACTATTATCTGCATTTGAAGTTCTTTACTTGCTAAAATAGCACGGAATCTTTCAATTGCCTGAATAACTTCTTTGTATTCCTGTTGTATTTTGTCTCTTTCCAATCCGGTCAGTCTTTGCAATCTCATCTCGAGAATGGCTTTTGCCTGAATTTCAGAAAGCCCGAATTTAGTTTGCAAGTTCGTTGATGCAATTTTAGCATCCGCTGATGCACGAATTGTTTTAATCACTTCTTCGATGTTGTCAAGGGCAATGATGAAACCTTCAAGTATATGTGCTCTTTTTTCAGCGGCATCAAGGTCATATCTTGTCCTGCGGACAATGACCTCGACTCGGTGCTCAATAAAGTATTCAAGCATTTCACGCAAAGTTAGAACTCTTGGTCTTCCTTTGACAAGTGAAAGCATGATGGCACCGAAGGTAACCTGAAGCATTGTATGTTTATACAAATTATTCAACACCACCGAAGGAATTGCATCTCTTTTGACATCAATAACAACTCTTATACCGTCACGATCAGATTCATCGCGAACATCAGATATATCTTCAATAACTTTACTTCTAACCAAATCGGCGATCTTTTCAATTTGTGCCGCTTTGTTAACCTGATAGGGAAGCTCTGTGATGATAATAGAAGATTTGCCTGATTTAGCTTCTTCAAAATAAGCTTTGGCTCTTACAATTATTTTTCCTCTACCAGTTATGTACGCATTCCTAACTCCTTCGTAACCATAAATGATACCGCCTGTTGGGAAATCAGGTGCTGGAATGTACTTTATCAGGTCTTCTGAAGTCAGGTTAGGGTTTTCAATTAAGGCAATAAGCCCATTAATGACTTCATTTAAATTATGAGGTGGTATGTTCGTTGCCATACCGACAGCAATACCACTTGCTCCGTTGACTAACAAAGTTGGTAAAACCGTAGGCAGAACTATTGGTTCTTCGAGAGTATCGTCGAAGTTTGGTCTGAAATCAACAGTTCCTTTTTCAATATCCCGTAAGGTTTCGGTAGCAATCCATGTTAATCTGGTTTCGGTATAACGCATTGCCGCCGCAGAGTCACCGTCAACCGAACCAAAGTTACCTTGTCCGTCAACCATTGGGTATCTCAATGACCAATGCTGAGCCATACGAACCATAGAATCGTAAACTGCCGAGTCGCCATGGGGATGGTACTTACCAAGCACTTCACCGACGATTCTTGCGGATTTTTTGTAAGCTTTGTTGGGTGCCATTCCGAGTTCGTTCATGGCAAAAAGTATGCGACGGTGGACTGGTTTCAATCCGTCCCTTACATCAGGAAGAGCTCTTGAAACTATGACCGACATAGAATAGTCAAGATAAGAACTTTGTAATTCGTCTTCTAAAATTGTAGGTACTATATGTTCTTTTGCGAATAGCGACATGAAAATCCAAATCTAAATATTAAACTTATAAACCAACAAAAATACGCATTTTTTTGCAGATTTTCGAAAAGTAAATGAAATTGTGGATAATTTTTTAATATGATTGATATTGAGAAACTACTTTTCTGATTCCTTCTTCAAGCGAAATCTTAGCTTTCCAACCAAGAGAATTAATTCTACTGACATCAAGAAGTTTCCTCGGTGTGCCGTCGGGTTTACCCGAATCGAAAATAAATTTTCCTTCAAATCCAACGATATTTTTTATTAATTCAGAAAGACTCTTGATTGAAATATCTTCTCCCGTTCCAATATTCAGGAAATCACCTGTTTCTTTGAAAGTAAAATTTTCCATAACAAAAACGCAGGCTTCTGCCATATCGTCAACATATAGAAATTCTCTGAAAACATTTCCCGAACCCCAGATTTTTACGTATTCTTCTGTGACTCCAATTTTTTCGAGTGCAGAAATAATTGCTGATTCATCATTAATGATTTCTTTTTCATCAATTCCATTACCAAGTTTTCTTTTTGAAATATCATTTATGATAAAAGGAAAATTCTTGGTTCTCAAAGCTTGGGCAAGAATCATTTTTCTAATGAGTGCAGGAAGTACATGAGAAGTTTCGAGGTTAAAGTTGTCATTCTGTCCAAAAAGATTTGTCGGCATGACAGAAAGAAAATCAGTGCCATATTGAAAATTATAAGAAGTACATAACTTTATCGCAGCAATTTTGGCGATTGCATAAGGTTCGTTGGTCGGTTCAAGTGTTCCATCAAGAAGATAATCTTCCTTTAGAGGTTGTGGTGCAAGTTTCGGATAAATGCACGATGAACCTAAATTCAATAATTTTTTTACTCCAAATCTATAAGAAGAATTAATGACATTAAGAGCAATAGCAAGATTATCATATATAAATTCAGCTTTGTAAGTGCTGTTTGCTACAATACCCCCCACTTTAGCGGCGGCAAAGAAAACATATTCGGGTTTTTCTTTACTGAAAAAAGTCTCTACTTCTTCCTGCCGTCTCAAATCCATATTTACTTCAGTCGAAGAAATTAAATTTGTATAACCCTTTTCTTTGAGTTTTTTAAATATATTTGAACCGACTAATCCTGTATGACCTGCAACATAAATTTTTGAATTTTTATTGGTTATCATTTGGAAATTCTTTCAATACTTTTAAAATGATGTTCTGTCCAATCGAATCCCTTAGATATAACTGATTTGATTCCTTCGTTTGGAGAATTCAATCCAGCGTCGGACATATCAAAGTCAACCATTATTTTAACAAGTTCATCAAATTTCACAACAGGACTCCAATTAAGTATGGTTTTTGCTTTTGTAATATCTGCCTTAAGGAAGTCAACTTCCGTTGGTCTGAAGTATCTTGGTTCGATTTCAATTATTGAATCCCCTTGTTTCAAAACATCTTTCCATTTGGAATCAAAGTCACGGATAATTCCTTTTGTAGAAAGTCCTTTTCCTATCCATTCGATGTCAACACCCAAATAATTAAAGGCAGTATTAATGAAATCTCTTACTGAATGACTTTCTCCGGTTCCGACAACAAAATCATCGGGAGTATCATGTTGAAGAATCAGCCACATCATTTCAACATATTCAGGTGCAAATCCCCAGTCTCTTTTAGCATCAAGATTACCCAAATAGATTTTTTTCTGTTTACCGCTTAAAATTTTTGCAATTCCCATTGTAATTTTTCTTGTTACAAAGACTTCACCACGGCGTGGACTTTCGTGATTGAATAAAATGCCGTTACTGGCAAAAATATTATATGCATTCCGATAATTGACAGCCATCCAATATGAATATAATTTAGCAATTGCATAAGGGCTTTGTGGCTGGAAAAGTGTTTTTTCGTTTTGAGGAGGTAATGCAGAACCGAAAAGCTCTGAAGAAGATGCCTGATAAAACCTTGTTTTTACACCGCTTCTTCGAATCGCTTCCAAAAGTCTTGTGGTTCCAAGTCCGGTAATATCTCCTGTATATTCGGGCATATCAAATGAAATTCTCACATGGCTTTGAGCACCAAGATGATAAATTTCATCCGGCTGAATGTTATAAATCAATTCAGTAAGAATACCGGGGTCGGATAAATCTCCGTAATGGAGAAGCATTTTTGTATTTGAATCTTCTTTTGGGTCACTATATATATGGTCAATGCGTTGAGTATTGAAAGTACTTGCTCTGCGAATTATTCCATGAACTTCATATCCTTTTTTCAAAAGGAGTTCGGCAAGATATGAACCGTCTTGACCAGTTATGCCTGTTATTAATGCTTTTTTCATAGTTGAACTCGAAATATTTAAAATCCAAAAATACTATTTTATTTAATAATTTATCACACAATTTTCAATTTTGCATAATGAAGCATAAGTTTCTTTCTGCCTACTGATTTAAAAAACACGGTAACTGTTGAATTTTGACCAACACCATGCAAAGCTTCAACTTTACCGACTCCAAACTGGTTATGGCTGACAACTGCTCCGGGTTTGATATTGAAAGAATCGGGTACAAGTTGGGAATAATTTTCTGTTTCCGGTATATCATTGAAATAATTCGGCTCAGGTCTTTTCATCCTGTTATCCTGAATTGGGGGCAGAATTACTTCGTTTTTTCTTGTCTTGAAATATTTTCTGTCAATTTCGGAGATGAACTGAGATTTTGATTGTTTTTGATATTCTCCGAATCTAAGTCTTCGGGAACAATTGGATATGAACAGTTTTTTTTCTGCTCTTGTAATTCCTACATAGAACAATCGGCGTTCTTCTTCAAGTTCTTCGGAATGAGAATCAATTCGTGTCAACGGCAACAATCCCTGTTCAACTCCAACAATAAAAACCACAGGAAATTCAAGTCCTTTAGCCGCATGTAGAGTCATCAACCTGACTTGTTCCTGTGTCAAATCCTTTTCATCAATATCAGAAACAAGTGAGATTTGCTGAATATAGTCAACAAGCTGTTTTTCGGGTTCGTTTTCGAAAAATAAGGTTATATCATCAAGCATTTGCTGAATGTTATTCCATCTGTCCAGTGAATCATCAGTATCAATCTCTTTGTACATAGCCTGCATACCTGATTCATTAATAAAGTCAATCGCCAACTGGTCAGGAGCCAATTCATATTGTATTGCCTGATATTTTGTTACAAATTCAGAAAATTTCTTGCATGCTGTTTTGGCTCGGGTTTGTAAGTCCTGTATCTCTTCTGCTCTTGCAAAAGCATCAAAAAGTGAAATTCTGTTTGCTCTGGCAAAACTCTTAATATGCTGAAGGGAAGTGGCACCAATTCCTCTTGGCGGTTCATTTATAATTCTTAAAATTGATTCGCTGTCTCTGGGATTAATCAGGAAACGCAAGTAAGACAGTACATCTTTTACTTCTTTCCTTTTATAGAATGACATACCGCCAATAATAATATAAGGTAAATTCACTTTTCGGCAGACATTCTCAAATGCAAGTGATTGGGCGTTTGTTCTGTAAAGAATAGCGAAGTCTTTATTTGTGAGATTTTCATCATTTTTAATATCAAGAATCTTATCAATCACTTCGATGGCTTCATCTGAATCAGTAGCTGTAATTATCTGTTCAACTTTATCACCCTCGGGATTTTCGGTCCATAATTTTTTTGGAATCTGTCTGTGATTATTTTTAATAACGCAATCGGCGGCACCAATAATGTTTTTTGTAGAACGGTAATTTTGCTCTAATCTGATAACCTCAGCATTCGAATAGTCTTTCTGAAAGTCCAGAATGTTCCTGATGTCCGCACCACGCCAGCGATAAATACTTTGTGCATCGTCGCCGACAACGCAGATGTTTTTATGTGCTTTGGCAAGAAGATTGATTGCTGTATATTGAGCACGGTTTGTGTCCTGATACTCATCAACAAGTATATACTTGAAAATATTCTGATATTTCGACAGGTATTCAGGAGATTTCTGAAGCATGATAATGAAATTATTCAGAAGATCATCAAAATCCATTGCATTATTTGTTCTCAGCGAGTTTTCATAAGCTTCGAATATTTTTGCCGATATTTCATCTTTGTAGCTATTAGCAGAATTTGCAAACTCCTGCCAGGAAACAAGATGATTTTTTGCCCATGAAATTTTTGAGCGGGCTTCCTGCGGAGAAACAACTTCCTTGGATATATTCAGAATATTCATGGCATTTCGTATCTGACTCAGTGAATCGTCGGCATCATAAATTGAAAATGAACTTGTGTAGCCGATTGATTCTGCTTCGCTTCTTAGAATTCTTGCAAAAAGGGAATGAAAAGTACCTGCCCATATTCTTTTGGAGTGTTCCCACGAAACAAGCTGACCAATTCTGTTCTTCATTTCTTCAGCGGCTTTGTTTGTAAAAGTCAGTGCGATGATTGAGTTAGAGGGAATCCCCTGCTCAATCATATATGCAATTCTATATGTAAGAACTCTTGTTTTGCCGCTACCTGCACCTGCAACCACCAGAACGGGACCATTTATGGTTGTTACTGCTTTTAACTGTGATTCATTTAGGTTTTTAAGTATCTTAGAGCTCGTCTTGTCGGTTTCAAAGTTATCGAAATTCAAATCCATTTTCCAATTTGTAATGTTCAAAAAAAGCAAGTTAATAATAAAAATTGAAAGTGAAAAAGAACATGCGTTTAAAAATCAAGTATTTCGCCAAAATCTTTTCCACATTTTTACAAAACTAAACTAAAGTACTTTCAAGTTTGTGATTTTTTCAAAAAAAATAATTATCTTTGCAGGATTTTAAAATTAAGTAATGTTTAAATATTTTTTAGGAAATACTATGATTGGAAAAATTATTGCTTTTGCAGTTTTCATATTGTCTCTTGTGGCTACCTATATCTATTTTGTGTCGTACAAAAAGCAGGATAACCCCGAAGTAAACAGTCAGAAAATGCTCGACAAAGCCGGAATACTTTATTGGGCGATTTCGTTCGGTGTTATTTTTATAAGTGTTTTTCTGTTGTCCCTGATAATAGACCACAACTTTTCTTATACCTACATCTATAATTATTCTTCCCTTGAACTGCCGACTTCATTGCTAGTATCTTCTTTTTGGGCAGGTCAGGAAGGCTCGTTTCTACTTTGGGCTTTATTCTTTGTTATAATCGGTTTGTTTGTCAGACCTTATGCAAAAAAACACGGATATGAAGCTCTTGTAATGGGATTCTATTCCTTGATTCTTACTTTCCTGATGCTGTTGATAATTTTGAAGAGTCCATTTGATAATATAATGGAGACTTTCAAAGACCAGGCACTGCAACCCGGATTTATGCCTCAAAATGGTAGAGGTATGAACCCGATTCTTCAGAATTACTGGATGGCTATTCACCCTCCAATTCTTTTTATCGGATATGCCTTGATGTCTGTTCCTTTTGTTTTTGCGGTTTCAGGATTAATTAAGCGAGACTTCACCGGATGGATAAAAGTTGCTACACCCTGGACATTACTTGCAACTGCTATACTCGGACTTGGGATAATGCTCGGTGGTTTTTGGGCTTACGAAACATTAGGCTGGGGCGGCTTTTGGGGCTGGGATCCTGTTGAAAATTCATCACTAATTCCATGGATATTAGCTGTTGCTTTGGTTCATACAATCATAGTGCAAAGAAAAACCGGAGCACTATTAAAAACGAATTTCATACTTTCCATACTTGGTTTTATCTTTATAATTTATGCCACATTTCTAACAAGAAGCGGTGTTTTGAGCGAAACTTCGGTACATTCGTTTACCAAACCCGGTAATCTTGTATATGCAATTCTTGTAGCATTTCAAGTATCATTTGTACTTATTGGTGCTATTGTTCTGATTATAAGATTTAAAGATTTACCCAAAAGAGAAGGCGGCATGAAGCTTTCTTCCCGCGAAGCATTTTTGACAATCGGTTCGATTGTTATGCTTGCGAGTGCTGTTATTATCTTTTTTGGAACAAGTTTTCCGTTGATAAGTGCAATAATGGGAACAAAACAGGCTTCCCCTCAAATAAAGTTTTATAATGATTCCAATCTTCCCATTGCTATTCTAATATTATTAACCAATGCTCTTTCGCTGTTTATGAACTGGCGTGAGACATCATGGAGTGTTTTATTTAAAAAGGTAATGTTGGCTTTTGGTTTAGCATTGGTTCTTTCAATTGGAACAATTTTCCTTGGTGTTAAAAATATTGCATATTTCCTTCTTGTTTTTGGTGCTTTCTTCACTTTGATAATCAACTTGGAGCTGACAATCAGAAATCTAATGAGGAATCCAAAAGGTATTGGGGCTTATATTTCTCACTTTGGATTTGCTATACTAATATTCGGAATTATCGGCTCCGGTATTTTTTCAGAATCCCAGAATATTCATCTTGCAAAAAATGAAACTAAATCAGCTTTTGGGTACAATTTTACTTTCACCGGAACAAAACAAATTGAAAAAGAGTTTAAAGACAGAGAAAAGTATCAGTATTTAATCAAAACTGAGAAAAACGGAAATATTGATTATATTAAGCCCATTATTTATATGTCTGATTTCAACGAACGTCAGGAACCAATTTTCGAACCAGGTATCCAGACATATTGGCTTAGGGATATTTATCTTTCACCCAAAGGTGTTGAAAGAACAAATTCCGGTCCAATTCTTAAACTTCGTAAAACTGAATCGGGAAACTGTCCGATTGATACGAATATGAAAATTGAGTTTACCGGATTCGACATGACTCATGCCCAGCAGGAAGATAATCAGGGAGTAACTCTCGGAGCACTTGTTAATATCACTTACAATGGTAATGTTTTTGAAGATACTTTAATAACCAAACTTGATATGAGAACCTCAGAATTCTCGCCGATTATGAGAGAAATAAAAGGAACAGGAATTTATGGGGGATTTGCTCATCTGATTAAAAGTTCAGAAAACATGGCAATGTCTCAGGCTCTTTTTGTATTCTCAAAAACCGCCCAACAACCCGAGCAGACAGTGAGTGAAGTCTTCATTTTTGAAGCTTCAGTTAAACCATTAATCAGTTTAGTTTGGTTAGGAGTTATTTTGGTAGTTGGCGGCTTTTTCTTTGCAATCGTAAAAAGCATGAAAAAAGTAGTGGTTGTTGAAAATATTGAAACTGAAAAAATCGAAATTCCAAACGAATAAATTTTTTTTCTAAAGAAGTTTCTAAGTTTAAAATTAATTTCTCATTGTTGAGAAATCGTACAAAGTAAGATTATTATTGAATTCCATGAATCTTACAAATCAAAATTCCGAAGTTAGTAACAGCTTCGGAATTATTTTTTGGTTAAAAAACATTTAATTATTTATGCAACAAATATATTGCAATTCCATTCTTTATAGATGTCAAATCGTTCTAATATAAAAATTTCGTATTTGAAAATTTGCATTAGAAAATAAATATTATTAACTTTGTTTGATAATCTTTAGTAAAGGATTAAGGGAAATTAATTATTGTGTTATTTGAGAATATTTTTTATTAATAGATTCTATCGTTTTATTTGCAGATAATAATTTCCGTTTTAGATTAAATCAACAAAGGAGAGATTGTATGAAAAAATTAATTGTACTGCTTATTGTGTTCTCATTTTTCTCGTATGAAGGATATTCAAGAGCCCAGTATTCAATACTCCAGGCTTTTGGAATGAAATGTCAGAATTGCCATTTCAACGTACAGGGAGGTGGAGTCCGAAATAACGCCGGCTGGGGGTCACGAAAAGACATCGCACTCTATAATCCAAGCTGGCTGAGCAAAGGTTATGATAAAGTTATTCCATCGAATACTTTTATCAATGATATATTTAATGTCGGTCTTGATTTCCGTTATCAAAATGCAAAATGGCCCGGTTCTCCTACTATTACAGGTAAAACTGATGATGGTGGTACGATTAAAACTATCAAAACTGAGCGTGAAAGCATGGTAATGCAATTATCTCCCTACTTGGTTGCTACACCACTCAAATGGCTATCATTTGAAGGATTTTATAATCTGGCTTATGAAATTGAAAAAACAAAAAGATATCCCGGACAAAAAGCCGGAGCGTGGAGTTTGAATTTCCGCCCTTCAGAAAGTTTGCCCTATCTTCGTGTTGGAAATTTCCAACCTACTTTGGGAACAAAATATGATGACCATACCTTATTAATTCACCGTATTGCCGCAGGAACTCAGTATGCACGACCAATCAAACCCGATGATTATGCCGAATGGGGTGCTCAGCTCGATTACGAAAGCATCAGCTGGCTTGGTTTGTCTCTTGGTGCATTCCAATCAAAAAGTTTAGGAACTTATACAGTTGCTGATTTTGCCGGAAAGAACCATCCTCTTGTTAATACCGACAGAGCATCTATGGTAGCACGCGTTGCCTTCTATCCTAATATTGGCAAAGGCTTCAATACATTTTTCGGTGGTATGATGCTTTATAATGGTCCAATGGGTAAAAGTACCGATATTAATGACACCTATTTTTCATTTTCTGACCTGTTTTTCCATATTGGTTTAGGTGATAAATTTGCAATTATGACTGAATATGTTTCAACTCATAAACATTTCATGAGAACAACAGATAACTTTCTGGTAGAATTTGATTATTTGCTGATGGATGCACTTAATGTATTCGTCAGAGCAGAAAGGGCTACCACTTCAACAAGGAAATATGACGAAAACAGAGACTATCAAAGACCGATTGTAGCAACTAATCAGTTTGTTTTCGGTGCACATATTTTTCCTCTGCCTTATATTGATATTCTTCCTGAATACAGAATTTACAGAAGCGAAGAATTGCAGGGAGCTCAGCAGTCATTTGCCATTCAGTTACATGTGTTCTATTAATAAATTATTTGAGAATTAAAAGGTTAATTACTATGGAAAAAATTATAAACAATGAGAATAGAAGAGACTTCCTGAAAAAAGCGGGATTCATGATCGGGGTTGGAATTTGTGCAGGTTCGGTATCTACAATTCTTACTTCATGTGAAAAAGACCAGTCTATTATCATTCCGCCTCCTCAGGCTTACAGCTTAAGTTTAGCTCCTTTCCCCAAACTTGCTACTGCAGGTGGAATTGAAAAAGTGGTCATAAGCGGAAAAAACAACAATAAACCGTTTATTATTAAAAGAATAGACCAAACAACTTTTGTTGTTCACGATTCTATTTGTCCTCATCAGGGATGTGAGGTTGACTTACCCACAACTCCTACAAGCGGTATGGATTGTCCCTGTCATCATGTCGTTTTTTCACCTGATGACGGGTCAGTAATGAAAAACCCGATATCTTGGGCAAGCCAGCCATTACCGAGTTTTAAAGTTCAACAATTTGATTCGGGAAATAACATACTAAAAATCGAAATATAAACTTGAATTTTAATTAATTTAGAAAAAAGCCGGATAAACACCGGCTTTTTTTAATATCAGCAAAAAGTTCAAAATTAGACACACCTAAATTATAAATTAGTTTAATAATCTTATATGTTTAGTCAATCCATAAAATAATTAATTGATTAAATTAACTATTATAAAGCTTAAACTGCTATTATTTAAAACATAGTTTTTACAATTCTCTAAAATATTATCATACTAATTGATTTCGGTTTTTTTTATTAAGCAATAATCGTTAATTTCCTTTTTACTAAATAAATAAATTAAATAAAGTATTATTTTGAATCAATACTTTAATTTGAACAGGAAATATGTTTAAAAATTTGAATAAAAGAGACATGAAATCAGAACCTTTTTCTTCAACAAAAGCAATAACCCGAGGATTCGGCGTAATCTTGATTGTTCTTTTCTTGATGTTATCGCGGGGTTATTCTCAGACAAACGACCAATGTATGGATTGTCACTCTGACCCTACAATCAGCACGACCAGAAACGGGAAAAATGTATCTTTAACTGTCAAGAAGTTTACTTTGGCACGCTCACCGCATGCTAAATTGAAATGTGTCCAGTGTCATATTGGTTTTAATCCTGATGACCTTCCCCACATGAAGAAGATTGAACCTGTTAAGTGTTCCGGTTGTCATACCGACGCTCCAAAAAAGCATCCTTTTCATCCCATGATGAAAGTTACAACAGGTACAGAAACAAATGTTGTCTCTAACTGTAAAGGGTGCCATGGCAAACATGATATTGTTTCACCAAAAGAACCAAAATCTAAATTTCATTTTACAAATCTAACTGAAGCATGCGGAAATTGCCATAAGAAAGAAAAGGAACAGCATCTTCAGTCAGGGCACTATTTTGCATATACCAAAAATAATCCTAAAGTTCCAACTTGCCTTTACTGCCATTCCAAACCAATTACTCCGTATTATCAACCTGACTTGGGAATGCTTAAAAAAGCACAAATAGAACTTTGCCTAAGTTGCCATTTGAATAATCCAAGTGTTGAAAGCAAGTTTGCCAAAACATTATTGAATTTTGAAAAGAGTGTACACGGTGCGGCAATTATGAAAGGCAAAAGCGGTGCGGCAGGTTGTGTTGATTGTCACGGAGTACATGATTTAACCAAAACCACTAATCCGAATTCGAGAATTAATCATAAGAATGTTCCGAATGTTTGCGGTAAGTGTCACGTATCAATTGCACAGGAATATAAGAGCAGTATTCACGGAGTTGCATTAGCAAAAGGTTCTGTTGATGTTCCTGCCTGCACTTATTGTCATGGTGAGCATAACATTCTTCCATTGCCGGATGTACCCCCAAGAGTGTTTCAGGAAACACATATAAAGAAAAGTACCCTTGTTCGAAATAAAATGGTGTTTTGCGTTGTTTGCCATGCCGACGAAGCAATGATGGCTAAATATAAAATTGCTACTATTGCAAAGGCTCATGACTGGATGCCCAACGCTCAAACACATTGGGAAACAGTCAGATGTGTGGATTGCCATTCGTCCTACACTCCGCCGAATCTCTCTCATAACATTTTACCACCGGAAAAAACCATAAAGAAATGCGATGAGTGCCACGGTCAGAACTCTGTTCTAATGTCGAAATTATATAAACATGAAAAACAGCAGTCTCGCGAGAAATTTGGTTTTATCAACGGAACATTACTTAGTGATGCTTATGTAATCGGAACAACACGTAACCTTTTCCTTGATACAGTAAGCGTATTTATTTTTGGTTTGGTTATAGCCGGATTATTTTTACACGGATTTATGAGATGGTACTTTAACAGAGGAGGAAAGAAATGAAAAAAATATATTTATACCCGCTTTGGCTGAGACTTTGGCACTGGTTTAATGCTTTATTGTTTTTGGTATTGATTTTATCAGGCATCAGTTTGCACTATAGCGATAAAAATGCACTGATTGTACCATTTGATGTTTCAATTTCATCTCATAACATCAGCGGAATTTTACTTTCGTTTATTTATCTTTTCTATATCATTTTCAACATATCCACCGGGAATATAAAACATTATATTCCTCAGTTAAAAGGATTCTACAAGAAATTACTGATTCAGGCAAAATATTATATGCTTGGAATCTTTAATAACGAACCTCATCCTTTCCATTCCAGCGAAAAGAACAAATTCAATCCAATGCAGCAGGTAACTTATGCAACAATAATGTTTGTTCTGATGCCCGGAATTATTATTTCTGGTTGGTTAATGCTATTTCCTGAAATTGCTCCGAATGAAATCTTCTCTATGGGTGGTGTTTGGCCTATGGCTATCCTGCATATCATTCTCGGTTTCTTTCTTAGTGTTTTTATGTTGGGACACATCTATCTTGCCTCAACCGGCAAAACAGTAGGAGAACTGCTAACATCAATGCTAAACGGCTGGCATTTGCATGAAGAGGACGAAGTTGAAATTTCTCAGGAAACTTTGCAGGCTTACAAACCATTCAAAAAGAAGTTATTACCAGTTGTGTTTTATAATCCATTAACAATGACCGGTTCTTTGATTTCTTTGATTAGTATGGTTTTAATTCTTTTCCTGATGATGCTGGAGTTCTTCTCCGACAATACAAAAGCATATATTGGTATTATTACATTTGTTGTTCTACCATCTCTTTTGATGTTTGGAATAATCCTGATAATTTTTGGTGCTTTTAAAGAAAATCGCAGGCTACTTCAAAAGGAATCATCTGAGAAAAAACTGCCGATTATTGACCTTAACAATGCTAAACATCAGGTTGCTATCATATTTTTTACAGTCGGTTCTGTAATTCTAATTACTTTCTCGATTATTGGAAGTTTCAAAGCTTATGAATACACCGATTCGGATGATTTCTGCGGAAATATATGCCATCAGGTTATGGAGCCTGAATATACAGCCTACCAAGCTTCTCCGCATTCAAGAGTTGGTTGTGTGAAGTGCCATATTGGTTCCGGAGCAGATTGGTTTGTAAAGGCAAAAATTTCCGGTTTATATCAGGTATATTCAGTATTTATGCATAAATTCAGCCGTCCGATTCCGACTCCTGTCGAAAATCTGCGTCCTGCCGCACAAACTTGCGAACAGTGCCATTGGCCCAAACATTTTTATAGTGAAAAGAAAATTAACCTGGATTTTTATACTTCTGATGAAAATAATACTGAGTATCAGGTTACAATGAATATAAAAACCGGAGGCGGTTCCAGCGAACTCGGAAACAGTACAGGTATTCACTACAGTATGAACATTTCGAATGAAATCACTTATCTTGCTACTGATAGGGAAAGAATGGTAATACCCTGGGTTAAGGCAAGAAATCGCGAAACAGGTAAAGAAACAATTTACCGTTCAACTGAAGCCAAGTTTTCTGATGATTTATTAAAGCCCCAGAATCTTAGGATTATGGATTGTATTGACTGCCACAACAGACCTTCTCACATTTACCATCAGCCTAACAGAACTGTAAATACATATATGTCATTAAATAAAATTGACAAAACTCTTCCTTATATTAAGAACCTTTCTGTTCAGGCAATGGAAGGTCATGCAAACAGTACAGAAACTGCTTACAAAGACATGAGAGCTTTTATATTAGAGTTCTATGCCGCCAGTTACCCTGATGTTCTAAAAAATAAAAAAGTTGAGATTGAGAAGAGCATTGGTGCGGTTTATGATATTTACAAAAGGAATTATTTCCCTTATATGGGTGCAAACTGGAAAAGATATCCTAATAATATCGGGCACATGTACAGTGCCGGATGCTACAGATGCCATGACGGCAAGCATGTCAGCCCTGAAGGCAAAGTAATTTCAAAGGATTGTAATGTATGCCATGCTGTGGCATCTCAAAAAGCTCCGGGCTTTACCAATACGGCTAATAATTATGGAGAGATTAATTTCATCCATCCGGGTGGTATTGACAAATTGATTAAGGTCAAAAACTGTCCTGAATGTCATGGTGTCAAAAAATAGTAATTGATTTGAATCTCAATTAAAAAAATATTAATATAAAATAAAGACTTGATGTTATGAGACATTTTAAAAAAAATAAGAGATACTATTTAATCGGATTTTCCCTGCTGTGCTTTGCAGTATTTATTTTTGTCATGCTGAAGACAACTTTACCGTTGTTTGCTCAAGACAATAATCAGTGTCTGGATTGCCACTCTGACCCAACAATCACCATGTTGAAAAAAGGGAAGAATGTGTCATTGACAGTAAAAAAGACTGCATTGTCCCATTCAGTTCACGCAACAGCGAAATGTGTTCAGTGCCATGTCGGGTATAATCCGGACGACCTGCCTCACAGCACGGTTAAAAAAGTACAATGCGGCGGTTGTCATAAAACAGAACAAGGCTTATACAATGAATGCAGACACGGCAAAGCCTATGCCAAGGGCGACCCTTTGGCACCGACCTGCCAGACTTGCCACGGCTCGCACGACATTGTTGCAAATAAAGACAAAACATCACCTGTTTATCCGTTGAAAATTCCGCAATTATGCGGCAAATGCCACAGAGAAGGTTCTCCGGTACAACTTCAACGCAATATTTCTCAGTCGCATATTCTTGAAAATTACACAGAGAGTATTCATGGAGAAGGTTTGATCAAAAAAGGATTGGTTGTTAGTGCTCAATGTGCTTCCTGCCATTCTCCCCATAGAATTCTTCCTCATACTGATCCACGTTCGACCATAGCAAGGAAGAATATCGCCGCAACCTGTACAAAATGCCATGCGGCTATTGAACAGGTTCACAAAAAAATTATTAAAGGCGAATTATGGGAGAAAGAAGCAAAGGTATTACCTGCATGTATTGATTGCCACC
Source organism: uncultured Hyphomicrobiales bacterium (assembly GCA_964606895.1). Classification (GTDB taxonomy): domain Bacteria; phylum Bacteroidota; class Ignavibacteria; order Kapaibacteriales; family UBA2268; genus CAZSHX01. The sequence continues at coordinate 61,127 of CAZSHX010000010.1, forward strand.
AACCCCATAAAGCAAGAAAAGTTTTCTACGAAGCTAATTTTGCCGATGCCGGTTGCAAAAAATGCCATGAAGACCATTCGCTAAAAGGAAAAGACGGCAAATCTATGTTTGTTAATTCCAACGAAATAACAAACTCCACACATACCAAAATTGCATGTTCACAGTGCCATACAGATGTTAATCCTTCGCATACCAGACCTTGTGATAATATTCAGAAAAAAGTTGAATGTGCTTCGTGTCATGCAAAGGTCGGCGATGATTACAAGCAAAGTTATCACGGTATGCTTGTTAGCAGAAATGATAAAAATGCACCATCATGTTCAGATTGCCATGGTACTCATGGTGTATTGAAAAAAAGCAATTCCAAATCTCCTGTTTTTTCATTGAACATTCCTGCTTTGTGCTCCAGATGCCATCAGGAAAATAAACCTGCAACCAGATTCTATCAAATGAAAGAGCATCAGATTGTAAATAATTACCGCGAAAGCATCCACGGAAAAGGATTGCTGATGAGCGGTCTGACCGTTACGGCTACTTGTGCCGACTGCCATACAGCCCACAAGGGACTGCCGCCTGACAATCCGAAATCCAGTGTTAATCATAATAATATATCAGCTACTTGCGGAAATTGCCATTTTGGTATAGCTGAAGCATTCGATAAGAGTGTTCACTCTCCAAATGTAACAAAAACAGATAAAAAACTTCCTGTTTGCAATGATTGCCACTCTGCCCATCAGATTAAAAGAACCGATGCAAAAGGTTTCCGCCGCGAAATTTTAAATTCATGCGGTAAATGTCATAAAGAGATTACTGAAACTTATTTCGATACTTATCACGGTAAGGTGTCACGTCTTGGCTCTACAAAAGCCGCAAAGTGCAATGACTGTCACGGTTCACATGATATTCTGCCTGCGGACAATCAAAAATCGCATCTATCCAGAACGAACATTGTACAAACTTGCCAGAAATGTCATCCTAATGCAACTAAAGGATTTACGAAATATTTGACTCATGCAACGCACCATGATTCTAAAAAATATCCTCTTCTTTTCATTACTTTCTGGGGTATGACCTTATTGCTTTTGGGAACATTTGCATTGTCATTCCTGCATACCTTAATGTGGCTACCCCGCTCACTTCAGATGCGAAGGAAAATGAAACTGTTCCATGTTGAGCATCCCGAGGTAGAGAATGAACTTCGTTACACCAGATTTTCAGCTCTTGAAAGGTCTATGCACTTTGTGATGATAATCAGTTTCCTGAATCTTGCAATCACAGGTCTGGCAATTAAATTCTCATATACTCCATTGGCAGGATTTCTTGTCAGGGTTTTGGGCGGAACTGAAAATGCCGGATTTGTTCACAGAACCGGAGCAACATTCCTGTTCATGGTATTCATCATGCACGTTATTGATCTGTTCCGCAAGAAAAAAACACATTTTAAATCATGGAAAGATATGCTTTTCGGACCTGATACAATGATTCCAAATAAAAAGGACTTGCAGGACGCAATCGGTTCAATCAAATGGTTCCTAAATAAAGGTCCAAGACCAAACTACGGCAGGTGGACTTACTGGGAAAAATTTGATTACTTTGCAGTATTCTGGGGAATTTTTGTTATCGGCTTTACCGGTTTGACGTTATGGTTCCCTGAATTCTTCACGAATTTCATGCCGGGGTGGCTTCTTAACGTAGCGACAATAGTTCATAGCGATGAAGCATTGCTTGCCGCAGGATTTATCTTTACGGTTCACTTTTTCAATACACATTTCAGACCTGAGAAATTCCCGATGGATACGGTTATCTTTTCAGGACAGATGACAATTGATGAATTGAAATTTGACAGACCTGCCGAGTACGATGAATTAGTTAAAAACGGCACTCTTGAGAAATTCCTCAGAGCACCATTCTCGCCTGCTTTGATGAAAGTACTCAGAGTTTTTGGCTGGGCGGCACTTACGATTGGTTTGTGTGTCGTAGGTTGGATTATCTATTCGATGGTTTTCGGTTATTAATTCAGTCTTGAATCGCAATATTTATCCCCTTATGAATCTGATTAATAAGGGGATATTTTTTGTTATTGAGAATATGAGAGTGTCAACTAATAGATAGACAATGCTATTCCCTGAAAAAAACTATAACCATCATTCTGGCAACTATTAGCGGAATCATTTTGAACGGGATTCTGATAGCTCTTGGAATAGCCGCAGGTCAGAACTGGCATTTAGTTGACAAAACCATGGAGCTTTACGGGAACATTGTTTTTATTGTTGTTGCAGTCGTTGTCCTGTTCTTTGTTGCCAAATTCTTTTACAACAAACGAAAAGCAAAGAAAGCAGTATGATGTATTCTCCTGATTGCCAGTATATGATTTGGAATGTGATTAAAATGTATCAACGAACAGCGATAATGTAAGAAGTTGAACTTTCAACTTTCAACTTTTAACTTTCAATTTCTTCTATTCCCCCATTCCCCAAAGAATTAATTTGGGTTTGTCAATAAATAGTTTATTTTTGCATGTATGAATTTATAGTAAAACTAAAAGAATTGAATTATGAGTTACAAATTTTTAGTATCTGTAATCCTTTCGGCAATTTTCTTTTGCTTTGCCTCGCTTTATTCGGCGGAGCCGCTGGTTAAATTCTATCTGAATGATGGAAGTACTAAGCAATACAATCTCAGCGAGATTGACAGTTTGGGAGTTATTGACAAAAAGAATAATTATGTGATGAGAATTCATTACGATGATACTCTTATCGCATATTACCCGACTGAAATAATCGGAAGCATCAATTTTGAAAAAGATTCTTTAAAAAGGAAGATGTTAAATGTTTACATTTTTAATTATCCTAAAAGTTATGAATTATTTTATATTGACAGCCTCATCTTTTATATTGACCAATATCAACCCCTTACAATTGGCTCTCAGGTTTGGATGCTTAAAAACCTTAATGTTGTCTATTTCCGAAATGGAGATTTTATTCCTTGCTTTTATTATAACGACCAGGCAATGGAAGATATATATGGAAAGCTATACAATTGGTATGCTGTGAACGACCCACGAGGTTTAGCACCTGTCGGTTGGCATGTTCCGACTGATGCAGAATGGAATATACTATCAGAATATCTTGGAGGTTATGATCTAGCCGGCGGTAAATTAAAAGAGACGGGAACGAGCCACTGGATTAGTCCAAACATAGGAGCGACAAACTCGAGCGGTTTTTCTGCCCTTCCCGGGGGCAGACATTTAAATAATGGCAAAGTCGACCCAGTAGGGGACTATGGCGTTTGGTGGTCTTCTACGGAGGAAGGCTTCGATCCGGAAAAAGCATGGATGCGATACTTGCTCAACGATGAAATCTTACTCTTAAGGTACTACGACACCAAGGGTTACGACTTTTCCGTCCGCTGTGTTAAAGATAAATAAACATCTACTTGAATCTCTTATAAATATGATTTTGGCAGTCCTGCGTTTGAACGATGCAGGACTTTTTTTTTATAAATCTCTCGTCTGTTTTTACATTTCAAAATAAATTCTTATCGTTTTCGACTTAATTTTTGGGTGATTATTGCGAGTGATTATGTCTTTAAACAGCGTGATTTCTTTTTTAAACTGAGTGATTTTATCTTTAAACAGCGTGATTCCTATTTTAAAGTAAGTGATTTTATCTTTAAACAGCGTGATTTCTATTTTAAAGTGAGTGATTTTGTCTTTAAACAGCGTGATTTCTATTTTAAAGTGAGTGATTTTGTCTTTAAACAGCGTGATTTCTATTTTAAAGTGAGTGATTTTGTCTTTAATGTTCATTAAATTGAAAATATTTATCATTATTTATAATAATTTTTGTTTTATTTCAAATTTTTGAAGGGTTAAAATTATGCCAATTTCTAAAGAACAAAGAGTATATAACATGATTGACGCAGTTTTAATCATGTTTACATCAAATCTTTGCAATAATTGACAAGGGATTTGTCCGATTTGGGAATGTTTGGTGTTACTTCGATTGCTGTAACGAATTTTAGATAACTTGAAAGTATTCCCAAGCAAGTGTTTGGGAACAAGAGAAATAAAGCAGTTTATTTTTTTTTAGTACCCGATTTTGTTCTCGTTCAATGCGTTACTTACCAAAGCCAGCGAAACCATTGCGGCAGTTTCTGCCCGAAGCCGTCTGTTTCCAAGATTCAAAACCTTTAAATTCTCAAAAGAATTGATTGCCTCTATTTCGCTTTTGGAAAAACCGCCTTCGGGACCGACTAAAACTAAAGTGGACTTTTTGCTTTTTGGTTTTGTGAAATGAACTCCGTCAATATCTGCCAGAATAATTCTTTCAAAATCTTCCGAAATCTCGGGAAGTTCGGAAATATCGAGCGGTTCATGAATGTTAATCAAATAAGACCGCAAAGTTTGTTTAGTTGCGGCAAGAGCTTTTGCGTTCAGGCGTTCGGTTTTGATGACAGATTTGGAAGAATACCGCGTGATTAGCGGATAGAAATCCGTAACACCGAGTTCAACAGCTTTTTCGAGGGCGAATTCCATACGGTCTTTACTGTCGAGAATTCCCATTGCGAGTCCGAGTCTGACAGGAAGCTCTCCCTTGTTCATTTCGTAAGCATCAACAAGAAATTTATATTCAAATTTTCCTGAAATTCCTGTAATTGCCGAAGCTGACAAACCTCTGCCGTTAATTAAAAGAACCCTGTCGCCGTCGAGAATTCTCAAAGCTCTCACGTGTTTTGATTCTTCAACATTAAGTCTGACAGAAACAGAATCAATTTCGAGTTCTTCACAATAAAAACATTCCATAATTCAAGTATTATTTAATAAATATTTAGCTAAATTCACAAATCTTAAGCTACAAAAATAAATTATTTTACAAAAATGCAAATAAAAAAGCATACATTACAAATGAAATTAATATATTTGAACTTTTTATAGTTGAAAACTGAAGATAAATGAAAATTAGCGTAGTTATTATTACAAGAAACAGGGAAGAAGACGTTCGCAGAAGTCTTGAAGGTTACCTGAGGCAAACATACCAGAACAAGGAAATCATTGTCATTGACAACGCCTCCACAGACGGCACACGTGCGATGATGAAAAATGAATATCCGAATATTCAATATATGTGGCTTCCCGACAATTTTGACATCCGAACAATTAATATCGGCGTAGAACTTTCCACAGGTGACGTTATCTGGAGAACCGACAGCGATTCTTACCCCGAAAGTGAATTTGCTTTCGAGCAGGCTGTCGAGATTTTCAAGAATAATCCGAATATTGACATCATCGCCACTGAAGATATTGAAGTACGCAAAAATCATCAGCCCTGGGACTGGTACCCACTCCCTATTGATAAAAATAATATTCCCTCTGATGGTTTCAAAGCAAATTTTTTTCCCGGAACAGGTGCGGCAATCAAAAGAAAGGTTTTCGATAAAATCGGCGGTTTTTGGGAATTTGGTTTCGAAGAACTCGATTTTTGCACAAGAGCAATTGTTGCTGGTTTCAATGTAAGATATTTCCCGAATATCCACACATTGCATTATGCTTCACCAAGCGACAGAAATGCCCCTAACCGTTGGGTTATGGCTTCGAAACAGCATATCAGATATAACTGGCGTTACTTCCCGTTTTTCCGTGCCTTAGGCAGAACAACCGAGATTATATTCTTTCAGGTGCTTTTGGCTGTAGTTTCAAGATTGCCTATTTCTGCCATTATGGAAGGATTTTTCGGAATGATTTCAGTGATTTTCTCAACCTACAGAAATGAAAGAAATGTTGTTCCAAAAGATAAGATGTGGGATATAACACTTGGAGTCAGTATTTTTCATACACAAATAAGGTTTTTCGTTCATACGTTTCAGTCAAAACTGGCTAAATGGAGAAAAAAATAAAAATACTTCAGCTTTCTCCCCAATTCCCATTCCCACAGGATGACGGTGGTAAAATCGGGATAGCTAACATATTTACCGAGTTTGTTAATCAGGGTGCTCAAGTAACCTTTTTTTCTTTTGATGACGGTCATGCTAAAAGTGAAGACATTCGGACTGCTGAAAAATACGGAAAAGTTATTTTATTCAATTATTCTACAAGAAATTCACCTTTAAGAATTTTTCAGTCACTTTTTCGGAAACAACCGCTTTTTCTGTTCAAGCATTTTAATAAAAAGATTATCAATTTTTTATTAAAGGAAATTGAAAATACGGAATTCGACATAATTCATGCTGACCACTCTTCGATGATGCCTCTGGCGATTTATTTGAAAAATTTGTTAAATATTCCTGTCGGTTTAAGACTGCATAATATTGAATGGATGATTTGGTACAGATATGCCGAAACATTGTCGAAATTTCATCCTAAACGGCTGTATCTTCAGCGTCAGGCAAAACTTTTAAAAACCGCCGAGAAAAAATATTATTCGCTTGCGGATGTCTGCTTTGCTATAACTGAACCCGACAAGGCAAGATCTCTGGAACTTTCTTCTAAAGCAAATGTCAGGGTGGCAAGTGCAGGAGTCAATATCAATGAATGGCATCCTGATAAATCAATCGTCAGAAATCCCCACGAACTCGTTTTAGCTACAACTTACAATTGGATACATAATGTAGATGCGGTCAGATGGTTCCTTGATTCGGTATTTCCGATTATTTTGAAAAATTTTCCTGATGCAAAGCTGAAATTAATCGGCAAGAATCCGCCTGATTGGCTGAAGGACAGCAAGAATAAAAATCTCGATGTTCTTGGCTATGTCCCTCAGGTTCAGCCATACCTGAGCCGTGCTTCTGTTTATATTGCTCCACTTTTTGTGGGTGGAGGAATCAGGATTAAAATTCTTGAAGCTATGGCTATGGAACTGCCCGTTGTTGCAACTTCCATCTCTGCCGAAGGAATTGATGCAGGCTATGAAAACGGTTTGATAATTGCTGATGATGAAAAGGCTTTTGCCGAAAGTATCATCAGCCTTCTCGAAGACCACAGCCTTACCGAAAGATTAGGCAAAATGTCCAGAGAGTATGTTTCAAAAAAATATTCATGGCAAAAAAACGTTAAAATAATGATGGATAGTTACCATGAACTGCTTAATAAAGCAGTTAAATATTCTTAATTACAATGAAAATTAATTACATATAAATATTTTGGAGTTTCTATGAAAATGAAAATTTTTACTTTAGCGTTGCTCATATTTTGTTTCAACAGCTATTTACATTCTCAATCCTACGAAACGTACTTCAATAACGGAGTACAGAAATTCGGTCAGGGCGATTACAAAGGAGCCATTGAGGAATACGACAATGCTATTAAATTAGGCGAAGACAAAGATACAGCCTGGATTAACCGCGGAGTTGCCAAATTCAATCTTAACGATTACGAAGGTGCGATTTTGGATTTCAATAAGGTTTTAAAGCTTAATCCGAACTTTTTAGAGGCTTATATTAATAGAGCAATGGCATACCTGAATATGGGAAAATTCAAAGAAGCGGTTTCCGACCTTGATGAATCAATCAAAAGAGACCCCAAAAGAGCTGATTTGTGGAACAACCGCGGGAGCTGTAAAATTCAGCTTGGTTTGTTCGACGAAGCTATGGTTGACCTTAAAGAAGCAATTAAACTTGACCCGAAACAAGATGAAGCTCTTTCAAATCTTGGATATTTAAAACTGGCAAAGGAAGACTATACAGGAGCAATTGCAAGCTATGACGAGGCGATTAAAATCAATCCTAAAGTTTCGCTGATGTTCATGAACCGCGGTGTTGCAAAATTCAACCTTAAAAAATATCAGGAGGCTTTGGAGGATTATCAGAAAGCCGAAAAGCTCAATCCCGAAGATGCCACTCTCATGAAGAATATTGCTTTGGCAAAATACAATCTCGGCAACTACAAGGATGCAATTCAGTATTTTGATAAAACTCTTAAATTGGAACCAAACTCTGCCAATGACTTCAATTATCGCGGTTTGGCAAAATTATACACGAATGATACTCTTGGAGCTAAAGCCGATTTAACCGAAGCTATACGTTTGAAACCTGATTATACTGAGGCATACATCAACAGAAGCAATGTTAAAATTATGCTTGGTGACTACAAATCCGCTTTGGAAGATTGCAACGAAGCTATCAAAATCAAACCTGATTTCGGAATTGCTTACTACAACAGAGCAACAGCCCACTTCAACCTGAGAGATGAAATATCAGCCTGCAACGACTGGAAAAAAGCAATTTCGCTCGGTTTCAACGAAGCCACCGAAAGAATAGAAAAATACTGCAAAACAGTTGGTACGGAACCTGCAAAGAAATAGGAAACAGGACAAAGAAATACTAAAAAAAACATCATGGCAAATATGGAGTACAAGTCCATATTTGCCATGATACGTTTTAAGTGCTTATAAATATGGTAGTTGCAAGTTGGGAAAGATGTTGAACTGAGTTAAGAACAGCCAATTTTTTCCAATTCCCAAATCTATTTTACCCAAATTCTGGTTTCAGCATCTTTGTGGCAGTTGTTGCACTCTCCGCCTGTTATTGAGGAAGGCATATTGTGGGTATCGCCATTAACACTTTTAACCGTTGGATAAAGTCCACCCGTAAAATCAATTGAAGCTGTGGTGAAAAAGTTGCCGTTTCCATCCACCTGAAGAACAGCACGCAAAGTTCCTGTGCCGCCTTTTCCTGTATAGAGAAGTACCGAACCGTTTGGTCTGGTTGTTGCTCTCAGACTATCATAAACAGTACCTGCGGCTTTGAAGATACCATCGCCGCTTCCGCCGCTGTTATGGCAGTTCATACAGTTCTTGCCCATGTTGTGGCTTTTTTGTGTGTCATTCGCGGATATGTTGGTAACATCATTACTGCAACCTTGAGTCAGCAGAATTATTATAAAGGTTACAGCTAAATACAGCCCATTTTTCAAAACATTATGCATTTATTATTTTCTTATTAATTTTTAAAATATTCGATTATTATTTTTTGTCAAGTTCTTGTAATTGCCACTAACGTAGGAATTAATTGAACTGCCGGATATTTCAAGATGGACTCCACCTGACAGGTGGGGTCCATCTCTAAAGCGATTATTGTCAGGCTTCAAAAAAGATTAGAACCAGCCAAAGTTAAAATAAAGACTTCCGGCTAAGCCACCCAGTTTTGCATCTTTAAGTTGTTGATTTCTTGCATTTTCCATAGCTGAGTTTTTATCAACCATAGTTGCAATTCTGTAACTGACTGCAACTCCGACTTTCATGAATTTTGTTAGATTCATTTCTGCAGATATTTCCGGTTCAACAATAAAATAGACTGCATAAGGATTATTTTTAGTATTATCCATCATATTGCTGTCGTTATTCGGACCTAAATTATTTCTCATTGTATTGTTATAAGAAGCACCTCCGGCACCAATTAAAACATTTCCTGTGAAATGGATTAAATCAAGAGGATTCAGAATATACTCAAAATAAACTCCACCATAACCAAAGTATCTGTTGCCTGTTGTCAGTGTGTCCGTGGATGAAGCTGAAGGTACAAAGTTATACTCTCTTGTTGGAACGTTGCCAAATCCGGCAAGACCGATAGTAAATGTTCTGTTCATTAGCCAACCTGCTTTTCCGCCAATCAGGAATCCAAGTTTGTCGTCAATTTGTGTACCTTTAACCTGCAAACCGATATATCCGGAATGTTTCATTTTTGTGCCGCCGAATAATGTGTTGATTTCGGGTTCTTTTGTTTGTGCACTCAGTATTATTAATGAACTGAGCATAGCAATAGCTGTAAGAATTAAGATGCGTTTCATCTTGTATCTCCCTTAAGATGTTGAAAAATAAAATACTTATATGCTGTTTTTAGAAGATGCCTATTTTAAGCATCATTGATAAAGAAAAATTATTTGATAATATATTGTTAAAATTTGATTTCTGATATTTATCCGAGAATTTTAGTTCTGAAGCCAAACGGTACTGGCTTTCAATAGCAAATTTAAAATGTTTCGATAAGTTAAATCCGATTCCGAATCCCGGCTCAAGTACTGCAAAAGGACGAACCGAAGAAAAACTTTTATCGTTGTGAACACCATAACCCCCGCCACCGAACGAAAGATTTACGAAGTAATTAACTGTGTTGTCAGGAAAGAAAGTATATTCAAGGAAAATTCCTCCGTACATAATCTGAAGATTGCCCGAGTCAAGATTGTTTGTACTGCTGAAAACCTTCGTTTTCATGTTTTGGTCAATTGAGTAACCAAATAAGCCTACAGTTTGATTTTTATTAACCGTCCATCCTGCTTTGCCTCCGTTAAAATAACCGACAGTATTATTAACTGATGCTCCTTTTGCAGAAATTGCGAACCAAATCGAATTTTTCTTGATATAATCACCGAAAAGGGTTTTTATATCATCAGGTTCGACATTAGGTTCAAATTCAGGTTGTTCAATCTGATAAGGTGAATTAAAAACAGGCGAAAAATTCTGTGCAATTGAATGATTTGATATATCATCATTTAAAGATAACAAATTCGACTGGTTTTCATTAGAATTTGTAATATTTTCACTTTTTTCAATTCCGAAATCATCAGAAATAATTGAATGACTGTTTTTACTGATATCAGCTAACTGATTCTTATGTGGCAATCTCTTTTTTATATTCTGAGTAATATTCAAATTGCTTTTTTCAATAGGATTATTAGTTCCAATTATTTGCTTTGCAGAATTAGTATGGGAAAAATTAGATTTTACATCACCACTTTTGATTAATGATAAATAAACAATAGAACTCGTCAGCAAAAGAGCAAAAGCCGTAATCCCGATAATCGCTCTATAGCCCAAAGCTCCTGCAATCTTAGAGAAAAATCCTGCTGATTTATAAGCCGAGTAATTATTGATTATCGTTTCGACATCTTTCAATGGCAGATTGACTTTTTGTCCGGAAAAAGCACTGAAGAAGCCGTCGAGCGATTTCCCGCTATTTTGATTCATATTTTTTGTAAAATCATTTTTCATTTCATACCTCTTGGCAGTGCTATTTTGAAAGATAAACATTGTTTGTTAATAAAGTGTAACCATAATCATTTTGCTCATTTTCCGAAGAAATTTCCGTTTCATGCGATTCTTCAAAGTACTCTCTGGCACCAAGCAATCTTGCTAATTCTTTTCTTGCTCTTTGAACTCTTGATTTAACTCCTGAAACAGAACCGCCCTGTATCTCCTGAATTTCTGCAACGCTCAAACCGATTATTTCAAAAAGGACAACAGATTCTCTCTGTTTTTTTGGTAATTTCAAAAGAGCTTTCTGAAGAGCATCAATGTCATATTGAGAATCAGTTTTTGAATCATTGGAAATCATTAACTCCAATCTGTATTCATACTCATCTTCAGAATGAATCCTTGAGAACAATTTACTCCGCCATACCTGTCTTTTGTAAATCCTGCTCGCAACAGAAAATAAAAAACTTTTGAAAGCAACAGGACTGTTTATGGTTTCAAATTTATCAAAAGCCCTGAGAATAGTTTCCTGCACCAAATCTTTTGTTGCTTCGGAATCTCTTGTCATAGCTTTTGAGAACTTGACCAGGCTTTCTCTGCATGGTTCAAAAAGTTCTAAAAATCTTTTCTGTTTTTCGCTGTCGCTCATTTTCCAATCTTTATTGTTCTATCTTAAATTATCTTTTGTCATCCGATTCAAAGTGTAAGAAACACAACTTCAAAAAAAGACGCAAAAAAAATTAAATTTATTTTTCTAATCTCAAAATACGGAATAACAATAAAAATGTTATAATTTCAGGTAAAGATATTAAGTTCTCCGGTTTTTAGCCGATTAGTATTTATTACAGTAAAGTATTGAGATAATAATATTATTGATTTATTCAAAATAGATACTGAAGGGCGATTAATAGAAATTTAAGAATATGATATGATTTGATGAGTGAAGAAAATAAAAATATAATCAATTCAACCAACCAATTTGCTCAAGAGCAGGTATCTGTGGAAAGTGTAGAAAATCATGTTCTTATGAGTGAAATTCAACAATTTTTAAAGCTTGGTGGATGGAAATATGATATTGAATCAGGTAGGATGACATGGACTGATGAGGTTTATGATATATATGGAGTTAGTAAGGATTATGATCCAAATGATGTTGAACAGAATATGAGTTTTTATTCTCAGGAAGACTTATTACTTCTCTCAAATTCATTTGAAAAAGCTATAAACCAAGGTATTCCTTATGACTTGGAAGTCCGATTTAATCGTTTGGATGGAGTAAAAATTTGGGTAAGAACAACCGGAAACCCAACTGTTATGAATGGTAAACATGTGAATGTTTCAGGCTTTATAATGGATATAACCGAAAGAAAAATAACTGAGTTGGCTCATAAAGTAAGTGAAGAAAAATATCATAAGTTATTTTCCGAAATGCTTGGCGGTTCTGCCCTAAATGAAATTATTTTTGATGAAGCCGGAGTTCCTGTTGATTATATGACCTTGGATGTTAACAAGGCTTTTGAGGAAATTATTGGGGTTAACAGAAAAGATATAATCGGAAATAAAGCCAGTCAGTCTTTGCCAAAAGAAGAATTGAAAAGTTGGCTCGAACTTTTTATCCCTGTTGCTATGGAAGGCAAAAAAATAAATTATGAGCAATACTCAGCAATAAATAATAAATACTTCCAGGGAAGTGCATACTCCCCAAAATATGGTCAATTTGCTGTTACATTCTACGATGTTACTGATAAAAAACTCGCTGATTTACAGCTTTCGGAAAGCGAAAATAAATATCGGAATTTATTTGAAAATATGGCTCAGGGTGCCTTCTACCAAAGAGCTGACGGTGTTCTTGCGGATGTCAATCAAGCCGCTCTCGATATGTTAGGGTTAACCCGCGATGAATTCCTTGGAAGAACTTCAAATCATAATGCATGGCTTGTTGTTGATGAAGAAATTAATGAGCTTAAACCTGAAGACCACACTTCGATGATGGTTTTAAAAACAGGGAAACAGGTTTTGAACAAAACAATTGGTATTTATAACTATCACAAAAATTCATTTGTATGGGCGACAACAAACGGATACCCGCTTTACAAAGCAGGTGAAGACAAGCCGTATCAAGTCTTCGTAACCATGCACGATTTAACTGAGCAAAAGAAAGCTGAGGAAAATACTAATTTGAATCAGGAAAGACTTGAAAAGCTTCTTTATCTGACACAAATGAAAAATTTTTCAATTCAGAATATTTTCGATTATGCATTGGAAGTTTCAATCAGCTTAACAAAGAGTAAGGTTGGGTATATTTACTACTACAGTGAAGAGAATAGGCAGTTCACACTTTTTTCCTGGTCTAACGAAGCCATGAAAGAGTGTTCAATTGTCGAGAAACAAACAATTTATGATCTTGACAAAACAGGTATTTGGGGAGAAGCCGTCAGACAAAGAAAACCAATAATTGTGAATGATTTTCAAGCATCTAATGATTTGAAAAAAGGTTATCCCGAAGGTCATGTCCATCTTGACAAATTTCTTACGATACCTGTAATAGTTGATAATCAGATAGTTGCCGTTTTTGGAGTTGGTAATAAATTGGAAGACTATAACGAACTTGACATTCTTCAACTCAATTTAATGTCCGACTCTCTTTGGAAAATAGTCAAAATGAAAGAAGATGAAGAGAAATTAAAAAAACTGGCAAATGAACTTTCAGAACTGAATGCTTCCAAAGACAAATTCTTTTCGATTCTTGCACATGATTTGAAAAGTCCCTTTTCGGGATTAATGGGTCTTGCAGATTTGTTAGCTCAAGAAATTGACAATATGGGAAAAAAAGATGTCAAAGAATTATTGGATGCGATGAATCAAACAACAAAGAATCTTTTTAATCTTATTGAGAATTTATTGTCGTGGTCAAGATCCCAAATTAATAAGCTTGATTTCAATCCTGTTCCATTTGTTATAAATGATATAATAAAAAACAACATTGAAATTCAGAAAATAATATCCGACAAAAAGAAAATATCCGTGACTTCCTTTATTCCTAAGGAATATAAGGTAATTGCAGACGAGAATATGGTTAATACGGTTTTGAGAAATTTAATTTCAAATGCAATTAAATTTTCGTATGAAGGTTCATTTATTGACATTTTAGCCGAAGCCGTTGAAGATAATTTTTTAAAAATTACAATCACCGACTATGGTGTTGGAATTGATGAGGAAAGGCTGGCAAAACTTTTCAGAATTGATTCATTATCCGTAACACATGGAACAGCAGACGAAAAAGGTACTGGGTTAGGATTAATCGTCTGCAAAGAATTTGTTGAAAAGCATGGCGGAGTCCTCTCTGTGGATAGTTCAGAAGGACTCGGCAGTAAATTCAGTTTTACGCTTCCATTGTCGAAATAGAAATTTGATTAGAATTTTTCTTTTTTATATATTCAAATCAATCAAACCCAACTCGCTAATCAAGATTTCCTTTTGCTCGCCTGTTCCCATATCTTTGAAAGTTACAGCACCACGTTCCAGTTCGTCTTTTCCGACAACTATGACATATCTCGAACCAACTTTATTTGCCTCCTTGAATTGAGCTTTCAAGGAACGGCGAAGAATGTCCACAGAAACTTTGATATTCTTTTTCCGAAGAGTTTCTGCAATTTTCAATGTTTGGGGAAAAAGTGAGTTGTCGTAAGTAATAACAAAAACATCAGCCGAATTGCTTTTTGCCGGTAGTGCATTAATATGTTCAAGTATTAGCAATAATCTTTCTACTCCAAGAGCAAAACCAACAGCCTGTGCAGGTTTGCCGCCAAGTTCTTCAAACAGATTGTCGTATCTCCCGCCGCCACCGAAAGAATCCTGGGCACCAAGAGCATCACTTTGGAATTCAAAAACTGTGTGGTTGTAATAATCCAGTCCTCTGACGAGTCTGGGCTGAATCTCGAAATCAATTTCAACTGATTTCAATAACATTTTTACTGTTTCAAAATGTTCCAGACTTTCATTATCTAAGAAATTCAAAATATTTGGAGCATTTTCAATGACAATTTTATCCCTTTCATCTTTAGAATCAAGAACACGCAATGGATTTACATCAAGTCTGTATTGGCTTTCGGCGGAAAGACTTTCCTTGAATGATGATAAATATTTGGTTAGCTCGTCACGGTACAACTTACGGGAAGCTTTAGTGCCAAGAGTATTCAGCAGAAGTTTATAATTTGTTATTCCAATAGATTTGAATAATCTGTCTGCCAAAAGAATAACCTCAACATCACTTTCGGGATGAGGTGAAGATATACATTCGGCACCGTATTGGTGAAACTGTCTGAGTCTGCCCTTCTGTGGTCTTTCGTAACGGAAGAAAGGACCAAGGTACCACAGCCTTTGAGTTGATGACTGCTGAATCAGACCGTTTTGCAATACTGCTCTAACAAGTCCTGCTGTTCCCTCAGGACGAAGGGTCAGGGACTCTCCGCCACGGTCGGTAAAAGTGTACATCTCTTTGTTGACGATATCTGTGCCTTCGCCGATACCGCGAGAAAATACTTCGGTTTTCTCGAAAATCGGTGTGCGAAGCTCTTCATAACCATAAATCGAAGAAATTTCACGAAATTTATTCTCGAGGAAATGCCATAAATATGATGAATCGGGCAATAAATCTTTAGTTCCTCTGATAGATTGAATCATTGTTTTTCCAAAAAATTAAGATATTGTTCAAATAAAAAGTAATTGAGTAAATATAAGCGTATTTATTTTATCGGATGATTTTTTTAACTCAATATTTGATTCTTTGAACCAAAGTAAAATAGTCGTTGGCAGTATCAATATGAATCTGGAGAACACCAGCTCTAACGAGCCTTACGAGCAGTCTTTCTGCTCTTCTTATGGAGATATTAACAAGACGTGAAAAATCCTTGACTGTTGCCCTTTCGTTTTTTTCCATAAAATCGAATAATCTTTTTTCTTTATCACCTATGCTCAATGTGATGGGTTTTGATTCTTCATTTCTTCCTGCAAGAACTCTGGTCATTTCTCTGCTTGCAATTACTGACTTTTCACCAATACGAATATATGCACGAAGGCTTGATTCATGTTCTGTAGTTTCATCGAGTAATTTGTGCGGTTTATGATTGCTTTCAGGAATTAATAAGTTATATTGCAGTCCAGTTAAATGATTTTCTTTAATAACTATTTATAGGAACCTCAATGAACAACAAACAACTTATTGCAGACAGGCTAATCAAATCTGGGCAAAAACTTCTTGAAAAACCTCTTGAGATGAAAATTTTCGTCAAAGATAATTTACCTGCAAACGTATTATGCAATGACCATGAAAATTATCCACATGCGTTTGTGCTTGCTTCTATTATGGATAGCCAGATCAATGCTGAAAATGCCTGGCTGATACCTTTAAGAATTTCTGAAATAATTCATGGCTTCGCATTAAATCAATTACTTGAACTTGAATTACTTGAATTACAAAAAATATTCAGAGAAAAACATTTACACAGATTCCACGAGATTCAAGCTAAAAATTTTTATAATGCAGTACATTTGATCCAAAAAAAATATGATAATAATGCTTCCAATATTTGGAATGGTGAACCTAAAAGCGGAACTGTCGTAAGACGATTCCTGGAATTTGAAGGTGTTGGCATTAAAATAGCAACAATGGCGACTAACATACTTGTAAGGGATTTTAAAATTCCGATGCAAGATAAAAATTGCATTGATATTTCCCCAGATAGACAAGTTATCAGAGTTTTCCAAAGAATTGGACTTATAGAACCTAATGGAACTATATTTCAACTATTATACTGTGCAAGGGAGTTGAATCCTGAATACCCTGGAATATTTGATTATCATGCATGGGAAATTGGGAAAAACTGGTGTAAACCAACAAACCCAAGATGCGATGCATGTTGGTTGAACGACCTTTGTCCTAAAATAATCTAAGATTTGTGAAAAACAGCCCGAAATATCCAAGGACTGCATATTAGCAGTCCTTGGGATTAAGAATAAAAAAATAGAAATAACCATAGAATATATATCAATTAGTTCATTCTTTAATAATCTCTTTAGTGTAAACTGTACATCCTGAACTAATTTTAATCATATAAATTCCTACCGGAACTAGGTCTAAATCAGCCTGCACAATGATAAAATCGGTGTAAGCCTTCTTTAAGGAAAACACTTCTTGACCTAAAACATTGGATATTTGAATCTCAACATTTGCTTTGGTTCCGAATTGTGCCTCGATATTCAATTTACCATTTGTTGGGTTTGGATAAATATTTACATCATTGAAAATTTCATCGGCTATACTGGTTTGATTAAGTTCCCCAGTTAAAGAAACATTGGAAGACTGGCTGTTCTGCAAAGTTATTATCGAAAATATGGCATCATATATTGTTTTTTCTGAAGGAGTAAAGATTATTGTTACAGATAAACCTGCCCCAGGAGCCAAAACATATTTACCGAACGGAGATTTAATTGAAAAGTTTGAAGCATCCGCTCCTTTAATTGATAAAGTAACGTCAGTTAAGTAATGTCCTTGGTTTTCTATATAAATAATTTTTTCAACCGTTTTATTTTTTTCTTTTGAAATGAATTTCATTGAATTTGAAGATGGAACAATACTGTACATCCCCGAAGTTCCCATCAAGTTGACTGTAGGATTCAAAGGTGCACTACTAACAAACTGCAAGCTCGCAAATTTTAGACCTGCTGAAGTTGGAGAAAATCGAATAGCAAGAGCTAAACTATCTTTTTTCTTGATTACTTGTGGCAATTTTGGATTAGTAATGACAAAGTCATTATCCATGTTTCCTTGTATTTTGATTTCGTTTAGGGTAATATCCTCTGTGCCAAGACTTTTAATGAACCCGTTTAAGATTGTATCTTTTTTGGAATAATTAAGAACAGTATTGAAATCAACATTAGTACTTGTAAAGTAAAGAACTTGATTCTTCAACGGCAAAACAGATAATCTGGAATTTCTTGATGTTACAGTTCCGCAATCACTATTGATGACACAATTATAGAATCCTGAATCAGATTGTTTCACTCTGTTTAATCTAAGTATGGGGTTATTTTGACCAAAAAGATTATTATTATCTTTCCTCCACTGATAAGTCTCATTCGAAGAATTGATAAGAATAGAAAATTCAGTATTCATGCTTTCTGGGACAGTTTGGTCTACTTGTTCTTTTGTAATTACAGATTTAGCCGCAATTGCAAGAATGGCATTTTCTATATATGCTGATTGGCATATATTATTGAGAACAATAACTTCATACCTTCCTTCATCCTGTCCGGACACAGAATTTAAAACAAGAGAATCTTGAAATGCTCCGGTAATCTCAGCCCCATCTTTTTTCCACTGGTAAGTTAAATCCTCACCTTTAGCATTTATTCTAAAAATTGCTCTACTATTGAGGCAGGTAAACACATTTTTTATATGCTTGAAAATTTCAACACCAGCGGATACGGTTACTTGGATAAAATCACTACTCCTCACATTTCTAGTGTCCGTTACTGTCAATTTATAAGTGATTGTTGACATTGGTGATGCCACTGGGTTTGGTATCGTATCATTGTCTAAATCGGAACTCGGCTCCCATTTATACTTGTATGGCGGTACGCCACCTGATGCAGGGGATGAACTACCTAACTGAACCATTTCTCCGTTGCATAGTGATTTATCATCGCCCGCATTAACTGCAATAGCTGATACAGCACTTATTTTTATCGTTATTGAATCTTTACTATTGCAGTTAGTGAGTTGATTTGTTTGCTCAATGAATAAAATCCCTGATCCTATTGGACCCCATTTTATAATCACTTTTGAAGTGTTATTAGCACCTAGAATGGTACCGCCATAAACCGACCATTTATATTTGGAATCATTTGAACTAGTGTTATGATTCATTATAAACCTTACTATATAATTTATAAGGATCATAAG
>CAZSHX010000011.1:0-25258 GCA_964606895.1 uncultured Hyphomicrobiales bacterium
TCAAAAGTGAATGAAAACAGACAATTAAGAAATAAATTTGGAATTTTTCAAATATTACAAAGCCAAAGTATGACAAAAAAGATGTCTTACTCTGTTTTGCTGATTTTTTGCAATTCAGTAAGTGAAATTATATAGAACTATTTGTTGGTTGCAAATCTAACCTCGTTATCAAAAAATAAATGATGAAGTTACTTTTTTATAAAACAAGTTACGATTAAATCAGATACAAACCAAGAAATAAAATACAATTAAGTTATTTAAGCACAACTAATTATAATGCTAGTTAATATATATTTTTTTGTGAGTCTCGAAAAATATTTTTATATTTTTCGGATTACTTAGCTAATTTTTAAAATGATTATTGGATTAGAAGTTGTAGGAATGATATAGTTACAGTGATTATAGCACGAATAAAAATATTAAATAAACAATCTCAGTACGGTCAGTTGCTGGAGCTGACCGTACTTCGAAATAAAATAATACATTTACATCCCGTGCTTTTCGAGGAGTTTCTTTCTTGTGTAGGCAATCAAACCTCCGGCATCAATAATTGCCTGTCTGGTTGCAGGATGGGGGATAACATCAAAAGATTTCCCTGTAGTTTTGTTGAGTACTTTATCGGGTGTGATTTCAAGGTCGTCACCTGTTTTTGCTTCAATATTCGGACATTCCACAGTTACCAAGCCAAGATTAACGCTGTTTTGAATGAAAATTCTGGCAAAATTTCTTGCAACTATTGTCAGATTGTGACCCTTCAAAGTAGAAACTGCCTGCTCGCGCGAAGAGCCGCAACCGAAATTTTTTCCGGCAAGTAGCAATGGTGCATCATCATTTTTATTAACAAGCATTTTGTTCAGGTCTTTTATATCTGCAAATGCATACTGCGGGGTTTCGGTCGGCAGAACGGTTGCCATAAACCTGCCCGGATAAATAATATCGGTTGAAATATCATCTTCGAGTTGATAGATTACTTTTGACATATTAATTCTCTCCTTTCGTTGGATCTGTGATTACACCAGTAAGGGCACTAACCGCGGCAACAGCCGGCGAACAAAGGTAAACCTCGGAATTGGGATTGCCCATTCTGCCTTTGAAGTTTCTGTTGGTGGTAGAAAGTGCTTTTTCGCCATCGCCCAAAGCTCCCTGATGAATTCCCAGGCATGGTCCGCAACCGGGATTCATGATAACGGCTCCGGCTTTCATCAGATCTCCGACATATCCTGCCTGTATTGCTTCCATGTAGATTTTTCCGGATGCAGGGAAGACAAGAAATCTTGTTCCGGTAGCTACCCTTTTTCCTTTGAGGATGCGGGCGGCAATTTCCAGGTCGTCGAGTCTGCCGTTTGTGCATGAACCGACAACAATCTGCTGAACGGGCAAACCAACAAGTTCGGAAACCGGTTTAACATTGTCAACTGTGTGGGGGCAGGCAATCTGAGGCTCCAAATCATTAACATTGATTTCAACAATTTGGTCATACACAGCATCGTCGTCCGGCGAAACCATGTCAATCTCTCCTTTGTAACCTGCGACATTCCGGAGGTAGTTCACCGTTTCGGCATCGGGAGGAACAATACCTGAAGTTGCTCCGGCTTCGACGCTCATGTTGCAAATAGTAAGTCTTCCCGAAGTTGACATATTGCGGATAGTTTCCCCATGGAACTCAATAACTTTGAAATTGGCACCTTCGGCTGAAAGCTTGCCAATCAAATAGAGAATCAAATCTTTGGGTAATACATTTGGTTTGAACTTGCCATTGACAATAACTTTAATTGTTGCAGGCACCTGAACATTAAGCACAGTTCCCAAAGTCCAGACCGAAGCCATTTCCGTAGCCCCGATACCAAAAGAAAATGCTCCCAATGCACCGTGGCTGGTTGTGTGGCTGTCGGTTCCAACAAGTACAGCACCCGGCATAACGTAACCGTTTTCGGGCAGTATCTGGTGGCAGATACCCATTTCATCTCCGCGAATATCGTGGAATTTGGTAATACCTTGCTCACCAACAAAATTTCTGACTTTTTTCTGATTTGTAGCGGTTTTTGAAGTTTCGGCGGGTACGCGGTGGTCGAAAATAATAGCAATTTTCGAAGGATCCCATACATTTGCCGGAATTCCCGTGTCTTTGTAAATTTCCATAAACTGATTCAATACGAGAGCCCCGTTTTCATGCGACATCGCAAGATCAACTTTTGGCTCGACGACATCGCCGACAGCGGCGAAATCTTTGCCGCTTGCTCTCGAAAGAATCTTTTGAACCATTGTTTGTCCCATTTTTAATCCATAATTTGTTCAAAAGAATAAAATACCAATTACAAAATTAGAACAAGTAATTAGAATAACAAAAGGAAAACTTAAATGCAGGTAGGAAAAGAGGGATTATTTCAATGCTTTTAAATTAATTGGCAGTTTAAGGTAACCGCCAGTCTCGTGAAACAGTGTTCCACCAGGGAAATAGCAGAAATTGTAGTAGATAGCCGTATATCCTATGCTTTCGTAAATACTAAAATTAATACCAAATTTTACATCGTTATTTTCAAATAATATATTTGGTCCGGCAGACAGTCCGGGATATGGCCAGTTTTGACCTTCGAAATTCAGATTTAATCTTATCTTGCTTGAAAAAAAATCAACTCCGATTACACCTCCGTAAAAAAGATAAGGACCCTTCCCCGATAACGAACCGAAACTTACTTCAGCTCCAAAAAGAAAAGCACTCTTCTCACCAAAGATATAAGATATTTTAATCCCCGGTACAACGTAAACACTTGGATTAATATGCCCATCACCACCATCTGCAGATAAAGTCCGGGTAAGAATTATAAAGGATATTGCTATCCAAAAGAATATGCAGAGCTTCTTCATTTTGTACTTAACAATAATAGTTTAAAGTTCGAAAGCAAATATAACGAAATATTCATAATAATCAATAACTTATTGAAATCAATTAAGAGAACATAAAACAAAAAAAGGCTGTCTTTCGAGACAGCCTCTATTAAATCTTATATAAAAAAAGCTTATTTTACTTCTTTTTTAGCTTCTTTTTTAACTTTTTTTACTTCTTTTTTTGCGTCTTTTGCAGCTTTATCTTCTTTTACAACTTTTTTGGCTGCTTTAACTTCTTTATCTTCTTTTACAACTTTTTTAGCGTCTTTTACTTTGGCTTCTTTTACAACTTTTTTAGCGTCTTTTACCTTGGCTTCTTTTTTTACCTTGGCTTCTTTTTTAACTTCTTTAACTTCTTTCTTTACTTCTTTTTTCTCTGTTTTGGCTTTTTCCTTTTTAGGTGCTGGTGTAGCTGGTTGAGCTAAAACGTTTACGGCAAAGAATGATATTGCGACGAACATTGCGATTAAAATGCGTGCTTTCATAATGAAATCCTTTATTAATAATTATACAAATATGTAATTAAAAGCAGTACAAAATTACGGGGAAAAGATGAAAAGAAAATGAAAAGAAATTAATCAATTCTTTGTACTCATATTTTTTTTCGATTCTTTTTCGATTTTAATATTATCAGTTAATAGTTCATTAACTTCAAGATAGAATTTTTCCGGGTCAACTGCTTTCATTTCTTTTTCAATAAAATCACGTACAAGTGGTTTGATGAAGATTTTATCGGCATGTTTTGACAGACAAATAGCCAGAATTGAATTCATCGCTTCAAGGGAAGTATTTTTGTTAAATATAATAAATTCCTGCTCTTTGACAAGACAAATACCACTTTTGAAGTTGCCCTTTTCGCGTCTTATAGAAATGCCAATATTTTTAACAATGGCAGTAAGTTCGTCATTTAGTTGCTGAGATTTCATTCTTTGTTCGCGACAATCCTTTTTGACAATTTATCGAGAGGTTGCCAGATGCCGATAATTATTGATGATGCACCGCAAAGATAAGCAGAAGGAGCCAGAAAATTGAGCTTTGTAAATCTTGAGATGAAGAAATCCCTTACAATGTCCATATCGAAACTGTTTAAAATGCCATGCCTGATTGCTAAATTAAGCTTTATATCGTAGTACATCAATATTGATTCCATGGGAACTGTGATAAAGAACAGCATTAAAGAAATAAATATCCAGCCTTTTGTTTTGAATTGACTTCTCAATAGCACAAATAACATTATTGCCGCAACAAACGAACAAGCATAAGAAATTTCGGTATATAGTGCACCCATACCAAAAAGCCGTACATTATGTAGTCTTAATTCATCGGTATAGTTGGTTTTCATTTGTAATGCCGTTGCTGGGACATAAATATCATAGGCTATGACGGTTCGGACAACCGAACCGCCAAGCCAAATAATCATTCCTAAAACATAAATTATTGCTAAAAACTTGATTAGTTTTCTTTTTTCTAACATACTATTTTATAAAGTTTAATTTTCCGAAATAAGTTCTTGAGTCAATTTTAAATTTGCATATATAACTGCCCTGAGGCAAATTTTTAGGTTCCCAGGTAAATAAATAATTGCCTGATTCGAGTCTGCCGGAATGAATTGTAGTAATTTCTGCTCCGCTTATATCAAGAATTGTGATTGATAAATCGGCAAACCGAGGCATTTTAATTTCGAAAGAAACCTTTTCGGAGAAAGGATTTGGATATAGATTTGCTTCCATTCCGGAAATGTCATCCAAAACGCCTTTTTCATTTTCTTTTTCAGTTGTAAGATTCCATATCTCGGACCAAATACTCTGACCCATTGCATATTTTGCTTTGACTCTCCAAAACAGTTTTGTGTCATAAGGGAATCCATCTTTCTGGAATCTGCCATTGTTAAGACTGTCCTGATCAACTAATTTATTAGTGAACTTATCATCCTTGGCAACCTGAATCTGGTAAACATCAGCCCCGTCAACAGTATTCCAGAAGAAAATAATGTCTTTTTTGACATCAAGCAAATTATTAGCTGGGCTGACTAAAGTTGGGAAAGATATTCCGGTGGTAAACTTTCTGGTTTCAGACCATTTGCCGTGATAAATCCCATTCTTTACTCTTAATCTCCAGAAGTAGTCTTTGAAGTACTCAAACTTTTTAACTGAAGAAGATTCTGAAGATAGAGTAGAATCCTCAAATAAAATACTTGAAAACCCTCCGTCTTTCGAAACCTGCAAGTGATAAGTACCGGCATACTGACTCTTTACCCATTCAAAACTGACCGAATCAATTGACAAATCAGGAGAATTATCATATGGTTTTACCAAAAGTGGTTCGGGAATTGAAGTAATAAAACTCCAGGCTTCTGAAAAATCACTCTCACCAGCATCGTCCTTAGCTTTTATTCTCCAGAAATACTTTGTGAAATATTCAAGTAATGATGCTTCGTGAGCTTCCATATTTGATGATTCTCCATCAAATTTCATCTGTTTAAATAAGGAATCTCTTGCAATTTGAACAACATATCCGTTTGCCCCGGGGATTGAATTCCATTCCAGAGTTAATGTTGTGTCAACACCATACGTTTTATTTGCAGGAGCTCGGAGCGTTGGTGGTCTCAATTTTGTTGTAAAGCTCCAAATTTCAGACCAATCACTATTAGTTTTATTAGCCTTAGCCATAACACGCCAATAATATTTGGTGTATATTTCCAATCCGATTACTTTAGCTGTTGAATCGGTTAATTCTTTTGTAAAATGCAAGGTACCGAAAGCAGGGTCTTTAGAAACCTGTACAATATAAGCACCGGCACCATCAACTTTTTTCCAAGTTACATTTAAAGTAGTAGGCATTCCGGCTGCTCCGTTTTTTGGTGACAACAAAACAGGAAACTTTATAATTGTTACAAATTGGAATGTGCTTGACCAATCACTTTTTGAATTATTGAATCGGGAGCGAACCCTCCAGTAATACGTTGTGTTGTAATCCATACTTCTGGAAACAACTCGGAAAGTATCACCTACAGTAATAATTTCAAGAGGGTTAGTGAAATTCAGTTCCGTTGATACCTGAACTTCATACATTTCAGCTTTTGGAGCACTATTCCACCCTAAAGTCGGAGTTAAACTTAATCCGCCTGATAAATCTGCCGGATAGGTAAGTACGGGAGGAACCATATCCGGAGGCTCGATTGTCCTGAATAACTCCGGAGCCCCAAGATAGATATATCCTTCAGGCGAAATCGTGAGACCACCGACAACGGATCTTCTAATGGGATTGTCAACAGAATCGTAAGTAACTCCCTGATTTATTGATCGAAAAATACCATATTGGGAATGCATTGCGATATAAATTTCATCTCTTGGAGTTATAGCAATAAACTTGACCCATGGATATGTAAAGCCCAGTCTGTTAGTAGTCCATGTACCTCCGGCATTAACAGATTTATACACACCATCATCGGTACCACAGAAATAATGCCCCAGTGAATTGAAGGCAATATCAAAACAATTCTTTGAGGAGTCCAGAACTCTGGTCCATGAAGTCCCATTATTCTGAGATCTCATAACTCCGGGAACCATGCAGGTAAATATATCACCGGCGGCATTCATTTTAATAAAATGAAAGCCCAAATATGCTGAAGCCGCTTGAATATAAGACCATGATAGTCCATAATTAGTTGTTTTCATTAAAACCGAATGAGGTAAATTTGGATTTTTCGGGTCAGATGGTGGGAAGGCTAAACCTATAAGCATAAATCCGCCTGCTTTTGCACCAATAGCATCTATTGTAGAATCTTTCATTCTTAGAAGTCTTTGCCATGTAGCCCCTTTATCGGCAGATCTGTAAAGGCTTCCATATCTGACAGTTGCTGAATCCATTATAGTAGCTACATAAGCATTACCAACGGAATCAAAACCAGCGGCAGTAATGTATTTGGCATTAACATTGGTTTGGTTCCAGGTTGAGCCATAATTTGTTGAACTATAAATTATACCACCGATATTTGAGGATAGGACTAATCCTCCATCGTAAGCCGCTAATTGTTTGACAACTGTATCCATAATTGGTGCAGTAGCATCATTTGGAATCCATTTCATACCGCCGTTTGTACTCTTATACAGTCCAAGATTTGGAATGCCGGCAAACAAAACTGCATTTCTGTTTTTGACAATACAATTCACTCCATAAGAAGTCATATCGCTTTTGCGCCATTGTTCATAAATTTGGCTGTCGTATTTCCAAATACCAAAATCATTTAATCCTGCAATTGGTTCCTGACTCAGATAACCGGATACACAAGCAACATTCTTAACTTTAGAACTTGGTTTATACTCACCCCAACTCACACCGGAACTAATAGAAGAATTTACACCGCCGCCATAAGTACCTGCAAAAATCTCACCAAGTTCATTTACCCAAAACGAAGTAATGTTCTTTGAAGTTATTCCGCCATTGGAACGTCGCCAGTAATCTCCATTATCATCGCTTCGGTAAATACCGTCGCCATTTGTTCCTGCCATGATAACACCTGAATTGGTAACCATCATAACGCTGATATCCCAGAACCATATTCCATTATTTACTTGTTGCCAGCTTTGTCCTCCATTAAGAGAACGGAAAACTCCGCCTCCCAAAGTGCCGACAAAAACCGGTCCCCCGCTTTTTGTTATAATAGTTTTAACTTTTAGATTTGTCAGACCATTGTTTATCTGAGTCCATTGCAGTCCTCTGTTAACGGAGCGGAAAACTCCGCCTCCATAAGTGCCTGCATAATAAGTTCCGGCACTGTCAATTTCAAAAGACGTGATAAAAAGATTTGTTAATCCGGTATTCATCACGGTCCAAGTCAAACCATCATTATTCGACTTTTTCAAACCGCCGCCCCAAATACCCATATAGAGTACATTATTTGAATCAACTTTCAAATAAGTTATATCGTTTGTAGATGGACTTTGTGTTGCACCCCACATAGGGGCAAGTGTGTCTCTCTCAGGTAGGGAATAAGCCGTTACAGAGGCTAATACCAGCAAAAAAAGACCTGCACAAACCATCCTATTAATAATTTGTTTAAATGATTTCATATTTATTTGTACTCCATATTTTTAGAGAATTATTCACTTGATAATATTTAACTATTCAAAATATAAAAAAATACTCGAAATATCAATAGTAAATAAAAAAATAAAAAAATATTTTAAATATTTTTTCTTAATTTCCGAATATAAAGATTGTAATTTCAAAATAATCAAGAATATTTATGAAAAGAATAGTTCCACCGACTGATGCCCTAAGTCTAATGGCAAAAAAAAAGGTATCATTAGTAAGAGTATCCGGTTCAGATGAACTGAGCAGAGTTGCAAATGCCAGAACTAAAAGTGTAGCACGTGTTATCAAGCAATTGCTGAAAAGCGACAAAGTTGAAACAAGAGATGAAGATTTCTACGTCAGGCTTTAGTCCTTTTAATGTCTGAAATGCCTCATTCCTGTGAATACCATAGCTAGATTATGTTCGTCTGCCGCAACGATAACTTCCTCGTCGCGAACAGAACCACCCGGCTGAATAATTGCCGTTGAACCCGCATTAACTGCCATCATCACTCCGTCTGCAAACGGGAAATATGCGTCAGATGCCATTACGGAACCTTTCAAATCCAATCCCATCATACTTGCTTTTTCAACTGCTATTCTCGAAGAATCTACTCTGGACATTTGTCCTGTGCCGACTCCAAGAGTTCTGTCGGTGAGTGAATAAACAATTGCATTGGATTTAACATGTTTTGCAATTTTCCATCCGAACATAAGTGCTTCCATTTCTTCGGAAGTCGGCTGTCTTTTCGTCACTACCCGCAATGCAGACTCATTGAGCAACTGCAAATCTGTTTCCTGATAAAGAAAACCTCCGGCTATTGACCTGAAATCGTACTTCAATGAATTTTTTAGATCAGAAAAATCTGCTTTGATTAATCGTCTGTCTTTTTTCTTGGTTAAAAGCGACAAAGCTTCTTCCGAAAAGTCGGGAGCAATAATTACTTCCGAAAAAAGTGAATGCATCGTCTCGGCTGTTTCAAGGTCAATTGTTCTGTTGACGCTTATAATACCGCCAAAAGGAGAAACAGTGTCGGTTGCAAAGGCTTTATGGTATGCTTCGGAAAGATTTGAACCCGTCCCTACACCTGAAGGATTAGTATGTTTAATGATTGCTACGGAGGGTTTATCGAATTCAAGAATGATTTTTGAAGCGGCATCAATATCAAGGAAATTATTAAACGAAAGCTCCTTGCCGTGAATTTGCTTGAATATTTTCCCGAGTTTTCCATAAACAACTGCCTTTTGGTGAGGGTTTTCACCATAACGTAGGTTCTGAACAACAGGTGCTTCAATTGTAAGCTTTTCGGGAAATTCCTTATTCGTACATTCCCTTAAATAACCTGAAATCAGCGAATCGTAATATGCTGTATGCTCAAATACTTCCGAGGCAAGACTCAAACGATATTTCTCGGGAATACAACCCTTGTTATCTCTTAGTAAATTAATGATTTCTTCATATCTGTTCGGATTCACCACCGGAGCAGTCCACATATAATTTTTAGCTGAAGCCCGGAGCATTGCGGGACCTCCGATATCAATATTTTCAATCAGGACATCATGCTTTTTGGTTTTTGCCAAAGTTTCTTCGAAAGGATAGAGGTTAACAACCAGCAAATCAATTGATTTCAGGTTATGCTCGCTCAATTGCTGTTTATGCTCTTCGTTGTCCAGGCGGGCAAGCAATCCTGCGTGAATTGCAGGGTGAAGTGTTTTCACTCTGCCGTCCAATATTTCAGGAAATCCGGATATTTCGGTTACGCTTCTAACCGGTATTCCTTCGTTTTTCAAAAGTTTGGCTGTGCCGCCTGTTGAGAATATTTCGATTCCCAACTCTCTCAAAGCTCTTGCAAACTCGGTTAATCCGGTTTTATCGGATACCGAAATAATTGCCCGCTGAATTTTATAGTTACTTGATGTCATGACTGATTCTTATTTGTTTTTATATTTTTCAAGGAAATTGCGAATATGAGTAAATGCTTTCTCGAGAATTTCTTCGGGAGGGAGAATAACAATTCTGAAGTGGTTTGTTCCGGGTTTTTGTCCGAAACCGCTTCCGGGAACGATAACAACGCCTGTTTCTTTCATCAGTTCTGCGGCAAAATGAGTGTCATTTTCCACGTCAATTGTTGGGAATGCGTAAAACGCACCCTGAGGTTTAACAAGCGAGATGCCCGGAATTGTACCAAGCATTTCCATGGAAATATCTCTTCTTCTTTGTAATGTTTTGTTCAATGCAACAATGTGCGACTGGTCGCCGTCCAAGCCTGCCATGATGGCAAACTGTCCGGGATGGTTGGCACAAACTCTTGCTCTGAGAAGTTTGTTTACTGCTTCAAGAAAATCTTTCAATGCCGAAATCGGACCGCTTGCAATTCCCCAGCCGATTCTGAAACCGGGGGCTACATAATTTTTAGATAAACCGGAAAATGTAATACAAGGCAAATCTTTATTGAGGGATGCTATCGAAACATGTTTGCTGTCGTCAAACAAAAGTTTGTCGTAAATTTCATCTGCAAAAACAATTAATTTGTTTTCAATTGCGATTTCTGCAATCTGCTGAAGAATTTCTTTTTTGAAAACTGTTCCTGTCGGATTGTTCGGATTAATCAGGACGATACCTTTTGTCTTTGAATTTATCTTTGACTTAATGTCTTCAATATCCGGTTGCCAGCCGTTGCTTTCGTCAAGGAAATAAGGATTTGCAACAAGTTCAAGTTTGCTCTGAACGGCTGTATAAAGAGGATAGCCCGGAGTTGGAATCAAAACATTTTCGCCTTGGTTGACAAGTGCAGTAAGGCAAAGTTCAATGGCTTCGCTTGCTCCTGTTGTAATAAACACATCATGAATGTTGTCAATTCCTTTGGCATTTGCATCGCGTTCGATGGATTTGATAGCCGCCGCAATTCCCGAAGATGGGGCGTAGCCATTCATATTGTCTTTCATAGCTTTGTAAACAGCTTCGATAATATGGTCGGGTGTTTTGTGGTCGTAAACATTCGGGTCGCCGATGTTCAGATAAAGCATTTCTTTTCCAGTTTTTGCAACCTGATTAGCTAAAACAACGATGTCCCTGATTGCATAAGTAACATTTTCGGTTTTGTGAGCCGCCTGAATAACATAGTCTATCATTTTTTTTACCTTAGAATATTAATATTGATTATTTTCAAAAAACAAAATTAAGGTTTTTTTTGAATTTTATTAGTAATTTACTTTTCGGAATAGTTGAATTTTCGAAACATTTATTGAATGATATGAAATATTTAATTTTTTTTCTTCTAACTTTAACTCTAATCGGAAGTTGTTCATCTCAAAAGAAAGATGAAAGTCCGAAAGTTGCATCCGAATCGCTCCCGACTCCTCAATCGGGAGTACTCCAAAAAGTTGACTGCCCTGCGAATCTGACTGTCAGTTATTATTTATATCTGCCGAAAAATTTCGTAGCGGGCAAACCTTTTCCCGTGCTTGTTATGTTCGACCCGAAAGCACGCGGAAAAATGATTGCCGAGAAAATGGTTCCTTTTGCCGAAAAATACGGTTATGTTCTGATTGGTTCGAACTGCAACAAAAACGGATTGGAATTTTCCGCTCAAAAGGATTTTTATTCCGAGATTATGATTGATTTCGGTAAAAGAGTCAAAGCTGACAAGAAAAGAATTTATCTTGCCGGTTTTTCGGGTGGTGCAAGGGTAGCTCAAACTTTGGCAGGGCTGATGCCCGAAATCAAGGGAATTGCATGCTGTGGTGCAGGTACTCAGGAAACAATTAACCGAAAAGCCGATTTTTCTTATATATCATTTGCAGGCAATTGGGATTTCAACTACTACGAAGTTCGGGAAACCGAGAGAATCTTTAAAAATGCTCAATTCCCGAACCGCTTCATGTATTTTGACGGAAAGCACGACTGGTCCCCTGCCGAAGTACTCGAAAACCTTTTCATGTTTTTCGAATCGGAGGTGATGAATCAGGGAATAATTCCAAAGGATGAGAAATTGATTGCAGATTTCGCAGTATCGGCGGAATCGTTCAAAGGAAAAAGCCAAACGGATGAAAATCTGGCAGGCGAGCAGGAAGAACTGAAAAGTCTGCTGTCGGGGTTCGGAACAAAAGATTATACCTGGTGGAAAACCGAGCTGGCACGCTTAAAAAAAATGCAGGCAAAAAAATCGAAAACTGCGGAATGGTATGCCGCAAAAAGGATGTTGGGTTCGCTCAGCCTTTATTCCTATCTGTATTCGGTTAAAGCACTCGACGGCGGCAGTCCGACTATGGCGGCACTATTCACTTATATTTATTCCGAGGTTGATGCTGAAAATCCCGATTTGAATTACCTGAATGCACGCATAGCCGCATCATCTGGAAAAACTGAAACGGCACTCGAAGAATTAAAAAAAGCAGTTGCCAAAGACTTTGATGACTACGAAAGGCTCGAGAAGGACAAAATCCTTAGCTCATTGCCCGTCTCGGAGCTTCAGAAAATCATTTTGGAAATAAAGAAGAAGAGGTGATGAAATGAAGAGAAAATATTATTTAATTTTTCTATTTATTGTCATGATGTGGATGATTGAACCTCATGACATTTTTTCTCATGGTGAATTTGGACCTTCCTTAAATAACTTTGATTCAACTTTATTTCAAGGCAGAGTTGATACTGTTAAATATTATTTGGGAAATCAATTTTCAAATGATTACAACCATTATTTTACTATTGTAGGATATACTGCAAATGATTCTGATGTGATCAAATTTGTTTTTGATGCTGAATATCGAAAAGATGATAAAGAATATTTTAAAAGAATGAAAGAAGAATTATCTCAACGTCTTTTAACTCTTAAATTATTTACAAAGAACGGAGTAGAACAAGCAGTAATAAATTATTTGGGGCGTTACCTTCGTTTTTATTGGTTGAATGATAATTCTTTAATAATTTTTGATTATGAACTTCCTATTGGATATGAAAAGTTTAGACAATCTGTAATATCTTTAAACTTAAGAACATGTGAAGTAAAAAAATATTTTTTCAATAAAGTAAAATTCGATGGTGAAATAATTGGTAGCTATCTATGGTTTGAACAAATTATTGATAGTTCTGGAAAAAATAATTTATTCTATTTTATCAATGAAGACACTTTGATTAAAACTGGATTGAACACACAAAGAATGAAACTTGACCAATATATAAAAGATCATCTATATCCTGATTCTGCAAATATTTATCGAATTAAAAATTATATAATTGCAACAACAATAAAACATAAATACGAAAAAATTTTTAAAATAGTAGAAGATTCGATACTTGAATTAATTGATTTAAACAAAGTTTTCATTGGTGATAACTGTAGAAATGAAAATAAACTGACATTTTTCAAATATCCAGAGCCAACGAATTCAGTATATGATATTAAAGAAAATGATAAATACATTTATTTGATGTGTACAAATGCTTGTCCATATTACGTGAAGAATTTTCTTTTTAATAGTATGATAGATTTTTCACTTTTTATTATTGACAAGAATACTTCAAAATTGATTGATATACCAAAAGTAATTTTCTCACCAAATATAGAAGAATAAATTAAATTTATAATGACAAAAAACATTGCATATTCCCAAAACCTACTAACTTCCCTTTCGGGATGCAGGAGACGAAGAGGAACTGGCATGAAATTATTTCATATAGATTTAACCGGAATGGCAAGGAAAACAGGAAAATGGATTAACATAAATGAAATTTTTGTTCTTTGAAGCAGTACGAATTATTAAATTACTCGTGAAAGTAGTCTTTGAATATCGGAAAAACCAATATGCAGTAGCGCGAAACCAATATGCAGTACTTCAAAATCAAGGTGCATGATGATTTTAACTAAATACAGCAACGAAATATGTAGTTTCAGGAGTGACGAGGTAACTTGCATGGATATTTATCAAAAGGGTTCGGCATTAATGGCATGGAAAGGGATGACGAAGTGAAAGACCCCTCCCTAACCCTCCCCGAAGGAGAGGGAACAAGAAGGGACATCCTCGTCCTTCGCCCTTTCCAAGAATGGATAGGGTAAGGGTGAGGTTGAATTTTCTTCCACTTGCGAAAAGAATTGAACTATGAAAGGATTTTATCCGGAAAAATTCATATTGTATTTAGAATGCAATATTTTGGCTAATACTTAGCATTGTCAATGCAATGTATTTTATAACAGGTTTTAATATCCTTAATTTCTAATGGTTTACTACGTTTCTATGTTGCATCAAATATTATTTCCTGTCATCCTATGCCAAAGTTCCGTAAGGTAAATCCTGAATTAATATGCTTCAGTAGATACAAAATTTATTATTTTTGCTTTTTGATGCTAATGAATTTACAAAGTAAATAATGCTTTTGAAAATAAAATTAAGGAGAATAACATGACAGGTCCATCACCAAAAAAGCTTTCAACAACTAACACGAAACAGGAAATGTTGGATGCCTACAACAAATTGCTCGAATCGCTCGAATCCAAAAAAGAAAATGAAATCAAAGCCTCAGAGAAAATCGAGGAAAAGCAAATAAAATTGGCTCTTGATTTTACCGATTCACTTTCCAATGAAGCCATCAACAAGAAAATGTCCGAATTGAAATATGAATTTGGATTGACACTTTCCAAATTAAATGAAAAAGTTGAGGAAGAATTTGCCAAATATCAAAGCATTAAAAAAGCGGTTTTAGCAAAAGATTCTGAGCTTACGGAAATCTATGAAATTCAGAAAAGTGCCGAATCACTCAATGCAATGCTCGAGGCTCAGCGAATAAAAAAGGAAGAATTCACTGAAGAAATGGATGAGCTGAAGATTGAACTGGAGACAGAAATCAATGATAAACGCAAAAAATGGGACATTGAGAAAACTCAAAAGGAAATTGAGATTAAAGAAAGAGAAAAGCAAGAACTTGCAATTCGCAACAGGGAAAAAGAAGAGTATCTATATAAGTTGCAAAGAGAACAGCAGGTTTTGCGTGACAAGTATGAAAATGAAAAAGCTTTACTCGAAAAAGAACTTAGTGAATTAAAAGAAAAAACAGAAAAAGATCTGGCAGAACGAGAAAAAAATATTTTGGAGAATGAAGCCGAACTGAAAGAACTTAGAGCTAAGTCCGCCGAGTTTCCAAAAGAAATTGCCCGTGTGGTTGATAAATCAGTAAAAGAAGCCACCGAAAGAATTATTTTGGATGCAAAACACAAGGAAGAACTTCTGATTTCTTCTTTCGACGGCGACAAAAGAGTACTCAATATTAAAATTGACACACTTGAACAAACGATAAAAGAGCAAAACGAATTGATTAGCAAATATGCACTTCAGCTCGATAAAGCATATTCTCAGATTCAGGATATTGCTACAAAAGCTGTCGAAGGTTCGTCTAATAAACCAATTCCTCATTTTCCGCAACCATAGTGAAGAAGTTGGTTTGAATTAAATGATTTATTTGATAAAGTGATGATTGAAGTCAATGGATTTGAAAACTCTATTTAATTAACAATTTATATCTTATTTTTGCGTGTCAATTGTTTGGACAGAATTTAATGTCCGTTATTTAAATTTGTTATTACAGATTAGAGGAGATATATTTCATGAGTACAAATAGAAAAATTGCTGAAGTTCTCACAGGTAAAACTGTTATGGAGGGTGCGGGAGTCAGGCTGAAACGCATTTTTGGCTTTTACGAAAAAAATACTTTCGACCCGTTTCTTCTGCTTGATAATTTCGGCTCGGATAATCCCGCTGATTATCTTGCCGGTTTCCCGTGGCATCCCCACAGAGGTATGGAAACTGTAACCTATATGCTTGAAGGTAGTGTGGAACATAGTGATAGTCTCGGAAATAAAGGCGAGATTTCAACAGGTGATGTACAATGGATGACAGCCGGTAGCGGTATTGTTCATCAGGAAATGCCGAAAGCATACGAAGGCACCATGAAAGGTTTTCAGCTTTGGGTGAATTTGCCTGCCAAAAACAAAATGATGAAACCACGCTATCAGGAAGTTCCGGCGGCAACAATTCCATCTGCTGTTTTGGAAGAAGGAATAAGCATCAAAGTGATTGCCGGAGAAATAGGCGGAACCAATGGTCCGGTTACTGAAATCGTTGCCGATACTTTATATTTCGATGTTTCAATGAATGCAGGAAAATCATTAAAATTACAGGTTAATCCCGAATATACAGTAATCGCTTGCGT
The DNA here is from genome assembly GCA_964606895.1 of uncultured Hyphomicrobiales bacterium. Classification (GTDB taxonomy): domain Bacteria; phylum Bacteroidota; class Ignavibacteria; order Kapaibacteriales; family UBA2268; genus CAZSHX01. The sequence continues at coordinate 16,166 of CAZSHX010000011.1, forward strand.
TTACGAAGGAGTTGTTTATTTTGACAAGGAAAAGAGCAGAGAAATTTTTGCCGGTCAGCTTGTCAATTTGGTTGATGGAGATGAAATCGAAATTTCAACCGCGGACTCGCCGGCTAAATTCATCTTCATTTCGGGCAAACCCTTGAACGAACCTGTTGCATGGGGCGGACCGATTGTCATGAATACACAGGAAGAACTTAATCAGGCGTTTCTGGAGTACAGAAACGGAACATTTATCAAAAAGTAACAAATACTTTTGAAATTGCTTAAAGGAAAAAAGCAAAAAGAGAGACAAAATTAAAATATGACAAAATCAGGATATGTTGCCATAATCGGCAGACCGAACGTAGGGAAATCTACTTTACTCAATTCATTTGTTGGGGCGAAGCTTTCTATTATTACACCCAAACCCCAGACAACACGCAAAAAAGTCATCGGGATTTACACTGAAGGCGAAAATCAGATTGTTTTTATTGATACTCCCGGTATTCTTGCTCCGAAATACGAAATGCAGAGAAAGATGATGGAATATGTTACGGAATCTCTCTCCGATGCCGATATTATTTGCTTATTAGTGGATGTCAGCGATTTTGAAAAGGGGTTGAATTTTCCTGATAAATTTCTGGAAGCACTCAAAAACATCAACAAACCCATTCTTCTCGCTTTGAATAAAATAGACAAGCTCAAAAATGTTAAAGAAGTCCTGCCAATGATTAAGCATTTTTCTGATTTGAAATTATTTACCGAGATTGTTCCCATTTCTGCAATCAAATCTGCCGAAACTTCAACACTAATCAGGATTGTTGAAAAGCTACTGCCTGAAAATGAATTCTACTACGACGAAGAATTTCTGAGCATTCAGAATGAAAGGTTTTTTGTTTCCGAAATAATCAGGGAAAAAGTCTTTAAATCATTCGAGCAGGAAATCCCCTATTCCACCGAAATCAATGTGGTTGAATTTAAGGAAAGAGAATTCGGGAAATGGTTCATTTCTGCAGAAATCATAATTGAACGTTCGAGTCAGAAAAGGATAGTTGTCGGCGAAAATGGAGAGAAAATCAAGGAAATCGGCGAGAAATCCCGAAGAGATATCGAGGCACACCTCGAAATGCCGATTTTTCTCGAACTCTTCGTAAAAGTCCGCGAAAAATGGCGTAACGACAAAAATCTTCTGAAAAGCTACGGGTATTAGATTTACTCCCTTTCATAAGATTTTAAGAAAACGATATAAATAAATGACCTAAAAATATGAGCAAATTAAATAGCTTGTAAAACGAACAGAATATTTTGTAATTTTCAAATCCTAATATAAGCTATTTTATCAATTTTTTGACTTTACGAATAAATTCATGATTGTCGAATGGTTTGGCAATATAATCATTGCAACCTGATTCCATAACTCTTTCTTTATCGCCGATTAAAGCAAAGGCAGTAACCGCAAAAATCGGAATTTCTTTATTGGTTTCCCGGATGATTTTGGTAACTTCTATTCCATCCATAAGCGGCATTTTGATATCCATAATTATTAATGAAATATCAGAATTCTTGTTATATTGTTCCAAAGCTTCATATCCGTTTTCTGCTTTTATAATTTGTGCTTTGAATTCTCGTTCCATAATGATTTTAACTAAAAAATAATTTGTGGCATCGTCTTCAACAACAAGGACTTTCATCCTTCTAATTTCAGAGAAATCTGATTTTTTGATTTGTTCAACAACACCTTTTTCAGCAATAATAATATCAGATTCAAAGGGGATAGTAAATCTGAATGTTGAACCTTGTCCTTTTTCGGATTCAACCCAAAGTTTGCCATTTAGCAAACTAACCAAACCCTTGCAAATAGATAAGCCCAAGCCGGCACCTTCGTGACCTCGGGATAAAGTTACATCTTCCTGATTGAATCTTCCGAAAATCGTTTTCTGAGCCTCTTTTGAGATGCCAATACCCGAATCTTCAACAAAAAATTCTAAATAGTTATCTTTAAGATTGCAACCGAAACTCACTCTGCCTGTATTTGTAAATTTCAAAGAATTGCTTAGAAGATTATTCATGATTTGGTAAATCTTCTGTTCATCGCTTTCGATTTGTATTTGCTCCAAATCAGCAGGGATTTCAAGTTTTAAATCGAGATTTTTTTGACTGAAATTTGTGGAATTAAATTTGAAAAGTTCGTCCAATATTTTCTTCAAAGAAAACTTATTATTTCTAACTTCCATTTGCCCGGAATCGATTTTTGAAATATCCAGAACATCGTTAACAGTGTTGAGTAATCTACTGCAACTGTTATTCAGAATATCCGCAAATTCCTGTCTATCTTCTAAGTCTAAATCAGGCTTTGCAATCATTTGGGAAAATCCTATAATGCCATTCATCGGAGTTCTGATCTCATGGCTCATATTGGCAAGGAAAGCAGATTTCAGACGATCGCTCTCTTCAGCTCTTTCCTTTGATTTAATCAGTTCTTCTTCAATTTGTTTTCTTTGAGTAATATCCAGACATATGGCCATAGACCCAACGACTATGCCATTTGAATCGCTGATTGGAGATGCAGTCAATAAAACAACGATTGGATCATTGGTCTTTTTCCTCATTACAAGTTCATATTGGTCGGTAATACCTGTTTGTCTTTGGATATTTTTATCCTTAATAAAGTCATTCATATCAGATTGTAGTAAAATCTCATATCCAACTTTACCTATCAACTCCTCTTTAGAATAATCAAGCATTTCGCAGAACTTCGGATTAACAAATTGGATTACGTCATCATTATCAACAACAAGAATGCCCTCCTGCATTTGCTCTACAAGAGTACGGTACTGCTTTTCACTGTCTCGCAGTTTTACTTCAGCCTGTTTACGGTCAGTAATATCATGGACAATAATCTGAACTGCAGATTTATTTTCATAAACAATTGGCAATGCTTTAACTTCGACATCAACATCAGTGCCATCAAGCCGTAAAAATCTTTCTTCGGCAAGCGGCAAAGGTAAACCCTTTGTTAGAGCTTCTATTACACGCTTTTTAACAAAGTCTCTAAAGTCAGGATGTACAAATTCAATTATTGATCTACCTAAAAGTTCGTTTGTATTTTTTGCCCGCATGAGTCGGGCACCGGCTTCATTAGCAAAAACTATTTTGTCGTCAACATATATTGCAATAGCATCAGGAGAACCCTGAACCAGTTCGCGATATTTCTTTTCGCTTTCGATAAGCTTCGCTTCAAATCGTTTTTGTTCGGTTATATCACGTGCAACTGCTATTATTACTTTTTCGCCGAAGTAATAACCGAGTGTGTTGCTGACATCTTTAGGGAATATTGTTCCATCACTTCGCCTGCCCCAGAATTCAAAAGTCTGAGGTTCTCCATTTAGTGCCTTTTCGAGCATTGGTGCCAATTGGGCAAGATCATTTTTGCCGGGAGCAGAAAGGAATTCAGGAGTTTTACCAACAAAAAATTCTTTATCGTAACCATACATTTTTTCTGCCGCTTTGTTGACTTCCAGGAAATAGCCCTCAGCACTTTCTATATAAACAGATTCATTTATACTATCCAGAATTCCTTTGTATGTTTGTTCCGAAAGTCTGAGTTTTTCTTCGGCAAGCACACGGTAAGTCAAATCCGTAAAGAAACTGATGGTCGTTGGTACTTCGTTTAATATGATTCTCACAACTGAAATAAGAAATGGGAACTGAGTCCCGTCTTTTCTAAGCCCGATTGATTCATAAGTTGTTTCGACATCTTGTCCCAAAGACCTGCGTTTAATTTTATCCAATATATCTTCTACACAATGAGGTGCAATCTGTTCAATCAATGGTCTGCCATATAATTCTTCAATAGTTTCAAAACCAAACATCTGCAAATAGCATTTATTAGCTTCAAGTGTTATTCCATCTCTTGACAGAGCTATTCCAATTTGAGATTGTTCAAAAACTGCTTTGAACCTCACTTCGCTTTCAAGCAACTTTTGCTCATACAGTTTTCTGGCTGATATGTCTTTAAATATTCCCTGATTTATCTCCAAACCATCAAGTGTTATAATAGTTGATGATACCTCAACAAGTTTGATTCGTCCTGACTTAGTAATTATTTCAGACTCAACTGCCTCATGTCCCTTTGTTCTGACGTGTTCCTTGAATTGTGTTTTAAATCTTTCTTCGTTTTCTTTTGGATGCAATATTGAATGATGACTGCCGATCAATTCTTCTTCGGTTCTTTCTACCAAATCCAGAGCGGCTTGATTGCATTTAATAATTTTACCTGACGAAGCTTCTGCCCAAAAAATTGCATCGTTGCTGTTTTCAAAAACTAACCTGAATTGCTTTTCGCTTTCAATCAATGACGCTTCAGTCAATTTATGTTCCTTAAGCTCCTTTGAGTGCGAGGCTTTCAGGGCTTCAATTTCTTGTACCAACTTTTGTAATTCTATCAAAAGTTCTTCTTTGGATTTGTCTTCTGTGTTCATAATAATTTACAAAATCAATTCATTTTAAAATGCAACGAACTATTTGTGCAATTTAGTCATTTGTAATCATATCAGTCAAGTAATTTTTGAATTTTTAAAACTAAGTTATTTGCATCAAAAGGTTTTGAGATATAATCATCGCATCCCGCATCTAATGCTTTTTCACGGTCACCGCTCAGGGCAAAAGCCGTTACTGCGATTATGGGGATATCCTTATTCATCTTTCTAATTATTCTTGTAACTTCCAATCCATCCATAAGCGGCATTTTGATATCCATTACTATTAAGGAAATATCAGCATTATCATTGAAAATTTCAAGAGTTTCGAGTCCGTTTTCTGCCCTGATGACTTCAGCATTTAACCCTCTAATCAAAATATTCTTGGCAAGTAAATAATTTGATATTTCATCTTCAGCAACCAAGATTTTTAATTTTTTTGATAGTGTATCATCTGAATGATGTTGATGCTTAATAGAAATATCTCTGTTCTCTGTTTTACTTATTTTTAACGGAACTGTAAATCTAAAAGTAGAACCGACACCCTTTTCGGATTCGACCCAAATCCTGCCACCCAATAAATCAACCAAACCCCTTGAAATAGACAACCCCAAGCCGGAACCTTCATGCCCTCTGGCAAGAGTAAGATTCTCCTGATTAAATCTGCCGAAAATCAGTTCCTTAGCATCATCAGATATACCAATACCCGTGTCGCTTACATAAAATTCAATAAACTCGTCTTTGATGTTGCAACCATATTCCACCCTGCCATCATGAGTGAACTTATATGCATTCCCTAATAAATTGTTCAGGATTTGATATATCTTCTGCTCATCACTATTAATTTGTATTGATTCAAGCTCTTCATCAATAGAATATGTTAATGCAACATTTTTGAAATCGAACAAATTGTAATGCAATTTATTTAATTCATTAATAACCTTGTTTACAAAGAATGTACTTTCCTTTACTTCCATTTGCCCTGCATCAATTTTTGATATATCGAGCACATCATTAACCGTATTTAGTAGCCGTGTACAGCTACTGTTTAAGATATTGGAATATTCTGTTCTTTCTTCGATAGTTAAGTCTTGCTCTGCCATTAATTTTGAAAACCCTATGATACCGTTCATCGGTGTACGGATTTCATGACTCATATTTGCAAGAAACGCTGATTTCAGTTTTTCGCTCTCTTCAGCTTTTGCTTTGGCAATTTTTAGGTCTGATAGGTGCTGTCTTCTTCTGACGATTCCCCACATCCCCTCCATGAATAAGCTCAGCTGGGTAATATCATTATCAGTGTAATCGGAAGGTTTATTCCCAACTGACAAAATGGAAACAATTTTGTTATTATCGAAAAATGGAATGCTGGCATAATTCTTTATATCGACATGCCCTTCAGGTATCCCTTTTTTCTTTGGGTGGTCTTGGGAGTAATCATTGATAATAATTGGCTTGCTTTGCCTGATGACCTCTCCCCAGAGACCTGTCTGGCTAACAACAAAATCAATAGTTTTATTTTGAACCGCACATGATTTCATAACAGAATCAGACCAGGCAAAAATTCTAACATTTTCTTCAGCTTCATCAACAAATCCATAGAAACCAATGTCGCTACCGGTTATCTCCATAGATTTATTCAGAATAAAGTTATAACATTCTTCAAGTGAATTGCTTTGCATGTTACTGAGTTCAATCAGAGATTTCAATCTGAATTCATTTTGCCTGATTACTTCTTCTGCCTCTTTGCTTTCGTTTATAAACCGTGCCTGCTGGACATTCTGATATGCTTTCAAGGATAATTCATTAGCAAAATTGAACAAAGCTTCCGAAATTTTCAGGAATTTATCTTTTGACATAATAGGAACTTCGGCAAGTGCTTCTTGGTATTCTTTTGGGTCAGCACCTATCTCTTCGGCATATTTTAATATTTTTTCCTCATCAGATTCTTCATTTCTCACCTGACCGATTAGCCAATTAGCAATATGCTTCCCGCCTACAGTTATACTTGCACCTGCGTCCCACAAACCACAACTCAGGCAAGGTTGAATATTTGGACCAGAATCATTCCTTCGACCAATTTCAGCATCGGATTTGAAACAATTTTTCAGACCTATTTCAGTTTTCCTGATAACGTCAATACAGAGTCTGCAAAAATTGCTTGGATTTGTTATAGGGGTACCATTCGGATAAGTAATGATAGAAGCTACTCCTGTTGCATCAGCAAAAGAATCCTGAATTTTTTGAATTTCCACCAAATTAAATAAATCTTTGAAATGAATTTGAGTTGTATCATCCAATGGTCTGGTTAGTGCAACCACTTGTTTTTGCAAAGCATTTTCGGCTCTCTTGCGTTCGGTGATGTCAGATATAACCACTGCAAATTGGTTTTTTTCCGGAGAATAAGCTAAAACTTCATAATATTTGCCAATTTCCCTGGCAAAATTTTCAAAATGAGCAGGTTCACCCGTTAATGCAACCTTTCCATATTGTTCAATCCAGTATTTTTCTGTTCCGGGCATTAATTCGAGGACAGTTTTCCCTATAATTGATTCAATCTTCAAGCCTGTTAATGCTTCAAAGCTTTTATTTGCAGTTAAAAATCTATAATCAACGGGAACACCTTGCTCATCACAAATAATTTCGTGCAGAGCAAGACCTTGCGTCATTGTTGAAACAAGGCGGTTATATTGTTCTTCCCTTTCTTTTAAATCTTGCTGTACTTTATATTTTTCAGTTACATCTGAAAATACCAGAACCACTCCTAAAATTTTCCCATCTTTGTTTTTGATCGGTGCGGCACTGTCGGCTATCTGATATTCTGTTCCATCTTTAGAAATAAGAACAGTATGGTTTGCCAATTCAACGGTCAATCCTTTCTCAATTACAAATTCAACCGGGTCAACCGAAGGTTCGCGTGACTCAGAGTTTATTATTCTGAATACTTCGGCAAATGATTTTCCTTTAGCCTCAGCTAAAGTCCATCCGCACATCGTTTCAGCGACAGGGTTCATTTGAACAATCAAGCCATTCTCATCGGTTGAAATTACTCCATCGCCTATAGAATGAAGAGTAATAGACAGGTTTTCCTCGCTCTTTCGGATTGTTTCTTCAGCAAGCTTACGTTCAGTAATATCGGTTAAGAAAGCGATACTCGATATTCCATCTGAAAACTGGATTGGTGCCACAGCCATCTGCACCGGAAATTCTGTACCGTCAGAACGCAAACATATTGATTCATATTCCACAGGTACAGGAAGTCCGGCAAGCCGGCGGCGTGTCCGTTCTATGCTGTCTTCGCGAAATTGAGGTACAAAAAACTCGTGTGCTGGTCTTCCTATCATCTCTTCCAGATTTTTTAAGCCCAGAATATCCATAAATTTTTGATTTGCATAGGCACCAAGACCGTTAAGATTGAATAAACCAATAGCCACAGGTGATTGCTCAATAAAAGCACGGAATCTCGCTTCATTCTCTCTTAATGCTTCCTCGGCAAGCTTTCGCTCGCTGATATCAATGTGGCACCCAATCATCCTCTTTGCTTTTCCATCTTCATCCCACTCAATTACTTTGCCGGTACAAATAACCCATACAATTGAACCGTTTTTGTGATGATAACGAACTTCATTATAGAAGGGTATTTTCCCTTTGCTTTCAGCATGTTGGTTATACTTTTCATATACACAGGGTAGATCTTCGGCAAATATCAACTTTTGCCAGGATGTTGCCTTGTTTTCAATCTCATTATCTTCGTAGCCAAACATTTTCTTAAAAGTCGGACTCAAATACTCATCACCGGTGGGGATATCCCAATCCCAATATCCTGCAAGCGATTGTTCAAGAATTTGTTCGTATATATGGCGTTGTTCAAATAATTTTTCCTCTGCCTGCTTTCTCTCAGTTATATCCAGGATTAAACCAATCATTTTTATTGGATTGTTATCGTTATCAAATTCTAACTCACCAAATCCATGAACCCATCGTACGACTTTATCTTTCTGTCTGATAATCTTATATTCCTTGTCAAATTTTTGCTTATTGCCAATAACTTCATTGGCAAAGTAGTCGTTCATGATTGTCTGCCATTCAGGATGAATAATCGAAACCCAACCTTGAACAGATTTATCAAAGTCAGACTCTATACCAAAAATATCATCCAGGATTTCCGAACTACTCCAATAGCCACTTTGAACATTTAAAATATAATTACCAAGATGAGCAATTTTTTGTGTGTCTTTCAGAAATTTTAAATTTTCAGCCAATTTTTCCTGTGCCGAATATTTTTCAGTTACATCAGAAAAAACAAGTACAATACCAACAATTTTTCCATCTTTGTTCTTAATCGGTGCAGCACTATCTGCTATCTGCTATTTGATATTGAGTTCCATTCTTTGAAACAAGAACTGTATGATTTGCCAAACCAACGACAATGCCCTTTTCAATTACTGTTTTAACGGGATTAATTGCCAATTCACGAGTTATTGCACTAATAATATGAAATACTTCAGCTAAGGGTTTTCCTTTTGCATCAGCCAAAGTCCATACGCACAGTATTTATGCAACAGCATTAATGTGGACAACAAAACCGTTTTCATCAGTTGTGGTCATTTTCAAAAGATTTTCACGCAATTCT
>CAZSHX010000011.1:25268-76619 GCA_964606895.1 uncultured Hyphomicrobiales bacterium
AGTTGAAATCACACCGTCACCAATAGAATTTAGCGTAATAGTAAGATTTTCCTCGCTTTTGCGAAGTTGTTCGGCGGCGGCAAATTTTTCTTTATAAAATTTAAGCCTCTGTTGTCTCCAGATGAATCCTATACCTGCACCCGCACATACCAAAAGAGCTATAACAGTGAATAGTAAAAATCCGAATTTTTCTTTTAACTGAGCATAAACTTCAGATTTATCAATACGTGCAACCATGAACCAAGGTGAATCTGGAACAGGCTTAATGTATCCGAATACTTCCACACCCCGGTAATCAATGCCTTCAACAATTCCAACCTGACCGAGGACAGCTTTTACGGCAGGGACTTCTGTTTTTTCTAATGGAATTCTAAGATTCATTGCAGAGTTTTTCTGGAATTTAAGTTCATTAAGGAAAAGAGCCGTATTTCCTTCCCTCCGAAGGATAAGTGTCTCTGCTGTTTTACTGTGTGTGGGCCATTTGCTTATCATAGGAAAAAGATAATCATCAGGATTAATTCTAAGTTCGATTATAGCAATCATCCTTTTATCGTCATCAACAATTGGAACAAGAATCTTTAAAAAAATATTCTGTTTTGTATCGTCACGATAAAAATCCTCAAATACAACTTTTCCTGATTTCAGAGAATCCAATGAATTTTGCGAAATTAAAGCTTTATTTCTCTCATTACCTTCTGAGATTGAATATTGCTTGAAAAAAACAGTGTCCAACAGGAAAATTCCATTATATTTATAGGCATGAAAAACTTTTTCCATCCATGCATTGATTCTTTTTTTTGCATCTAAGTCATCATTATCTGTAAAATATCGTTTGACTAAATCAGAAAATACAGAATTATTTTTAAATACAATCCCATCCCCAAGTCGTTCCTTTCGCCATTGTGTAATCTGGCTAATCTTCAATTCGGATATAGCAGTAAGCTGATCTTCAATCTCGGTTCTGAATTCCGTTTTGTAATTTTGGTAATAAAGATGAGCCGCGGAAAGTATCCCAACGGCAATTACAACAAAAATAATTATGAGCCGGTATCCCGAACGACGTTCTTCTCTTGGGTATCTTTCCATTAAGTATGTCCTGATAATAATGAAATTATTAAATAAAATATGAAACAAAAATACGAAAATTTTTCGTACCTGTTAAATCAATACAAAGCGTATATATATATATCGGTAGTTTTCGCTATTTATTAAATAAATATTTTTATATTAAAGTAAATATCTGAATTCTTAGAATGATAGCTAATATGAAGGAGTTTAAGACCTATGTGAAAAAGCTTTAACAGCTTAAATTCAGACTAAACTAAATATTTTTTTTGTAATCAAACTATTGGCGGTTTCAATATGTTTAGGGGTTTAGTCGTTTAGTTGATGAGGTGTTGAAGAGAAGAAGCAGGATAAAGAAAAGAAGAAAAATTGAACAAAACATAAATGACCGAAGAATCTGTTGATAAATTAGAACTTTGCATATATTTGAAATTCAAAAGTTAAAATTACCTATTCATCAACACGCTCTTCTGAAATTCCAAAATGCTGAATATTGGATGGTGTGCATGAAAAAAATAGTTTTTTTTCTGAATAAATAGGGCGAATTTTTGAAGGTTATTATAAAAGTTTTTTACTCTTATCTTTTGAGTTATAAATTTCTGATAGTGAGAAAAAATTTGTATATTTGTGAAATACAAGTAGTGATTTAATTCATGCAATCGTTTGTTAAATATTTTTACTATAAATTAAGGACACGAGATGGTCAAGTTTAATAAGTTCTATCTTGTAATGACATTGATAGTTTTGTCAATGATTCTTAAGGGGTCTGCCTGCAAAGATACCTCAACAACTCCTGCGGATAATAATCCAAGTCAGCTGAAATGGACAAATTTAGGGACTAAAACCTTAGATGCCTCCGGTGGTGATGCCGAATTTGATAACATCAAAATTTCAATTCCACAGGGGAATCTTTCAAAACCCACAAATCTTGTTTTTTCAAAGTCCACAAATAGTTGGATAAATTCTGAGGATGCTGTATCAGATATTTATTCTGTTAAATTCGAGAACTCTTCCGAAAATGAAATGGAATTTACTGTCAAATTAACGGCTAAAGAGAATTTGGAAAGTTTGGACGGAATTGCCCTGATGCTTGCTTATGAAGTAAATGACGAGATAATGGGCAATAAGGGGTACAACTTTCTGCCCATTGATGATATTCAAATCAAAGGTAATGTGGTAACTGCAACCATCAAAGCAAAAATAGTAAGCTCATATAAAACATTCATGAAGAAGAATGTGGAACCTCAGGTTAGTCCGGTGGTTCTTCTTCCTCCCGCTCTGATATTTCAGGTACTGAAATCTTATTACAACAAAACATCAGTAGAAGGTAACTTTAAAGTTTATGGGCATTATGCTCTGACCGACCCACCTGATGAGATGCTTAAAACTTTGGAAATAGTACGTACAAAATTAGGTGATCTGGGATTTGATTTGAAAAGGTGGAGAGACACGAAGATTTGGCCCTGGTGGCCCTTCAGATGCTATATTTATCCTTCCAACACATGGGTAATAGGAATGAGTAACAACGAATATGCATTTTTCAGACCGAATTGGATTTCGAGAAATTTAGATTATTTGGCAATTAATGCTAAATATATTAAAGGCTCGAATACTCTTAAAGTAAACTTAGGTCATGAATTCTTCCATGCAATTCAATCAACTTATAATCATGAACAAACAACAGCTTACAGATGGATTATGGAAGCATCGTCAGCTTGGTTTGAAACAATCGTAAGCGACAGACAATGGACACCTCTGACCTACCGAAACAGCACTCAATTCTATAAAGACGGCATTGAAGGTGTAACTGCCAAGGACAAAGCAAATCATGGTTATCCTTCATTTATTTTGCTTAAATATCTATCTGATAAGTTCGATAACAAAATTATTAGTGATATCTGGAAGGAAATAGACACACAGAGTTTTGACGAGAGATATAATGCCGCCAGAGCTATTGCCATGACCGTTGAAAATACTTACAAAAAGCCATTTAATGAAGAATATTCAAACTTTATTCATGATTTTGTGCAAGGTAAAATCAACAGCTTTTCTCTCGATAACATAGAGTTATTGACTCAAAAAGAATGGAGTGTTTCAAAAGCTGATATTATCGGTGGCAAAGAATTCAAAACAAGTGTTGACTACCCCGATTTATCAGCTCAGATGTTTCTGGTTAATTTCAATGCAGATTTGAAAGATTTAACTGTTGATGCTCCATTTACAATGAAATTCAATCCTGCCGATAAAAATGCTATTGCTTATATACTTAATAATGATGATACTCGAACTGATATAGCAGTGATTAACCCCGACAAACCTGAATTCGTAATTGACAAAGTCAAGGATTATGCAGGTAAAAGTATTATGGTAGTCATAGTGAATACAAATCACAACACTGATTACAGCGGCACAACAAATATTTCGTTTGTCAAACAAGATGCGAATTTTGAAATGAGAATCATCTCAAACAAAGGTGAACTACCGCCAAGCATAGACGAAGCCGATTTTGTAATCCCGAACACTGCCAGATACGGGCAGAATTTGCATATCGAAGCCAAATGGGGCAAGGATGTTACAACCTATCCTGACGGCATGTATTCCGTTATAGCGGGATTTGTTGACAATGATATTGATTTTTGGACTCTCGGTTCATTTTCGGAGCAGATTTACAAGAGTCCTGCTTCAACCCAGCATTATTTCAGATTAGATGTACCTATTCCTGCAAAAGATGCAAAAGCAAGGAAGTTTCTAAAACTGCAAATGTCTGTAAAAGCCTCAATGAGTGATGGAAGATATTTTCTTCAAGGAAGGATTTATAAAATACCGATTTTGCCGTAACATTTTTAAAATTTAAAAAAGGAGTTCAGTTTGGGCTCCTTTTTTAATAGGAAGTAGATGGGTTGATAGGAATGAATTTATATTATACATGGCTCTACAACTATTGGTTTAAAAAAATATTACAAAGATATTATTCGTCAATAAAATTTTAGAAAAATTTTGGAATTCATGATGTACGAATCAGCAATTTTATCTCAATACGAAATGCTCCCTGAGAATTACAAGCAGGAGGTAGATGATTTTATTGAGTTCTTACTCTTAAAGGTAAATCGAGATAAAGCAGAGAAGAAACCTCTGAAGCGAAACGGTTTGGGAAGTTTAAAAGGTCTTATAAAAATGGCTGATGATTTCGATTCTTTATAATCATCATAATGATCCATTTGATAGAATAATTATTTCTCAATCAATGAATAATCAATTTCCAATAATCACTTTTGATAAAAATTTCAAACAATATCCTATTGAGATAATTTGGTAGCTTGATTATAGCCAATTGAAACTCCCTTCTATCATGTTCTTCCTCATATTCAAGCAATACTCATTTCAAATTTTTAAATTCCCATTATTTTTTTGAAACTTTTTTCCGTTTTCTACATCTTACTCTATGTATGGAAAAAAATATTTAGAAAACAATGAACGAAAAACAACGGCAAAATGAATTTCTCGAGCTTTTCGAACCCGTCAGGGAAAACCTTTCGCGTTTCGCCAGAGCTATGGCAAGGAATAAAGAAGAGGCAAAGGACTTGGTGAGCGAGGCAATTATGCTTGGTTTCAGTAATTTCCATAAACTGAAAAGTAAAGAGGCTTTTTTGAGCTATATGTTCACGATAATTCGAAGGCTTCACAAAACGAACAATTGGAAGAAGAGAATTTTCAGTGAATGGGACGAATCGGCGGCACAGAATCTGATTTCCAACGAAACCACTCCCGAAGTCAGGCTCGATGTTGAAATTCTTTACAAAGCCTTGAACGTACTGCCCTACAAACAAAAAGAAGCAGTTGTGCTTTTCGAAATATCAGGTCTTTCTATCGAAGAAATTCGCGATATTCAGAAAGGAACAATTTCAGGTGTGAAATCCAGATTGAAACGCGGGCGGGAAAGACTTTCCGAAATAATGAATTCGACAAATTCGGTAAACAAAAAACAAATTGACGAAAATGACTTATTAAAAGATAGAGATTTTGTAAATATTGACTTATTAAAAATAAATGAACAAGCAATATTAAATTAGAAGGTTAAAAAAACATGAATACCAACAATCCAAATTTGAACGACTATTTTAACTCAGCCAAAAGCCAACCGGCTGTTGTTTCGGGGGATGAAGCGCGAACCCTTGTAAATGACATTTCGGAAGGACGGGTTTCACCATATAAATCTAATTTTAGAACAAAAAAAGGATTCCGAAAAATGAATTTTATATTAGCAGGATTAGCCACAACTGCGGCTATCGGAGTTATTTCAATGAATGTTTTTAATTCCGGCAACCAAGCAGAAAAAATAAATCAGGTACAGAACACCACTCAAAACGTAAATCAGCCCAACAGCAATTTAGCAATACTGACAGGCAACGAAACCATCACCGAAAAAAAATCAGAGCCAAAATCCGAATCAGTCATTAATGACGTTAAAAAGAAAGAATCGGAGATTAAACCTTTTGAACCAAAAAAAATGGATATCAAAGGTGTTAACCTGGTAGAACTGACCGGCGAAGAAGCCGAAAAACTCGGTATTCATGCCGTAACCGGAGACAATGCGTATATCGAATTTTGGGATTCAAGATTCAAACCGACACTTTGTTCGCTTTTCGTAAAAGGCAATTTCACCTTTACTCCAAAGGAAAATGAAAACGGGAAATCAATGAAAACTGTCTTCCCAAGAATGATTACCGATAATGTCGGAAACCGACGGTTTTCTGTCATCAACGATGAAGATTCGAAGCTTATTCAGGCTGATAATGCTACCTTGAATATGAATGATTTTAATCCGAATAAAAAGAGAATTCAAAAGAAGATGATGTTTATGGGGAATTCTATGTGTATGTCCGATTCATCACAAAATAAACCCGATTTTACAAAAATAATTAAAATGAAATCTCTTATACCCGATAGCCTTATGAAGATTTTGAAATCAGGAAATATTAATACCGACTCGCTGATACGTTTAGCTATGATGAATATTCAATTCAAAGCAAAAGACAATTCTCACGGAAATATTAAATTCGACAGTCTGAATGGTGGTAACTTCGAGCTATTTGTAAATAATCCTCCCGATGTGATTGTTGATGACAGTGAAATGCACCTTTCTCTTGGAGAGGGCGGTAAAGTGGAGCTTGGGGAGAATGAATCAGAAAATAATGAAGAAATGGAATTTGAAATCCAAATGCAGAATATTGATACTGATATGGAAAAACTTGGTAGTGATTTGGATTCGGTAAGTCACAATATTTCCCTCAGTATTGATACTGATTCTCTTAAAAAATCAGTTCATAAAACTGTTAGAAAGCGAATTTCAAGTTCTTCAATTATCAAAGATTCAGTTTTAACGATTTGCAAGCCAATGATTTTGATGATGGATTGCAATAAACTTGACGACTCCCTTGAAGCGAATTCAAAAAATAAGGTATTTACTCATGCCTTCGATTTGAGCAGTAAAATAAATAAGCTGAACGAGGAAATGGACAAATATATCAGAATCAACAAAATGATTCCGATTGTGATTCCGATGGGCAAAAATCCGAACAAAAATGAGTACAATCAAAGCGAAGATTTTTCATTTATTCTTTGGTTCGACCCCACTCCCGAATTGCTCGAAATCCTGCCGGAATCTGTTAAAGCCAGAATCGAACCGGAGCTGAAAGCCTTGAGCGAATCGCCTGAAATCTGCAATACGGCTATCAAAGGCGAAGAAGCTTATCTTGACATCTGGCGTGCATGCAGTGGAGCCGTAGAAAATCTCCATACTTTCCCGAATCCGGCAAAGGACAAAATTAACCTGAAGTACAGTCTTACTGCTAATCGCCTTGTAACAATTTCAATCAATGACCTTTTCGGCAGAAAGATTTACGAGATGGCAACAAATGTCTCTAAGCAGGCAGGTTCCTACGAAGAACAATTTGCATTGAAAAACATCAATCCGGGTATGTATTTAATAAGCATCAAAACAGACAAAAATGAACAGGCGGTTCAGCGTGTAATTGTAGAGTAGTTTTTCAATTGCTAAAAACAAAAAAGGGAGCCATTCAAACTCCCTTTTTTGTTATTTTACTATACAACTTACTACTTTTGATTGCTTACCGAGACCTACAATATGTGTTAATCCAATTCTGTAATCTGTAGTAACCAACCCGGAACCAGAATAAGCGGTTACGTAAAGATTTTGTCCTTTTGAAAAAGGGAATGCAGGTTTGATATCAAAACCAAAAATATGAGAACCAAATGAAGCGTAAGGGATGTTGACCAACATTAAATATCTTGTTTTTGAAACATTTTCTGTCGTATCTATAAACAAGGTTGAATATCTGTCGTTTTCAAGACTAAAATCAAGAATTAAATGAAATAGTCCTGAAGTAATAGTATCTTGTTTTATAGATACAGAATTTAGAGAAGTTATCCCATCCGGAATCATATATAATGAAGTTGAACCGCCTGACGCAATGCCGTTCCCGATATACTTAAACGCGAAAGAAATTGATGTATCGCAACCTTCTTTGTAAAAATAAATATCGTAAATTCCCGGATGAACTGAATCTAATAACCAATATCCCTTTGAATCTGTTGTAGTTTCGTAATTTGTACCAGGTATCCAAACCTTTACATCAGAATTTGAAATTGATTCTTTAGCAGTTAGATTGACAATAAGAGCATGACCTTTGATGCTACCGGGCTTATTTGAAAAATCATTGTTGATTATCTCCTCTTTGCAGGATGAAATTAAGCATACCATGATGGCAAGAACAAAATATATTGAGTTACGCATTATTCCCCTTCTATTTGACAGTTAATGTTATTATATTTGACTGCTTACCAAGACCGATAATACGTGTTTTCCCGTTTCTTAAATCAGTTGAGGAGTTAGCTCTTCCGGAATAAGCTGTAACATAAAGCTGTTGACCTTTGATAATCTGTGAAGATATATAATTATAAACATTAGAGCCTGTTTTCAGATTGGTAGGAGATATACTAAGAATATAATTCATTTTAGATACATTTTCAGTCGTATCAACATAGAATGTCGCATAAATTCCTTTATCCAATCTATACCCAAACGACATTTTGTATGCATTTGTTGATGTGGTATCCTTAGAGCATGAAACCGAATCCAATTCAATCATGCCGTCAGGGATCATATACAGTGATGAAGTTCCGCCTGAGGCAATGCCATCACCCGAAAACTGCACAGCATACCTGATGGTTGTATCGCATCCGGATTTGAAAAAATAAATATCATAATACCCGGATTGAACATTTCTTAACGACCATAAACCCAAAGAATCAGTCGTGGTTGAGTAATTTGTTCCGGAAATCCAAACTTTCACCCCATTTTTGGAAATTGAAGGATTACCCGTATAATTCAATATTGAAACCATCCCCTTGATACTTCCGGGTTTGGCAGTATAATTATTATTAATGGTGGTTTCTTTGCATGAAAAAAGCAAAAAAAAGCAAATCGTAATTGACAATTTCAATGAATTCATGAAAATCCTCCTTGAAAATATGATGTTCTTTTAAAAATATCTTGACATCATAGGATATTAAATATTTTAATAAATCAACAAATATTTTCAATATTCAACAAGGAAATAAAATGAATTTCTACAAAGCATTCAAAATTTGAAAAAAATGTTCCGGGTATTATTTTGCTTTTATATACAAAAAGGTTCGTTTGCCATATTTAATCAGTCTTGTATTGGTGAAATCGGCTTTAGCAAAACCGTCACTGACTCGTTCGCTGTCAATATAGACTCCGCCCTGCTCAATGATTCTTCGTGCTTCTTTTTTGGATGGGGCAAGCTTTGCCAGAACAAGAATATCGGTTACGATTTGTTCAGGTGAATCGAGTTCCAGTTCCATTTCAGATATTTCATCAGGAATATCTTTTTTAACGAAAATTCGCTCAAATTCATCAAATGCGGCATTCGCATCTTCCTGAGAATGATAGAGAGCAACAATCCGTTTGGCAGTTTCAACCTTTGCATTTCTCGGATGTACCGAGCCGTCTTTTAAGCCGATATCCATTGCTGATATGTCGTTTTCATTAGCAAGAGCGGCATAACGGAAATAGCGGACAATGAGTTCATCAGGAATGGACATAACTTTCCCGAATATTTCCTTTGGAGTATCAGTTAGAGCGATATAGTTATTAAGCGATTTGCTCATTTTTTCTTTGCCGTCTGTTCCTTCAAGTATAGGCATAGTAAGAATACATTGAGGTTCTTTGCCGTAGGCACGCTGAATTTCTCTGCCGACAATCAAGTTAAATTTCTGGTCAGTTCCACCCAATTCAACGTCAGATTCAATAGCGGCAGAATCCATTGCCTGAGCAAGCGGATAAAGTAATTCATGAATACTGATTGGAATACCGCCCGAAAATCTCTTTGTAAAATCGTCTCTTTCTAAAAGCTGGGCAACTGTATATTTGGAAGCAAGTTCAATAACATCACGAAATGTCATTTTGCCAAGCCAATCTGAATTGTAACGGACATCAAGACGTTCGGGAGTGAGTATTTTTGTAGCCTGCTCCAGATAGGTTTGCCCGTTCGCCTTTGTTTCTTCCAAAGTCAGCGGAGGTCTGGTTTTTGATTTACCCGATGGATCGCCTATCATGGCGGTGAAGTCCCCGATAATTAAAATTGCATGATGTCCCAAATCCTGAAACTGCCTGAGCTTTTGGAGAACGACAGCATGACCGATATGGAGGTCGGGCTTGCTGGGGTCGCACCCAAGCTTGATTCTCATCGGTTTGCCCGTTTTCAGGGAACGATTAATTTTTTGAATGAGTTCATCTTCGGGCAGTAAGTCAACTGTACCCGATTTGATGAGGTCTAATTGTTCATTTAAAGTTGGGAACATAATGTTTTTTTAGTGAATTTATTTGAATCTGTATTTTCTTCGAATTTCTCTGTCAGTTTCTCGTTCCTTAACGGCTTCCCGCTTATCATATTTCTTCTTTGCCTTGACGACAGCAAGGTCAACTTTTACAAATGGACCCGAAAAATATAATGACAACGGCAAAAGAGTTAAACCTTTTTCCATAATGGCAGTTTTGAGCTTAACAGCTTCACGGTGGCTAACTAAAAGCTTTCGCTGTCGTCTGGGTTCATGGTTGTTCCTGTTTCCCTGCTCATAAGGATTGATGTGAAAGTTAATAAGATAAACTTCATAGGAATCGGGTTTGGGAAAAGCCGCATAGGCATCCTGAATACTGCATTGCCCGTTCCTCAGCGATTTTACTTCGGTTCCCTGTAAAACAATACCCGTTTCGATGGTTTGAATAATCTCGAAATCGTGCCTTGCTTTACGATTAGAAGCAATCTGCTTAACTTTTCTATCAAATTCCTTTTGGGAGTTCAAAATGACGACCATAAAAAAATAAATAATAAACCAAAGTGTGATAACGTATTAAGATTCATAATCTTTCAATTAATAATTCAGTAGTATCAAAAAATGCTCTTGTTTAATTCAAATAATTAATGTTAGTTTGTAATTACAGTTATTGCCAATTTATTTTTGGATTCATTTGTTTAAGATACTTATCATAGAAGACGATTATGAAGTGATTGATAATCTTTCGGAGATACTTACTCTTGAGGGATACAACGTCATAGCGGCATCAAACGCGAAAATCGGGATAGGTAAAGCCGAAGATGAGCTACCTGATTTGATTATCTGCGATATTACCATGCCCGAAATGGATGGTTTTCAGGTGTTGAAAGCATTAAGAGAATCTCCGAATGCTTTTGCTATCCCTTTGGTCTTCCTGACTGCAAAAACTGAAAAATCTGACCAGCGAATGGGTATGGAGCTTGGAGCCGACGATTATGTTACAAAGCCATTTACAAATATTGAAATTAGCAATACGGTTAAAACCCAACTTGAAAAGCACACAAAATCGAAAAAGTTTTTTGAAAAGAAACTGGAGGAACTGCGATTTAATGTTGCCTCAACCATCCCTCATGAACTTCGTACTCCGCTGAATACAATACTTGGTTTCACTCAAATTCTGCAATATGGGTATGAAGACATGGAGAAACAAGAGGTGGATGTGATGCTTAAGAATATTTTTCAAGCAGGCAAAAGACTTCTGCGGTTGATTGTTAACTATACCTACTACACGAAATTATTGATAAGTCCTGCCGAAGAATTTGCTTTTCCTGAAACCGAAATATTCAAAACCGACGAACTGATTACCCGATTCGCTAACGAACTTGCAATGTCTTATGGTCGGATAAACGACCTGACTTTGAATCTGACTGATTATTCATTCAATTTTTCAGAGGAAGGTTTCAGTAAAATTGTTGAAGAATTGATTGATAACGCATTCAAGTTTTCCACAAAAGGAAATAAAGTCAAAGTTACTTCATTTTTAACTGAGAACGATTTCATCCTGACTTTCGAAAACTCAGGAAGAGCATTAACTGCCCAGCAAATAAAAGAAATTGGTGCGTTTTTCCAGTTCGACAGAAAATTGTTCGAACAGCAAGGTTCAGGATTAGGTCTTGCAATCGTCAAGAAAATTCTTGATATTTACCACGGTTCTGTAGATATATCGAGCATTTACGGAGACAAAACCTTGCTATCGGTATCTATTCCTTTGCGACAGATTGAAAAATTTGATTTGAAATCAGAATAATCACTACTGTCATTATCCCATTAACAAAAAAAAATCCTCCGGTATTGAGAGGATTTTTTTATTAATTTATTTTTTTATTCTTTCGAATTATTTCTTGGGAGCTTCAACAGGTGGTGGTGTCATTGTGTTGCCGATTGGTGGTTTTGCTCCTTCGGTTACCGGTTTGATCTTTTCAGTTTTAACACCGCCAAGAATCAGCCGATTGGCAACTAATATAAGAACCAAAACAACGATAGCCAAAACTCTGGTAAGTTTGTTCAAAAAATCTGCAGTTCTCTGCATACCGAACATAGAGCCGAATTGCCCGCTTATTCCACCGAATGTGGCTGACAAATCACCTTTGCCGGGTTGCAACAGAACCAGCACTATCAAAACTATTCCAATTATTACTGCCAAGATTGTTAATACAGAAAACATTTTTATTTCCTTATAAGACATTACAAATTTTAGAACTACAAATATATTTCTTTTTATTTAAATTTCCAAGAAAATAAATAATTGAAATACTAATCGCTAAGAAGTGTGTTTGAAATCGTTACTCCCATTTGACTTATTTCTACTCAGATTTAATATACATGACCATCATTGCTCGGTAGGAGTTTTTCCCTTCCCCATTGAAAACCTCATAAACAAATTTATTCTCGCGCTCTAAACGGATTTTTATTGTTAGCGGAATAGGATTGGATGTCATAGGATCCATTTGTGAACCTGTTAGTACAAATTCTTTCTGTTTCTTGTCGTAATCTCCTTGAGCAACCATGTAACCTGTTCCTAACGCATCAATTCCAAAAATAAAATATTTTTTATCGGCTACACTGTAACCAATATACATAATTGACAAAATACGCTGGTCTTCGATTGTTTGTTCAGACTTAATCTCTAAAAATCTTCCACCAAAAATTAGTTCAATATGACTTCTGCCAATGCCGGAAGATTCGTCTTTTCTATCCGATCTTATGAAATTTTGTTTCCAGTCTCCGACAAAACCAGCAAGAAATTCGTGATTCTCATTTGGTTGAGCAGATAACATCAGCTTTTCCATAAGTTCCTGATCCTTTTGGTTTTGGGCAAATAAATTGCTACAAAACAATAAAGTTAAAATAACTATTATTATATTTTTCATTATGTTCTCTCTGAGTTATTTTTCTGAAATCGGCAGAGTGACACAAGAAGGATAAATGCCGCCGTGATACAATTTAAAATTAAACATGATAAAATCCTGTGCACTTTCGTAAGCGACGATTTTTCCACCACAATAGTTTTTTTCGTAGTAGGGTGAGTTCAAACAGCCGACAACTAACCGGAGGCGACTGCCCTTTGTTAATTTCCGTGATGTAAAGTGGAATGAATTGAAATCATAAGGCAAGATTTTATCATACTTAATAAACTCTTGTTTTTTAAAACTGTTACGGTACCTCGCCCGTAAAATATCCGAAGAAAGATAGATACACTGCCCGTCGGCTTTCATTTCATAAAGAATAGCTTCAAAATCGGCATCGGGTGCGTTAATGGAAATGTAGAAAGTTGCTTTGATTTTGCCGGTCAAAGATAAATCCTGAGTTAATGCAGAAGTATGATAAACGATTTTATCTTTGAGAAAAGCTTCGCCTTCTTCCCTCCATGCGAAATTAATAAATTTATTTTGAATTCTCTGTTCGAAATCCGATGTATCAATCGGGTTATAATGAAAAGTATCAAAAGCAGTATTTTCCGGCTTTTCAGTCTTTAAGTATCCTGAATGAAAAGCGTCGGTTGTTTTGCCATCAGAATCGAGGAAAAACTCTTTTGACTTTGCCGAGAATTCTTCGACTGAATTTCCGTACTTCCATTCATTACTCTCCATTTGATAAACAGCAACCCTGTCCTTCAAAAATTCAGGTTTTGGACCGTTTTTCATTACCCAGTTAAACCATTCGACATGAAGTCTGCCAATGTCAATTTTGGAATTATCTCCGAAAGTCATATTCTCAAACGTTGTACTTGGTCTGCGGGTTCCTCCGTGGTCCCAGGGTCCGACAATCAGAAAGCATTTATCTTTAGCCTGAGTATTGTATTTCAGAAAATTGTCGTAATAATACATTGCCCCGTGTTGGTCGTCATCGAAATGTCCTGTAATATTCAGAATCGGAATATTGATTTTTTCGTAATCTTCTTTTGTCGGCAGAATCTTCTCATAGTAGCTGTCGAAAGCAGGATGAAGAATCCATTTCTGAAAAGCTTTGCTTTCGAAACCTGAAATTTCATCTAACTTACCATAGGGAATGTGTCCCATCCACATTTTTCTGTTTATGTCGTTCCAATACTGAATATCTGAAAAAGCCTTTGAGTTATTTGTTTTTCCTAAGATTAGAGTCAACCACTGAGTGTTATACGAATAAAAAATATTATTGAACATCGGCATATCAATTCCCGGGCAAACCGATGCAGTAGGAGCAATAGTTTTCAGTGCGGGAGGATTTTCTTTCAAAGTCAGCCATTGAGCCATTCCGAGATAAGACCCCTGAAACATTCCAACTTTGCCGTTGC
This sequence comes from uncultured Hyphomicrobiales bacterium, assembly GCA_964606895.1. Lineage (GTDB taxonomy): Bacteria > Bacteroidota > Ignavibacteria > Kapaibacteriales > UBA2268 > CAZSHX01. The sequence continues at coordinate 39,547 of CAZSHX010000011.1, forward strand.
ACCAAGGCTGAACAGCAATCCATTGGCAAACATCATAGCCATCTTTGCCGTCCGTTTCGAATGGGATGAACTCACCTTCTGAATTGCCCCTTCCTCTGCAATCAGCTACTACAACGTTAAAGCCGTTCTGTGCATAATAAACGGCCAGTGTGTTAATCCCATCGCTTGTGTAGGGAGTTAGAACAAACAATGCAGGCTGGCTCTCGGCTAACCCGACAGGCAGATAAACATCTGCTGAAAGGCACACTCCGTCACGAAGTTTTATTTTTTGCTGGAATTTAATATCATATTTGTAGTTTTCGGCAGAGCCGCCGTAAACCAGAAAAAAAATTAATATCAAAATTATTAGTTTGTTCATTTAATCCTCTCAGAGATTCAAAATGGTGTTGATTGTCATGGTAAATTCTTTCATTTCATAAGGTTTCACAAGAACTGCACAAAATCCGTAATTCCTGAAGTCTGACATAATCGGGTCGGTAGAATGACCGCTCGAAACAACAACTTTTGCATCAGGGTTAATTTTCAGAATGTCAACCACAGCTTCCTTTCCACCTTTGCCGCCGGGTACAGTCAAATCCATTATAATAATATCAATTGGTGAATTGGTTACTACCGATTGTTTGTATATTTCAATTGCCTGTTCGCCGGTTTCAGCGGTAAAGCACTCGAATCCGAGAATTGAAACAATTTCTGATATTGTTTCCCTTATCATCAGGTCATCATCCATAATCAGAATTTTAGCGTCATGATTGGCAGGGATTATTTTTACAGCATCAGATGTTACAGGTTCTGAATCAGCAACAGGAAGATAAAAACTGAATATACTGCCTTTGTTAACATCTGAGTCAACAGTCAGAAAACCATTATGCTTTGATATGATTGAAAACGAAGTTGCAAGTCCCAAACCTGTACCGTCAGATTTAGTTGTAAAGTAAGGGTCAAATATTTTCGAAATAATATTTTGAGGAATTCCGATTCCAAAATCAACAACTGAAACCATTACATAATCTCCCGGATTGAGGGGTATCTTTTTCATTGAACTTCCGTCCAGAGATACATTTTCCGCACGAAGAATGATAGACCCGCCTGCATCCATAGCCTGAACGGCATTAATAACCAAATTCTGTACAACCTGAGATATTTGACCATCATCAACATAAACTGGAGATAAATCTTCATCAAGTTCAAGTTTTAATTTCACATTACTGCCTCTGATAGCGAAGGAAGCAGAATCTGTGATGATTTCTCCAAGGTTAACGGATTTGGAAATTGGTTCTCCGCCTTTTGCAAAAGTAAGAAACTGTTTGGTTAAGTTCTTTGCTCTGAAAGCCGCCTTTTCTGTATTTTTTAATATATCCAGAATCTTTTCCATATTTTTATGTTCAATTTGGTTTTCTGCAAGAGCAAGATTGCCGACAATTGCCGTTAGGATATTATTGAAATCGTGAGCAATACCGCCTGCTAAAACTCCGATTGAACGAAGTTTTTCTGCTGTTTCAAGCTCTTTTTCGTAAATAACTTTATCTGTTATGTCTCTGAAAACAAGGACATAACCGATAGTTTCACTGTTTTTGTCTTTAATCGGAGCTATACTCTCCGAAATAATTCTTTCCTTGCCATCAGAGGCGACGAGAATTTTATTTTTTATGTTTTCAGCGGCATATCCGCCATTAGTCACAGAAGCAAACAATTCATTCTGTGGGATTTTTGTTTTCTCATCCAGAACTTTATAGACTTCAACTGTGTTCATACCCTGAACTTCATCATTGAAACAGCCTGTCATGAGCTCGGCAGACTTATTAATCAAAGTTATTCTGCCTTCAGTATCAGTAACGATAACTCCATCTCCGATGCTCCTTAGAGTTACGGCAAGTCTTTCTTTTTCGTTAGCAAGTGCTGTTTCATGTTTCTTTCTTTCGGCAATATTTCTTAAAAATGAGAAATTGTATTGCTTGTCCTCTATTTCAAGATAGTTTGCGTTCTTTTCATAAGGAAGAATTTCACCTGATTTGGTTTTCAGATACGCATCATAAGTAATTGAACCTTTGGATTTCAAATCATCCCAATAATTTGCCCAGCTTTCTATTGTGTGGGGTCCTACGACATCATAAGCACCAAATTTCAAAAGTTCTTCCTTTGAATAACCTAAAATTGTGCATGCTGATTGATTAGCATATTGAATCGTACCTTCTGAATCGAACCACATTATGATATCCTCGGCATTATCAAGACATAATTGCGAAAGTTTCATGAATTCTTCAGTCCTTTTCAATTTGGTAATATCTCTATTCACGCAAACTCCGCCAAGAATATTCCCATCTTTTCCCTTGATTTGAGTCAGGTGGCAATGCACTTCCACAATTTCGTTGTTTTGTTTGAAAAACTTCAAATCTGAATGCCAGAATTCTCGTTCATTATAAATTTTCCAGAAATCAGAATCATCCGGTGCTTCAACGGGTAGTAAAATATCGTTCATATTACTTCCGATTGCTTCATTCATTGTCCATCCGTAAATATGCTCGGCTGATTTATTCCAGGTTCTTACATTGAAATTCGTATCAAATGAAATGATAGCATCCGAAACATGTTCGAGCAATTCAGCCTGCTCTTTGATGCTTTGTTCTGATGTGATTTTTTCTGTTATATCATTTATAATAACTAAATTGCCGTCACTCAGAGCATTAACAATAACTTCAACCCATCTTGTACGTTTGTCGGACATTTTATATTCAGTCAGATAATATGCTTTATTGGAAACCAGATCCAATTGTTTAACATCAGAGAAAATGGAGATTTTATCTATTTCTTCATTAATGTCATCAACAGTAGAGGGCACTATACTGCTTGCAAGTCTGAAATACTTATAAGCCATAGTGTTAGCTACCAGACAATTCCAATTTTTGTCAAATTTAAAAATACTTGATGGGATTGAATCAAGAAGATTTTTGTAATTGTTTTCACTTTCTTCAATTTTGCCGATGTATTCTTTTATTTCTGTGAAATCCTTTATGAACACAATAGTTGACAATCCCTCGGGAAGTTTGATGGCTTTTGCTTCAACTAAAATTGGGAATTCCGTCCCGTCCGATTTAAGTGCAATTGTTTCGTAACTGCTTATAACGTAATCACCACTTTCTCTTTTTCTATTGTTATCCGATATCTTTGTTCTTTCCGGAGTTACAACCAAATCGGTAATTGGCTTGTTTAATAACTCATTGTCCTTTTTATAGCCTAAAAGGTGTATTAAAAATTTGTTGGCAAATCTCACAACCCCATTTTTCGAAATCAGAATTGATACCGGGGCATCCTCAATGAAGGTTCTGAATCTTTGCTCGGAAAGAGATAATTCATTTACCGCCCTTCGTTTTTTTAAAATATTAACAAAAAGCACGATAAGTATTAGTAATTGTAGTAAAATAATAATTACGGCAGGAATCAGGACATTTTTATGTCTCGTAAAAAAGGTTATCGGCTCATTGATAATAATTGAATTAACAGGTAATACATTGCTTTTTAAATTGAATTTCGTCAATAAATTAAAATCAAAAACGGTGGTTGAAATTGGTTCTTTAACTATTGGAATATTATTTATATTCGAGCCTTTCAAGATTGATACTGCAATCTTGCCTGCTTGTTTGCCATGTTCAAATCCATAAATGACATTTCCACCCAATATACCATTACCAAGATATGCATCTCTTTCTCCGAAAACGGGACTTTTGCAATTCGTTAAAATAATTTTAGAAGATTCTTCATGGGTATAATCGTCTCCATCTTTATCTACATTAAATGTCAAATAGAATACAGCAGATTTTTCGGGGAGATTTGCGATGGAATTTTGAATTTGTAAAATCGGCATATCGGTTATGAAAAAGAAAACATATCCTGGATATTTATCAATTAATCTCTCTGCTTCTTTTGCCTGTGAAAGTCCGGTAGTCGTTTGGTCATGGACGAATACGAGATTCTTTGTGTTAGGAAACAGCTTGATAGCAAGATCAATATTCTTTTTAATATCAGCATCATCATAAATACCGGTAATATTTTTTAGAGCCTGAAGTTTCAAATCATTCGACATGCTGACTCCGCAGAAAACGTGGGGAATTCCGGGGAAAAGTTTCTCCTTGTATTCCAGGACAAAGTTCAAAGCATCATCATCGGTTGTAATAATTAAATCGGGCAACTTTGAAATAGAACGAAATCGAAAAAGATTATAAAAGTGCTCGTAATATTCAGGAGAAGAAGGCGTATGCTTAGTGTCAAGATACTTGATTTCCAAATCATATTTCAACCCCGATTCAGCAAATGCCGAATCAATCCCGTTTATTTGGTTGTCAGTCCAGGAAAAACCTCTATGGTAAGAATTGATAACCAGTATTCTTGCTTCCATGGCGTTTGAAGATGAAAACTGAAGGATAAAACCAATAAAAAACAGGACGAAAATTATCAATATCTTTGTTGTCTTTTTATCCATATTTATGTCCGGAATATACTTGTAAATTTGATTGAAAAATTGCACAAAAGGTGATAATCATACATTATAACAATCTCATTTTAAATTTAATGTATTTAACCACTGAAACAATATGTAATATATATATTTTTTCTTTGGTGTCCATAAAAAAAATAATTTATAAAAAAATATTTTGATAATTATGTTAATGAGTGTGCTATTTTAATCAATAAACAGGTTAATACACCGAGGAAAAAACACGAACTCAATATACAATCAATAAATTTTCGATTCACCCGACTAACAATAAATGGGAATAGAAATCAAACCGGAAGACCTTCAGGGAAAATTCATTCGTTCGCGAGGAAAAGGCGGGCAGAATGTCAACAAAGTTGCAACCTGCGTTCAGCTTAAGCATCTGCCTACGGGTACGACGGTAAGGTGCGAGCATTACCGCACTCAAAAGAAAAATCGCGAAATGGCTTTGACTATGCTGATTGAAAAATTAGAAAAAAAAGAGCAAGCCAAAATCAGAAAAGAAATCAGTGAATTTGAAAAGCTGAAACGAACAAACCGCAAAAGACCAAAAGCTCTGAAAGAAAATATTCTGAAAGACAAGAAAATCAATTCCGAGAAAAAGGGATTGAGAAAGAAAATCACTGCATCTTCGGTTCAGCAATAAATGAAACCACCCGCTTTTCTTTCATCTTTAAAATGTCAGAAAAAACGGGTGGAAATTCTTTGATTATATGTTCTTTAGTCTTATTCGGGAATATTTTTCAATATTTCTTTCAAAAGATTAAAACATTTTTCAACTGCAGGAATATTAAGTCTTTCGTCAGGTGAATGAACATCTTTCATTGTAGGTCCGAACGAGAGCATATCCATGCCCGGGTATTTTTCGCCGATAAGACCACATTCCAAGCCGGCGTGAATTGCTTCAACTCTGGCTTCTTTGCCTGTAAGACCGGTGAAAACCTTCAATGCTGTTTTCAAAATCGGTGAATTTACATTTGGCTGCCATCCAGGATATCCGTCGCCCTGCACCACTTCAGAACCTCCAAGAAGGAAAGCGGCTTTAACCATAGCGGCTATGTCGTTCTTTTCTGTTTCGGAGGAACTTCTCTGGCTGGTCAGAACATAAATTTCTGTGTCTCTTGTTTCGACGATTGCAAGATTGGTTGAAGTCTGAACCAAGCCTTCAATGTCGGGGCTCATTCTGCTAACTCCGTGAGGCATTGCATAAATGCAATTGAGGAATTTTGTCTGAAGGTCCTTTTGCATAACTCTTGCAGGAAGTTCTGCCGGAGATGCAATTACGACAACATTAGGTTCCTTTGAAGAATATTCTGCTTTAATCGTAGCATCGCATTTGGAAACATTTTCTAAAAATGCCTGTTCGTGAACTTTAGGAATAGTTAAAACAGCAAATGCTTCTCTTGGAATGGCATTATGTTTGTTTCCGCCATTGAAAGATGATACTCTTAAATCATACTTTCCTTCAAAATGCCAGAGCAGTCTGTTAAGAAACTTCACGGCATTTCCTCTGCCGTCATGAATTTCAATACCGGAGTGTCCACCCTTAAGGCCTTTGATTGCAAGAGTGTATGCAACCGAATCGGCAGGAACGCTATCAGATTTATAATTAAAATGACCTGCTGTATTGATACCACCGGCACATCCGATTGTGAAAGTTCCGTCTTCTTCAGAATCAAGATTGATTAGAATTTTTGCATTAAGTAAGTCAGTTCCAAGCTGAATAGCACCCGTTAATCCTGTTTCTTCGTCAAGTGTGCAAAGCACTTCCATCGGAGGATGAGGAATATCGTTTGAAGCCATAACAGCCAAACCCATTGCAACGCCGATACCATTATCGGCACCTAATGTTGTACCTTTTGCTCTAACCCAATCGCCGTCTATCCATGGCTGAATAGGGTCGTTGTCGAAATCGAATTCAACATCGCTGTTTTTTTCGCAGACCATATCAATATGTCCTTGAATAACAACAGGTTTAAGTTTTTCCATGCCCGAAGTGGCAGGTTTTTTAACAACAATATTGCCAAGAGCATCTTTTTTATATTCTAAATTGTGCTTTTTAGCAAATTCGACTACCCATGCGGCAATCTTTTCTTCTTTTTTAGAAGGGCGAGGAACAGAACAAATTTCTTCAAAAATATCCCATACGATTTTTGGTTGGAGTCCGCCTAATACGTTACCCATAAGTTTAATCCTTTCTAAATTCATTAAATGTAATAAAACCGGCTTTGTAAAGTTGTGTCAAAAAAACAAGAAGTCTTTCGTTAACGGGCTGAATTTTGTCGCCAAACTTTTCTGCAAGTCTGTCGGCAATATCAATAACAATTGTTTTACCATCAAGTTGGAGCCAAACTTCAGTACCAAATTCATCAAGATTCGCCTTTATAAAAGGTTTGCTAATGCGGGGCATTAAAAGCCTGGATAAAATTTTGTCCGTAAATTTAGGAACCAGAACGTTGATAAGTCCGTCTTCCTTCACTATATGGTCATAATTCCTTACAGGAGTCATTTCCAGATAGTTGTACTCTTTTTTAATTTTCTTAAATGCCATAATGTCCAATAATAAAATTAACAAAACGCTTGATAATTTCTTTTATTTTTATAGTTGACTATATTCCTCAATATTCCCGTTTAAATAAATAATCTTTGCTCAATTCCGTCAAAATAACTGAATCAAAACATTTTTTGAATTTTAGAAATTATTAGTAGAATCATTATGCACGAAAGTTTTTCAAATAGAGTAAATGACGTTATCAGGCACAGCCGCGAAGAAGCAATGCGGCTTGGTCATGATTACATAGGAACAGAGCATCTCCTTTTAGGTGTAATTTGCGAAGGCGAAGGAATTGCCGTTAAAATTCTCAAAGGTCTCGGCGTTGATTTAATTAAGCTGAAAAAGAGTATTGAAGACACTGTGCGTGCTTCCAGCACCACACTGACTATCGGGAATATCCCCCTAACAAAACAAGCTGAGAAAGTCTTAAGGATAACTTATCTTGAGGCAAAACTTTACAAATCGGATATTATCGGAACAGAGCATCTTCTCCTTTCTCTTTTAAGGGATGAAGAGAATATTGCCGCTCAAATTCTTGCACAGTACTACGTCAATTATGAAGCAGTCCGCAAAGAACTGGACAACATTATTTCGGGGAAGCCAAGTACTCCCAAGCAGGCACAGACTATGGGCAAAGGAGTCCACAAGGAAAAACCCAAAACTCCCGTACTTGACAATTTCGGTCGCGACCTGACAAGGCTTGCCCTTGAAGACAAACTTGACCCTGTTATCGGCAGAGAAAAGGAAATTGAAAGAGTTTCGCAGGTTCTTTCACGCAGGAAGAAAAACAATCCTGTTCTAATCGGCGAGCCGGGCGTTGGCAAAACTGCAATTGTCGAAGGTCTTGCTCTGAAAATTGTTCAGAGAAAAGTACCCAGAATTCTTTTTGATAAAAGGATTGTAACTCTTGACCTTGGTGCTTTGGTTGCAGGAACAAAATATCGCGGACAGTTCGAAGAGAGAATGAAAGCAATTATGAATGAGCTTGAAAAAGCGAGAGATGTAATTCTTTTCATTGACGAGCTTCATACAATCGTTGGTGCAGGAGGAGCTTCGGGTTCTCTTGATGCTTCGAATATGTTCAAACCTGCTCTTTCGAGAGGCGAGATTCAATGTATCGGTGCTACCACTTTGGACGAATACAGGCAGTACATCGAAAAAGACGGAGCATTGGACCGCAGATTCCAGAAAATTTTGGTCGAACCGCCCAGCATTGTCGAAACAAAAGAGATACTTGAAAAAATAAAAGATAAATACGAAGAGCATCATAATGTCCGCTATACCCGCGACGCAATCGAAACATGCGTTCGTCTATCGGACAGATATATTTCCGACAGAAACTTCCCTGACAAAGCAATTGACGTTTTGGACGAAGCAGGAGCAAGAGTCCATCTTGCAAATATTGATGTTCCGAAAGAGATTATCAAATTGGAAGAAGCTATCGAAGATGTGAAACTTCAGAAAAATCAGGTAGTGAAAACGCAGAATTTTGAAGAAGCCGCACGTTTGAGAGACCTTGAAAAGAAACTTTACAGCGATTTGGAAATTGCCAAAGCCGAATGGGATACAAAAGCCGGTGAAACTTTCTTCTCGGTTTCCGAAGAAGATATTGCCGACGTTGTTGCAATGATGACGGGAGTTCCTGTTAATAAGATTGCCGAAAGTGAGTCAGCCAAACTTCTGAATATCGCTGATTTACTCAGAAAAATGATTGTCGGGCAGGATGAAGCAATTGACCATCTTGCAAAAGCTATTCGCAGAGCAAGAGCAGGACTTAAAGACCCCAAACGACCAATCGGTTCATTCATGTTTTTGGGTCCGACAGGTGTTGGTAAAACTGAACTTGCCAAAGCGTTGGCAAAAGTGATGTTCAACAGTGAAGATGCCTTAATTCGTATTGACATGAGTGAATACATGGAGAAATTCTCGGTTTCCCGTTTCGTAGGAGCCCCTCCGGGATATGTTGGTTATGAAGAAGGCGGACAGCTCACTGAAAAAGTCAGACGCAAACCATACAGCATCATTCTACTGGATGAAATCGAAAAGGCTCATCCTGATGTATTCAATATCTTGTTGCAGGTTTTTGACGATGGTATTCTAACTGACGGACTCGGCAGAAAGATTGATTTTAAGAACAGCATAATCATCATGACTTCAAATGTTGGTACACGTGACGTGAAAATGGGCGGGAAAATCGGTTTTACCGAAGGAACACCTCTCGAAGATCACGAACATGTTAAAAACACTATTGATGAATCAATCAAAAGACTGTTTAATCCTGAGTTTATTAACAGGATTGACGATTTCATTATATTCCACAAACTTCAGAAGAATCACATTCATGATATTATTGATATTCAGATGGAATATCTAAGGAACAGACTAAAAGTTACTAATTCAAATCTTGAATTGACCGAATCAGCTAAAGACTTTTTAGCAGACAAAGGTTTCGATGAGAAATTCGGTGCAAGACCACTTAAAAGAGCTTTGCAAAAATATGTCGAGGACGAACTCTCGGATGTTATTCTTCGCAGTAATTTGAAGAGCAGTTTCAGCATCACAGGCGACCACAAACCGGGCGATATGACCCTGACCTTTGATTTTGTTGAGATTCCATCAAAGAAAGAATCAGATTCTCTTTCGGATGTTGACCCGCTTAAAATCAGCAAGGAAACCGCTGAACTTGAAACAATAGGCGGAGACGACAAAATTATTGATAATAGAGTAAGTGAGAATTAGAAAGTTTTTCTGTTTTTAATGAAAACAAGTTGATAGAAGGGGCAAAATTTGATTGCCCCTTTTTTTTTGATATTTTTCTGATTTTTTTAATCAATATTGCGAAATGTCTTTGATTTTCAACAGGAAAATGCTAAATTTCTTTTTTAATTAATATCAAAATTTTTATGGATGAGCTTTTTGACGAAAATGAACTTGGGCAAACGGCACTAAATTCGCCTCTTGCTGACCGTATCCGTCCTCGAAAACTTGATGATGTCGTCGGGCAGGAACATCTTGTGGGCAAAGACGGACCACTCAGGGAATTTTTTGAGAATGGATATTTCCCTTCAATGATTTTCTGGGGACCTCCGGGGGTTGGGAAAACAACAATTGCACTTCTGATTTCTGATTTGGCTGATTTTAATTTCGAAAGACTGTCGGCTGTGGATTCAGGTGTGAAGGAAGTTCGAAGCGTTATTACCCATTCAAAAATATTAAGGAAAAAAGGAAAAAAAACGCTTCTCTTTATTGACGAAATTCACAGATTCAACAAATCGCAACAGGATGCCCTGCTTCATGCAGTTGAAAAAGGAGAGATTACTTTGGTGGGTGCAACAACCGAAAATCCTTCATTCGAGGTTAATTCTGCATTGCTCAGCCGCTGTCAGGTTTACAGGTTGTCCTTACTGTCCGAGGAAGATATCAGGAAGCTGGTGCTAAAAGCAATAAATGAAGACGTGGTACTAAAAGATTTTGAAATTGAAATTGCTGATTGGGAATTTCTTTTGATGATTTCTGAAGGAGATGCACGTGTTGCACTGAATTCAATAGAGCTTGCGTTAAAAATCTCAAGCAGAAAAGCCGACAAGAAAATAGTGATAACCCGTAAATTACTTGAAAAAGCACTTCAGCAAAAAACTGCTTCTTATGATAAAAAGGGAGAATCTCACTACGATACAATTTCCGCATTCATCAAATCGTTGAGGGGCTCGGATCCCGATGCGGCATTGTTTTGGTTAGTGAAAATGCTGGATGCAGGCGAAGACCCAAGATTTATTGCCCGGAGAATGGTTATTTTTGCATCCGAAGACATAGGAAATGCAGACCCTTTCGCAATTTCACTTGCTGTTTCAGTTTTTCAGGCTGTGGAAATGATAGGTCTTCCCGAGGCACAAATAAATCTGGCACAAGGAGTAACGTATCTTGCCTCATGCAACAAATCCAATGCATCATATTTTGGTTTGAAAAGAGCCGCGAGTGCCTTGAAAAAGGGTGGCTCCGCATCTGTTCCAATGCATTTAAGAAATGCACCTACACAACTTATGAAAGATTTCGGATATTCTGAAGGCTATCAATATCCGCACAGTTTTGAAAATAATTTTGTCCGGGAGCATTATTTCCCCGAAGACAGAGAGCCTGAAGTTTTCTATGCACCGGGAGAATTTGGCAAAGAAAAAGCTTTCAAAGAAAGACTTGAAAGCTTATGGCACGAAAGATATTTAAAAAAATCTAAAGATTAGTAATTTTCTTAAGTGATGCATCCCTTAGTTCGGCAAGGGTTTCGGATGTCATCATTGCAAAAGCTTCGTCGCGGAGTTTCCCCCATTTATTATGAACAGGGCAAGGTTTTTCGCTTGAACAGTTCGGAAATCCCAATACACATTTATTGAACAATTCCAAACCGTCAATAGCTTCAACAATTTGTATAAGCCTGATGTCACGAGCGTCTTTGCCAAGAAAGAAGCCACCCGAATTACCTTTTCTTGACGAAATTATTCCATGTTTGGTTAGTTCCTGCAATACTTTTGAAACAAATTCTTTAGGGATTTTCAGTTGTTCGGCAATTTGTCCGGAACTATAAGCTTCATTTTTCTCTTTTGTTGACAAAAGCAAAACCGCCTGAAGAGCCAGTTCACATTTTTTTGAAAAAATAACTGTCATTAAATCTTAAAAATAAGTAATTAAAAATTGACTAATAATTTCGTAATTTACAAAGTTTAAAACTATTAAACGTTTAAAAATATTTAGTATTGATAAAAGAAGCAAATAATATCGGGATGAAAACCAAATACAGAATAATGTTCCTGGCTCTTCTGCTTGGAATTGGCACTGTCTTGCTGGATGCATTTATTAATGTTACTTTTTTCTATAAAGGGTGTAATTATCTCGATACTCTTCTTTATATGGCGAAACCATCCGACCATTATTTCAGATTGATTATTGTTTGCTTTTTCCTTGTGTTTGGGTTTATTATATCAAATTTAATTTCCAAAAAAGAGAAAGCCGATTTACTAATCAAACAGGGAGAAGAGAATTTCTTCAGGATTTTCAACCTCAGCCCTGAAATAATTCTTATAACTCGGGTATCGGATTCAGTAGTTTTGAAAATCAACAAGACATTCGAGAATATTTTTGGTTATAAACGAACTGATTTGGTAGGGAAAACTACACTTGATTTTAATATTTGGAAGGATTTAAACAAAAGGAAAGAATTTTTCGAAATACTTATGCGAGATGGTTCGGTAAGTGATTTTAAAGCAGAAGCAATTACAAAATATGGGCAATCTTTATTCTTTCAATTTTACTCTATGCCGATAAATTACGATAATGAGGACTGCTGGATAACTTATGGAAAAGATATTACAACGGAAGAGTTTGCAGAAGAGAAGCTAAAAAAGGCTTATGACGAGCTTGAAGAAATTGTTCAAACCAGAACTAAAGAATTAGAGCAAATTAACCTTGAACTTGATTTGACTAATGATTCAATTAATGCGGAAAATCACGAAAGAATAAAAGCCGAAATTGCACTTAAAGAAAGTGAAGAAAAATATCGTTCATTACTGAATCAAATTCCTATTGGAGTTTATAGGACAACAATAGAAGGAACATTTTTACAGGTGAATTCTGCATTGGCTTCAATTCTCGAATGCAGAGATACCGATGAACTGTTGAACTCGATTGTTTATGACTTTTATGAAACCGAGGAAAACAGGGACATTGCTTTGGATAAGTTAGTTTCTGGTACTCCGGTTTTCCAGCACGAGGTTCAGCTTGTAACCAAAAAAGGTAACAAAATATGGGTTCGCGACAGGGGTAGAATTGTATTTGGTCCTGATGGTGAAAAAATGTTTATTGATGGGATACTGGAGAATATAACAGAAAGAAAAGAAATTGAACAAGCCTTATATAGCCAGTCTCATATAAATTCAACATTGGCTGATTTGTCCAAATCAATAATTAAAACATCGGAACTAACAAATTCTTCAGAGCTGATTCTAAATAGTGCAATGACTTTAACGAATTCAAGGTTTGGATTTATTGGTTTAATTGATGAAGAAAAAAATGAAGTTGTTTTTTCTGCCGTTGAAAACAATTGTAATTTCGAATTTAATGCAAATAACCTAAACCTATACAAGCTGACTTCCGAAGGACTTGGGAATTGGATTATCAAAAATAACAACTCACTGATTTTAAATTTCAAAGAAAACTCTCTTGAAAATAATTTTCTATTCGATAATTCTCAACGGGTTAATTACTTTCTTTCAAGTCCTGCTTCAGTTTTTGGAAAAATTGAAGGTGTTATTGCTCTCGCAGAGTCTGACAAAGAATACTCGATTCAGGATTTGGATATTGCCGAACAGCTTTCTGCTCTTTTGGCTATAGCAATCCAAAGGAACAAAGCTGATTTGGAAATTAAAAATGCACTCGAAAAAGAACATGAGCTGAGTAACCTGAAATCAAGATTAATTTCAATGATTTCTCATGAATACCGAACTCCTCTGCAGGCAATACTAATGTCAACCCAGCTTCTTGCTGATTATAATGATCATTTATCTGATGATGAAAAAGTAAAATATTTTGACAGGATAAGAAAATCTGTTAGTATCATGAATAACCTTCTTGATGATACCATTTCGTTAAATAAATTTGACATTGATAATCTTGAAAGGAATATTGCCAGGGTAGATATCAAATCCTTTTGTCTGGACATTGTCGAAGAATTACAGATTGTTGCGGGAAATAAATGTAAAATTGTTTCGGAATTTCCCGAGGATGAATTCATGGGATATTTGGATGAAAAGTACTTAAGAGATGTTTTAGTCAATCTTCTTTCAAATTCAGTTAAATATTCTTTTGACCAATCTGAAATAATTTTTAAAATTGAATTACTTGATAGTGATGTTGTTTTTACTGTCGAGGACAAAGGTATTGGGATTTCTGAAAGTGAAAAAGAATCGCTGTTTGTCCCGTTTTTCCGCGGAGAAAATGTTGGGAATGTTCAGGGGACAGGTCTTGGCTTATCAATTGTAAAAAATACGGTTGATTTTCTTGGAGGTAGTTTGGAGTTTGAGAGTGAAGTGAATGTCGGTACTAAATTTAAAGTAAAAATACCCTTAATCTTAAAAAGGAACGAATTATGAGAAAGCTGATTATATTAATGATTTTTGCTCTTTGTGCCTGCAATGACACAAAGGAACTTTCGAGCCAGACAACTAAATCTGACCCGAATGAAACACAGTTTATTACTTGGCTATCTTCGCGAAAGCTACCTGACCAAATGAATTTTTGCGGGGAGAAAATCCCCGTAGATGTTCCTGAAGTGAGGGAAAGAGCCGAAAGAGAGTTCTTTGTTAATCTTCAGGCACCCGGACAGCTGATCCTTTATATTAAAAGAGCAGGTAAATACTTCGAGATGTTCGACAAAGTCATCAAAGCAAATAATATGCCTGAGGATTTGAAATATGTTTCGGTAGCCGAAAGTGCACTCTATATGTCCCGCTCACCAAAAGATGCAGTTGGTTTATGGCAGTTTATTCCCGAAACAGGCAAGAAAATGGGATTGCAGATAGACGAATACGTTGACGAAAGACGACATCCCGAAAAAAGCACTGATGCCGCCATGAAATATCTTAAACTTGGTTATGACACCCATAAATCATGGATATTAGCCGCCGCAGGCTATAATATGGGACCTCATAATGTTGTTGATAATATCCAATTTCAAAGCTCGGAGAATTTTTTCGATTTATTTCTTAATGAAGAAACTTCGCGTTATATTCTAAGGATTGCAATTATTAAGGAGATTATGAAAAATCCCGATAAATATGGGATTTCTTTAAAGACTGATGACATCTACAAGCCTGAGAAAACAAAGATTATCAAAGTAGATTATTATATCCCCAATCTTTCCGAGTGGGCGAAACAGCAGGGAACAACCTATAAAGATGTTAAACTGTTGAATCCATGGATTCTTCAGAGGAAACTACTTTCTCCTCCAAAGGGGAAGATTTACGAGATAGCTGTTCCAGGGAAATAAATAATTAATAAATATTGAAATATTATGAGTAAAAAGAATACATCAAAAGGAAATCAGAAGGAAAGTGCCAAAACAAAGGATAATGATTTTTTATCAAAAATAATAAACTTTCCTGTTGCTTCTTCAATCATAGCAATTGTGATTCTGATAATATATATCCAAACTTTCACTTTTGAAATGGGAAAACTCGACGAAGACCATTTGATAATAAACAACATGAGTCTTCTAACCGATTTATCCAATTTCAAAACTGCTATTTCAACCGATGCATTTTTTGGAGTTAAAAGCAGTAATTTCTATCGCCCTCTCCAGAATTTATCTTACATGATTGATGCTCAAATCGGCGGAGGAAGTCCCTGGGCATTCTATCTGACTAATATTCTCCTGCATTTTTTCACTTGCATCACTCTTCTATTTCTTTTTAAAAAACTTAAGCTGAACGAGAAGATTTCTTTTGCATTAATTTTGTTTTTTGCAGTAAGTCCTCTCTTCTCCCATTCAGTTGCATGGTTGCCCGCTCGCGGCGATTTGATTCTCGGGCTTTTTGGTGCATTGAGTTTACTGTTCCTGATTGAATATCTCGATTCAAAAAGGTGGCTTTATGTCGGTCTGCATATCCTTACTTTTGGTGTGGCTTTGTTTTCGAAAGAAACAGCCATTCTTTTTCCAATAGCTTTTGCAGGATTTGTTATTCTGACACAAAAAAAGAAATTCCCAACTCAATTTATAGCTTCAATTTTCGGTTATGGTCTGCTGATTCTGATTTTTATGAGCTATAGAAGCCAAATAGCAAGTACTAATGAAACAGGGCTTGTTTTTAATATCGGTGGTCTTTTTGCAAATTTGCAGGTATTCCCTGAATTTATTTCAAAGTTTATTATTCCTTACAATCTATCACCAATGCCGGCTTATGATATGCTTGTTACTTTAATCGGACTTGCAGGAATAGCAATATTTGGCTGGCTGGCATTTAAGCAGGAAACCACAGCCAAAAAATATATTTTATTCGGTGTTTTATGGTTCTTGCTCTTTATTGTTCCCGGTGCAATGTATGTTCATGCTTATAAATCAGCATCTTACTCATATCTTGAGCATCGCTCCTATCTTCCTTTGATTGGTATATTGTTGGGATTGGGTTATATACTCTCTGCAAAAAGTATGATTTTCAAAAGAAACCAAATTATCTACGGGATATTTGGTATATCTGCGATTTACATCATCATTTCAATTATTTCTATCAGAGATTATAAGGATCCTCTAAGTTACTATAATTATGCCGTTAGAACGAATCCGAATTCTGCCATGGCTTATTACAATCGTGCAATTAAGCTTAAAGACCAGAAACGCACAGAAGAAGCATTGGCTGACTACAATAAAGCAATTGAAATTAAACCTGATTATGCCGAACCCTTAGTCAACCGCGGTGCTTATAGAAAGGAAAAGGGTGATTTGGATGGTGCACTCAAGGACTTCGAAGATGGATTGAAGTACAATCCAAGACTTCCCGAAGCACATTATAACGTTGCACTGATTCAGAATACTAAAGGCAAGTTAAAAGAAGCACTTCTACATTGCCAAAATGCTGTAGCCCTCAAACCCGATCTTGCTGAAGCTTATATGCTCATGGGCAATATTTATTTCGGTATGCAGGACTACAAGTCTGCCATTTCAAACTACGATTATAATTTGCAGTTAAAACCAACCGATGCCGGAGTCTATAACAACAGAGGTTCTGCAAGATTCCTTACAAATATGCCCAAAGAGGCGATTTCCGATTTCACAAGGGCAATCGAATTGAATCCGGCTTATGCGGATGCTTATAAAAATCGAGGAACAACAAAAAGCAATACGGGAGATAAAAAAGGAGCTTGTGCCGATTGGCAGAAAGCCGCTGAACTTGGGAGCAAGGAATCTGAAATCATGTTGAATCAATTTTGCAGGTAATCTCTATATTTTTTAAAATCAAGTAGCTGATGAAAAACGAGTTTTAATATGCAAAATCCATTTGAAGAAGTATTTTTTGGGTATTATTGCCTTTGGACAAATTATATCCTGTACCGAGTGTGGAAACATTGTACTTTTCGAAATAGGAATAGACAGCCCAAATCGAGATATTTTTTATAGGTGTTAGATTGAGAAATGAGTACCATTTGAATCCATTGCCGTACAGAAGCGAAGTGGGCATTATTCCGGGTGCCACTCCTTCGAATTCCCAAATTGCCGATTCATAGTTGTCAGTAGAATAGTAGGAAACTCGTCCTCCGATATTCAAAAAATTCAGCATTTTCCAGTTGAATTCTCCAAAGCAGGATGCACCTAAGTCTTTGTTATCCGTATAATCATAAGATTTGTAATTACCTTCAATTCTGATTCTTGTTCGGAATGATTCATTGAATTTTTGGAAGATTTCAAATCTGGCAGATGTTCCCGATTTTTGAAAAACTATTTTTTTTGAAAGACTGTCATCTGTTTTTGAATCAGTACTATTTTCGAAATGCAAGCGAAGTAAAATTTGGGTATTATCACTCAGATTCCAATTAGTCTGTAGGAAAAAATCACTTCCTTTAACAGGATATGGAACAGAATATGTTGGTTTAACGGATTGATAAAAATCGGTGTAACCGGAAAAAGAAAGATTCGCAGAAACTCTGTATTTCAAACCAAGATAAATTCCGGTCTGGTTTGCCGGAGTGTAAGTTTCGCCAAACATATAACCATAAGGCGAACGATAGATAGAAGGAAAAGCACGAAAATGCAAAGCTGCTGATAAATTTGAAGTTTCGTACTGCATGCCCGATTGAAACCCGGTATGAAATTCAGCATCTTTACTTAGTTCGGCACCAACTGTAAATGGAGAAAACCGGTAATAGGTATAAATTGAGTTAAGCATTCCGCCTTTGCCGCTGAACGAAGTTGCCGATTCTGTCACCATAGATTTGTCATAATCAAGATAGAACGAGTTGAGACCTGCTTTCAATCCGAAATAATTGTATTCTAAATTTGCACCTGCCATTCTTTCATTGAATTTATTTTTTTTCGAAATTTCATTTTCGGTTCGGTACAATCCCAATTGGTAAATGGAAGTGATATTATTCAAACTGTCCGCTGTTCCTGAACGTGGAGTATAAGAAAAATGAAGAAGGGCTTTTAAGCTTGAATTTTTTGACATAACATAAGCTTTTGTGATTCCAATGCCGCGAAAAAATCCATTATCCATTGTTGAATTGTTCGGTGTTATTCCGCTTCCGTATTGCACAGCAGGAGAAATGGCATCAGAACCTTTTCTCAATCCTAATCCTTTCCAAAGATTATTACCGAATCCGCTTTGAACATAAAAATCTCCCAACAGTATATCATAGCCGGAAAAATTCATTTTAAGATAGCTGCTATAAAAATCAAAAATGCTTTTTTCTCCGGCATTTTTGGATATTATCAACGATGCTTCGTAAGTATCGTAAAAAAACTTGTATTTCTGATATAAATCAAGTCTGTCACCTTTGAAAGAACTATCCTCAAATCCTCTGATTTGATTTAAGCTGTTTTCATTTCGAATTCTCGAATAGAATATATTTTTTTTAGTTGGTTTTTGAATTCCGGTGCATAGTTTCAGAATTATTAACTGCTCGCGGGTAAGATTCAAGCTGTCTGCCATTGTTCTAAAAGTTGTGAATGGATTTGCTTTGACAAATTTCAATATTCTTTCTGCATCTGAAAACGAAAATTCGGGTAATTTCATTAAGTCATCAATTTCCGCATCTGCAAGATATATCTTATTTATTATAAAATATTCAATTTCATCCAGCTGTGGAGTTTGCTCATTATCCTGCGAGATTTTTTCCAAAAGGTTTTCTATTTGCTCCGGCTGATATTCCTGGCTTAAAAGAATATTGCGGGCTAATATAAACAACAATATGGCAATTATTGGATATTTCATCAGAAGTAATATCCTATCCCGAATTGATTGGAAAACCCTAACCTTTGATGGTATTCTAAACCCAGCAGTAAGGAAAAACTATTACTCAGACAAGTTCTGACTTCCAAATCAAGTATCTCTGGATTTGTAAGTAATCCGAGCCTTGCCGATATATCAGGACTGAATTGATATTTAGTGCTGAAAGATAATCCGCTTGTTTTGTTGATTACTACATTTGCCGACAAATCAAAACTCAAATCCTTCATTGCTTGATAACCAAATCCTAAAACAAGATATCGTTGATATTCTGCCAAATTTTCATTCCCTAAAATATTGCTTAATGAAAATCCGGCAGAAAATGCATTGCTCAGGGCAATAATTGAAGAAACATTCAGGCTGAAGATATATCTGTTGCCATAGTCTTTAATTCCAACTCTTCCAAAATCAGCAGATATTCCAATATTGATTAATTTATTTGATGAATAGGCAATGCCGGCACTACCCGTAAATTCGTTGTAAAGATTATTGCCGATACCTGCAAAAGATATTCCTGATGAAAGATTTTCAGATACCTTGGTTGCATAGCTCAAAACAAAAGGCGAGAGTTCGGGCAAATTAAATTTTGAATAAGACAGCATTCCGGAAATACAGGCAGAGTCCACTAAAGACAGTAATGCCGGATGATTTATCACCGACAATTCCGATATATTTGTTTTCTCGGTTGAACCCTTGGAAGAAGAAAAAATACTGTTGTTCAATAAATATGAAAAACTTCCAAAATAATTTATCGGAAAAATAGTGATAACTATTATAATAAATTTCATTAATTTCATAAGTCTGAATTTTCGGACATTGATTTTTCTGAATTGCAAAATAAGAAATTTGAATTAAATAATATAAGGAACATCATGAAAAAAAATGCGGCTATCGTTATTTTGTTGATAATATTTATCTTTTTGGCTCATCACAGTAGTTATGGTCAGGAAATTAAGGCTAATGTCCTTGTTAATATGGAGCAACTTTCCTACGAAACCAGAAATTATGTTTCATCAATGGCTGACGATGTATCGAAATATATCAACAGCCAAAAATTTGGAGATGAAGACTGGAAAACAGAACAAATTCCTGTTGAGATTAATATCTTGCTCAGTGGCGGCAGTAATAACCGTTATCAGGGAAAAATTTTCATCGTAGCAAAAAGAAATCTTCAGGGCGGCGGTCAATCTGTCATGCTGAAAATGAAGGATGAAAAATGGTCATTTAATTATGGTACAGGTGCAAATTTTACTTTCAGCACACTCAGATTTGATGAATTCCGCAGTTTGATTGATTATTACATGCTTTTGATTATCGGTTTTGACAAAGACCTTTACGGCGAATTGGACGGTTCTCAATTTTTCGAAAAAGCGAAATCTGTTGTCCAACTCGGTGCCTCTGCCTCTGCCGATGGATATCAAACCCAAAGTCAGCTTGGAGATTTTACAAGGTTTAATCTGCTTACTGAATTGACCGATATGCGTTACGAAGATATGAGAAAGCTTTTCTATTCTTATTATTTCGATGGTTTGGATGTTATGACTACCGATAAAGAAAAAGGAACGAAAGCTGTGGATGATTTTGTTTTCAATCTGGCAAAATTCAAAAAGGAAAAAATGGTTGGACCGAGCGTTTTGCTCCAGCTTTTTTTCGATACCAAGGCACCCGAAATTGGTTCAATTTTTAAAGGGTACAGCGAAAAATCAGTTTTCCAAAATTTAATCTATCTCGACCCGAGCAACACGGTTTTATATAAGGAAGCTGAAGAAGGGAAGTAGAAATACTGAATTTCAGATGACTAAAAAAAAAGGCTGTCCCTGAAGGGAACAGCCTTTTTTGCTTTGAATTCTACCAATGCTATTTTACAACATTGAATCTCGTGAATGCCATGTCTGCACCTGATTTTACAACAAGTGTGTAACTGCCGCTTGCAACTTTGCCAAGGTCAATTTTCAGTACATGATTTCCTTCGTCGAATAACTGATTCTCGCAATATCCAATCACTCTTTCGCCGTTCAAATCGAATATTTCAACCGTAAATGCGGAAGATTCGGGAACATCAAGAGTAAATTCCACAGCCTCAGTTGCCGGATTCGGGAAAATATTGGTTATTGAGAATGAACCTTTTGTTGCTTCAATTAAATTCTCTTCGTCTCTTGCCCTTGGAGTTCGGAAACTATTTGGGTTGTTGGTGGCAGGATTTCTGTTGAACAGTGCTGTACCGTTCGCCGGGTTACCATTGTAGCCGCTGACACGAACATAATAAAGCATAGTTGCTGAAAGTGAAGTGAGATTGCAGTACAACAGATTTCCATAATATACAATTTTTCCGCTTCCGATTGCCGGTGCCTGAGTATAATTATTACTATAACTGCTGTAAGCTCTTCTGGAAACCGGCAGTTCATTGTCGGTTATAGGATTAGTAACACGGATAGTAACAAAGCTTCCGGCTCCGTTGCCCCTTGTCCATCTAATTTGTGCCGTAGTAGGACGAATACTTGCAAAACTAATATTGTAGTCCTGAATAGTCGGTCCGTCGTTTGCAACTGTTCTGGTTGTGCAGGTCATATCCCTGCCGTATGTTGTACCAACTACATTGGTTCCAACAGCACGATAGTGATAAATCGTATTAGAATTCAAACCGGTTAGCTGAATAGCCATTGCAATATTTTCAGCATTATAAGCCAAAGGACTTTCGTTGAAGTAAATATTATTTCCATAGCTTGTAGTTTCGCCATATTCGATTCTCGCAGTTGATTGCGAACCGTTGGAAGAAACTGTTCCTCTCACAATTCCGGTCGTTGTAGTCATATCGGAATATCCGCCTGTTGTTACAGTTGGAGGATTGATTTCTGCTTCTGCACGCGGAATCGTTGGATTTGTCAGATAGTTGTAAGTTGCAGGATGAACCATGTCCCAATTAAATGGTATGAGAGTGAAATAATAATGATTTCCACGGCTCAACCCGGTTAGAGAGATTGAAGTTTGATTTTTATTTGTTATAATGGCTGCAATTTTCTGTCCGTCATAAATATCGTACCTTTCGTAACCGTAACCTGAAGCATACTCGGTTCCTTCAATTGGTAGCCAGGTCGGATAGCTTCCGATTCTCTGAATCAGCAAATAGCCGTCACAATCAGTAATATTATTTGCAGGCTCAAAAGTTACATCAATTTGAGTTGCAGATTGAGTTCTGGCATAAAAAGTTCTTGCATGGCGTTTCGGTTCGGGTGATAAAGTCCAGAAATCTCTGTGGTTTGATTCCGGTCCTTCGCCATCAATGTTTGTTCCTGTCAGCCAGTAATTATAATGAGATTCCGGAGATAAATCATTTAATGGAGTGTTATAAGTAGTACTACTGCTTGAAATAAGACGGTAAACATGCGAACAATTATTATCAATAGATTCTAATTTCATCATATAAGGCGACTCACCCTCTCCACCAACTCTCCAAGTATCGCCTGCATCGTCAGACATTCCGTAAGACCCGTTGCCACAGCTTCCACAGTCAGCAAAAAACCATCCAAAAGGTGTATCAGGATATTTTAATTCACCTTGTATAATTGCTATATCCGATTTCAAAACAATAGCATATTCTGTATTAGCACTTAATAACTGACTAAATCCTGTAAATTCAACAGGAGTAGGATCTTCAGCATTTATAATATCAGAAATTAATCCGGTTGATAGAACTGAAACTTGAGTGGTTGGTTCTCCATTACCATCTGTATTATATAATTCCAAGGAATAATTATAATTCTCTCCGGTTTCATCTGATCCATTTAACAACAAAGTAGCTTTATTTAAAGTAACAACAGACCCACCGGTCGAAAATGATTGTGATAAATAATTTTCAACCGTAACCCAATCACGGGAATCAATAATCTCATCAAGGGTACTATATATTTCAGAGGATGATGAGGAAGAAGAACCACCTTCCAATTTCATCAGGAATGGTGTTTCCCCCGAATACTCACTTGCTGAAACCCATGAACTACCATTATTGCTGGACCATGACCTGTATCCTTCGGAATAGTTGGTGTAGCTATATATCCAAAATAGACTTATCTCCCACGGGGGCTCAACCATATCTATGTCTGTTTTTATAACTATAGCATATTCACTTGAAGCATCCAATGGAGCATTAAGTCCGGTTAGTTCATAAAGGGCCGGTCCTTCCGATTTTGGTAAATCATCAATTAAACCATTATCAAGCTGACTAATAAATGAAGTGGGTTCTCCGTTGCTTGCATTCCAAAGTTCGATTGAATAATGATATGATCTGGTGTTATCCCAAGCTCCAAACCAAAAACTTGCCTTTGTTAAAGTCACGGCTGAAGAACCTGTTGAGAATGACTGGGCTCTTGCCATATTTAAATTGAAATAATCAGCGAAATCCCAATCATAATCAATAGTATTAAAGAGGGTTGTTGGTGATGATGAACCCCCCTGCCCGCAGTCAACATACAAATTAAAAGTAAATGGCTCGGGACCGTTTATCATATCGGATGTCCAACTCTGACCGTTATTTACATCAGGTGTCCAGTTAGCTCTGAAAGAAGTAGTATCGCGGACGTTAGCCGAGTCAGCTCTTGGAGGGAAGTAACGCGTTGTTGGGTGTTGAGTACATGACCATGCACTATAACCGCTTGCATTATGAGCCATGACACGATAGTAGTACATTGTGTTTGGTCTTAAATCTTCAACTGTACCAACGTTTGTACTGCAAGTAGAGATAAACTGGGTTAATGTGGTTTTTGAAATACCTGCATAAGTGCTAAAATAATCAGAAAAACTATTATCAAATTTACTGAACTGCACAGTATATGTCAGAGGCTCAGGTCCTTCAGTTTCCTCGAACCAATTTGCTTCCAAATCAGTTATATGGATATTCTTTGCCGTAGTTGTTGAACAGCCCGGAGCAAGCGGAAGAGTGGTTGGGGATTGAGTGCAGGATTCTGCACCAACACCACCTGCATTTGTTGCAAATACTTTATAATAATACATCGTATTCGGAATCAAAGCTGAACCGTTATATTGGTCAATATATAGGCTGTTGGTACTTTTTGTTAATGAAGCATAATCTTCATAAGGACTAAAGCCGGAATTATCGCTTACTCGTACCGTATATGTTAGAGTTTCAGGACCTTCAGCTTTCTCAGCCCAATTTGCCGTTAAATCAGTAGTATGAATTGATGTAGCAACTGCACATGTTGGATCGAGCGGAAGAGTCGTTGGGGTTTGAGTGCACGATTCGGCACCGCTTCCTGTTGCATTTGTTGAAAATACTTTATAATAATACATGGTATTCGGAATCAATGGAGAACCGTCATATTGGTCGATTAAATGACTGAGAGTAGCTTTTGGAATAGATGCGTGATCTTCGTATGGACTGAATGAAACATTATCGCTAACACGCACAGTATAAGTTAAATCCTGATCTCCTTCTTCTTGTTCAGTCCAATTAGCAGTAAAATCAGTAGTATGAATAGCTGAAGCACCGGCACAAACAGGTGCAAGAGGAACAGTAGTAAAGTCCAGTTCATTTCCGTAACCTGTTCCTGCGGAGTTGACGGCATAAGCCCTAACGTAATATTTTGTATTTGGTGTTAATGAAAACAGTCCTTGGAAGTAACCACCGGGACCTGAATTATACCCGCCTGCAGTTTCTTCGTGATGTGAATCGGCAGATGTTGGACTTCCTGTTGTGTTCCAACAAACACCAATTGTCGAGCAAAGTTCACCCCCCGTATCAGTAATTTTAAATTGTCCGATTGCCGTTGTTGTTGAAATATTGCCTACAGCGTCAGTAGTAACTGTAGGAATAACAATATTTAATGTTGTGAATCCAATCTGATTTCCATAAGCAGTCCCTACAGAATTAGTGGCATAAGCTCTGACGTAATAATACGTATTGCGAGTTAAACCACTCATATCCGAAGTAAATGAACCTGTTCCTGAGCCGGAAGTCACGGTACTACCGGAAATTGTAGGATTAGGGGATGTACCATAAGCAATTCCATGGGCGGATACAGTTGCTCCTCCATCATTAGTAACATTTCCGCCTGAACTGGCTGTTGCTGTACCTATCGACGATGCGGAAGCAGTAGTTACTGTTGGCAACACAGTTACAACATCCGTACCTGTAATACTGAAGTCAACTGTTCCATTAATTGCTCCGCTATTATAAGTTGTAATAACGATTACATAAGAAATCCCTGCTGTGAAGTAATTCTGGCAATTAAGATCAAAAAATTGCTGTGTTCCTGCTACTATGTCGTCGTTTCCAACCATAAAATTAGTAGTAGGACTTGACGGGTCGAAGCTACCCTGATATACATATATCATCGGGTCGGGACCAACTTCACCGGTAGTACCGGTGCAAGTAATGCGATAGTTCCCGCTTGATGAAACAGAAAATGCCTGAGTTGCATAAGAGAAACTTCCACTACCGGCAGAGACACTAGTAAAAGTACCGGCAGAGGCATCCCCGCAAACCGGAGCAGCTTGTGCAGGTTTTGAAAATGTCTGTGATGACATTAGATTTGCTGTATATCCGGAGGATTGATTAGAAGAAATTAGAAGTAAAATTAAAACAAATATTGCACCTAAAAACTTCGACTTTAGTAAAATAATCTTTTTCATAAAAGTTGTTTCCTTTCAAGTTTGATTGTTAACTCATTCCAAGAATCGCCTGCTTTAAGTAATTCAATAGGTACGATTTGTTTGATAAGAGACTTGATATTCAAATCATAAAAGTAGGTGAAAGTTATATTTGCAGAGTTTTGTAAAATATCAAATTTTTCAAATTGAAAGAATGCATCAACATTATTCTTATATATTTGGTCTTTAGTCATGAAAACAATCTTTTTGCTGAAACCATCTAAGTTAAGATTATCAGGGAAATTGATTGAATGCTGCATGATATAAATCGGTTTGAAATTGCCGTCTGCATCCATAGGATAATATTGCTGAAGCTCGGGCAGGTCAATACATTTTTGCAAAACCATGCTTTGGTCAGTTGCAGGAGATTTTCCATCTCCATTGCCATTTTGGGCATTTGAAGAATAAGAAATCGTTGCAAATAGTACAACAATCAGTAAAAATAATTTTTTCATCATCTCGCCTTTGAATTTATAAAAAATATATACTATTCATACGTATATTCAATTAAAGTCTAATATACATCATTATTATCGTTCAAAAAACAGAAAACTTAAGTTAATTTATTCATTTTAACTTTTTTCTATCAATTTGTATGCAAATATATGTAAATCTGATATATTCTTATGTATGAAATAATTGAAAAAGGATGCGGTTTTTTTATTAAGGTAAAGCTTTTAAGAAGGGATTTTTTTTGATTATAGCACAGCCATATATTGGAAAAGAAATTATTATTATTTATTACTATAATTATAAGGTGATTATTGCATGCTTTTTGCTTTTATCACTTCATTCTCTAACGGCTTAAGAATATTTTCGTCAAAACCGCAAGAACGGGCAATCTGAATGTTTTTCAATGCTGTATCGAATTCGCCTAAATCTGAGTAGCACAAAGCAAGATTATAATAATGCTCTGGGTTTGATGGTTCTATTTCGATTAACTTATTATAATAATAAATGGCTTTTCTGAATTCGTTTTTTCCCGAATAGATTTGTGACAGATTGCCAATAGCAAGTGCATTGTTTGGGTTAAGTTCGAGAGTTAGCAGAAATTCTTTCTCTGCAGAGTCATTAAGTTTTAGGTTATATAGCGATAAGCCCAGGTTGTAATGGTCATCAGAGCTTTGCGGCTGTAACTCTGTGAGTGCCTTGTAAGCACCTGCCGCTTCTGAGAATTGTCCTTTGGCAAAATTAATTCCGCCAATTGCCGAAAGGACAAATTCCTTTTTGAAATTTGCCTTCAAAAGTGAATTGAAAATCACAAGTGCTGTGTCAGACTTCCCCATTTTATAATTAATCAGCCCGATAGAATAATAATACCTGTTCATTTTTTCGAAACGATAAGCCATCATTGTATTATCAAGAGCATTTTTCAGATCCTCCTTTGAAAAATATATTTGTGAAATCTCATCATAAAGAACAGCCCTTTGATGATTTGTCCAATATGGAGTTTCAACCATTCTTTCTGCTCTTTTAATTGACAAATCTTCACTTGAATTTAATATCAGCCAAGGAAATGTTTGGAAGAATATTAGTATGATTAGCGGATAAATAAATTTATTTAGGCTTATGCCTGAATTTATCATTTTAAATCCCAGAAATAGAAGCATTGGCAAAGCATAAATTGAAAACAAATCCCAATCACGAGCGAACCCAAGGTCAGTTCTGAATAAAAGCAACATTAACATAGAAAATCCAACTCCAATAAGGATAAAGTTCATAACAAAATCGGATATGAAAAGTCTTCCTTTAAAAACAAAAGGAAGAATGAATATTGCAGGAGTAACGAGCAGAAATTGATTAATCAGGTCAATAGGATGTTCGAAAGAGAAGATTCCGTAGCTGAATTGTGTATTGAAGAATGGCATGATATGACTATCTCCGCTCAGAGCAAGAAATTTCGAAGGAGGGTAGCCCAATAGACTGAAAATAATGAGCGTAACAGAAAGAATTGAAATCGGTATTGCTGATAATTTCAGAATCATACCTGATTTGGAATTTTGTTCGTTATTCCAAATAATCCTATAATAAAAATAAAAACAAGCAGGTGCAAAAATAATTGATGCCGGGTGAGTTACAACTGAAGATGAAAGAAACACAACTGGAAAAATACTGAATTTATTATTTGTCAGGCTTGCAATTGCTGACATAAAGAATAGCAGATTCAGGCAAGCAATAACAGAGTAGCTCTCTGCATAACCAAAGAACAGCTGTATCCAAGCAGACCCGAAAATTAGAATTCCGAATAACACTTTTTCTTCTAATGTCGAAAAAATACGCTTAGAATAGTAAGAATAACCAAAAACAGATGCCATTCCTGAGAACACACTGATTATGGCATAAACTTGAGCTCCGGATAATTTGATAAATTTATTCAGAGTCGAAAAAGTAAAAGCATGAATTAAGGTATCTAAAGGTTCAGCTGGAGAGAATTTTAACCCATGCTCCAAATCTCTTATCCTAAGTAAACCATCTCCCAGCAGATATCCATTCTGATGGAAAAGAAAAGCAATGAAGGCAAAGACAAAGAGCCAAACGGATACGGGAAATTTACCGGATTTATAAAGAAATGAAAATAAAGGGACCTCGATTTTTTTTTGAATCTGAGGAAGAAGCAAAATCAAGGCTATTGCAATAACAAAAAAAGAAATATAATCAGGAAAAAAACTTAGAGTATCAACACCCCATAAATATTGAATTTTAGTTAATACTGCGAGCAAACAAAACAGAAAAACAATAATGATTGATTTGTTCATAAATGGATTTGTTTAAATTTTGATTCCTTGTTTCTATCCAATTAAACGATCAAACAAGCTCCCCGAAAATATCGTATTCTCTTGCATCGGTTATCAGGACATCCGATATTTTGCCGATTTTATATTTCTTGTGAGCTTTAATTAAAACAGTGTTATCAACTTCGGGAGCATCATGCATTGTTCTGCCGATGAAATATTCACCATCTTCACTGTCGAGAAGAACTTTTTGAATTTTGCCGATTTTGGCTTTGTTCTTTTTAAGCGAGATACCTTGCAAAAGCTCCATTAAAATGGCACGTCTTTCTTTTTTAATCTTTTCGGGAACCTTGTCTTTCAATTCAAAAGCTTTGGTGTTTTCTTCGTGGGAATAAGTAAATATTCCGACTCTATCAAGTTCAATTTTTTCAAGAAAATCATAAAGTTCACGAAAATCTTTTTCCGTTTCATCAGGAAAACCAACAATAAATGTGCTTCTGATAGCAACATCTTTGATAGTACTCCTTGTCTTTTCAATTAAATCTGCAATCTTTCTTTTGTCAGTACCTCTGCCCATAGCTTTCAGCATTTTATCCGAAACGTGTTGGAATGGGATGTCTATATAATTGCAGATTTTCGGATTGGAGGCAATTTCCTCAAGAAGATTTATTGGAAAATTTGTCGGATAAGTATAAAGCAACCGAATCCATTCAATATCTTTAATTCTACTCAATCTGTTGAGTAGTTCTGCTATTTTTCTTTCTCCATAGATATCTTTACCGTAATAAGTAGTGTCCTGAGCAATGACATTGAGTTCCTTGACTCCTCTTAAAGCAAGAATTTCTGATTCATTAACTAAGTCTTCAATTTTCCTTGAATTATAAACACCACGAATGAAAGGAATGGCACAGAATGCACATCCATGATTGCAACCTTCGGAAATTTTGAGGTAAGCATAATGTTTTGGTGTTAGTAAATGCCTTTCACCTAGAACACTTTTCAGATTACTGCTTTTTAAATCATTTAATATAGCTGAAAATTCATTTACTCCATAAAACTTGTCCACTTCAGGCATTTGTTCAGTAAGCTCTTCTTTGTAACGCTCAGATAAACATCCGGCAACAAGGATTTTCTTGATTTTCCCTGATTCTTTCAGTTCGATAGCTTCGGAAATAACTGTAAAGCTTTCCTCTTTGGAAGGTTTTATAAATCCGCAAGTATTGATAATCAAGGTCTCTGCTTGGGAAATATCCTCAGTGAACTTGAAATTATTGTTTTCCAACAAGCCGATTAAATTCTCTGAATCTACAACATTTTTATTGCAACCAAGGGTTAAAACGCAAAAACTATTTTTCATAATAATCTATATTAAATTTAACTCATTTTGAAAATGCAAATTAATAAAACATTGTTAAATAATAGTTATTTTTTTAATAGAAAACTACGTTTTGCATCACAAAAGTTTTTATTTTGTTCTTTTTCATTTAATTATTTTTATGATCCTTTAATAAACTGTTTTGCTTGGAGTTTACACAAAACCGGATGCAGAAAAAGATATATTTATTTCAATATTTTCAGTTCAACTCTTCGGTTTTTGGACTTTCCCGTTGCCGATAAATTCGGTGCGGCAGGCTCAAGGCTTCCCTTGGACTGAGTAAGAATTCTCATCTTCGATATACCTTTTTCAACCAACAGCCGGATTAATTTTTCGTTCACATTGTCTGCCAGCTTTTTCTGTTCGTCGGTTGTACCGGTATTGTCTGTATGAGTAATTATAACAACCTGAGCTTTGGGGTGCTTTTTCAAATACTTGACAACATCATTAATATAACTCTTCAGTTCAGTTTTGATTTCCGGGTCTTTATTGCTGTCGTAATAATAAGTTTTCACCGTGTTTGGTTTAATCTTTGGTTTTGGTTTGGGCGGAGGCTGTATGGGAATAACCGAAGCAATTTCCTTCTTCCTATGAATATCGAAATCAATTGAAACACTTAGAATTTCGGTTGATGAAGTATCAATTTTAAATGATTTGGTTTTAACCGGAACATCAGCACTTAAACTTTCCAGATCATCTTCATCAATCCATGCAAAATATTCGCCATAAGGAATGTCCTTCAAAGTGAATTTAAGGTTTTTGTCCAATGCCACCGATTCATCATAAGTGCTGTCCACACTTTGCACGTGCATTTCTATCCCCGGAAGTAATTTCTTATTGATTCCTTCAAGATTTGTTAAGGTAGCATACAAAACGCCTTTTGGAATCTTCCTTTTTTCGATTTTTCTCTGATTCGAATTTTTTAGTTTTTGCTGAGCCGGCTTATCGGGCAGACTTTGGACGGCTTTATCTGTTAGACCTTTAGTCTCTGCAGGGTTTAAGTTGACAGCAATATCTTCCTTTTTGGGAATAGATTTTGTATTGTAAGTTAAAGTTTTATGGCAAGCAGGAGAGCAAGAACCGCCATTTTCATTTTTCTTGAAATTCATATCAAAATCCCAAGTACCGAATTTCACTCGTTCGTTTATCATTTTCTCATTAGAAGACCCGTGCATATCGTGACACATCGAGCAGTTTCTGCCTTTACCCTTCATGATGTGCAAATTGTGAAGATTGGTCTGTCCGTTTCTGAATCCCGTTGCATTATCAGTTTTTTCACTCGTAATCAGTTTTTCATCGTGGCATTGGAAGCATAGTTTAAATGATTCTGCTTTTGATGAAACATAGTTTTTATCAGAAAATGGAATTTTAAGCAATCCGTTAAATTTTGAAGTATGAGGCAGATGGCAATCACTGCAACCGTTGGCTGTGATTGGAGCATGTACGTACTTTCTGTTCGATTTTTCCTTGATGTTTGGAATAGTATATGATTTTGTTTTGATTGTCTTATTGTGGCAACTGAAACAAAGCTTAGGTTCTTCGTCCTTCAATAACTTTTTAATTTTGGAACTGTGCCCGTTATGGCAGGAAATGCAATTATCCTGCCGGACGGGTCCGTGAACGACAGAATCCTGCTTGATATTATCATGGCAGGACAAGCATATAACTTTGCCGTCGGTCAAATTCAGCAGATTTTTCTGATTCGAACTGTGAGGATTGTGGCAAGTCATACATTCTCCATCGTTAACAGGACTATGCATTGATTTCCCGTCTTTTTTAATCTCATGGCACTGAGTACACAAATCAGGTACTTTTGCCGAAAGTGCAAATTCCTTACCGGTATCCTCGGGATGCTTGTTGCCTGATTTTGTATGGCAAGTACCGCAATCCTCGAATGCAGGCGAATGTTTGTACTTGTTTTTGGTCATATCGCTGTGACAGCCCTGGGCAATACAACTGTTGGTTGTTTTGTCCTGAGGTATAACCTTTTCGTATCTGATGACCACAAAAAGAGCAACAAATAAGAATAAGAAAACGATTTGTGCTAAGTGTTTTTTCAAAATCTTCGTTCCAGTTTAATGAAAACGCTTCTGTAATCAGATTTTTCTGCATTTATTTTTCTAAAAAAAGTTTCAATTCCTGCTGAACAATAAATTTGGTAAATATTATATTTGAATTCAGCTTTCAAATTAATAATATCCATAACATAGGTTGTGCTTTTCTGGGAATTATAAACACCTTCAATTCTTATTGACGATTTGTCCGTCAGCAAATATTCCAGATTTGAGTTTATTTCTATAGCTTTCTGCTGAGTATTGGTTTCGGTATAAGTGTAATCCTGATAATTCCCATTTATTGCAAAAAAGAAAGCATTCCAAATCAAATCATTGTAATTCAAATAAAAACGTCTTGAATTGTAAGGTAAAATATTACTGTTATAAAACACAACTTCAGCACCTGCAGTTATTGAAGCGTAGGTTGATTGTATTCCGAACAGTTTTTGGTTAATTACTCTTAGGATAGGAGTAGTTTTCAAATCCAAATTACTATTATCAGTAAAAATCAGATTTGTATGAATCTCAAGCAGATTTTTCAATATACTCCATCTTCCGTCAAAGCTATGGGTTAGCGTAATATAATTATACGGATTTGACTTGCTTATAACATAATCCACAAAAATACTTCCGCCATCAGGAATTAGTCCGCCGATAATTCTTCTAATTTCAAGAAAGCCGCCCTGAGCTATCAGGCGATAGTCAATATTGTTTTTGTAGATAATTGAACCGTTGTTATTTCTGACAACCACGGATTCAATATCAATATTAGGATTTTTAATCAAAACGATTCTTCCGTCATTCAAAGTATATTCATCATTTTGTATAGTTATTTTTTTTGTATCGCTTACTCTTTTTTCCTTATTTCCTCTCAATTCATAATTCATAAAAAGCATTCCTGACAGAAGAGTCATCTTCTGATAGTTCAACCCTAAAGCGGCTATAGTCTTAATTTCTTCAAATTCATTATTCTTTATGTCGTAGTTTTGAAAAAAAGTATAAGTATGCAAACTTGCATAAAGCTGATGTTCCAATCTTACCATCGGATTGTGAATTAAATTCGATATGCCGTTTTGATTAAATTGCGAATATTGATAATTAGTGAATAATCTGAAATCCTCTGGAAAAATAATATTCAAACTGAGATTTTCATCTATTCTGTCCAGTTGCTGATAACCTTCAATTTTTTGCAAAGTAAGAAATGAACTGAAAGTGTTCTTCTTTTCTTTATCGAAGAAAACTTTATTATTCAGAACAACATCCGAAATTTTATTTCTAATCTTTTCGCTTCCTGTTGTATTGCTCTTAGTATCGTTTATGGATAATGAAAGGGTGTTTTCGTTGAATGAACCAACATTCAGATTTGTGTTTGCCAAAATTATTTTGCTGTTATTCGAATATTTTCTTTTTGTCAGCAATTCTGTTTGGTCCCATTTCGTGTTGTTGTAGCCAACAGTTACGGGCATGAAATTGTTAATGAAATTTACGGTGCCGCCATAACCGCTTGTAAACATTTCCAGATCATTAGCCTGGTCGCGGCTGGTATAGCTTTTGCCTGAATTTGTAAATAAATTCAGGTTAATCGGCAGTGCTTTCAGAATTGTTGCATTTATATTATAACCTTCGGCATTAACAGACTCACTCCTATTCGGCAGAATTATATAATTTTCTTTGTGGGCACCCGGATTGTAGTTGAGTCCAATTCCTAATTCCATAAAATTTGGATGCCAGAGATAATTGTTTGTATTTAAATTGAACATTCCCGTGTAGAGATAAGACTCCATCCTGCTTTTGAAGTTATTTCTCTGTTCGTCATATTGAGTACGGTACTGCCCCAATAAACTCATCGAACCGTTTGCGGATTTGATATGAAAAAGACCTAAATCCAATAAATTTTCCTCTGCAGACATATAAGAAGCAGAAATCAAAAATATGAATATTGGCAATATGGTTCTAAAGTTATTCATCAGCAGGTTCTAACGTTGAAGCGTCCTTTCTGTCCCTCCGTGCGGATTATGGCAATCCCAGCATTTTGTGTCGCCGATTCCCGAGTGGACATCATTTGATAAAACATCAGACTGCTGGTGGCATTTGAAACATAGTTTCTGATTGTCTGAAACCAATAATTTCTTGAAATCTGATGAATGAGGGCTATGGCATTCTGTACAATATCCCGAAGCAACCGGACCATGAACAACTTTGAATTTCGATTCGAAGCTTTCGTGGCATGTATAGCACAAATCGGGTTGTTTGCTTTTCAGTTTGTAAGAGTTATTCATCTGGTGGCACCCGTCGCAGGCTTTTTCCTCGTAGGGAGGGTGCATAACCAACGTCTTTATTGCGTTCTTAGCAACTAATTCTTTCTCGGGTTTAGAGACATTCGCAGAATCTTTTGTTTTTTCTGTTTTATGCGGGTCCGGAACTCCATCGAAGAAAAAAGACAAAACACCATATTTTGTTTCCGGAGAGCAGGAAACAAGGATAATTAAGATTAGTAAAAACAATGATAATCTATATAAATTTGGTAATTTTCTTTTCAACGATTTATTTTTATTTTGGTTCAACAAATCCGTAAACGCTGACTTTGTCAGGTCCAAACTGATTCGTAACAAAAATCAGGTACTTCAGTTTAAATGATTCATGAACGTACTTCCGGAAATATTCCAGATTGTTATAGTCAATGACTACCTTTGCAGGCAGATACATATAGCCCGGTCCTTTGTAACTTCCACCGAAAAACAAAAGCAAGGTTCCGGTAGAATCAAATATTTGAACATTTTCGAATGCGGCATCAACCGCATATAAGTTTCTGTCATTATCCAGGGCTATTCCTTTAGGTCTTGCAAATTGTCCTATTTGCTTGCCTAACTCTCCGACATTACGAACAAAATTTCCCTTTAAATCATATACCTTAATAACGAATTCGCCTGCATCAGTAACATATATTCCGTTGTCATCAACTAAAATGTTTGTCGGCGAATGAGCAAATGCTGTATCGGTTTCTGCTACATCCGGGAAAGAATTTACAAGTTCATAATTCTTCTTTGAAAATATTTTGACCTT
This sequence comes from uncultured Hyphomicrobiales bacterium, assembly GCA_964606895.1. GTDB lineage: Bacteria > Bacteroidota > Ignavibacteria > Kapaibacteriales > UBA2268 > CAZSHX01. Next base: position 74,461 of record CAZSHX010000011.1, read on the forward strand.
ATGGTCTTTTATATCAGTAACATATATCAAATCATTTTTAACATAAACATCAGTTGGCTTTATGAGTTCGTTGAACCCAAAGCTTCTCACATATTGAAGTTGTTTGTCAAATTGAATTATGTCTTTTCTGTCCACATCAACTATATACAAAAGATTTTCATCATCAACAAAACAATTAAGCGGTTTTTTGAACTCACCCAGTCCGCCGGGTTTAAAATATTCAAATGTATTTTCAGATAGGTTAATTATTTCTAACCCACCCAATTTTGTGTCGCTTACAAATATTTTGTCTTTTGTAACCGCTAATCCGTAAGGTTTTAAAATAGGCAGAACACTTTCGCCGCCAATGATAAGTTTCATAAACCCGGATCTGGCACCAACAATATCAGTCGAGGACGAAAAGCTCATCAGATATTGGATTTTTGTCGGTTCGGGAGGAGCCGGAAAAATAACAAGTGAGTTCAAGTCTTGTTTGCTTACTTTATTTGAGCAGGAATTAAACAGTACTACTGCAAAAATGAGGATTATCAGTTTTGTAAATCTATCGAGTTTCATATCGATATTTTGTAAGTAAGAAAAAAGGGCATTGAAGAATGCCCCTTTTTAAAAACGTATTTACGTTTGTCTTATTTGATGTGGCATGTTAAGCATAACTGGCTTCCGGTGTTCGATTTTAATAGCATTTTGGTGGAAGCCTGCCCACCATGAGCATCGTGACATGAAGCACACTGAACTTTACCATTCTCAAGCAAACTTGAAATTGTTGTATGTCCGCCTGTAAAACCTGAAATGGTAGTACTTGTGGCGTTATATTGTGCTGTGTTAGCATTATATGTCATTGAAATCGGATGGTCATTGGATAAATCCGTACCTAACAGTGAAGTACCTGTCAAATAATGAGTACCGGTTGTTGTTGTTCCGAAATTCTCCAAAGCAACAGTTCCGTCATGACAGCTTAAGCAAAGTTTTGCAGAGCCGGAAGGTTGGGCTGTTGTCGAGTCGAGAGTTGTACTGCTATATAATGTATAGTTAGTGATGGCAGAAGCTGTGTGGTTCCATAATGGAGCCTGTGTGATAGCCTTTGCATTGTGTGGTGTATGGCATGGTTCGCAAATTTCAGCACCGGAATTCCAAGCTGAATATGAAGCATTGCTGAAATCATGTTTTGAGCCGCTGATTCCTGCATTGCCTTTAATGGCAAAGATGAAGAAAGCGATAGCAATTACGGCAATGATAGGTTTATAAAAACGCATAATAATCTCCAAAAAAAATAAAAAAAAACATTTAGCTGCAAAATAAACAAATCAAAAAACTTAAAATCAATTAACAGATGTTAAATGTCCGGTACAAAAATAGTACGAATATTTACATTATGCAAGCACACATTGAATACATAAATTGATTTAGATAGTACCAAAATATTATAATTTAGAAAAATAATTTTGTAATGTTATAATATATTTCATAAGTCCATATTATAAAGCTTGATTACATTTATATTATTTTGTAGCAATTTTGATTTCACAAGAAATATTCTTATCGCAATAAACAAATGAGTTACATAATTTCTTTTAGAACTAGCTAGCTAATGTGCGTTTTTTGTACTTTAGCAATTGCCAATCTTTAATCAAGGCAAAATATTATGTTATATAAGACTTAGTTTTGCTGGAGTTTTTGTGTGCTTGAAGTGGAAAGAATGTCAGTGGTTCATAAATCAGATATATTTTTTTCACTCATCCGATAAATTACATCACCGGATGAGTGAGAAATTTGGTAAATCATGATATAGCGGCTTTAATCTTTTTTGCGGACTCTTCGGAATAATAAGCACAGGGTCCTTTTTTCATATCCGGTTCAATCTTCAGAGCTTCGATGGCTTTTTTGACTTTTCCGGCTGAAACACCGAATTTTTCAGCCAGTTTCGTTGATGTGAGCATTTCTGATTCTGCCATTTTTTATACCTTTGATAAAGTTGATAAAAACTAAAAATCCAATTTAATTAACTGACAAATAAAAACCAAGAATAAATGTTTTCCACAAATTATTTGGTTAAAAAGCAAATTAATGCTATTTTTGTAGTTCGGATTTTTTGAAATATTGGGATGTCGCCAAGTGGTAAGGCATCGGCCTTTGGAGCCGACATCCGCAGGTTCGAATCC
>CAZSHX010000012.1:0-73576 GCA_964606895.1 uncultured Hyphomicrobiales bacterium
AATCCCATAAATCCCTAAAATCCTAGTTCAAGACTTTTATCGATTATTCACCAAACTGCATCAATTGCATCCTAATAATGCAAAGGATGCAATGGTTCAAATTTCGTTATTTGAAATAATATCAATGGGTTATGCGAAAAAGAATTGCATATTTTCTGAAATAAATAAAAGATGCAATTTTGAAGAAGCAAAAATATGGTATATTGATAGGTATAAAGAGACGGAATATGAGGAAGTTGAAAGTTTAAAAAGTTCATAATGCCGGGAAGTTTTTAAAGATCTATAAATAGCTACCGAAAATTCAGAACTTTCGGTAGCTATTTATAGATTTTAATGAAAATAATTATCAATGAATAAACTTGAAGATTACTGAGATTCTTATGGATTTCAGTTTATCTGTAATATTGAACAGCGGTGTGTTTGTATCCCATGACCAGTAAACCATAATCGGAGTAACAACAAGATTGTCATATAGGACAAAACCCCAGTAGCGGCTGTCGGCACGATTGTCGCGACGATTGTCGCCCATGCCGAAGCAATAGCCCCTGTTGATTGTATAAGATCTGTTCTGTATGCCGTCAAAACTGATCTCCTGTCCTCCACATTTGATAAAGATTCCTTATTCACTCCAATTGGGTAGGTTAAGAATGTTATTGTCCCCCTTTTTTTTTGGAATGCGTAAAACATAAGCAAGTTTTTCATATCTTCACAAACTTCCCAACTTTATCCCCAACTCTCACAAAATAAACTCCCGACGGCAAACCCGTAACATCAATTCTTAATTGTCCTCCGCCAGCGGAGGTGTCTGCGGAGCAGACGGAGGTGGAAACCATTTCCCCGAAGACATTGAAGATTCTAACAGCATTTGAAGAAACTTCCGTAGGTTCCAAACCTTCGGTAGGTTTAGTTATTTCTATGAAATCTTCCGCAGGATTCGGGGATAATAACATTTGATTATTATCAACTTTATCTTGAATATCTGATATAATTTCACCTCGCCATAAATATCCATCACAATCTATAAGTAATAATGTTCCTTTTTTTGTTATGAACAAATGGGGTGGTATAGCCAAACCTTGAGGAACTGAGCGAAGTTTACTAAAGGTTTTCATATTGTCATTTGACATCATCAAACCCTGTCCATCCAGGAAGAAAATACTATTTCCAAATGACCGGACATCATAAAAAAAAGAATAATTTGTGGGATACTTTTCCCATTCATTTTGTTCGGAATTTAATCTGTACAATGTGGAAAAATTTGCAAAGAACAGGTTATTGCTTTCATCTTCTACATAATTCGGAATAATAAGCCCATAATAAATGGTATCAATTCCTTTTACAAATGCATAATTTGATTCATTGTATTTCATTGAAAAAATACCAAGGGCAGATGTTATATATAAACCTTGATTTCCATAGACATAATATATGGGTAGAGATAATGAATCAATTAATTTATTTTTGGACAAATTTTCAACCCAATTAATTCCTTCATCTGAAGAAAAATAAATATGCAATGAAATATCATGAATAATTTTTGAGCTAACGTCTTGTATAATTATCAATGTATCGCTTTTTACAACGACTTGGTAATAGAAGTGATAGTTATCATTAGTAAATGAATTGTTAAATTTCATGTAATTTATTGTTTTGCCAAAATCAACGGAATAAAAGATAGAGTCTTCTTTTGTAAAATAAAATTTGTTATCTTTGGTACAGGCAATGCTTTTAACTCTATTGTATGAAGGCGGACATATCAAAGACCAAGATTTACCGTCATCGCCGGAATAAAATAAACTAAAATCCTTAGAGAAGTATAAATTACCAATTGAATCTTCAGCAAAGGCATCATAATTCAGACCACTGAATTTTTCAACTCTTTGCCATGTATATTCAGCATGCACTATGAAGTTGGCTGAGATAAAAAGTAGAATCACTATATAATTTATCCTTTTCATCACACTTTATTCACTATATACGCATTTGCCTGGTCAGTCGGGGTTACCAAAATATCCTGAATTGAAACATGCAGTGGTCTGGTTACGGCAAATAATGCAATCTCGGCAATGTCCCTGCCGGCAAGAGGAGTGTATCCCTTGTAAGTGTTTTCGGCTTTTTCGGTATCTCCGGCGAACCGGACAAAAGAAAATTCGGTCTCGACCAAACCCGGGTCAAGATTGGTTACCCTAACGCCTGTTCCGTTCAAATCTATTGCCATACTCTCCGAAAGTGCCTTGACTGCATGTTTGGTGGCACAGTAAACATTGCCGCCCGGGTAAACCTGCCTTCCGGCAACAGAGCCGATATTCACCACATGCCCGCTACCCTTGTGAACCATTAATGGCAGAACCAGCCGAGAGATATAGAGCAGTCCTTTGATGTTGGTATTAATCATTGATTCCCAATCCGCAGTGGAACCCTCCTGAATTTTATTCAATCCTTTTGCCAATCCGGCATTATTGATTAAAATATCAATATTATCCCACTCTTGGGGGAGTTCCAGAAAATGAGTCTGCAGATTTTTCCAGTCCGAAATACTGCATTCGATTATGTAGGTTTCGGTTGAGTACTTTTCAAGTAAATCTTTTGCAAGTGCCTTTAGCTTTTCTCCTCTTCGTGCCAGCAGGATTAATCTTGCACCTGCTTCAGCAAAGACTTCGGCACAAGCCTTTCCGATTCCGGCTGATGCACCGGTAATCATTACAATCTTATTCTTTAAATTCATGTTTATCTCACATTTGTTCTACAGTAAAATTTTCTTTTTCAAGGAGTTTTATCAGCCCGTTTTTGCCGATGATATGTCCGCTACCGACTACCACAAAATACGTTTGGTCGGTTTTCAAGTATTCTTTAATCTTATCAGCCATTTTGAAATTGCGGTTGTCAATCATAATTTTCATTATTCCGTCAAACTCCGGCTTCGATTCAGCCTCTTCGAATGCCACTTTTTCGAATCCGGGACCGTCTCCTTTTTTCCAGAGTTCAACCATTTTGTCAACCTGTTCGGAAGACTGCTCGTAGTCCATCATCGAAAAATCAATGAATGACTTCTCGTACTTTTGAACACCATTTTCGAGCATATCAATCTGCTGGTCGAAACTCTCCAGTTCCAGAATGTTCTTTTTTTCCTTTTTTGCGTTATCCATGAAGTACTTATCTATGCCGAATTCAGCACTGTAACCGTTGCCCATAAGCTCCAACCCGAGAAGATTAATCACGGCAAACCAAGGTCTGTATTTGTTGTAGAGTTCCTTTTTAACTTTGTTCTTATCGAAAGATGCAGAAATTCGGGCGAAAACTTCTTTGCTGACGTTCATTTCGAGAGTATTTGAATCCTGATACATAGCTTTTTTTAGCATCGAGAAAGGATTGATATTTTCCATATTGACTTCAACAACAAGATTATCCGATGATTTATAAGCATTTTCGATTGCATCGTCCAGCGGATAGATATTTTCTTTCATCAAATGAATTGAACCGAGCATATAAACCGTCGCTTTGCCTGATTTAACCTTCCAAAGAAAATGTTTTTCAGCTGATTGAGCCTGCGACTGAAACACAGCAGGGAAAACGACAAACAACAACACAAAACCAATATTCTTTCTGATTCTCATTCCAAAATCCTATGTTTATTTTTTGACTTATAAAAATATTAGTAACTTACAGAAGGGGGAATTATTATATTTGTGAGGAAAGATTATTTCATAATCGAGGATTAAAAGGATTTATGGATTAAGAGGATTTAAGAAAAGAAACTCTTGAAAATCCGTGAAATCCTTTAATCCCATAAATCCGTGATTCAGACATTCCCAATTTTTACTCCATGATAATTAGGCAATCTTCATAGTCCCCTTAGTGACAAAAAGGTCGGTAGAAAAAGCAACATTAAAAGAAGTTCCGTCCAGTACGGAAGGGATGTTATTTTAACCTCGTTCCCAAGCTCCCGCTTGGGAACGGAAGCAGGTTTTAATCTGTTCCCAAGCGGGAGCTTGGGAACAAGAAAAATTCCTCATAATCCTTCAAATCAATGCTTCCCTCAAGCAAATCCTCACATCATCCTGATTTTTTCAGTTTTGTTGTAGCAATTTTCCAAGAATGGCTTGAATTTATCAATCCAGATGATTTCAAGTATTTCAAGGTCTTCGCTGTAGTTATAGGTCAAATCCTGCTTGTCCTCCAAAGTTTCCAGAACTTCGTATTCGAAGGCTGATTCGCCAAGGTTATTCCAATCTTCCTGCAAAGCTGAATTAAAATGATTGCCCGTATTCAGATGCAATTTAATCCGTTCATATTTGTTTTTCAGATTCAAAGAACTACCCAGAAAGACTCTACCGGTATTTTTGTTTCTCAACACAAAAATCCCCTTTGGCGGCACCATGTTTTTGTATTCTTCTTTTAGCTTTTTCTTATCAATCATTGTTTTTTCGCTTTACTATTATATCTTTACAAATTTCAATACTTTATCCCCTGCTTTAAGAAAATATATCCCGGGAGAAAATGAGCTTACATCAATTGTCTTATCGGGAATACCGCTAAAAACAGTATTTCCAAAAACGTTTAGAATCCTGATATTGCTGTAATTTAACAAATCAGAGCTTAATGAAATATAATCGAATGCAGGAGACGGGAATATCTGATTTGACTCTACGGTTTGCGATTCAGTAACTGATGTAGCAATCCTAATCTCCAATTTAGCTCTGACTGCAGTTTTGCATTCGTTGACATTGCTTTTTGCTTCAACATAACAAGTCATATCATTCGGGACATACAAATCGAAATAATTCGTGCCCGAAGCTAATAATTTACCTCCGACAAGCGAGTTATATACTGAATATTCTGATTTTTTGGGTGATAACGGAGTTATTCTAACCATTTGAGAATGAGGCACAACGGTATCTTTGACAAGAACAGGCTGTCCCTGATATACATTGACGGCAATCGGCTCTTCTGCTCCGTAAGTTACAGGATTTGTGCTTCTTACCCTGATTTTGAAATTATCACCTTCGTCAGCATCTAAAGGAATTTTTGCCTTGATTATGCCTGAAGTTTTACTTTTTAACGAACCCAAAGATTTAACATTCGAAACCCAAGCCGCATTTTTATCTGATAATTCACCGACGAATTCATTGCTATCATCAAAAATACCATAAGTGACAAATGGCAAATCAAAACTATCGCCCGGGCAAAACTGCTTTTTTGTAGGTTTTGGTATGCCAGTTGTGATAACAACCTGTTGTTTTTTATAATAGATAATATAAAAATCTTTTATAGCGGTATCTGAAAAAATATATTGATGTCGCGAAGGCTGAATTTCAGTTATGCTTCTCATGTCTAACTTAAATTTGGGGTTAGCACTTAAATCCTGAGCCAAAATAAATAATGCATCGGGTGGAAAATTGGAATCATCATATTCTAATTTGATTGGATAATCAGTTGATTTTGCACTTATCCGAACATGATAAAAAAGCGGAGTGGAATCATTTTCGAAATTCTTAATATCTCTTGAATTCGAATAAGGATACTCAAGGCTTGGATTTATGTCTAACAAACCATTTGGACACCACTCTTTGTAGTTATCAACCATGAATCTGCCTCCAAAATCTCTATTTTCAAAATCGGAACAATATTCCCCATAAACAGTATCTACCTGAAAAGTAGAATTACATCCCGAACCAAAAATCAAGTTTGATGTAGTTTTTTTTGCCGAAATCAAGAAAAGTTCAATTCCCGGCTTCTTTGCGGTATCAAACCATTCGTAAGGATTATAAAAAAGAATTATCGGAACTTCAAGCCTAATAGACCCGCTATCGTTCAATTCTTTGGAAACGAAGTAAATATTCGCAGTATAATAACCCGGCTTCATGGTTTTTGGGGGATTAAATTTTAATTCCAAATCGAGCAGTCTGTCTTTAGTAACATTGAAAACACTTCCTTCGTTAACAAAATCATTGAACGGATGTTGTTTTCCGGCTCCGGGTATTGATTTAAAGCTTATGAAAGGTTGGTCTGTAATAATATTCATTGTATCAATCGAAGAATCATCGTACTCCAGCGATAATTTCAATGTTTCCGAATAAGTATTGCCTGTTCCCGAATCAGCTGTAAATGGATTTGTAACTAATTTATAATAAGGCGAATAATCTGCTATGGTCGGAATAAAACCAATATTTTTGTCTATAGCCATCTTTAATACGGCAGGACCTTTTTCATTGTAGTAACTGTAATATACCGAGCCTTTATCTGTTCCGCACCAAACCATGCTGTCTGGTCCAAAAGCCAGACATGTTACAATGCTTGAATCGAGGTTTAACGGGTATGGCTTCCAGGATAAACCTAAATCAGTACTTTTCAGTACTCCGAGATTCCTGTAAATGTCTGTACGTACATCACATGCAAAAAGAACATTATTTGGAGATATGGAATATTCGAATGAACCTTGATTGAGTTTCAATGACCTTACTGTCCAAGATTCACCGAAATCTGTTGATAGATAAATACATCTATCAATTGTGTCTGATTGATAATAATTTGAAACTCCAATCAATAAGTCCCCATTTCTTATGAAATTTGAGATTTCTCTTGTTTGTTCAATTTTCCTATCCCATGTTAAACCATCGTCATGACTCATGTAAATACCAGAAGTTCGATGATTATATATATTTTGACTTGCTCCACAAATCAATTCTTTATTTCCTTTCGCAATGACAGATGAAACATTAACCGGTTTACCTGTATAAAAAGGTGGGAAATTACCATTAATGGTATCGGATGTCACAAAAAAATCATTAGATTTTGTAAGGCGCTCACCCCAAGTAGAATAAATAGCGAAATTTGAGTCAACTTCAAAATCGAGCATAAAGCTGTTATATATTGACCATTCTTTCCCATGGTTTGTTGAATAAAAGAAAAATCTTTCCATATTCCCGAAAATAATATCGTTCATTATTAAGAGTTTTTTTATACTTACCAATACTGAACAAGGACTAAATGAATATTGGTAATAATTTCCCCTATCGTAGGTTTGATATAAACCTCGCCAATTTTCAACAAAAATTGTGTCCTTGTTTATGGGGAGAATATTTAAAATTGAGCTTTTCTTACAATCAAAATCAAGCCTATCCCAAGTTGAACCGGAATCTTCACTAATAAATAAATTCCCGTGAAAGATAACAGAAAAGTCATTTTTGGTAATTTTAAATTCTTTAAATCCAAAAGAACATAAAGTGTCTTTCATTAAGACTTTGTATGTTCTTCCGGTATCTGAGGTTTTGGATAATAAAAAAGTACCGCCGATATAAATATCATTGTTATTAAAATACATAAATTCGCTTACATATCCGCTTAATGAAGATGGAACAGTGATTATTGAATCAAAAGTATTTGTCTGATTATTGAAAGCATAAGCTGAATTGTAATTTGCCATATAAATATTGCCGTTGGAGGCTTGAATTAGCTCTAAATCGGTTGACCAATATTTTCTGTAAATAACTGTATCCCAATTCCCTGAAAAATTATCTGTTTGATAGATTCCGTTGCTATTTAAGGCTAAATAATGATTATTGGAAGCTTGAACTATCTTTTTAATGTCTGATATGTTTGACAGACTATAGGATAACACCGCATTCCATTTTTTGAAATCGTTACTAAGCCTATATAATCCTTTCCCATAAATGCTTAAATATATGATGTCATTTAGTTGAAAGAAATTCTTGAAGGATAAATTTTCGGTACTATCCAAATTAAGTTTAAGATTTTCCCATATCAATTTTGTTTCATTCAGTTTGAAAACAGTAAACCCATCAAGAATCAACATTAAAGAGTCTTTATAGTATAAAAAATGTGACTTATAATAATACATATTGTAGGGAATTGTGTCAAATCCAACTTCCACACTATTTTTACCCGTTTTATCGGAAACATAAGTAGAATTTTGACTATCGAGAAAAATAACTCTCCCGCTTGATAGGATTTCATATTCCATGACAGCAGGTCCAAACGGTCCGTTCGTTTTCACCCAGTCAGTTTGGCATTGAAGCTGGGGATTGAATAAAAACAAAAATCCCAATAATATTAAAACGGATAAATTTTTCATAACATATCCCATTCTCTTTAGGCGGGCTCGGAAAATTCCGTTTATTAGTTTATTTCTGAAGGACTTAAAGAACCCGCTTTTATCCTTCAAAAAATGTTATTCGATGTCAGAATATAAAAATCAAAATTGCAAAACTGCACCATTAATCCCCTATTTCCCAAAAACTTTCTTCAGTAGCTCAGAGGTTCTGGCAACAGGGTCCTTGCGGATTAAAGCTTCTTCGCGGCTAATCATCAGGAACAAAGCATCCAGTGCTTTCTGAGTAACGTATTTTGTTAAGTCGGGATTAACTTTTTGAACGAAAGGCAGTTTGTTGTATGCCGTCATCACCTCTGCCCAATACTTTGTGGCATCCACCTTGTCAAGTGAAGTCTTGATAATCGGTGAGAAGGTTTTCGTCAATTGTGCTGTGGTTTTGCCTTTCAGGTAACTCGTTGCCGCAGAAGTATCGCCTTTCACAATTTTGATTGCATCGCTGATTGTCATGCCTTGGATTGCGGAAACAAAAATATCTTTTGCCGATTTGGAAGCATCTTCGGCGGCTCGGTTGAGTGTCAAAATTGCACGGTCCACCTGACTGCCCATTCCAACTTTTCTAAGTGACGATTCTACGTTTTTTGCCTCTTTCGGGAACGGAATTTTGATTTCAGGATTTTTGTAAAAACCGTCAACCTTCGAAATGATGTCGGTTCCTTTGGAAGTGCCGTTCACCAAAGCTTCTTTGATGGCTCGGGCGGCTTCTTCGGCAGTAAACGAGCCTGCATTCTTGGATTCGATGAGTTTTTTAACTTCGTTGATATTCTTTTGATTAATAACTTTGCCGGCATCTTTGCCCATTTTGTCAAGCCATTGCGATTCTGCCGGAATGCTGACAGCGGCGAGTACCAATAATAAGATTAATAATTTTTTCATCTGAAAATCCCTTTCTACAAAAATAAATCTCGGTAATACAGTTTTGTATCTGAAAGAACAACTATTATTGAAAAATATTTTAAAATCAATCATTCATAATATATGCTTTTTTGATATAGTCCAAATTAGGAAAATTCTTTTTCAAAAATCCCGGTATGTCAGTGATTGTTGAATCGAGTTTTTTTCTCGGTTCGTCGTTGTAACCCGTATAAAGATTGTTCACGACATCCATTCCTGAACTCACAAACCCGAAAGCCGGAAAACCCAAAGTTTCGCCATAAGAAATTGTGTCGAGTCTTGAGTTATTTTGCAGATTGATGAAAAGCTGTGCCCCTCTCGAATTTTTTCCTGCCCGTGCAAAAGCAATTGTCCCTGCATCATTGCCCTTTAGCACAGGTTCATCAAGAATAATATTCTGCGACCAGTCGTTATCAATGATGGAATCAAGTGTTCCGAACTGTACAACAAAATTTGCAACACCACGGTAAACCGGAATATCGGTGAAATAGTTGCTTTTCAAAAGCTGAAATAATCTGTCAACTGCCAAAGGAGAGAATTTTCTTTCGGCAGTAATTTCGAAATCGCCTTTTGTTGTTTCAAACTTAATCTTGAATTTTTCGGGAGCTTTGAGTTTCAGAATTTCTGGGTCAATCTTACTGCCTGCGGCAAAAAGACTAACCACGGTAAATATCATTATCAAGATAATCTGCAAAATTCCAAATGTCCTTTTTGTTTTCATGATGTTTTTCCTTTTCGAAGCTAATATTTTTAAATTCGTCTCATGGTTTATTCCCAACTAATTTATCATATAATTTTCTGTGCCAATTTTTATCCATACAAGGTCGTTCAATCAATAAATAAAATACAGACGAAATTGCAACAGTTAAAATAACGACCACAACCGTATTGATTATCAGATTCGGTAACAAATAATCCGATATTTTATAAAAATGGGAAAATTTACTTATTAATGCGATAAAAGGGAAATGCAATAAATAGATAGAATAGCACATACCTCCGATTAATGTAATTATCTTAATATTGAAAAATTTATTCCAAAATCTATCTCTGATGGATACATAATAAAAAAGCAAGACAAGAAATGGATAAATAATTCCATTGATTAGTGTAGATTCATGATTTATATAGAAAATCATCAATAACAGGATCAAACCTCCACCCGATAGGAACATACTGTTAATTTTAGTCTGTTTTAATGTTAAGTAGAAATCTGCCAGCAATAAACCCGCTAAGAAAAACTCTATGAAAGAATATATTGTCATGATTTTCAGTGGGAAAAACCATTGTAATGTTGGGAAAGCGGCAATCAAAAATATCAGAATTATCCTTCTGTAGGTTTGAGGCAAAAGAAAAACAAGTGTTAAGAGTGGTGCCAAAATGTAAAACTGAACTTCAATTTCTAAAGACCATGCAACCATTGTTATTAAAGGGTAAGTCTGATAAATAATATTGTGCATATAAATCAACGAAGAACCGAGACTTGGAAGCAGTTCCCAGAATTTAAAATCACCCTTGATAATTAAAACGACAAAAAAGAACGTCATTGCTATTATATACGGAGGCTCCAGTCTGGTTAGTCTTCTTAAAAAATATGATCTCAAACGAACCTTTTTTTCATTTTGCAAGTGATGTCTGGCAAAAGGCATAGCTAAAATAAACCCACTAATAACAAAAAACAACTCTACGCCCTGATATCCATTTGCAAAGAATCTATCAATTAAATAATAATCTTTAATGCCGTCAATCAGTTTGTAATGACTATTACCCAAAATTGGATATAATGAATGGAATAATACCACCCAGATAATTGCGATAAATCTAAATCCATCAATTTCAGGAAGGTATGCTCCTGAAGATATAATTCTTCTGAATATTTTTTGTAAATCCATAGTCTTGATATTTGAATTTAATATAATTGTAAATAACATTCACAAATTACGAATTATTCAACTTATGGTTATCATTTCAAATCGAAAATTGTTTTTTTTGTTCAAGTTTTCAAAGAATTTCCTAATCATATTCTGAACTCAAAGAAAATGAGTTGGAAGTTTTGACTTAATCAATATTTATGGACTTTCTTCCTTTTATTTCATCTTGCTTTTGTAACTTTTTCTCGTTATATTCATTTATATTTTAATTCCTGAGTTTGGGAAATATTTTGAATCGTTTATTGTTGAATCTGATTTTGAAAACATAATGAAAAAAATACTTGTACTTCTTTGTTTATATGCTTTTTTGCTGTCACCTGCAATTGCCGACAAAAGCATAAGAGTTGCACCCGACACTTACCGTCAGCAGTTGCAAACGATGTCGGCAGGCGATACTCTCGTTTTTCCGGACGGGGAATACAAAAACGGATTGTCTGTTAATAATCTTAATGGGACTGAAAACACATGGTTTGTTTTCAAATCCGAAACCTTACATGGTGCTGTTTTTGTCGGGAGGGACGGCAGTAATACAATTGACATAACAAATTCATCGTATGTTCAGATTGACGGATTCATGTTTGACGGGAAAAACATTGCCAATATTGATGCAATCAAAGCCGGAGGCGGCGGACAAAATCTTTATACTCATCATATTAATATTTTTAACAATGAAATTATCGGGCATGGAAACAATCAGCAAACCGTTGGTATCTCCACCAAAATTACCTGCTGGGACTGGCAGATTTATCATAACAAAATAAGTTCAGCCGGGACGGGAATTTATTTGGGGAATTCCGACGGCTCGGCTCCTTTTATTCGTGGAACGATTAAAGATAATCTTGTGGTTAATCCAACCGGATACTGCATGCAAATCAAGCAGCAGAACGACAGACCTTCGATTTCGGGAATTCCCACGGAACCTTCATCTACTTTTGTTGTTGATAATGTTTTCGTTAAAGATGACAGGCTTTCGCCCGACGGCGACAGACCAAATGTGCTTTTTGGCGGACAGCCGCTATCAGGAACGGGCATAGACGACAGAGTGGAAGTTTACGGAAATGTGTTTTACAACAATCCGAGAGAATATCTTCTTCAGACCACAGGTAATATTTCGATTCATAATAATATTTTTGTTTCGGGTTCTAACAGTGGTATAAACATTACAACCCAAAACAACCGTCCCCCAAAAGAAGTATTTGTCTATCAGAACAGCATTTTAACAGGCGAAAACGGTATTCGGTTTGATGGAACTAAGTCCGCATTAATCACAGTGAAAGGAAATGCAGTGTTTGCTAAAACACCCCTCTCTTTCACTTCAACCGGACAAAATCTAACGGGAGATTTTAATGCTTCGAAGTCTCACTTCAGCTCATCATCTTTTGATATTTCAACCTTAGATGTTTTTCCAAAAGCAGATATTGCAAGCGTTGATTTGGATTTAGCGGAATTTTCGAAGGACCAGAATTTTCAGTATGACTTCAATTATAATCAAAATAACGGTAAATATTATGGATGCTACAGCGAAAAGGGAACAAACCGCGGCTGGAAACCCCAAATTGACTTCAAATTACCCGGTTTGAAAATTATGTCTACAATCTATCGCGTTGGTCCAACCAGAACGTATAAAACCCCGTCGGCTGTCGGCGGTTTAGTTGAGGATGGCGATACTGTTGAAATTGATGCAGGAACATATTCGGGGGATGTCTGCTTCTGGAAGAAGAATAACATGGTTTTGCGTGGAATTGATGGATTTGCACATCTGGATGCAAACGGAAAATCTGCCGGAAGCAAAGCAATATGGGTAATTCAGGGGAATAACACAACCGTTGAAAATATTGAATTTTCCGGTTGTACTGTTCCCGATCAAAACGGAGCAGGAATCAGGCAGGAAGGAATCGGGCTTACCGTCCGTCATTGTTTTTTCCACGATAACGACGAAGGAATTCTTGCAGGAGACAATGCCCAAAGCGATATATTAATTGAATTTTCAGAATTTGCAAGAAACGGTTTCGGGGACGGTTACTCACATAATTTATATATAAATCATGTCCGTTCTTTGACTTTCCAATACAATTATTCGCATCATGCGAAAATCGGACACAATCTGAAAAGCAGAGCCTATCTGAATAAAATTCTTTACAACCGGATAATGGATGAAGCAACAGGAAATTCATCGTTTATTATTGACCTGCCAAATGGAGGAAAGTCTTATGTAATTGGAAATTTGCTGATGCAGGGACCTAATGCCGAAAACGGGAAAATGGTTAATTATGGTGCCGAAGGATTGTCAAATCCGGAAAACGAATTGCTTTTCGTCAATAATACTCTCGTTAACAAAAGGTCATCCGCAACTTTTGTTTATATTCAATCCGGAACAACAGTTGCCAAAGTAGCCAATAATATTTTTGCAGGTCCCGGAACACTTATCAGCGGTAAAGCTGATACTTCAGCAAATATGTATTTCAGCAATCCGAATCAGGTCGGATTTGCCGATGAAGCTAATTATGATTACCGGTTAACAAAAAATTCAAGTGCAATAGATGCCGGAGTGGATGCAGGCGAATACTCCGGATTCAGTCTGACTCCTAAATCAGAATACAAACATCTATGCGAATTTACTGAAAGGAAAATATTTAAAAATATTGATATTGGTGCCTATGAATTTCCGGATATTTCAACTCAAGCTATTGAAGAGATTGTTGTTTCGGATGAAATTTATCAGGTATATCCAAATCCTGCTGACGAAAGACTTGAAATCAAATCAATTTCTGCTGAAAATAGATTTTTGTCCGTAAAATTAATTAACCCTGTTGGTGAAATTGTTTTTTCTGAGAGTGGACAGGATAATGTTTCGTTTGTTACAAAGGATTTGACACCCGGATGCTATTTTCTTTTAATTGAAAATGAAAAAACGATAGTGCGAAGAAAAATCATAATTTTCAGATGATAATTCAATGAAATCTTGAAAATTCAATTTCAGATGGGCTCCACCTTCGAGGTGGAGTCCATCTTTGAATGAATTGTTGAATCAGATAATATCTTTTTGTTCCGGCATAAGCTTTCCGGATTTCAACATAAGGATATGGAAGGTTACAGCGGATGCTACAACTAATAACAAAATATCAATCCATATTTTGCCAATCATAATTGCAGATATTGAAATTGTAATCCACAAAACAGATATGGAGGTTATTTTCACTTTTTTCGGCAGTACCTTATATTCATAATAATTTTTTATATAAGTTCCGAAAACCTTGTTTGAGATTAGCCAATGATATAGCTTTTCGGAACTACGGATATAACAAGCCGCAGTAATCAGCAAAAAGGGAGTTGTTGGAAGCAATGGGACTAACAAACCAATAATCCCCAATGCCAGGGATAAAGTGCCTGCAGTAATAAGCAGGTATTTTAAATATATATTGGTTACAATCTTAATGACAATTTCCTGAATTTTAAAATGTCCCAAGACGTGCAATAGTTTATTTTAATTGCCTGAGGGCTTATTTGGTTCAAAAATATTATAGTTTCGGTATTTCCGGAATTTTCAGTATTTTTGTAACTTAACAAATCTTGTTTGTTGAAAAAGAAATACGGAAAAAAAGTTTTTACTGGTTTCCCTAAAGAAGAAAAATAATAATATAATGGATAATAATAATGGCTAAAACTTTTAGTATATTGTATGTTACGAGTGAGATATATCCTTTCTCGAAAACGAATGCACTTGCTGATGTAGCATATTCTTTGCCGCTTGCCGTTCGGGAGCTTGGGCATGATATTCGGGTCATGCTTCCCAAATATGGTCATATTTCGGAAAGAAAAAATCGCATACACGAAATTAACCGTTTGAAAGATATGCCCATTTCAATCGGCGGCACGACTGATCTGGCAACAGTAAAATCTTCTTCAATAGCAAGTCCCAGAACTAAAGTTCAGGCATATATTACAACCAATATCAGTTTCCTCGACAAGAGAAAAGGTATTTACACCGATATTAAATCGGGTAAAGAATTTTCTAACAATGACGAAAGATTTATTTTCTTCAATAAAACAGTTATTGAAACCTGTCTGCTTCTGGGCTGGTCTCCGGATATTATCCATATAAACAACTGGCATACTGCCATGATTGCGGCTTTTGCAAAAATTCTTTTCCCAAGCAAATTCAAAAAAACAAAAATAGTTCTAACCATTCACGACTTCATGAGTCAGGGTGTTTTTCCTGAATCTACTTTTGATAAAATCGGGATGCCAGCCGAATTGAAAGATAATTTCATACATAACGGCAAATTTAATTTCCTCAAAGGTGCCATCAGTTATGCAGATGCTATTAATACTGTAAGCCCGACTTATGCTCAGGAGATTTTGCAAGACAGCGAATACGGTGACGGACTAAATCAAGTTCTTCTCGACCGCCCCGATAAATTAACAGGAATAACGCATGCGGTTGACCCATGGGCTTGGATGCCGAAAAACGATAACGAAATCAAAGAAAAATATATCGGAAATTTTCCTTTTTTCAAACAGCAAAACCGCACTGATCTACTAAAAGAAATGGGTTGGGAAGATGACGCAACTTCGCCTATAATCGCAGTTATGGCTTATTTCGATACCCAAAGCGGAATGGATTTGCTTGCTGAAAGCACTGAATTACTGCTGAAGGAAAACGTCAGAATTATAGTTATGGGTGAAGGCGACCATGATATTATTATGATGTTAAAAAAAATCGCAAGAAAATATCATGATAGATTTGTTCTGAAAATTGGGTTCGATGAAACTTTATCCCATAAAATAATTGCAGGTTCCGACATGATTCTTCTCCCTTCAAAGCGAGAGCCGAGTGCAATGAATGCTATTATCGGCTTGTCTTACGGAACTCTTCCAATTGGGCGTGCCACAGGAGCAAATATTGATATTATCCGCGATTATGAAGAAGAAAATCCTAAAAGTAATGGATTTCTCTTTTCTGATTATAATTCAGAGGCATTGGTTTCGTCTGTAAAAAAAGCAAAGAATATTTTTGAGAATAAAGCACAATGGTTTGCTTTGGGAGCAAGTGCCATGGGTTGTGATTATACTTGGGAAAGTTCAGCTAAAAAATATGATGAGATTTATCGGAATCTCATGAGAGATTAAATTTACCGCTTTTTTTAAATTTGATAGAATCTTTATGCTTTTGAATAAGTTCAGAAAATTTGTTTTCGATTTATTATTTATTGTAGTCATAGTTCTGCTTGGCTTTCAGATTAACGGTTGCAACGATAAGCCAACCGATATCGGAATGCCTCTGCTGTTTGATACAATTACGGTTCTTCCTTATGGACCCAAAGACTCTTCAATCTTCACTGGACAAAGAAGTTTCTTTAAAAATATGTCAATTTTCAATGTAGGTGTTATCTTTGTCGGCAAGACCGAAGACACCAAAGCGGCGACTATACTTAGATTTGCAGAAAGCACAATGCCTGATTCTCTGAATTATCTTGATGCAAGCCAAATTATTTCAGCCACTCTGACTCTGAATCCATACAAATATACATTCGGGAACACAAAAAGCAACAATCTTTCTTTTAAACTTTATAAAGTAAGAAGCGGCAACTACTGGTCTAATCAGGCTACATGGGACTCAGTTTACAATCAGGACGGTTCTCCCAAGATATTTGAATCTTCGAGTATTGGTCAGTGGTCAGGACAAATTCCAATGATTGATACAATTCCTGCTATCAATGTACAAATAACTGATTTCAGTTTTATTCAGGAATGGATTAAAAACGCAAAAGATAGTGTACCGATTTGGGGTTTGGGAATTTTACCTGATGACAATTCAGACGTTATTCACCAGTTTGTCGGCTCAGTTAAAGACAATATTAATATTAGTCCATCAATAAAGATTATTTATAAAAATAAGAATAAAAATGCTCTTGACAGTTTAATTATGAGGTCGGCAATAAATGCTTCATTTACAAAGGCACCTCAAATTGATACAACTACTTTAGCAATTCAGGGAGCATCAAGCTGGCGGTCACAGTTATTCTTCGACATGTCCAAACTTCCTAAAAATGCAAGCATTTACAAGGCTCAACTTGAATTAACTTACAATCCTGATAAAACTGTATTAGGGAATCTTCCCGTTGATTCTGTTCTTGATGCCGGATTATTCCTTAGTGATTCAATCTGGAAAACTCCTGACGTACCATATTATGCGTCGCTTCAGGGCAATAAATATATTTTCCCGAAAATTAATTCTTCAATAGAATTCTGGCTCAGGCATAGCGGCAAGGGCAGTCTGGTTTTGGTTTCGCCGGGCTGGAGTGAGTATTTCAAACTCGACAGAGTTTCGTTTTACGGCATTAACGAAACCGACATTACAAAAAGACCTAAACTAATAGTAATTTATTCAAAACGACCTTATTAACATGCGTCTAAAAAAAGCAATTATATTATTGACCGTATTTGTTCTTTTCAGCTTGGCTTCTTTTGGGCAGGGTGGTTCGAACTATTCAATTTTTGGAATTGGTGATATTATATCAAACGTTTCATCTACTTACGATGGCATCGCCGGTACTTCGATAGCAATCCCCTCGGATTATGCTATCAACACCAGAAATCCCGCAATGTGGAGTTTGGTAACAACGACCAGACTTCAGGCAGGCTATCATTTTAATCAGAATGTCATTCAAAATGACAAACTCACCCTTTGGCAAAACAACGGCAAAGCCAGCGGAATCCTTGGAATATTTTCTGTGGATACAGCCATGGGACTGAGTTTTAGTTTCGGAGTGCATCCTTATTCTTCTGTTAATTACCTGCTGACAACTCCTTTTGAAGTTGATGCCGACGGTGTTAAATTGTCCGGCACAACAACCTATCAGGGAAACGGCGGACTGTCGCTGGGTTATCTTGGCGGTTCGGTTAATTTGATGCAGGATTTATCAATAGGTGCTGAAATTTTCGGCTCCTTTGGGTTTATCAATACTTCGAACTACACAACAATTGCCGAACCTAACTCTTATCCCTCCCAAAACAGCATAAGCGATAACCTCTATGGTTATGGTTTGAAAGGCGGGCTGTACTATAATGTCGGAAAAGGACTTTCTTTGGGTGCTATTTTTGAAACCCACAACAGTCTAACAGTTGACAGAACAACCAAATACTATTCATATTCCTTAAAAGACACATCTTTTTCCAAATCTTTCGATATGGCAATTCCGTTGTCTTATGGATTCGGGGCTTCTTATGTTACAGGCAAATTTTTATTCGGAGCAGATTTATCCATGCAGGATTTTTCAAACTTCAATTATCAGAAAGATGCCAAAACAAAATTCAGAAACAACATGCTCTACAGCTTTGGAGTTTCCAGAGTCGGGAACAGATCCCCTTTTGCACCAATTATGGACAAAATAGCTTATAATTTAGGATTTGGCTATAAACAATTATATTACTCAGTTAATAATATTGACATCAACGAGTACTTCGGTTCAATCGGCTTTGAAATACCGATATCAACCGGAACAATGCTTAATGCCGCATTTCAGATTGGGTCAAGAGGGACTACCGATAGTAAGCTTGTCAAAGAAAATTTCGGAAGATTTACGATTGACATCAGCATCGGCGAAACATGGTTCAAGCCTTTCAAAAGAGAATTTTAAAATTAGGAGATAATAATGGATAATGAGAATAAATCTAAATTCCGCTCGACAACTGTTATCGGAGTTATCAAAGATGGCAAAGCCTCTTTAGGCTCAGACGGACAGGTTACTTTCGGTGCTACTGTTCTGAAACATACAGCAAAAAAAGTCAGAAAATTATACAACAATACAATTCTTGCAGGATTTGCGGGTGCAACTGCCGATGCTTTCACTCTGCTTCAAAGGTTTGAAGAAAAGATTGAATCCCACAGAGGAAACCTCGACCGTGCCGCTATTGAATTAGCGAAAGACTGGAGAACCGACAGATACCTGAGACGGCTGGAAGCAATGCTTATCGTTATGAACCAGCAAAAAATCCTTTTAATCAGTGGTACAGGCGACGTTATTGAACCCGATGATGATATTATTGCAATCGGCTCAGGCGGTCCTTACGCTCTTTCTGCGGCTCGTGCACTTTTGCACCACACCAAGCTTACATCACGCGAAATAGTCGAAGAGTCGTTGAAAATAGCTGGTGAAATCTGCATCTATACAAACTCCGACAGAACAATAGAAGAACTTTAATACTCTGCATTCGAAATTCAGAGTTAAAACAAATAAATTCAGAATCTAATATAAAATGAAAAAAAGTAAAAACATAGTTTTAAGTGAAGAACAAAAAGAAGTTATAACTGCATTTGTCAGGAAAGAATCAATTCCGGGCGAACCATTAACACCCCGCGAAATCGTTTTTGAACTCGATAAATATATTATTGGTCAGGATGCCGCAAAAAAAGCTGTAGCGATTGCTCTCAGAAACCGCTGGAGACGGCAGAGAGTTCTCACCGATTTGCGTGAAGAAATTATGCCCAATAATATCATAATGATTGGTCCAACAGGTGTGGGGAAAACAGAAATTGCACGCCGTCTTGCCAAACTTGCCAATGCACCGTTTGTGAAAGTGGAAGCTACTAAGTTTACCGAAGTCGGTTACGTGGGCAGAGATGTTGAGTCAATCCTCAGAGATTTGGTTGAACGTGCTGTTTCCATGGTTCGCGAAGAGCAAACTGCTGAAAAAGAAATGGATGCAAAAATTGCCGCAGAAAATCGCATTCTTGATATTCTGATTCCTCCCGTCAAGAGAGGTCCATCCTTCGATACAGTAACGGATACGGAAATTGAAGATAATTCCTCCACTCGTGAAAAATTCAGACAAATGCTGAAAGATGGTAAATTAGACGAAAGATTAATTGAAATAGATACAATTGTGGATTCAGTTCCTTCGTTGCAGGTTTTCGGTCCTATCGGTATGGACGAAATGGGAATGAACCTTCAGGATATTTTCGGCAATATAATGCCCAAAAAGACAAAGAAACGCAAAGTAACTGTTGCCGAAGCAAGAAGAGTGATGGAAAAAGAAGAAGCCGAAAAACTGATTGATATGGAAGCAGTTATCAAAGATGCTATTAATCGTGCCGAACATACAGGAATTGTATTTATTGATGAAATTGATAAAGTTGCATCACGGGGCGGTGCCGGCGGTTCTGGTCCCGAAGTTTCAAGAGAAGGTGTACAGCGGGATTTGCTTCCAATTGTCGAGGGAACCACCGTTAATACAAGATACGGTCCTGTCCGAAGCGAGCATGTGCTTTTCATAGCATCGGGTGCTTTCCATGTTTCAAAACCTTCGGATTTGATTCCTGAGCTTCAGGGTCGTTTTCCGATTAGGGTTGAGCTGAAAAGCCTGACCGAAGAAGATTTTATTAAAATTCTGACTTTACCCGAAAATGCTTTGATTAAACAATACACAGCTTTGATGGAATCGGATAACGTCAAACTGATTTTCGAGGAAAGCTCGATAAATGAGATTGCCGCAACAGCCGCCAAAGTGAATGATGAAGTTACGAATATCGGAGCCCGCAGACTGCATACCATTTTAACAACACTTCTTGAAGATATTCTTTACAATGCTCCCGATAATCTGGAGAGCAAAGAGATTATTATCAACAAGGAAATGGTTAACAAACGGCTTGATGATATTGTTAAAAATAATGATTTAAGTAAATTTATCTTATAATTAAAAGCTTCTTATAATTATTCATAATAAAAAATCAGATAATTTTTCATAATTTTCGATTCTGAAATTGATAAAAATAAAAATATTACCTAATTATCTTGGGAGTAGTAAATGAAAAAATACTTATCGTTAGTTTTGTCCTTGGTTTTTGCCGTCATCTTAATTGGTGGTTGCGGCGAAGGCAAGAAAACCGTTGAAATTAAATCTTTACAGGATTATCAAGATCCTATTCTCTATTTCTCTTTAAAATTCCCATCCAACTGGGAAACTCAAAAATCTCCTGGCGACAGGTTCATTGCCATTACCAATAAACTTGCAATGAAAAGATTTCGTGCTTACGACCCCGAAGGCGAAGCTTGTGCAAAAATTGAAGTTCAGGTGATTAAACTTAGCGGTGACGTTACTATTGACTCCATAATAGACAAAAAACTCTTTACTACCGAGACATATACTAAGCCGAAAGAAGTTATGCTTGATGGTGTGAAGGCAATTATGCAGTCATATACTTTCCCATTGAATGACGGAATCTTCCAGGGCGAAGTTTATTATGCACAAAAAGATGCTGACGTAGTAACTATTGTTTCCTTTGAAGCTTTTGCAGGAACATTTGATTTTTATAAAGATAAATTCAATGAAATCTTAAAAACCGTACAGCTTGGCAGAATGCCTACCCAAAAATCCGATACTGTTAAAAAAGTTGTTGAAGCTCCGCCGCCATCCTTAACTCTTGTTAATTACAAAGGCGAAGGTTTCACTATCCAGATTTCGGATAACCTTGATGTTAAGAATCCAAAAGCAGGCGGTGTGATTAAATCTTATCAATTTATCGGCGAAAGAAGAGCTGACTGCGAAATTAGAATTGACATCATTGATGCATCAAAACAAAAAAGCGTTGAAAAAATTGCCGAGCAGAACAAATCTGCCCATGGCAACGGCAATGCTTCTGCCACAAACCTCGGAGGCGAAAAGGCTATGGTATTCAACTACTCACCTGTCTCGGGCGTTATGAGCAAGGCATATTATGTGGTTAAAGGCACAAGATGCTACCGCATCACAATGAACTGGTTCAAAGGCGAAGAACAACAATTTAAACCTATATTTGAAAAGAGCATAAACAGTATAAAATTTCAATAATTTGTTTTAAATAAACATTTTATTTAATTTTGAGGGTTGCATGATTGTGCAACCCTTTTTTTGTATTTTACGGATAAATTATGAAAACTCTTGTTAGCCTGATTTTTCTTCTGCACTTTGTCGTCTCTGCCCATGCACAGATTGACAACCAACCCCAACGTCAAAATGAAATTCAATTTATGGTGCCGCTCGAAACATCCCCTGATGATGTTTTCTGGGACAGGGGCTTCGGTCCTCCTTTAAATGAGAATTCTGATGTGAAGTCTGTTACCACTTCGGGTTCGGATGTATATGCAATCTATGAAACCAGGATTTTAATTTTTAATTCCCAAACGGGATTCTGGAATTTTATAGATATGTACAATTCAGGAACCGTAAATTTTTTAAAAGCGAAGTACGGCAAACTCTATGCAGGTGGTAATTTCGAAAATTATTCAGGCAAGAAGGCTAAATCAATAGCTGTTTGGAACGGTATTAAATGGGACACTCTCGGTAAATGTCCCGAAGGCAAAGTTTTTGCCATTGATGCTGATGAAGACGGAACAGTTTATGTCGGTGGTGAGTTCAGCACTAACGGGGATTCTTCACTTTCAAATATTGCTTATTGGAACGGCTCCACATGGAATCCAATGGGAGAAGGAGTTGACGGCAAAGTGAGAGCAATTTACAGCGATGGATTGTATGTTTATGTGGCAGGTGACTTTTTTACTGCTGACGGCAAAACCGCAAATAAAATTGCCCAATGGAACAAACTTACTCATGAATGGAAAACCTTCGGAAATGGGATTAGCGACGAAATGAATTCAAGAGTTTACACTATCGGGGTTCTTCAAAGCGGAAAAATAGTTGCAGGAGGAATGTTCAGTAAAGCAGGCGGTACGGATGCGAATAACGTTGCAATTTACAACGGCAAAGATTGGGAGGCTCTTGGCGATGGATTTAACGATGCGGTGTTTTCAATCTGTATTTCTAATGATAAAATTTATGCGAGTGGGGCATTTTCTAAATCGGGTGAAAATGTTTTAAACAGAATCGCAGTCTGGAATGGAAAGCAATGGAATGATGTTGAAAATGGTGTAGGAAATAGTCAATATCCCAATATTTCTTCAATTGCCGGAGACGACGCAGGTAATATTTATGCAGGGGGTAGTTTCCTGAAAGCAGGAAATGTGAGTTGCAGTGGTTTTGCAAAATTTGACGGAACAGAGTGGCAAGATTTATTCAAGGACAACAAAAACGGAGTTCGTACTTTAATCAGCGATTTCGTTGTCGGCAGCAGTAATAATTATCTTTTTGCGGGAGGTGGATTTGTACAGACGGGAGATGCAAATTCCATAGGTATTTCCAAATTCGACGGCACAAAATGGCTTGGTTGCAACGTGGGTCTGGCACCATCGGCAGATGTAGTTTATTCAATGCAAGCTGTAGGCGAGGATGTTTATTTCACAGGGTGGTTCAACAAAGCTGACAATACGATGCTTAATAATGTTGCAAAGTGGAAGGACAATGATAAAACCTGGGAACCAATCGGAAAAGGAATAGACGGCGGCGATGGAACGCTGGGACCTATTGCAGTTGATGGTAATAATGTTTATGTCGGCGGTCAGTTTTCTTTTTCAGGGGGAATTCAGTTGAACAGCCTTGCATGGTACGACGGGAAGACATGGAATCCAGTTATGAGAGATTCATTCGTAGGTGTAGTTATGAAAAACGGTAATACAGGTTCGGTAGATGCTTTGGCTATGGATAACGACAAGAAACTCTATATCGGTGGGCGGTTTAACAAAGCAGGAAATGTTGATGCCGATAACATTGCAATTTACGATACCAAAACAGGACTGTTTTCTCCAATTTCTTCAGGCATAAACGGAACGGTTTATAAAATTGCTATTTTCGGGGATTCAGTCTTTTTTTGCGGTTCGTTCAGTGCGGCAAATGGTGATACTTCGCTACGGAATATTGCTATCTGGAATAAAACAACTAACCAATGGCTCGGGGTTGGCGGCACTTTAAACGGAGCAGTGAGTACGGTTGTTAAATGGTTCGATGATTTGTATATCGGCGGGAGTTTCACAAAAGCGGGTGGTATTGATTGTTTTGGAGTTGCAAAGCTTAACGGAATCACGGGAAAATATGAAGCACTTGGAACAGGACTAAGGCAGGGATTGAGTCCCGGAAGAGCTTCTGCATTGATAATATATAAAAATGCACTATATGTCGGGGGTATGTTTCTTTCGGCAGGCGGGAAAGTTGCCGCAAACTTTTCAAGATGGAGCAACATTAGAACTCATGTAATTGAAAGCAATACCAATTCTTTAGAAAACGGGTTGACGGTTTCGCCAAATCCCGCCACTGATTTTATAGAAATCTCTGTAGGGTCAAGGCCTTCCTTGACCAACACAGACATCCGCATCTTCAATGTATTTGGGGAAATTGTATCCACCTCCGTCTGCTCCGCAGACACCTCCGCCGGCGGAGGACAAAGAATTGACGTATCAGGTTTGCCGTTTGGAGTGTATTTTATGAGGGTGGGGGATAAAATAGGGAAGTTTGTAAAGATATAGGTGAAGAAATGAAAATAATTAAAATAATTTTTCTATTTATGTTGCTATCAATTATAATAACAAATGCTGAAAACAAAACTTTACTAAAGTCCAAAACTTATTATCAGTCCGCGGATAGTTTAAATTGGCGGTTTAAGGGTCAAGAAAATTTTCAATATGACATTAAAGGAAAGTTAATTAAAATAACCGGCACAGGTCATGCTTTCGTAGTAACAGAATGAATTGACTGGAGCTATGAGGTTGTTGAAAGAATGATTGACACAATTAATGTATTTGATTATTATAATGATGGCAAACTCAAAGTTCATTATAATAGGAATGGTTTTTCTAATAACTTTTGGAGAGATACTATCAGGAATTTTCATTACAATCAAGGAAAAATTTCTGAGATATTTTTTATTGCTAAAGAATCAGGAAAAAGTGACTCAATATTATTTAAATATACATACTCTCCTAAAGAACCTAATCAAATTGTTATATATAAACAAAATTATTATTCAAATACTTGGCATGATGCTGAAAAATATAAGGTTGAATATTATAATGAAAAAGGGAAAATAATTAGAGACAGTCTAAAAGAAAATTATAGAGAAATAATTAATGAATATAAATATGATAATAATGGTAATATTAAAACGAGTATATTGTCTATCTATGAAAATTATTTTCATGTAGAAAGTACAACCTACTATTCTAATGATAAAGTTGATTCGATATTGTATAAGGATGAAGAATTAATTATCGATCAAGGGTATATGAGGTTTTACAGAAATGAATGGCAAGATCGTTTTGAATATAACTCAGATGGAAATTTGCTTTCTGAGTCAAAATATTATTTAAGTTCTTTAAACAGTATTGAACATTTTGGTTATGAAAAAATCAACTATACTTATGATAAATTTAGTGTTGAAGTAAGAACAAATGAACACCAACTATTAGAAGATATCAATATCACTCCCAACCCAGCAACAGATTTCATCGAAATCTCTTTAGGGGCACAGGGCTCTGTGCCCAATAACTCAGACATTCTCATCTTCAATGTTTTTGGAGAAATCGTTAAGAACCCCACCCAAACCCTCCCCGAAGGAGAGGGCTTAAGAATTGACGTTTCGGGTTTGCTGTCGGGTGTTTATTTTGTGGGATTTGGGGGAAAAGTTGGGAAATTTTTGAAGATTTGAAAATGAAGAACTTTTTTAAAAAAAAAGTCCAAAACCTACATCGGCATTGGACTTTTATCTTTCAAATTGCTTTTATCCATGTCTAACGTGAAGAATATCGCCGTCTTTGACGATGTATTCTTTGCCTTCCAGACGGAAAACGCCTTTTTCTTTGCACTTGGCAAATGTGCCACATTCTTTGAAATCCTTGTAACTAACAACTTCAGCACGAATGAATTTATTATAAAAATCAGTATGAATCACACCAGCCGCTTCCTGAGCAGTCATGCCTTTTGTTATAGTCCATGCACGGCATTCATCATCGCCAACCGTGAAAAAAGACTGAAGATTGAGAAGGTTGTAAGCACTGCGGATTAGTCTGGTCAGTGCAGATTCGGTGATTCCGTATTCACCCATAAACATTTCTTTTTCTTCGTCGCTAAGCTGAACGAGTTCCATTTCAATTTTTGCGGAAAATGGCTCTACGCTTATGCTTTTGCCATGAAAACCCGATTTCACTTTTTCGACAATTTCAGCACCTTTAGCTATGTCATTTTCGGCAAGATTCAAAGCAACGAGCAAAGGTTTTGCGGTTAACGGCTGATAGTTGCGGACAAGTTTTTCCTCATCCGAATTCATTTCCATGTCGCGGATAGGAATTTCCTTCTGCAAAGCTGCATCCCATTTGAGCATGGTTTCCTTTTCCTTGATTGCCTGGTCTTTGATTTTTTGCTTTATTATGTCTTTTTCAAGTTTTTCAAGACGGTTTTCGATAAAAGCCATATCTGTCAGAACGAGTTCTTCTTCGAGCATTTTGATGTCGCGGAAAATATCTATTGACCCATCAACATGAGGAATTGCTTCGTCTTCGAAACCGCGTACAACATGAATCAGGGCATCGTTGTTTCTGACTTTCTGGATAAATGTGCTGTTGAATGATGAAGAAGAGTGGTCGCCTTTCTGCACTCCGACAAGGTCAACAATTTCAATTGTTGCGTTGACTTTTTTCTTGGGCTGGAAAACTTCGGTGAAATAATCGAGCCTTTTATCTGGAATTTTCACGACGGCAATGTTGGTTTCCCTTCTTTGAAGGGCATTTGCGTCAAGATGGATTTCTGTAAGTGTCTGAAAAAAAGTTGTTTTTCCTGTTGAGGGAAGACCAATTATTCCTATCTGCATGATTATCTCCGTTTTATATTCTTAAATTCATACTAAATTACGGAAATACCTTGATTTATTAGGTATAAAAAAAAGAGGAGGGTTCAAGAAATAAATGAAATATACTGTCTCAAAATTGGCAGTTACCAAAGTATTTGCCATTCCCCCGAACCAAAAAATCCATATTTATATTATTTTTATGGATTCCCACTTTCAAGGGAATGGCAAGAATTTAAACTTTTTGAAACTGTCCGATTACGAAAGATTATTCTTTCTTCTTGCAGGTTGACATTTTCAAAGGTATGTAGAGCGGGCAAGTGCCGATAAAGCTTGTAATCAGAAATACTACACCGAAGATGCTAAGCACTATGGCTAAAGTACCGTTTATTGTTCCGCTTAAAGCAAGAATGAGAATAATAACTGCAACAGCAACCCTAAGAATTCTGTCAATGGTACCCATATTTTTAATCATGATGACTCCTTAAATTTTATATGAACAAAAAGCAATATAGCTATAATAATTAAAACGAATATTCAAAAAATTAATTTTAAATTGATTTATCGGTAATTATTTTTGCATTTAATTAACATGAATTTATCTAATATTTTTTTTAAAAAAATTTAAAAAGAACCAAACTAATGTTAATTTACTCCAGAAATATCGCTAACTCATTATTTTGAAATATTTTCCAATTAACGACTAAGTATTTGTTATAAATAAAAATAGTTAATATTAGTACTCTTGAATTCGTCTTGTTTTAAATATAAAAATAAAATAATTTTAATTATTTTCATTTTTGTGTGAGACGTTTTTGCGTTTCATGTGTCATGTATATTGAGGAGTGACAAAAATTCAAAAACTTTTTTTGTTTTTGGCTAAAGTTATTCCTCAAAATTACTTTTTTGATTAATTAAAGAGGCTTAATGGAGAAATGCAACCTATCATAAACTAAAGGAGATATTACCAGAAGATAAAAACACTACTATTTTTTTCCCATTAATTCAGAGGAGATAGCAATGTTAATATATCTTGCATTTCTTGCTTCATTTGGCTTGAATTGTTTAATCCTGCCAAAATTCATAAGTGTAGCAGGCAGACATGGAAAACTTTTCAAAACTGCTGTCAGTGTAGCTTATGATATAAATGTTCCAACCCATGGAGGAATACCTGTCTTTTTGGTATTCTGGCTGGTATCATTATGTTCCCTCCTATTTACCGGATTGTATAATCATAGTATTATCATACTAATCTTTTCGACAACTTTGATATTGTTAACAGGAATGATGGGCTCACTCGGCAAAATTTCAAACAGCCAAAAAATATTGGTTGAATTATTCTCAATTTCCATAATGATTCTATTTTATTATTTAAAAATCAATTTAATTACATCTTTGCTTGGGACAAACATTTTCACAGAGTCGCTTACCATAATTTTTACAATTATTGCAGGTTTCGTAATTATTAATTCCATAAATTTCATTGACAGCATTGACACGATGTGTACGGGCATAGTAATAACAATTCTGGTTCCAATTTCGATTTGGTTCTATTCAACGGGAGAAATCGCAGAAGCATTGATGGGTTCTGCATTAATCGGCAGTCTTTTCGCATTTGGTAAGTTCAATAGCTTACCCTCAAAGTTATCTCTTGGTGAAAGTGGTTCTCTTTTTCTGGGATTATTTGTTGCGTTTATGGTTTTTAAATTTTGGGAGTCTAATGGCACCATGCTTAACGAAAAATCCTTCATGTTTCCGGCATTAACTGCCATAGGAATGATGCTCGTTCCGGTAACTGATTTCTTTTCGGTGATATTCGAAAGAATAAAGAAGGGTAAATCAATATTCCTAACCGATAGAAGTCATTTACATTATAAATTGATTGGCTATGGTTTCAGTAATAACAAGTCAACCAATATTCTGCTGATGATTAACTCTGCATCAATTGCCTTCGTTATCATTTTTAAAGATTTTTCTTGGTTTTTTCAGCTGGCTATACTGATAATTTTTGCTGTTGGCATCAGAACTATTATCTTTAAATATTCAGAAAATAGAAAGTTTGAGTATAATCATCTAAAAGATAAAGTAGCTTAAAATAAATGAAATATTGTATCGTTTTTGAATAAGATAATTTTATCTGATTAATAAATAGGAATTTGAAATGCAGGAAAATGAAGCGAATCTCGTAGCGAATGTCTCAAAAATGAATGAGCTGTTGGATTATCAGCAAGGTTCTGTTGTAAGCAGAACAATTATTAAGAAAAGCACAGGAACAGTTACTCTTTTTTCCTTCGATAAGGGAGAAGGACTCAGCGAACATACAGCCCCGTTTGATGCCCTCGTCAATATCATTGACGGTAAGGCAGAAGTCATTATATCGGGCAAATCACATATCGTCAGCGAAGGGGAAATGATAATAATGCCGGCAAATGAACCTCATGCCTTGAAAAGCATAACCAAATTCAAAATGATGCTGGTAATGATAAAAAGCTGATTAACCTTAAAAAAGTTAATCAGCTCAAATTCTAACTGATTTGTTGCTTATTAATAAATCTCCGGTACAAAATTAATTTCGCTTTCGGGCGGACGAACATAGTTGTCGTTAATCTTCCTTGGAGGAAGTACAAATGCATCGGGTACGGCATCTTTGTAAGGTATCATTTTCAAAATATGGGCGATGCAGTTTAGTCTGGACCGCCGTTTATCATCAGCCATAACGTCGAACCAAGGCGATTGTTTGGTATCGGTAAATTTGAACATTTCGT
Source organism: uncultured Hyphomicrobiales bacterium (assembly GCA_964606895.1). GTDB lineage: Bacteria > Bacteroidota > Ignavibacteria > Kapaibacteriales > UBA2268 > CAZSHX01. Next base: position 29,425 of record CAZSHX010000012.1, read on the forward strand.
CTTTGGCTTTGGAAAATTCAACCCATTTGTTGTAAGATTCTAAATCCATTGGGGAAAGTTTCCATCTTCTTGTCGGGTCGGTTGCACGGTCGCGGAAACGTTTTTCCTGTTCTTCGTCACCTACGGAAAACCAATATTTCAGCAAAATAATACCTGAGCGTATTATCATTCTTTCAAATTCGGGACAGGAACGCAAAAATTCTTCATATTCTGAATCTGAGCAGAAACCCATAACCTTTTCCACACCTGCCCGGTTGTACCAGCTTCTGTCAAAAACCACAATCTCGCCATCAGATGGCAAATGGGATATGTAGCGCTGGAAATACCATTGCGTTTTCTCGCGGTCGGAAGGTTTGTCAAGAGCAACAACACGGCATCCGCGGGGATTTAATGGTTCTGTTATTCTTTTTATAACTCCGCCCTTGCCGGCGGCATCCCTTCCCTCAAAAATAATCACGACTTTTAATCCCTGATGCTTGACCCAGTATTGCATTTTCACAAGTTCGGTCTGCAATTTAATAAGCTCGGCTTCATAAATTTCTTTTTTTAATTTATTTTGCTTATTCAATCTAACATCCATATCTTGCTGAGATTGAGTAAGATGTTCGGAAGTAGGAGCTTTGAAATTATAAACATCTTTCACATAGTTGAAATCTTCAGATTTTTTCTTTTTCTTGTCCATAATCTATCCAAAATAATAAATAAATATTAAGTTCTATTCCGTAGTCATTTTTTAATTATCGTTTAATTTTTAAAAGACTTTAGACATTATGCTTATAAATAATCATGCCAATTCGGATTGAACCATTACAGCCATGTTTAATATTTCTTCCAAAAGCGGTTTTCTCCTGTTTGCTCCCCAAATTTCGATTTCTGCACCTGTTTCAGAGTTAATCGGAATAACACCGATTGAAATTGTCTTATTGTCAACTTTCACTGTAATATCTTTGACATTTTGAATTTGTCTGCGGTCAATTCCTTCTCCAATCCTCAAAAAAGCGGCAAGAAGAGCAACAATATCCTGCTTCTGTTTTGTTAACTTTGCGAAATTTTCATGTTTCTTTTTTGGATGGCTTTTCCTGTGGTAACGGGCAATATTTGCGATAACTTCAGCTTCGTCATTGGTGAAACCCGGCATTATGCAATTGCTGATAATATAGAAACTATGTTTATGGTGCTGGTCCTGCGAAATATGATAACCAACATCGTGAAGAATTCCTGCGGCTTCAAGGAGTTCCCTTTCGGCGTATCCGAGTTTGTGCAATGGCTGAAGTTCGTCGAAAAGCTTCAAAGCAGTTTGTTTGACGTGTTCGGCATGTTCGAGATTTACTTTGTATTCACATGCCAAATTGTAAATGGTATGATACCGCAGATGGCTCAAATGATGGAATTCCTGAACAGCTTTTTCTTTCTGATAATAATCATAAACAATGCCCTCGCGGAGTGCGTAGGAAGAAATAAGGATTCTCTGAATTCCCAAAGTATTAATGGATTCTTCCAAAATCAATGCACCGCCCAATATGATGTCAGCCCGGTTTGGATCCATTCCCGGAATTTTAGCCCTATTGCCGATGGACTTAGAATCTACAATTTTTTTAATAATTTTAAGAATTTGAACAGCGGAAACAGAAACGCCATTGAAAACTTCGGGTATGTTCCCTTTGTCGGCAACCATTGCCATAGCGGCTAAACTCATGATTGTGCCGGAAGTACCAATAACACATTCAAATCCTGTATTTGCAATTCTTTTGAGAATTGGAGCCCATTCCCCCTTAATATAATCTCTGCATTTGTTTATACTGCTTTTTGTAGGATTCTTGTCGAGCTCGAACTTTTTGGTTAATCTGATTGCTCCGAGTTTCGCACTATGAACATAAAGAATTTCGCTGTTCAATCCTGTGATAGTTTCTGTACTTCCCCCACCAATATCAATAATAAAGGACTTTTTATGCAGAATCGGAAGTGCATGAATTGCTCCGATATATATAAGACGGGCTTCTTCGGCACCTGATACAACTTCAATATCAATACCGGTTGCTTCCTTCACCCTGCAAAGGAATTCATCACGGTTTTGTGCTTCGCGGACAGCGGATGTTGCCACTGCAAGGATTTTTGCATCTTTGGATTTTGCAAGCTCATTGAAACGAATCATCGTTTTCACTCCGCGTTCAATCGCTTCGGGAGTGATAATCTTCATGTCGCCGGAACCGGAGCCAAGTCTGACTGATTCCTTTTCGCGAAGGACAATATTCATCATGCCTCGGCTGTTTACGGAGCAAATCGCAATGTGGAATGAGTTTGTTCCTACATCTATTGGTGCAATGAAAGGTAATCTATGATTCAATTGTGGTACCTGTTGGCTTTCTTATGTTTTAATGAGGAGTATTATTTGGGCAAACAATTATAGAAACTAATTGAAGTATTTTAATTGCGGCTTTTCTTGTTTTCTTTTGCTTCGCCCTTCAATACTTCAATTCCATCTTTTTTGAAAAGTACTTCGCCATCGTCATTTCTCTGTCGTGTAATATTTCCTCCGGCTCTACCGGTGAGCCCGTCTATAAAATTCCGGATTGATTTTCTGACGACATTCATAACTATCATGCTTGCCAGAAAAAGGATTCCTACTATAATCAAAAATTTCATCATTTCTTTGTCTCTATTATTGTTTTTGGACTATGGTAAAAACGTAATTTCGTTTGATTTGTTTTTAAAGTAATAAGAATAGCCTGATTTTATAATTTCTTAAGAATCTTTAGTATCCACTTTTTATTCAGTGAAGTTGTGAAATAAAAAAAATCTTTTTCTGAAAAAATAATTTATCGTATATTTGTATTCTTGGTTAAAGACCAAAACAGGAGAGGTGGCCGAGTGGCTGAAGGCACCGGTTTGCTAAACCGACGTAGGGGTTAAACTCTACCGCGAGTTCGAATCTCGCCCTCTCCGCTGAGACGACATGGAAGCACTTATAATTCAACGAGTTATGAGTGCTTTTTTATTTTCACATACACTTTTCCATTTTATATTTTTTCCTTTTCTAACACCTCTACTCCTTAAATTTATATTGAGATGCTAAAGGTAATATAATCTGAAATAATTACAATTTAAGCCGACAATAAGTATATTCGTAAAATAATAATCGAAGGAAGAGACAGTCTAAAAAAAAGCATCTTTCGTAGAAACCCTGTCTCTCCTATAAGCGGAATAAACACCCTGTAGAAAGAAGGTTCGAATAATACAGGTCAACTCTTTTCAAACTATATTTCTAAATGTTTCTGAACAATAGTAAGTAAATCATTTTTTGATAAAGTTCATTTATAGCACAATCCAAAATCTCTGAAGAGGCATTATTCAGTAAATAATATGTCCGTTGGTATTGGCACTGATAACACCGTCACTTATTGAACTTAGTGTAAGACGGAGTTCATTCTTTTCGTTTTCAAGGGCAGATTGTAATACTATCTTTTGGCTTTTTTCTTTTAAAAGCGAAAGTCCCAAACCGAGAGTTTTGCTGATATTGTTCATTAAATCATTTTCTTTATCGTCAAACTCTCGGGATTTGTTATTGCCAATAAAAATATAACCATAAATTTCTGAATTTATAAAGACAGGTAAAGAAAAAATTGAAATAAGTTCAGTTTTTTCAATTTTTAAATGTTTTAAAACATCTTCATTTAAAATATTGTGATTTTGAATCCGGTCTGGAGTAAGAAAGTTTGTATCTATCAGCGTTCTAACTGCATTAGAAACACTTTCATCTTGAATTGCCAGATTGGAGTTTTGAGAATAATAATAAACAGGTTCAATGATTTTTGACTCATTTGCAATCCCAATCCAAGCCATAGGATTATTATCCAAATCTACTAAAACTGAACAAAATGAAAAATATATTTCCATTTCGCTATCTGCCATTAATATAGCTTTTGTACATTCATTCAATAGTTTTAAACTTCTGTTTGAAGAGGATAATTCTTCGGCTTGACTTCGCAACTGGTGCTTTTGTTTCTGTAATGCTAAAAAATATTTTGACTTTATTAATAAGTATTTCCGATGGGAAAGGTTTAGAAATGTAATCGTAAGCTCCAAGGCTATATCCTTCATTAACAAATTCTTCGTTAGACTTGTATGCAGTAATAAAAATGATAGGAATTTCCTGAAGGACAGGAATTTTTTTAATCTCCCTGACTGTTTCAAAACCATTCATGACAGGCATTTGAACATCCATGAGTATCAAATCATAATCAGGGTCTTGATCCAATATCTCTTCAACACCTGACAAGGCTGTAGTTAAACCAACCTTTGTTTTCTCAAGTATGACAGTAATCAATTTGAGATTAATGGTCTGATCATCCACAATCAGTATTTTTTGGTTGTTCATGCGTTTATCCTTTCAATATTTAATTCAATTTTTTGAATTTTCATATTAAGATTCCACTGTTCATTCGAAGATGATATATGATAATAAAATAAGTATTTTATATGTAATTGATAATCGGTCAATTAGATTATTTCTGTAGAATAGTGGATCAGGAATATCAAAATAAAAGTTCATATTTCTAAATATCATAAGGAGGCAATAATCAACAATCAACATACTAAAAATTTGACAACTTTATCTTATTGATTCTATCGCCTGTATTCTCTTCAAAACAGGCGGGTGTGAGTAGTTAATAGATACATAATAAGGATGCGGTGTCAGATTTGAAAGATTATGCTCGGATAATTTTTTCAGGGATTCAATCATTGCCTTCCCATCGCAGGTAGTTTCAACAGCAAATCTGTCAGCTTCAAACTCATTTTTTCGGCTTAAAGCATTCATGAAAATTGATAGAACGATTTCAATCGGGGAATATAACATTCCAAAGAAAATGAGTCCTGCATAAATCTGCTGTTCTCTCATAAAAAATGCAGAATATAATCCTTTGTCAAAAAGGAACAAAGAAAGTAAATAGAAAAGAACACCCGTATGAACGAAAGAAATAATCATACTTTTCTGAATATGTTTCTTTTTGTAGTGCCCGATTTCGTGGGCTAAAATTGCAACAAGTTCTTTGACGGTATGCTTTTCAATCAACGTGTCAAAAAGTGCAATTCTTTTATTTCTCCCAAAACCCGTAAAAAAAGCATTTGACTTGGAAGAACGCTTTGAGCCGTCCATAACAAAAATATTCTTTAATGAAAAATTAACCGATTCGGTATAGGCGAATATTGCTGTTCTCAATTCACCTTCTTCAAGAGGCTTGAATTTGTTGAATAGCGGCATTATCCATGTGGGAGCAATATATTGAATAATCAATCCGATAACAGTAACAAATCCCCAGCCGGAAAGCCAGCTTAATTTACCAAAACTACCCAAAACATAAAGAATTCCCGCAAGCAGAGGAATCCCAAGCACAATAGATAAAGCAGAAGACTTCAGAATATCAAGGATAAAAGTACCAATGGTAGTTTTGTTAAATCCGAATCTTGCTTCAATTACAAATGTGGAATATATGCTGAATGGAAGCGAAATCACTGAATTTACAGCCATCAGAACCCCAATAAACATGACTCCTTTAACAATAATACTGTTTGAAAATTGAGAAACAAACCCGTTCAAGTATTCGAAACCGCCAAGAAACCAAAACATAAGCATAATTACTATGTCGAAAGCGGAAGAGATAAATCCGAATTTCGTCAGTGTTCGGGTGTATTCTTGCGACTTTCCGTATTTCTCGGAAGAGTAGGTATCACGGAATTCTTCGGGCAGTTCCGGCTTTAAATTTTTTAAATTAAAATAGTCAGCTACAGTCTCAAAAATGTAACCGGCTAAAATAGTAATCAAAATAATTAAAAAGTAAGTATTCAATTTTTGCTTTCTTTGCATATAAAAAACAAAGAAACGAAAATAGAACGATTTAATTAGTTATTTTAAATGAACTCCAAGAACCATCCGGAAAAAGAATTCGGGTTTTCCTTCAGGAACTTTTCCCAGCATAAAAGTAGGAGCAAAGGCAATCCATAGTCCGCCAAGTCCATGTGCGATTACGGGAGCAATAAAATGACCGTCTTTATCGCCTTTCAATTCCACACCTGCTCTTAATGTCTCGCTGAATTCATAGCTCATACCAAAAGCATAACCCGGAATAATTTCGAGTTCATGTTCCTTTTCTAACTCAATCATAGGATTCAAAGAAAAATTCAGACCTCCCAAATCTTTGGAAAGAATAAGTTTGGCTTCCAGCTTATTGGTAGTAAAATCGGGAACCCCTTCGTACTCAAGATAAATCAGCGGGTCAACAAACCATTTCCCTTTATCGCCCAATCTGTATCTTGCTCGTAACTGAAAACCGTCATAATCAAGGGATTTACCGGGGCTTTGGCTGAAATTTTGGTAAATTGCGAAATCGAATCTGTCGGTCATGCCGATTTCAAGTTCAACTCTGTGCTGAGAAGTAGTATTATTCTTGAAATTCTGAAAATTTGTTGATGAAATAGTATTATAATACTCCAATTCGGCAGTTCCTTTTTCAAGAGTCTGATACTGATAAGTCCAAACATAAAATCTGCGGTCGGCTTTTACTTCGGTAAAAACCAAGAAAGCAAGAAATACGAGACATATTTTTAAAACTATTAAACGCATTACGAATCCTTTATTAATTATTTAGTTAATACGAATATTTTATTTAGTACAAACTTAATTATTAATATTTCTAAAATCAAATATTTAATATTTTTGTCAATTATATGTTTTTCTGAATATCTGGCTGTCTAATTTTCGCCATGGTCTAATTTTAACCACATTTTTTTTATGAGTAAAATCCCAAAAGTGGCTTTTTATCGGCTTTTTCTCTTTGGCACTAAATTTGTTAATGTCTATTTACGTTGTAAAATTTTTCTTTGGAATGGTTAAATAGATGCTGTTTTCTGACTATATTTATAAATCGCGGTTGCCTTTGTTCAGCAAAGCCCTGGATGCGTATGCACTCAGGCAGAAAACAATTGCAACGAATATAGCCAATGCAACAACTGAAGGATACAAGCCACAGAAAGTCAGATTCGAAGAATTTTTTCAGGGTGCTGTTAGCCCCGCTAAAGGAACTATAACAGGTGAATCCGGCATTTCTATGGGAAGTCAAAGTTATGACGATGTGAAGGCAGAAACCTATACACCTGAAGTTCCGGAGGGAGAGAAATTTTTTGGCGGCGAAAGCCACGTAAATATTGACCGTGAGATGTCTGATATGGCTCAGAACCAGATTCGATTCAGATTTGCATCGAGAATGGTGAAGAGGTATTTTAGCGGACTGAACACAGCGATTACAGGTTTCAAAGAGTAGATGCGTATAATTACTTACGTATTAATACCTATTTACTTATTGGAATTTTTTGTTTAATTTTACATTGTAAATTATGGCTGAAAGTATTTTTTCGACATTTGATATTAGCGGACAAGGGATGAGCATTCAAAGAAAGAGGCTCGCCGCTGTTGCTAAGAATATTGCAAATGTCAACACAACAAAAGGACCTGACGGTCAGCCTTACAAAAGGGAGATTGTCACAGTCAAAGCAGGTGGGAATAATTCCTTCAGCAATGAACTTAAGACTCAGCTGAGTATTGGCGGAACAAATAATTCTTTGGGAGGAACATCTTTTCTTTCGAATCAAAGTTCGCCAGATACGATTCTGGAAGCTCAAACGGAATTTGACAGTTCAACAAGGATGGTATATGACCCTTCTCATCCGCATGCGGATAAAGAGGGTTACGTGAAAATGCCGAATATAAATATCGTAACCGAGATGGTTGAGATGATTAGTGCACAGAAATCTTTTGAAGCGAATACGGGAGTTATCGAATCTGCAAAAAATATTGCACGTGATTCACTTGAAATTTAGTGTTATTTTTATTAATTAATTTGCTTGTAACAAATGAGAATCAGCGATCCTATAAAAGCATATACTAACCAGTCGGGCAGTGGCTCCACTGGCTATGTGCGTTTACCGGAAGACCTGAGAACAAATAGACCCGCTGAAACTGTTACTCCAAAACCCGCTCCTGTTGCGGATAGAACTTTGGACAAAGCAAATAGTTCTTTAAAGGATACCGGAAAACTAATTACCCGTCAGGAAAGGGACTTTTTCATTAAAATGTTTCCCGAAAATTCTGACAAGCTTGAAAAGCATGTACTGTTCAATCGTAACGGCAGACTTCAGACCCATAATGTGCAAAAGGGTTCTATTATTGACCAGAAGGCATAGTTTTTGTTTCTTGTTTTTTTTGTTCAGGATGAACATTTTTTTTGAAAGGATTTCCAATGAATATCGGTGAATTAAGTCAATTTAAGCAATTCCAACCACTAGTTCAGCAGATGAACGAGTTGGGAAAACCGAAAGCTACTTCCGAAAATGGTGTTGGCGATACAATGACACCATTCATCAATACATCCAATTCTTCATCCGGACCAAGTTTTGTTGACACAATGAAACAATTTGTGGGAGATGTTAATACACTTCATAAAGAATCTGCAGATCTTACAGAAAGCATGCTCAAAGGAGAACCTGTTGAGATACATGACGTTATGCTTGCGGCAGAAAAATCCAAAACAGCTTTTCAACTTCTGGTGGAAGTTAGAAATAGATTCCTCGATGTTTACAGAGAAGTTTCCAGAATGCAGGTTTAATCAACTTTTTTTTTCAATTTTAGGTAATTATGGCAAAAACAGGTACTGTTGACCAGGCTCGAAATTTTTTTTCCAAACTGTCTCCCACTCAAAGGATTATAATCGGTGGTACTGTTGGTGCTGTTCTGGTAGCTATTATACTTATGGTTGTTTACTCTCAGCCCAAAAAAGAAATGGGGCTGTTGTTCAGCTCACTCGAACCTCAGGATGCTTCTAAAATTGTATTAAAGCTGAAGGAAAAAAATATTCCTTATGAACTTAGCGAGAACGGAACTTCTATTTCTGTCGAGAAAAAACAAGTATATGAACAACGCTTAGCTCTCGCTGGCGACGGTTTACCCGAGCAAAGTACTGTGGGCTATGAGATTTTCGATAGAACTAATCTCGGTATGTCCGAATTTGTTCAAAAATTAAACTACAGACGTGCTTTGGAGGGTGAATTAGCCAGAACAATCGGTGCATTGGATGAAATTAAAAAAGTTCGGGTTCATCTTGTTATTCCTGAAAAAGCTCTGTTTGATAAAGACCAGAAACAACCCACTGCGTCGGTACAATTACATTTGAAGTCAGGAAAAAATTCAGGCAGAATTAATATTGAAGGAATTCAAAATCTCGTTGCAAGCAGTCTTGAAGGTATGAACACCAATTCAGTGGTTGTAGTTGACCAAAAAGGCAAAATCCTTTCTGCCAAACAACTTGATGAAAAATCTGCATCCGGCATGTCCAATCGTCAGTACGAACAGCAGAAGAATGTTGATACCTATCTTTCCGGCAAGGTTCAATCTATGCTTGATGGTGTTCTCGGGCAGGGAAACGCTGAAGTTAGAGTTAATTCAGAACTTGACTTCACCCAAATTGAAAAAACAATAACCGATTTCGACCCTGCAAGACAAGTTGCACGAAGCGAACAAACCTCGACGGATAATTCACTTGCAACGGATTCATTATCTTCAAAGTATGATTCACTTTACAACCATACAGTCAAAAACGGGAAGAATGGCGGTAACAGCACTATCAATTATGAAATACCAAGTACTGTTGAAAAAATTATTCAGGAAGTTGGAAACATCAAAAGGCTTTCTGTTGCGGTTTTAATAAACGGCGGCACCAAAATCAACGAACAAAACGGGAAAAAGGTAATCCAGTACATTCCCCGTAACGAAGAAGAGATGCAAAAGCTTACTCAGGTTGTTAAAAATGCTGTTGGCTACGATCCCTCGAGAAATGACCAGGTAAGTGTTTTAACTGTCCCATTCGATTCATCGGTTCTTGAGGAAGACCTTAAAGAGACAAATGAATTCAAATGGTGGCAAAACCCCGATATGATAAAATTAATTGCATTATTGGTTGCTATGCTGATTGCAATTATATTAATGTATAGATTACTGCAATCCAAACATCTTAAAGAAAAGTTGAGAATCGCTTTGAGACTGCCTGATGAATCGGGAAGAATTCTTGGAGAAGGTAAAGAACACGAAATAGAGCTTGAAGATATGGTTTTTGATGATGATGAAATGCTGATGCTTCCATCAGAAGCACCTGAACAACTTTTGCTCGCCGGCGAAAAAACACCAACATCGTCTGAGTCTTATAATGAAGACGAATTTTTTGGAATGTCGAACTTTGCCGAAAAACCGCGTCTTTCATTAGACAGCATCGTCAGATCAGAATTGAACGAAGATGCTTTGCTGAAAATGGAACTCCGATCCAAGGTAAAAGATTATCTTGATGATAGTCCCCAGGAAGCTGTAAGGCTATTCCGAATCTTGCTTTCTCATGATTACGAAGAAAAACAATCCGGAAAAGATTAAATAAACGAAAAATTCGTTATTGCTTCTGATAAAATCAATAATTAAGTGTTAAAATGAAATCTAAAGATGTTAAAATAGAAAATCTTACCGGGAGACAGAAAGCTGCTATATTGCTTATGTCTATGGATGTGGATACCTCCGCTAAGGTTTTCAAAGAACTTGATATTAAAGAAGTTGAGCAAATTGCTGTCGAAATAACAAACCTGAAAGACCTCAGTTCGATGGTGGTCGAGAACGTTATTGAAGAATTCTATCAGTTAATGACGGCACAGAATTACTTTGTTGAAGGCGGTTTGGATTATGCTCAGTTACTTTTGGAAAAAAGTTATGGTATTGACCAGGCAAAGAATCTGATTGAAAAAATCAGAGTTCTTACAACTGTCAGGGGTTTCAGTATCTTAAAAAAAGCTGACCCGCAACAGCTTGCAAGCTTTTTATCAAAAGAACATTCCCAGACAATTGCACTTATTCTTTCGCATCTTCCTCCTGACCAGTCTGCTGAAGTTTTAGCCGAATTTAATGAACAGCTTCGTGCTGATTCTGTTATGCGTATTGCAAAACTCGGGAAAGTATCGCCTCAGCTTCTAAGTCAGATTGAGCATGTTGTGGATCAGGTAGCCGAATCAACTCTTTCGCAGAATATGGCAATTGCAGGCGGTGCCCAGCTTGTTGCAAATATCCTTAACAAGAGCAATAATGCTGTTGCAAAAGCTATGCTTGAAAATATTGAAGATAAAGACTATTCTTTGTCAATTGAAATTAAACGATTAATGTTCCTCTTTGAAGATATTATTACAATTGATGATAAAGGTATTCAGAGAATTTTACGTGATGTTGACAAACGTGACCTTGCTCTTGCTTTGAAGGTTTCTGACGAAAAAATCAAGCAAAAGATTTTCAAAAACATGTCCGAACGTGCTTCTGCAGTGGTTCGTGAAGAGCTTGAATTTATGGGTCCTGTGAAATTGAAAGAGGTAGAATCTGCTCAGATGAGAATAGTTGACGTAATCAAAAAATTAGAAGAGACCGAAGAAATTGCCATCGGAGGCAGAGGTAAAGAAGATATATTTGTTTAAGAAACAGAAAAGATAAAAATATGCCTCATTATAAATTAAAAATGCCCAAAAGACTTCAGAGAGTGGAAATTATTCGCTCTGAGGATGCTTTTTATGATGAATCGGATATTTTTGAACCTTTCGGGGATATGCCCGAAAGAGAAAAAAAGAGAAGGCGTAAAAATCTAAGTGAAGCTGAATTAAAAAAAAAATCCAGGACTTACTTTTTTGAAGAAAAATCTTTAGCCTCAAGTTCTGTCCCTATTCAGATTGACTTATCCAAAGCTCTTGCACAGCCTTTATCTATGGAGGAGGTTCAGGAAGAAATCCAGCATGCTTACGACCGCGGATTTGATGAAGCACAACAGCTTACAAGAACCACATTCGAAATCGAACTTCAAAAAAGACAGCATTGGATTCTAAATTTTGATACTGTTTTCAAGCAAATGCACATTCAGTTTGCCCAAGAACTAAGAAATCTCGAAGAATCAGTAATCCCTCTATCTGTCTTGGTCGCAGGTCATATCCTTGAACGTGAAATTGAGGCTGATGGGAACATAGTTATTGAACAGGTAAAAAAAGCAATAAAATCAATTGATAATGACAATATCCTAAAAATTCATCTTCATCCCTATAACATAGAAATTCTCAAAAGTGTTAAAAGCACACTTGTCCCAGATTCCTCCAAACTCGAGAACATGGTAATAGTGGCAAATGAGAATATTGACCAGGGAAGTTGCATCATCGAAACTGCTTCAGGTTTAATTGATGCTACTTTCAAATCCCAGCTTGAAAAACTTAAACAATCTTTGGAAAATGCTTCTCATAAGCATTATATTGAGGATGAACTTCCTCCGGCATTTGATGAAACTGAAGAATTATGATAAATCCAGCTCTAATAAAATCCCGATTTGCTGATGTAATCCGCAATACTGACCCTGTCATTAAGAGCGGTAGGATTTCCAAGGTTATTGGTCTTGTTTTGGAAAGTGACGGACCAAAAGGTAAGATTGGCGAAGTATGCCTTTTAAGAGATCGAGACCAAAATGTAGTCAGCAGATCTGAAATTGTAGGTTTCAACAACAATAAAATACTTTCAATGATTTTGGGGGAACTTACGGATATCTCTCCCGGAATGGAAATTCTGGCAACGGGCGAATCGTTAAGTATAAATGTAGGAGATTATCTGCTTGGCAGAATTCTCGATGGGTTGGGCAATCCAATTGATGATAAAGGTCCGATACCAACTGATGCAAGAAGGTCAATATATTGCCAGCCTCCAAATCCATTATTTCGTCTTAGAATTAAAGAACCCATTGCGACAGGCGTAAAAGCAGTTGATGGGTTATTAACCCTCGGCAAAGGACAACGTGTCGGGATATTTGCAGGATCTGGAGTAGGAAAATCTACATTATTAGGTATGATTGCCAGAAATACTTCAGCGGACATCAATGTTATTGCCCTCATTGGTGAGCGTGGAAGAGAAGTGAGAGAATTTATCGAAAAAGATTTGGGAAAAGAAGGTTTGCAAAGGTCTGTTGTTGTTGTTGCAACAAGTGATGCTCCTGCACTTGTCAGAGTGAAAGCCGGTTTGGTGGCGACAACAATTTCGGAATACTACCGGGATAGAGGAATGGATGTAATGCTCATGATGGATTCTGTTACCCGTCTTGCAATGGCTCAGCGTGAGGTTGGTCTAACAATCGGAGAACCGCCTACATCAAAAGGATACACTCCTTCAGTATTTTCACTTCTTCAGAAAACCATGGAGAGAGCCGGAACTTCCAGAGTTGGTTCGATAACAGGACTTTATTCAGTTTTAGTTGAAGGTGACGATATGAACGAACCTATTGCTGATTCGGCGAGAGGAATATTAGACGGACACGTTGTGCTTTCCAGAAAAATGGCTTCAATGAATCACTATCCTGCAATTGACGTTCTTGAAAGTGTAAGCAGATGTATGGGCGATGTTATTCCACGAGAGCATTATGAATCATCAAAAATGCTGGTTGAGTTAATTGCAACTTACCGCTCTGCCGAGGATTTAATAAGTGTAGGTGCATATCAGAAAGGCACAAATCACAAGCTGGACAGAGCTGTTGCTTTAAATGATAACATAAACGGTTTTCTTCGGCAGAGAATAGATGACGCCGCGAATTACAGCGACACAGTGGCAGGAATAATCAATATTGTCAATCGGCAAAGTGCATAAATGATTTTTTGATTAATATATTTTGAAATAAATGGCTAAAAAATTTTCTTTCAGGTTAGAAAAAGTTTTGAATCTGAGGACTCAGAAGGTTGATGAATTAAAGGAAGAATTGAACAGAATTTTGGTGCTAAGATACCAAAAAGACAGAGAAATTGAGGAGCGTGAATTATATTTGATGAGACTTCTTCATGCTAAAAAAGGTTTGATTAAAGCTTCGGAAGGTCAAACTCATTATAACCATATTAACTATGTAAAAGAAGAAATTGAAGTCTTAAAAAAAGAAAAAGAAAAGATTATTGAAATTGAAAATATTAGCAGGCAGAAACTAATAGAAGCGATGAAAGAAGAAAAAATATTAGAAAAATTGAAGGAAAAAAAGAAATTTATACATATCGAAGAAATTCGAAAAGAAGAAGTTAAAGTGCTTGACGAAGTAGCTCAGAACCGCTATATCAAAAATCAGGCATTGAATCAATAGGATTGACAAGAAACAAATTTCAAGGTACTCTGTATGCCAAAAAAACAAGTGATTATAATAGTTTTAAGTATAGCAATTGCATCAATGCTGTTGCTGGCTTCTCTTTATGTTTTGTTCAAATATCCTCCTGAATTTCTGGGAATGAAAACCAATAACCCAATGAGAACCAATTCAGGGAAAGTTATGGAGGATGTTCCCGTAACTATTTCAAAAAACCAGCTTGACAATTATCAACTTCAGTTTCTGAAGTTTGATGTCCTTAATGGTGAAAAACAATACCTTTGGAAATTCAAAAATCAGTTGATTGATTCTATAAGCAAACTACAAGACCAAATGAAACAACAGCAGTTGGCTAATAATAGAACGACTGATTCAATCAGCAAAACGAAATTGAGATTTAATGAACTTCTTGATTCAATAAGCAAACTTAAGGTAATAAATGCTTCCGCCTCCTTAGAAGTAAAAAAGGTTCAAGACCAATTAAAAGAATACGAAAAGAATTTCGATTCGAGAATGGATTCTGTTAAAATAGCAAATCTTACTGAGTTTTCTAAAATTTATAATAACTCCAATCCGGCAGAATTTGCCAAAATTCTTGAAAAAATTGATGAAAAGGATGCCGCCCGAATTTTGAAAATGATGTCCAAAAAGAAAGCTGGCAAGATAATTGAGTTACTCTCTCCTGAACGCAGTCGGTCAATTTTGCTTCTCGGACAAAGTAATTAGAGCCCAACTGATGTTCAATCAAATAGTTAAATGATGTTTTGGAGATGGAATCTCCATATTTTTATAATTTTTTGTGCATGGATGCACCTGAATGAAATCAATAAGTAACAATATTGGACAGTTGGGTAAGCTAAAATTAGCCAAAGTGTCTATTATTAGGCAGACGGGAGTTGAGTCAAAATCAACATTTGCCGATTTGTTCAATTCAGATAAATCCATTTCAGACAATACAAACATTATTTCTCCTCTTAAAATCAAAGCTAAGTTATTTAATTCAAACAAAAGCGAAGTAGCTTCCGGGAATATCGAACCTTTACTTTCAAATCATAAGCTTTCAAAATCCGAAAATACAATAGTGGCTGATAATAGTCACAAATTTGAAACAGATGATTTCGCTGAGAAAGATTCTAAAGACATTGAAACTTTAACTATTCAATCTCAGTTCTTGAAATTGAATTTAGGTAAATTCAGTAAGGAAAAGACTTTATCTCAATTAGAATCTGATAGTAATATCCTTTCTGATAAGAATTACCAAACGGCTCTTGAAGAATCAGGATTACCTCTATACGAAAGGGCAAATTCTGAATCTCCAATGGTTAAAATCCATTCCGATTCAAAGACATTACAAACCGGACTTCAAATCAATCAAAAAAGCAGTGAAGAGCATCATTTATATAATGAAAAAGTAAAAATTGCTCCGACTGAAGAAGTTAAAGTCCATGATGAAGCACCAAAAGTGCTCCCTGAAAAGAAGATTTCTGTTCCCCAAACTCGACTTACCGGAAAACCAACTTCTGAAATAAAACAAGCTTCAAATTCAATTAAGAGCAATATTGATCAAAATTTTGATTCGGGAGTTCGTTCAAACATTATTTCTCCCGAAAATAAATCTCCAATTGATTTAAAAAATACTATTCCTGAAAAGATGAATGTTTTTCTACAAAAGCAACATTCTGAAAAACCTTCAATGGTGAGTTCCGGAATAAACCATGATTCAAATTCAATTAAAAGTAATATTAACCAAAAATTAGTACCCGGAGTTAATAAGAACATTATTTCTGCCGAAAAGAAATCTCCAATTGATTTGAAAAATACTATTTCTGAAAAGATGAATGTTTTTCCACAAAAGCAACATGCTGAAAAACCTGTAGTAGTTTTATCAAATATAAAACAACCAAGTTCTGAAATCAAACAAAATTCAAATTCAATTAAGAGCAATATTGACCAAAATTTTGATTCGGGAGTTCGTTCAAACACTATTTCTACTGAAGAGAAGCCTGCAATTGATTTGAAAAATATTTTTTCTGAAAAGGAGAATGTTGCTCCACAGAACCAACATGATGAAAAACCTGTAGTATTTTTATCAGATATAAAACAGCCAAGTTTTGAGATCAAACAAGCTTCAAATTCAATTAAGAGCAATATTGACCAAAATATCTTTTCAGGAGTTAAGAAGAACATCATGTTTGCAGAGAAGAATCTGGCAAAGGGTTTTAAAAATATAATTTCTGAAAAGAAAGTTGATATTCATCAAACTCATCGTGCAGAAAAACCTTCGATGGCTTTGTCAGACTTAGAAAAGTCAGGAACTCCCTTCAGCACCAATGTCAATAGTCAGAATTCTACATCAATAAAAGATGCCCCAACTAATAAAAACAACAATATAGTTATCTCTGATACAAGAATCAAATTCAAATCTTCAAATTTCCTGAATCCAAATGCAGGAAGCATTTTGATTAAATCAAACGGATTGAATCAAAGTCAAAAAAGTAATAACCTGAATTTGAAAATTGAAACAAATGAGTTGAAGAATACTTCCAAAACTGTATCCGAGGATTTTAACCATTTCAATAAAACAATTTCGACTAAACTCAATTACAATATTTTCAACCAAAAAGAAAAAGTTGTTGAATTGCCTGTTAATCCAGGGTTTGAAGAACAATTGAATACAAAAAATAATGGCAATTCCGGGACAGTTTTAAAAAATGTTACCTCGATTCCCATTATTAATGTAGGCAAGGATAAAAAGGATTTACTGAATTTGAGCAAATCAACAACTATTTTGGAAAAATCATCAGATTCAACCTCGAGTTTCGAAGTTCAGCCTACGAAACAAAATGATGAGAAATTTTCCATCTCAGATTATCTAAACAAGCAGAATATCTTCACCATTCCAAATTCAAATAACAGGTCGGAGAAAATCAACCGTCAGGTTAAATTTGATATGCCCGTGAAGGCAGGGAATGATAATATTCTCAAATTGCACAATAATCAACCAAAAGCCGAACAGAAAAATGGCGAAAAAATTGATGAAGTAACCTCTCAAATAAAAATTGAACACAATACTGGCAATGTGGAAAACTTCTTAAACGGAAATTCCGGTGCGGATAAAAAATTGAATATATCCGCAAATATTCCTCAAGCTAATGATAACTCGTTGAATACAAAGACTATGCCACACTTATTCGTTAACGATATTCCTGCATTTGTTACCAACAAAATTGAACAATTCACCGGGAATGTTATTTCTTCTGCTCAGTTGAATCTCAAACCTGAATCTCTTGGTACGCTAATTGTGGAAATAAGTGTGAAAAACAACATTGCAAATGTTAGTTTTTCCGCAGATTCAAAAGAAGCCATGACTGCAATCGAATCGCAGATGCCGCTTTTGAAAGAAAAGCTTGCACAGCAGGGTTTGCAAAGCGATAGGATTGAGATAAAACTCAAAGATAACAATGACGTGCTTAATCAGAAAAATCTGAACGAGCAGAAAAATCAAAGTCAGGAAGAACAAAAATCACGAAAAGATTTCATTAAATCTTTTGCTTATTTAAGAAATGGTAATTATGAATCGAAAAATATGAATTACAATTATAATCTATATAATCAAATGTTTTTAAATAAATATTCTGTTTTGTAAATCAAGGGGGGTAAACAATGACAGACTCAGTACAATCAATAGCATCGCAGGTATTTACGGATACTTCCGTGAGTAGTAAAATTAATAAATCACTTGGTAAAGATGAGTTTTTAAAATTATTGACTATGCAACTAAAATCACAAGATCCGACGAAGCCTTATGACAACCAAGCGTTTGCTTCGCAAATTGCCCAATTTTCACAACTTGAGCAACTTACAAATATCAAGGATCTGCTCCAAAGCCAGGTAACTTCTAATCAAGCTTTAGCCCAAACAATATCAAACTCTGCTCTGCCGGGGATGCTTGGGAAAACAGCCACAGTCGGAACTGATTCAATTTATTTTGACGGACAGAATCCGGCACCTTTAGGATTTACACTACCGGTTGGTGCAAAATCAGGCGATATTACAATCAAAGACGAAGCAGGAAATATAGTCAGTAAACAAACTCTGGCAGGACTAAATTTGAAAAGCGGTGAGCATCAGATTAAATGGGATGGAAAATCAGCATCCGGTGCTTTGTTGCCCGAAGGCAAGTACAAAGTTAGTGTAACTGCAATTACAAATACTGGCATGAATTTTACTGCTGATACTTTTACTTATGGTAAAATCCAAAGTGTAAAATTCAAAACTGAAGGAACTGTTCTTATAATTAATGGGATTGAAGTTCCTTTGAAAAATGTTTATGATATTAAATTAGACAGTTAATCTGCAAGGAGTTACAAAAAAGTGACCGAAATTAACGGAGTATCTTTACCTTTTATGCCGATTGGCGGCTTCAAAGAACTTAACAAAAAGTCTTTGACTGACAACAGCAATATTTCAAAAACTGATTTCAAAAAAGTTTTTGAAGAGGAATTCGATAAACTGAAATTCTCTGCTCACGCACAATCCAGAATGACCAGCAGAGATATTTCTCTGGATACGAACGAAATCGAAAGACTTAATACAGCCGTTGACAAAGCTGTACAGAAAAATGTCCGTGAGTCGCTGATTCTGCTTAACGATAAAGCTTTTATCGTTAACATCCCAAATAAAACAGTTATCACTGTTGCCAATCATGGCGGTTTTGATAACAGCATAGTAACAAACATTGATTCGGCAGTTTTTGCCTGAACGCGTTCATGGGGGACGGACCTCGGTTTTTAATCAAATCAGGAATCCCCGCAATATTCAGCTCCGAATGACTGAAGAGCTGATTCGATAAAACAAGTACAACGGAATATCGGTTTTTTTGAACCATAAGTTTTTAGGATATTGATTTATCCGAAAATTCTTGTTATGCTGTATGTACGAATAAAAATATTGAAATAATAAATATTTAGGATTAATTAATAACCAAGGAGGGTTCTTATGATTTCTCGCTCATTAACAACAGGCGCAAGCTCTATTAAAGCTCATCAAAGAAAATTTGATACTATTTCCAACAACATTGCAAACGTTAACACAACAGGCTACAAATCCAGCCGTACAAATTTTTTAGACCAGTTCAGCCAAACCTATAATTTTGGTAAAGCACCTGATGCCGTAAATGGTAAAGGCGTTGGAGGTGTGAATCCCTTTCAGTACGGTCTTGGAGTTAGAGTTGGCTCTGTAACTCAGGATATGACTCAGGGTTCTTTGGAAACAACCAACAGACCACTCGATATGGCATTGCAGGGCGATGGGTACTTAGTTTATAACCAATTCGGAAAAGAAGTTTATTCAAGAGCCGGTGCTATTGTCCGCGACAAGGCAGGCAATCTTGTTGATAGTTCTACTGGTGCTTTTCTGCAAGGCTTCAATTCCGAAATTGATGCAAATGGCAGATTTGTAAAGGATGCAAACGGATACAACAAAGTTCTGAAAACTCAAGCTAATATGAAAATCCCTGCAACAGTTGTTTCTCCTCCAAAACAAACAGAGAATATAACAGCAACAGGAAACCTTAATTCTGCCGCAGTTGTTGGCGAAACAAGAGAAACAAGTATCTCCATTTTTGACAATTCAGGTTCTTCGCATAATGTTACTCTGACTTATACAAATACTGCCCAAAATACTTGGGGGGTCACAGCTAAACTCGATGGTAAATATGACATAACACCAACTCCGGCTTCAATCACATTCACAGACTACGGAGTTCCTGCGGCGGGGAGTGAAAAAATTGACCTTCCAACGGCTGGCATGAATACAGCACTTAACTTTACGGCATTTGACGTTGCCAAAGCTAATGTTACCGTTACTTTATTTGATGCGGCTAATCCAACGACAGGAATGACTCAGTTTGCCGGTGCTAACACTGCCACTCTTTCTGAACAGGACGGACATAACCAAGGAACATTAAGCGATTTGTCAGTAGATTCTACAGGTAAAATCTGGGGAGCATTCACAAATGGCGAGGCAGAAGTTCTCGGACAGGTTGCAGTTGCCAAATTTGCTAACCCCGGCGGATTGATAAAAAACGGCGAGAATTTTCTTTCTGTTTCTCCCGATAGCGGAAGTGCTGATGTCAGAACTGCCGGCGATGGATTCCCAACCACGAAACTAATTGGTGGTGCTTTGGAGCAGTCCAATGTTGACCTAACCGAGCAGTTTACCGATATGATTATTACACAAAGAGGCTTCGAAGCCGCGGCAAGAACAATCACCGTCAGCGACCAGATGCTTGCCGAAACAAATCAGCTTAAGAGATAAAATCGGCTGATTGAAATAACTCTGAAAATAAAAATCCTCCTTGTATGCTCTATGGAACAAGGAGGATTGATTTTTTAAGTTTAGGTGTTTAGTCGTTTCAGGTAAAAAATATTTTAATAGTTCTGAATCCACTTCTTTTACTTTTTTTTACAATTCTTATTCTGCAAATTTAACTCTTAATCCCCAACTATTTTCTGTGACCCTCTTTTTGTATCCAAAGATATAATGGCATATTATTCGTTATTTGGAATAATAACAATGGTTTAGCTGAAAATGGTATTACATCTTTTTTAGAAAAAAATAAAAGATGCAATTTGGAAAATGAGATTTTGGGGATATTCTTATACTTATTCTTCAGTTGCCAGCTTGGACTTGTGGTTTTTCTCGATTTGTATCGGATATTTTCCTGTGAAGCAAGCTGTGCAATATCCCGTTCCGGGTTCCTGAGGAACGGATTCCAAAAGCTTTTCGATTGAAAGATAATGAAGATTGTCAACTCCGATAGCTTTCCCTATTTCTTCTTCAGATTCATAATCATTGGCAATCAGCTCCTCGCGGCTGGGAAAATCCATACCGTAATAGCATGGAAACTTGATTGGCGGAGATGTGATTCGCATGCTGATTTTCTTGGGATTTGCACCCTTGATGAGATGAATCAAAGACTTGGATGTGGTACCCCTCACTATTGAATCGTCAATAACCACAAGTTCGCGGTTTTCGAGCACACCTTTGACGGGATTGAACTTGACTTTTACTTTGAATTCCCTGTTGTCCTGCCCGGGTGCAATAAATGTTCTGCCGACGTAGTGGCTTCTTATCAATCCGATTTCGAAAGCTGATGGATTGCCTAAAGTGTCATTAACTTTTGCAAAGCCGAGAGTTGCAGTATTTCCGCTGTCGGGAACAGCAATTACCGTAACCTTTTCTCCTTCTTCGGCTTTAACAGGGCTTTCCACTGCAAGATTTTTGCCGAGTTTTCTGCGGACTTTGTCCACATTATGGTCGAAGATTTTGCTGTCAGGTCGGGAGAAATAAATATATTCAAAAATGCAATGTCTTGATTCCGGAGTATCCTCCTCGATTTTGTAGGATTCTATTTCGCCTGTTTCGATTGTATTTTTGTTGATTACGACTATTTCGTTGTGATTGATTGACCTTACGTATTCTGCATTGATAATATCAAATGCACAGGTTTCTGAAGCAACAACATAAGAATAATTATCGCCGACTTTTAGTCTGCCGATGCTTAACGGTCTGAATCCATGCGGGTCGCGAGCCGCGATCAAAGAATCCTCTGTTAGAATAACAAGAGAATAGGCTCCTTTTGCAACCTGGAGTGCACCGCGAATCTGGTCAATAGCAACTTTCTTTTTGCTATGGGCTATCAGATGCATAAAGATTTCAGAGTCGGAGGTTGTTTGGAAAATAGCCCCCTGCTCGTCGAGCTGTTCACGCAAAGTGAGTGTATTTGTCAGGTTGCCGTTGTGGGCAAGCGAAAGAATACCGCCATGATAGGTGATTGTAAAGGGCTGAATATTTGCTCTTTTGGACGAACCAGTGGTTGAATATCGGTTGTGCCCAATAGCCGAATCACCTTTGAGAACTTCGGTCAGGATTTTCGGGTCCGAGAAAACATCAAGAACAAGACCTTCGCCTTTAGTGTAGGCAAAACGTTTCTTTTTTTTGTTTTCATCAAGGTAAAACGAAGTTATTCCGGCGGCTTCCTGTCCGCGATGCTGAAGCGAATGGAGTGCGTAGTAGGTCATAATAGCCGCTTGGGGATGATTGTAAACTCCGACAACACCGCAATTGCAGAGTGGCTTATCTATTTCAGGGTTTTGATTATTCATTTTCCAAAATTTCTTATTTCTAAAAGACAAAAATAAGTCATTTAAGACGAATTAAGAAAGAAAATATGAAATTGGATAACATATTCTACAATTTGAGAGAGTTGAAGTTGAGCTTTGTGCATATATTTAAGCTATTGATAATTTTTCTGTTTACCAACCAATTTTTCAAAAAAAAACCTTCCGAAAATATTGCATTTCTGAAGGTTTTAAAATCTCAAATATTTGCTTACTATATTACTTCCACTACCAAGGCACTGGCTTCGCCGCCGCCGATGCAAAGAGTTGCAAGACCGTAGCGTTTGCCTGTTCTTTTGAGGGCATGAATCAAAGTGGTGAGTACTCTGGCACCGGATGCTCCGATTGGATGACCCAATGCAATAGCACCGCCATGAATATTGATTTTGTCGTAAGGTATTTTCAGTTCGCGGCTTGCAACAATTGGGACAACTGCAAAAGCTTCGTTGATTTCAAAAAGGTCAATATCTTCTACCGAGAGTCCTGCTTTTTGAACTGCCTTTTTGATTGCATGAGGTGGTGCGGTGGTAAACCAATCGGGCTCGTGAGAAAATGAAGCATGGGCAAGAATCCTTGCAATCGGTTTAAGTCCCAGTTCCTGAGCTTTTTGTTCGGAGGCCACTACCAAAGCCGAAGCACCGTCATCAATTGAAGAAGCATTTGCCGCAGTTACGGTTCCATCTTTTTTAAATACCGGTTTCAAAGTCGGTACTTTATCAAAGTTTACTTTTTCGGGTTCTTCGTCTTTATTGACAATAATTGTACCTTTTCTGTCGTGAATCTCAACAGCAACAATTTCGCTGTCGAACCAGCCATTTTTCTGAGCTTCCAAAGCACGGCTATAACTCAATATTGCGAATTCGTCCTGCTCTTCTCTAGAAATTTTACATTCGGTTGAGCAAAGTTCTCCTGCATGACCCATGTGAATTTGATTGTAAACATCCCAAAGTCCGTCGTGAATCATCAAATCAACAAGTTCGCCGTTGCCCATTCTGTATCCCGTACGAGCTTTGAAAAGAATGTAAGGTGCATTGGTCATTGATTCCTGACCGCCGGCAACCACGATTTCAGCATCTCCAAGCCTGATTGCCTGGTCGGCAAGCATAACGGCTTTCAGTCCGCTTCCGCAAACTTTATTGATGGTTGTTGCCGGAATACCGTTTGGAAGACCTGCATAGATTGCCGCCTGACGTGCAGGAGCCTGCCCTACGCCGCCCTGAAGGACATTTCCCATTAATACTTCGCTGATGACCGAAACATTTATGTTAGCCTGTTTCACAGCTTCTTTGATAGCAATAGCACCAAGACGCGGAGCAGTAAGCGAGGAAAGACCACCCATAAAAGCACCGATAGGTGTACGTACTGCAGAAAGAATTACTGAACCCATTTTTTTCTCCGAATAATTTTAAATATTTATTTTAGTTATGAAAACAATTGAATTTCGTCTGATAAAATTAACAGTTAGATAAAACTAAATATAATGAAAATTATTTTATTTAATGAAAGAAATATCGAGGGGGTTTAATTCTTTTTGATTTTCAGTGCAATGTTGTAAGCCAGAGGTCCATAAGACAGCCAATAGTCAACATTGCCAAGCCAAACCACAGGTGAAATCAGAAGCCTGACAAGACTGCGTTTGAGGAAAATGCCAAGGAGAACTTCCAGATTCATTGCAAATACTTCAAAGAATAGTCCGGAACGGAATATTTTTTCAATTGTGTAGCCGTTGCAAAAATCAGATTCAGCAAGCATTTTCCTGAAATCATTAACGCTGTAATGTTCATGCTTTTCGAGATGCAAAGGATTGAAGTGTTTGGGAATCTTTTTTTCTTTGATTAATCTTACGATTTTGTAGGTGAGCTTATAAAAAAAAGGAAGATATTTTCGGAAATTATAACCGTAATTATACGGGTCAAGCAAACTGAACAAACCACTATGTGGAGTTGAAACAACGATTGTCCCGCCGGGTTTGAGAATCCTGTACATTTCATTTAAAGTATTGATTTTATTTGAAGTATGCTCCAAAACATCTAATATAACAATTTCATCGAAAAAATTATCCTGAAAGGTAGTTTCTTCAACCGAACCAACTGCAAATTTGACATCTTTGTACCGCGAAGAAGCAATTTCTATATGAAGTTCATCAAGATCAATGGCAAAAGTATTTTTGCTTTTTGTCTTAAGAAATCTTGTACCGTAGCCATAGGAACATCCCGCATCGAGCAAATTCTCAGCCTTGCCGCTAAGCCAGTTAAAAGCAAGTTTTAATCTGCCTGTAAGTGGATTTTCCGGAAATTCCCTTTTTTCTATTTCTTTGCTTGTCACTGTTTTATTCTTGCTATTTAGCTATTATTACAATTTCGGTTCTTCTGTTCAATTTTCTGCCAAAATCAGTGTCGTTACTGGCAATTGGTTTTCTTTTTCCGAAGCCGGTAACTTTTATTCTTGATGCTTTTATTCCGCGTGCTATAAGATATTTCTTTACACTCTCTGCTCTTCCTACTGATAAAGCATCATTAAGGCGATGACTGCCTCTGTCATCAGTGTGGCCTTCGACCATAATCACAACATTTGGCTTGTTATTCATAAACTGTTTCAGAATTTCAAGCTCAATAACAGAATCAGCAAGAGTTGAACTGTTTACATTATAAAGAAGATTTTCGATAATCAGTTTTCTGCCAAGTTCTACAATTGGAATGGTTTTCCTGACAAGCTCGAGTTTCTTTTCATTAAGAAGAGCAATATTTATTGAATCGGGAATTGCAGGTTGGTCAGTTCTGTATTTTAATGCAAATAGGTTAGTCAACTGATTAGAAAAATTATCGAGAATCGTAGAAAACGGATATTCAATATCATAAGCTTTGCCACGGGTTTTAGCTGATATTTGTTTATATTCGTTCAACTTTGGAGGAACTATTGAGAACAGTCTTATATCTTTATTTACAAGCATTTTCATGATGGAAGCCTGAGTTTCACTCGTAGTCCCATCTCCTTTTTCACCTGCCTGATGATAGGGTGCATCGGTAATAATCACAGCAACCCTGTTTGAAGGTGGTCTGAATTTCAAATTTGCGGCTTCCTGCAAAGCTTCCAGAGCATTTTCCTTTTCATCTCCGCCACCCGTTGCTCTAACGGGAGTCAACCAACTCAGGAATGTAAGAACATTGTCAGTCGGCTGATAGGTTTTATCTACATAATCCGAAAAAAGAACCAAACCGAGTCTGTAATCAATTCCTCTTCTGATTAATGAAGTAGTAAAACTTGAAATATAACTTTTTACCTGATCAATATATTTCTGCATCGAGCCGGTTATATCAATAATAAATACAAAATCAACAGGAACTCTTTCTTTTACTGAAATTTTTTGGACCGAAATCACTTCTTTTTCAACATTATTTTCTAAAACCGTCAATCCCTTGGGGGAGAGAGAGTCCATAGGCTCGCCCATAACATTAAATGCTTCGACAATAACATTAACCTCGGGAAAATTTGAAATATCAACATTTCTGATAGTTATTTCAATAGATTTCAGTGCAGATTTCACAGTCGTCTCATTCAGCAAAGCTTTTGCTTTTTGAGATGAATCTGCAACATGTGTTTTACTTTGCTGAGAAAATAGTAATACAGGAATAACAAAAAAAAGGATTACATATTTCAGAATATTAGAGTGCATGATATTACTTCATCAAAAATTATCAATTTGTTATGCTTAATGTAAAATAAAAACGGAATTCTAAAAAAAATACCCTCTAACAAAATTATAATTTTATTGTCAGAGGGATATTTATACTAATATTTCAATCCTAAATGGTTAGCCTAAGAACAGGCGAAATCATAAAGAAATTCTTTGTTTCATAAGGTCTGATTCCACGAAGCGGAGTAGCATATTTTGCTTCGATGTAAAGCCAGTCACCCAAAAGCGGAACATATAATTTGCTGAGCAAAATCTGGTTTGAATACTGCAAACTTATACCAAAGGGCCAGGTAGCCTGATTTCGGTATTCGATTTTAGCATAAATCCAGTCGCCAAATTCATTTGGTTTGTATGTTTTAAATTCAAATGGTTTATCCGGATTAAAGCCTTTAAAATATTCAGGTTTTAGTCCCGGGTCTATAAAATTTGACTGTAGATATGAGACGGAATTCAAAGTGTCCAAATCGCCTCTTGGAACTTCTCTTACTTCTGCATAATTAATACCAAAATCTGCTCTGATAAAGTTTTCGGGATTTGAGTTATCGAGCCACCAATTATAAAACAAAGCAAATACACCGCTTGTTCTGAGTATTGGTGATACTTCGGCAACTTTAATCTGATTACCGTCAAGATCAGAACCAAAAATATCATAGTTATAGTAATTTTCTCTTAACGCATATTCTCTGCGTGATTCGCGCATAGGAATTTCTGCATTCAAATTTATACCTGCCTGTGGATGGAACGGCATATTGAAATCAAGTCCTGCCACAATTCTTCCGCCCGGACCTGTATTTAGTTTTCTCTCGGGTACCCAGCTCATTAAATTATTTGAATTCTGAACCCCTGCACTAATCCTGTAACCACCGCCCATGTAAGCATTAATCAAATAAGGAATTCTGTCGCTAGTAGAATGGTCAGTATTAACATACAAAGGACGTTTTAAAATAATTTTGGATTCGCCGGCACTCCAGAACGGATAGCCGATTTCGTCATTTCCAATTACGTTTTTAATCCAGAAGCCACTGTTTCCTACTTTTATTCCCTGTTCAAATAATGAAAGCGAGAAAGCATGTGTAACATTGGTCGGTTCCAGATAGGATGTAATGGCAACCGTCTGGGAAGCAGTAATTGGAACTTCGGGAGGAATATCTGCAAAGCAGTAATCCCTTTTCAGTTCGGTTGACATATTGGTTTTATTGAATGGCAAATCTCCCGAAAGAATTCCGACAAGACTACCGCCGAAATTAGCATCAATCTCGTTTGCTTTCAAACTTGCCCCGCCGCATGTGATAAGTAAAATATCAAATGGAAGGGTAGGGTCGTTATGAGGAGCGGCAAGAACCTCGATTTTAGCTTTATCGAGCAACTTTTCGTCAAATCCGAGCAATCTGAATCCCTGAAAGATCTGAATTTGTAAATCTGTTTCGCAAACCTTCCATCTCGGGAAATACTTTCTGATTTCCGGGTCAATGGTGGTTAACGAATCAATGATTAGTTTCCTGTCAACAGCGTCTGCATTTTTGACGCTGAACAAGGAAAGGCATAAAATTAGTGATATAAAGTACTTTCTCATGTGTTTCGCCTATTTATTCCCAATTTTTGTTTCTGATTAATTAAAAGTTTACAACAAAGCGTGCAGTTCCGATGAACATACTTTCACTTTCCCATGCGTGCGGTGTGTCGCGGAATGCTGCGAAGAATCCTCTTGCATCAAGTTTAAGAGCTAAAGTATTCTTAATAATTGGTATCTGAAGCCAGGCATTCAAACCAAGTGACTCATCAAAATAACTAATCGAAGCACCAAACGGAGTTTGGATATTTTTCGACATGAATTCGATTTTTCCTGAAATACCACCGATTGTTTCATCTTTGGATTTTCTGTATGTTACTTTGTAGGGTTTGTCAAGACCTTCGGTCATGTCTTTAACAAAATAATTATTCCATGACTCTACATTATATACTGTTCCGCCGACTCCAAATCTAAATAAATAGTTTTCATCAACTGCTACACCAAATGTATAGTGCATCTGAGCATTAACCCTGATTAGATAATCATGGACAATTGCAGTGTCAGGTTTATAGTTCTGTGCGTTAATACGGCTTGTAACAAGAGAGTCGTTTGTAATATCATCGTTAGGGTCAAAATACACGGTGGTTTCTTTTGCTCTCCAGGAAGCATTTTTAGCATCGCCAAAAACATATCCTGCTTCAAGGTGGAATACACCGCTTTGAGGAACAACCTTTATTGGAAAATCAAAAGCTCCGTTGATTCCAACTCCGCCGTTTGTAAGTTTTCTGTCTATGCTGTATAAATCCTTTGCAAGACTTCCCCAACCTTCAGTTGGAAGAATAACTCCAAGTTTAACACTTGACCAGATTGCATTCAAAGCAAGTCTGCTACTGCAAAATGAAGGATAATTAATATTGTCAATACCATAGCGTAATTCTACACCAAAGTTGGGTAAATTTGCATTTGAGCTTAGAAGAGAATCAACAAACTGATTGCCGGATGCATCGTAGTAAGTTGCCAAATCGTATCTTTTCCAGCTGATTAGGTCAGGACTGATAATTAACTCATTTTGTTTCAATAGAAAATCATCAGGCTGAGCATCGGATATTTTCATTACTCTCTGAATATCTTCGGAGCTGACATCAGCTTCTTTTGAAACAACGGAATAAGTTTTGCCGTGAACTTTGGTTGCAAACCATTCAGGCTGACCAATTCCCTGAGCATCAAGAGATTTGTTGGTATAGTTTTGCTGAACAAGAATATTTACCATCAAATCATATAGATTCTCGGAAGTAAATGATGTGTCGAGTTTAGCGGCTTTCAGTTCATCGTAAGTATAGATTTCGGATGGACCAACATTTCTTAAATTCTTTTCAAGGTTATCAATTGGATTGTAGGAAACAATCAGTGCAATAACCGTGTTTGGAATCTGACCTTTTTCAGGTCTGGTAGTAACAAGGTAAGCATTTTCAACTGTCTGCTCTGCCCCGCCTTCCATTTTCTTTTTGTAAAATGAATATACAGATTCAAAAACCAGAACATCGGGAACAGCCAAACCGGAGTTCACAATTTCATTTCTGATTTCATCAGAACTCATGCCACCCTGCACGCCACGCTCGATGATTATTCTGGCAACGGAATCAACCGATTTCAGAACGGCATCGTCCATTTTAATACCGGCTTTTTTTTCTTCATTCGATTTGATAGCTCTTTTGATATCGCCAATATTTGTAACCCTGTAGAGAGACATTGTCCCGAAGCGCCAATTAATAAATCGCCTCAAAACGCTTTCAAGCTCTTTCTGTGAAGGTTCGGGCTGTGCATTTGCCAGCCCGTAAATTGATGTTATGCAAAGAAAGCTTAAGAATAATTTCAAAACCCACTTCATCATTTTTATCCTTAAAATTTTAATTATCTGTTTATAAATAATAAATTAATATAGTTTTTTTTACTTAGTTTTTCTTGTCCCGCCGGATGGAGCCGGTCTGGTTCCACCTGATGGTTGTCTGCCGCCTCTGCCGCCTTTTTCCTGTTCGTACTTAAAGCTGACCGAAACTATCTTCTCTTCCCAATCGGATTGCAAACCGGCACATTTGTTTGTTGCCTGTGCTCTGATTGGAACTTTCACCATACCGTTAATCATATCTGTTCCTCTTGGAAGATTTACGGAAAGATCGAAACTGACATTATAGAGGTCGCCGTCTTTTTCAATAGTAGGTTCGCTCGCAATATCAACTAATCCCTGTAATCTTGTTTCAAGAGTAGCTTTACCCGCTTTAACTTCTACATCGGCAGTTGAAGTCTGGTCTTTTCCATCCGAAGGTTTACCTATTCTGATACCTCTGGCTGTCACTCTGACTCTGTTGCCCGACTGAGTAACATTGTCCTGTTTGTCCATTGTATTAATCCTTGGTTTTTCCTGACGGATATCAAGTTTTGTTTCGGGGAACAAAGGAATTTCCTGATTTGTAAACGGCTGAATCCATGTAATCTTCAAAGTTACATTTTTAGCCTGACAAGAAAGGAATACACCATTTTCGTTAGCAATTGTATAGCCGTTGAAAGGTGGTTTTTGCTGTTCCTGATCAGTATATATATATGTACGGAATTGTTCCGGTTTAATCTTCAGTCCTGAAGTAGGAACTGCATTGGTAACAGCCATTTTCTTTCCGAAGAAGGCAAGATACCCCAAACCATTTCTAAGAGTTTTTTCACTTTCGGGTGTTAAACCAGTCTTGAAAATAACAAGCTTCATAGTCTTTGTATCCTGTTTGCCGGAAAGTTTATGGTCAACCTGAACTGTATATTCACCTGGAGAAAGTGCTGTTTTAACTGTACCACGGAACCATTTATCTTTACCAAGTATTGCCTGTGAAGAACCTGAACCGGCTAAAGCATCGACGGGCTTCATATCCAAACCTGATACGTTAGAACCATTATTATCAATAACTCTGCCGTCAATTATATTCTGTCCGTCACCTCTCCAAGGACTGATTGAGAATTCAAATACAGCTGGAAGTTGGTCAAATGAATATGATACATCAGGAAGAGATGCAACAGGATCAGCAGTTTGAGGTTTAGGTGTTATAACGCGAATGTTAAACTCAATTGCTCCGGTATTTTGCGGGAACGATGCAGAAAGACCAGGAGCCAGTAATTTGGCAATATATCCATAGAGTTTCAGTTTGCTGATAACAGAAGCAGCATCAGGTTCATTGCCGACTTTGTCGGTAGCAACTTTTAATTGCTCGTCAAACTTATGAAGATTGGCAGGATTTGCCAGCATTTCAAATTGAGGAGGTCCATATTTTTCGAGCATCATTGTAAGACCTTTTTTCACTTTCAGCAAATCGCGGACAGTGAGCTGAACAGTTCCAATATTAATTTTTGTTTCTTCTTCCAATGCTTTGATATTAGCATCTGCTCTAACGCCAAGAATCCTGTTTGTTCTGGAAGCAAAACGAAGCTTGTACCATCCGGGTCTATTCGGAGGCTGGAAATTAACGACAAATGCTCTCTTTTTCAAATCTGTTGCAGATTTATTTGCATCTTTAATAGTATGCTGATAGGAATAATAGAAAACACTGTCTTCTTTTCCAGGAGGAGCATAAGTTGGACCAATCTGAATTTCTCTGTCTTTAGGATAGAGGGGTTCCAAGGAACTCATTGCAACATTGTTGTAATTCTCAATTCTGTCAGAAACAGTCTTTGAGTCGAGAATAAGTTTCCTTAATGAAAGAAATTCCCAAGAACTGCCATCCTTTGCCTGAATGGTCTGACCGGGATTGAACTTGGTGAAATTCACATCTTCTTTCTTCAGGTCATCATCCAAAGGGAATTCGGGTGCATTATTTGGGTCGGTACTTGAGTTGAAGAAAACCTGATATTCGATTTCCTCAACATTACCAAGCCGGATGTATTTTTCAATCCTCTCAAAAATTTCTTTCTGCGTCTCACCTTCCTTCCTCTTCAATTCGGAAGAAACGTCGGTTATACCTACTTCTACAATGTAAGTACGTGAAGACTTAATCTGAATACCTTTGCCTAATGCGTCCTGTGAAGATTTATCCAAAATTGTGATTTCATCTTGCGGTCTTGTATTGATTCCTTCTGTTCCGGCTCCTGATTGAAGCTGAGAAAGAATACTCTCTACAATACGCATTGTTTCTTTTTGTTTCTTAAGCAGGCCCTGCTCGGCTTCATCACGTTCTACGATGATGATAAGCAATTCAAGAACAACTGCAAGATACAAAACGAAGTAAACTTTACCTGCACCGCCACCCTTTGACATATTTTTAAGCCCCTATAATTGAAATAATTTGTAAATTCGTGATTTTAAAAGAATTATTAATGTTAATCAATAAATAATCCAAAAAAAGTTAATCCATCATCCATAATCAATACAATAAATACTATTTATAACTTTTATACAAGTATATTTTCTTTTCGGCATTTTCCTGAAAATCTTTCACCTTAGGAATGCTCTATTTTGAGCGGCAAATCCTTTTGGGTTTTGGTAAAAATGCCAATTACAATATATTGCTATTGCTTAACTTATTAAATAGTGAATACCTTGATTTTTTTGTAGTATTATCCGTAATTACTTTGTAGTAAGAACAACCACAAGATTAAGAAAATTAAAATATTTTGATTTTGCAATTTGATAAATATCAGTTTTTAATTCTACTTACATTTAAATATACTGAAATAATTTCAATCAATTTTATTATTTTTGCTTTGAGTTTTTATCAATTATTCGGAATGATAATGAAAACGATTATTTTTACCTTAATTTTATTCTTTGTTAGCTTCTCAATCTTGCCATCTCAGGATTTCTGGGAACCGGTCGGGAACGTCGGCGGAACTGCTTTTTCGTTTACTGTTGACAGTTCCGGAAGTATTTATGCAGGGGTTTATAATTCAATATATAAAAGTGTGGACAACGGTGTCACGTGGGTAAAAAAAGTAGCCGGCGGAGGTTATTCAAATTATATATGGTTTGTTCTCAACAAACAAGGACACATTTTTTGCGGAACACATTCCAATAATCTGATGAACAGTACCGACAACGGTGAAACATGGAAAGGTGTTAATACATTGGGACATCCCGATGCCAGACCAATGATTTTCCTTGCAAACGGCGATTTTATTGCTGTTCCCTACTCAGGCAATCTGCACCGTTCAGTTGACAATGGTGCTACATGGACTCACGAACCGATTGACACTCCTTCAGTAACTAAAATATTTTCCTTTGCAGTTGCCCCGAATAATGATATTTTCGCTGCTACTGACCATTTCATTTATAGAAGTACAGATAATGCAAGAACCTGGACTCAATTGAATTTTGATACTTTATGTCCTAATATACATGCTTTACTGCTTACCAAATCAGGAGATTTGTATGCAGGTTCGAATTCTTACAAATGCGGAATTTTTAAAAGCACGGACTTTGGGGTTACGTGGGAAAAAGCTTTTATCGGATTAGACACTATGGCTTATGATTATGTCTTCCATTTTGTAGAAAGCCCTAACGGGAATGTGTATGCTTCCACTAACAGTGATGGGGTTTATGTCAGTAAAGACAGGGGTAAAACCGCCTGTAAAGTTCAGCAAAGCATCCCTGAAGTGGCATTTTATTGGCAAACATTTATTAGTCCTGCCGGAAATCTTTTTGTAGGTACAAATAAAGGTATTTATAAGAGCATAGAGAATGTAACGGGAGTGGTTGAACCTCAACAATTCATTTATCGAAATATCTTGCCCGAAATTATAAAGAATGAATCATTCGAAATATCTATGAATGGGAAAATTTCACTTGATATATTTGATGCTGTCGGACAAAAAATTATAACAGAAACAGGTGAAAACTCACTTCTCTTAAACTCATCCACTCTTGAAAAAGGAGTTTACTTTTATGTGCTGGTAAATGGAAAAAACATTAGAAATGGCAAGTTTTTGAAGGATTGATGATTTGATTTGCCTGAACAAAAAGCCTGACTCAATAAACTGAATCAGGCTTTTTCATTTATTTCATCTGATAAATAATCTATCCGACAAATTTGATTTTTATAAACCAACATTACAAAATTAGACAAAAAGGTTAATGAAAGTAAAATCACTTTCAGATGAAAAATATACACCATATAGAAAAAATTTACTCCTCCCGTTTTCCAATCAAAAGAAGAGTTGACTTTAAAATTGTCATTCAATCAGGAAAAACATAAATCTTTTTGCCAGCTTGTCCAATTGTTAATATTAATCACCCAAACTTTTTCGGGGTTTGAATTGACTAATATTGATTTACGCACCTTACAGGTGCATTCAGGTTAATGTTTATTTTAAATAATTTCCTTTTATCTGCTCCAATATTATTTTGAATTATTAAATTAACAAATTTTTTCGCAGTTCTCTTTTCGACATAGTCAAATATAACCTCTTATAGAAAACAATTTTTAGGTTTTTCTTAAGTACAATCTTACAATATATCATAATAATTTCGTTTTGGTTTTTTAGGGAGTGTTAATTGCTGAAACAGCAATAGAAAAAAATTAATATTTGAAACTACTAAGAAAGGACTCTTTATGAGAAAATTATTATTACTCCTTATTATAATAATTGTTTTGCCGTATGCCTCATTCTCGCAGTTAAACAATGTTGTGTTTGACAGGTCAACCTGCGGATTGAATATAATTCACAATTCGGCAAAAGTTACAAATCGCTTCGTAACGCCATCGGGAGCACCCTATCCGATTCAATTCACTATAAATCAATTGCCTTCATCATGTTACACAATTGAAGCCGCCTATTTGTGGTCGGTTGTTTCTTATAGGGCAGGTACACCAAATCCTATGATTGTTACTGTTAATAATCCCTTAAGCGAGCAGTCTGTACATACAGGCTTTATGACCGGACAAGCAGGAACAAAATGCTGGCAGGATCCTTGGGGAGAATTGGGAACTCGTGGCTGGAGAGCTGATGTTGCATCCGCAATCAAGGGAAACGGGAATTATACTTTCGAGTTTAATTTTAATCCTGATGAAATGGACGGCGTTACATTGCTGATAATATATAGAGACCTAAATGCCAATTACGAAGGTCATTTGCTTATTAACGATGGTTTGATAACGGTTAAAGATGGTGTGAATTCTGCAAATCTAACCGGTCCTCCTGCATGTGCCGCTTCTTCCAATGCTCAGGCATTCAGTATAGTTTCTGATATTCAGAATGGTGCCGGCGGTCAGTTGTTGCTGACAATGAACGGAGTTCAACAAGGCTTTTCAAGAAATTTCTGGAATTCAGAAATTGTTAATACAAGCGTTACAGCCGGTCAGTCCTCCTATGCTTTTGCAGTTGACCCAAATGGTAGCGATTGCTACTCATGGCTTGCCACAGGGGTTTATTTCCAAACCACTACCTGTGCAACTTGTCCGCAAAATCCGCTTAAAAGTATAGCGGGTGGTTTAGCAGAGTATTGTTTCGGTGGTTCTGCCCAAATTGGCAATGCACCAACTGGTGGGAATCCTCCTTATAAATTTCAATGGAACCCTGTAACGGATTTATCTGATCCCACAATCCAAAACCCAATTGCAAGCCCTAAGTCAACAACAACTTATACTCTGACTGTTACCGATTCAAAAGGTTGTTCAAGTTCTGATAATGTGTTGGTTCAAGTGAATCCGCTACCTATTTTAAACGCCGGACCTGACAAAACTACATGTTTTGGAATTCCTGTCCAAATAGGAAATCCGGCAACCAACGGTACTCCAGCTTTCACATATTCATGGAAACCGACCAACGGATTGAGTGCTTCTAATCTGCCGGTTGTTAGTGCCTCGCCAAACGATACCACTACTTATATAGTAACAGTTACCGATTCGAAGAACTGCATTGCCTACGATACAATTAAGGTTAACATAATGCCGCTTCCTCAAGTAGCTATTGTTCCTCCTGGTCCGGTTATAGGCATCTGTTCATGCGATAGTGTAACACTTCAGGCAGATGGAGTTTTTCCGGCTTATAAATGGTCAACAAACGAAACCACAAGATCTATTGTTGTTAAAACAGGCGGTAATTATACAGTAACGGTTACCGATAAAAACGGATGTGTTAATACTTCAAAGCCGGTTACCGTTTCGATTATTCAGCCGACAGCTACTGTTGCTCTGCCTCAGACAACAATAGCCGTACCAACCGGACAATTCTTTGATGTTCCTGTTAGGTTGATTTCATCAAATAATCTGGATACATGCAAAGCAAAGAACTTTTATGGTGAAATCAGTTTCCAAAGGACAATTATGGTCCCAACAGGAAATACACCTAAAGGAACTATGACCATTGACAGAAGGATAATTCCTTTTCAGGGAATTCGAACTTCCGGCGATTCGCTTTTGGCAACTTTACATTTCCAGGCAACTTTAGGCGAAGTGGAACAATCTTCATTACAAATTGAATCCTTCGGGTTTGCTGAATGTGCATTCCCTGTAGTTTTACTGAATGATTCAGTCAGGCTTACCAATCTTTGCAAAGAAGGCGGAATTACCAGACTCTTCTTCTCGGGAATTCAGCCAAGTATGAGCATTCAGCCGAATCCAAGCTCTGGTTCTGCGGAAATCAAATACGACATCCCCGATGGAGGCTTTGTCCAAATTTATTTAAAGGACTTACTCGGAAATTCCGTTAAAGATGTTTACTCAGGAAATCAAACTTCCGGTGAACATTCCATATCAGCTGATATGTCTTCGGTACCGGATGGGATTTACATGATATTACTTGTATCTCAGTCAAAAACTATTTCACAAATGGTAGTGGTGAGAAAATGAAAAAAATACAATTATTAATAATAACCTTAGTCGCTTTATCCATCAGCTTGAATGCTCAGGAGGATAATGCTTATTCTAAAACCAAAATCGGAATTTTCGGGGATGTAAATTTAAACTCGCATACTGTTAATTTCCGTTCATTACCCCAAACACCGTGCTGTGGAGATAATTTTCTTACCGGTAAGGGAATCGGACCTTCCCTGGGAGTTCTTTTCGCATTTCCTGTTTATGACAGATTATCACTAGAATTGCGTTTAGGTTATCATTCCCAGGATGGATTATTTACCAAAGATGAAGCTCAAATCGTTAATCTCAATGGAGATGCGGTCGCAGGGAAATTCGAACAATCAATTGATGCAAAACTTCGCTCTATTGCATTGGATCCGATTTTTGGTTATAATGTCTGGCAGGGACTTTATCTGCATCTTGGTTTTCATGCAGGATATGCCGTAACCCAAACATACACTCAGGAAGAAAAAATCTTAGAGCCTGCAACTGGTAACTTCGAAAATGGCTTAAGAACCAGAATGAAATATTCGGGAGATATACCAAATGCGGTAGCTCTTGAAACTTCTGTCCTCGCCGGAGTGAGCTATGAAATACCATTAAATATGAGGAAAACATGGTTTCTATCGCCTGAAGCATTTTATGTAATTGGTTTGCAAAATATCGTCAAGGACCTTCCATGGAAAATGAACTCACTTCGCTTAGGGCTGGCTCTGAAATATGCCCCATCCAAAACGCATAGTACCAAAGATTATATCATTGATACCCTTCAGGTCCGCTCGAATAAATATACTTTACCTACAATTGTCGAGGGCAATGAATTCTACAGCGAAAGAACAGAAACAACGCCAACAAATGAAAAAATACTTGTCAAAGAGATTAGAAGAGTGGATACGCTGTTTACACCTGCTCTGATGGCAAAACTTTCTACAACGGCTATTGCTGAAAATGGAACAAGAGGAAAAGTTTCTGATATTCATGTCAGCACGCAATTCGTAACCGAAGTATTTCCTGTTTTGCCTTATGTCTTTTTCGAGAAAAAATCTTCGCAGGTTCCTTCCCGTTACGAAACAGTTAATAACCCTTCGGAATTTTCAGTTGAGAATCTTGAGCCTAATCCTGTTACTATTCAAAGAAATGTTCTGAACATTATCGGCAAGCGTATGCTTAATAATCCCGCAACTACAATTGCTTTGCTTGGTGCTTCCGACCCCACAAGCGAGAATAGCGACTGCAATCTTGCTTCTACAAGGGCACAAGTTCTCAGGAATTATCTGGTAAAAACATGGGGTATTGCAGAGGACAGAATTGCACTTAAACCGCTTAAAGACCCTTGCAATCCGTCCGCAATTACTCAAACTCAAATTGAAGCCGGTTACGGTGATAACCGCAGAGTTGAAATATCAACTAACGATCCCGAACTATTGTCTTCAATTCAGGGCAAGAGATACAACGAGCCTTACAAAGTTACACCTCCGATTATTGAGCATGACCCCGCCGGTTCAAGCACCGACGGAGTTGTGAACTGGATGCTTGTGGGTTCGCAGGGCAGTAAAAAGATATTTTCAATGAGCGGCGACGGACCTCCTGTTAAAATAGAAAATAAAATTTCTAACCAAACAGCTATGGAATTGCGGGCAGATATGCCGCTTCAGCTTACTTATATCCTCAAGGATAAAGAAGGCATTACAGCAACAGCAACCGAAGAATTCAACGTCACGAAGGATACTTCAGAAATCGAAATTAAACGCTTGTCACTAACTGTTTTCAATGTCGGTTCGGCTGATGTTACAAAATCGGCAAGTGACGAAATCAAGAAGTTCATTCAAAACCTTGAACCCGAATCGCAGATAAATATAATCGGCTATACCGACAAACTCGGCGATGATAATTTCAATATGAATCTCTCCAAAAACAGAGCGAATTCAATCAAGGACCATCTTCAGAAGTTGTCACCTTCTGCAAAGATTACTAGTACAACCGGTGTGGCTTTCACAAGTTTCCCTCCGGGAATTTATTCATATAATTCTCCCGAAGAAAGATTCCTCTCGAGAACGGTTCAAATTGAAGTACGTCATAAGATTAAGAAATAAGTTATTCAATCTAACAAAAATGGCAGTCCTGAAAGACTGCCATTTTTTTTATTGCATAATCGAAAGCAGGGTTTATTTATTGCTATAAAATTAGAGTAAATTTTTACTTTTTTCTTCTTCTTTTGCCTCGTCCCACAAAGCATCCATTTCGGCAAGTGTCATATCGTTCAGGATTTTGCCGAGGGCAAGAGCTTTCTGCTCGATATACTGAAATCGGCGGATGAATTTTTTGTTTGTTTTGTGCAGTGCTTCTTCGGGAACGATATTTTCGAAACGGGCGGCATTGACTATTGCAAAAAGAAAGTCGCCGAATTCCTCATAAGCTTTTTCGCTATTGCCTGTTAGAAATTCGTGCTTGAGTTCGCCCATTTCTTCTTCAACCTTTTTCCAAACATCTTCCTTGTTGTCCCAATCGAAACCGACTCTTGAAGCTTTGTGCTGGATTCGTTCTGCCTGAAGAAGTGCGGGCATACTTGCAGGAACTCCTTCGAGTGCGGATTTTTTGCCTTCTTTCTTTTTCAGGGCTTCCCAGTTGCTCATAACTTCTTCTTCGCCTGTCACTTTTGTATCGCCAAAAACATGAGGATGGCGGTCAACCAGCTTTTTCTGGATTTTTTGGAGAACATCAAGCAAACCGAAAGCTCCCCGCTCTTCTGCCATAATTGCGTGCATGATTATATGGAGGAGCAAATCGCCGAGTTCTTTGGAAAATTCGGGGTCGTCGTGGGAATGAATGGCATCTATGGTTTCGTAAGCCTCTTCTATCATAAGGTGAGCTATGGATTCGTTTGTCTGCTTGCTGTCCCACGGACACTCCTTGCGGAGGATTTTGATTATATCCACCAAGACGATGAATTGTTCTGAAATGTCGGATGGATTTTGGGCTGTGGGTACTTTATTATTAGTTATTTTTTCGTTCATAGAAATGTTAAAAAACCTTACTGAAACAATTTTAAAGGCTCTAAAACGATATAATATTGAAATTATTAACAAAAGTTAAAAAAAATATTACATTATATAAAAAGGAAAAATCATGCAGTCAAAGAACGTTTACGCATTAATACTCGGTGTCTCAAGCGGTTTCGGAAAAGCAGTTGCATTGGCACTCGCCAAACAAGGTTACAGCATTATCGGTGTCCATTTGGATATGGGTTCGAACAAACAAAGGGCAGATGAACTTGCAGAAGAAATCAGAAGTCATGGCGTTAAAGCCCGCTTTTTCAACGTTAATGCCGCTGATGACCTGAAACGCAAAGAGATTATTCAGGCAATCGAAGAAGATTTTGCCAATCAGGAAAAACCCCTTCTGCGTGTTCTGCTCCACTCTCTCGCATTCGGTGCTATCAAACCGTTTTTTGATAATGATTTTGAAAATATGTGCACCAAAAGACAAATCGAGATGACAATGGACGTAATGGCAAACAGCCTTCTTTACTGGACTCAGGATTTGTTCAAAGCAAATCTTCTTGCCAAAAACTCGCGTATTTTTGCTCTGACGAGTATCGGTTCCCAAAGAGCAATGGTCAACTACGGTGCAGTTTCTGCCGCAAAAGCCGCTTTGGAAGCCTATATCAGACAGATTGCCGTCGAGCTTGCACCTTACCAAATCACTGCAAACGCAATTTTAGCCGGTCTAACCGATACACCTGCGGCACAGAAAATCCCCGGATTCCCGAAAATGCTGAAGAATGCCAAAAACCATAACCCATTCAACCGCAACACTGTTCCCGAAGATGTGGCACAAGCAATTTCGATGCTGGTTGATGAGAAATTTTATTGGATTAACGGTCAAACACTCGGTGTGGACGGCGGTGAAAATATTTTGAACTTCATTGAGTTCAATTGAGAAGAGGACATTGTTTGGTTGTTTAGTTGTTTAGTTGTTTAGGCGTTTAGTCGGTGAGTTGGAGATTGATTTGGTGAATAAATTTGTCAGTTTTCATGAACTGATTTCCTAACTATGCTATAGAAAAAGGATTGAGAATTTGGATAGAACAGTAAAAATTTCAAATGAAAGTGATATTTTTCAAGAATACCGTGATACTCCAATTGGACGGCTTCTGGAATTTCATAACTTAAACAGACCTTTTGAAACTTTCGACAAAGCTCAAATGCTGATTGGTATGTGTATGGATAACCGAAAGAGTTTAAGAATACCCGATAACTTCGCTTTTATTATTCGTGCAGGTGGAGCTAATCTGATTTACAGCGAGTTTAAAGTTTCCTATGCAATTGCAATCGGCAATATCCGGCACATTGCACTGATTAGCCATAATAATTGCGGAATGGTAAATTTAATTAACCGAAAAGAGCAATTCATTGACGGCATGGTGAACGGAGCAGGATGGGACAGAGAATCGGCGGAAGTACACTTTAACAAGTATTCTCCAATATTTGAAATTGGAAATGAGCTTGATTTTGTTTTGATGGAAGCTAAGCGTTTAAGGTTAAGATATCCGAAAATATCAGTAGCTCCTTTGCACTACAATGTCTATGACGGACTTCTGTATCTGATTGAGGAGTAGAGCAGTGAGGAAAATTCAAAATGGATATTGAAATAATTTGGACTGAATGAAATATTTTGACGTTGAAAAATTGAATAGGGATTATGTCTGTTGTTAACAAACCTTAGAAATAGCTTTCGATCATTCTTGTTTTTTCACATCAGTAAGCAATAACTCAAGCAAGGGGAGCATTTTTTTTAACCCGCCAAGATTTATCAACACATTCCATATGCTTTCAAATTTTTTCCAGCCACCGGTATAAAACAAATGCTTCAATTTATGCTTGGAAGAATCATGCATGGATGAAGCTTTAAATATGTTACTCCATCTGTAGAATTCTTTATAAGCCCACTTATAACCTTCTTCAAGTTCATAAGCAGTTAATTTATTCGGTAAGTAAACAAGGTGACGTGTATCATATAAATCCCAATCATATGTTAATATCCTATTATTAACTTTCATTGACTCATAAAGTCTTGTTCCCGGA
This sequence comes from uncultured Hyphomicrobiales bacterium, assembly GCA_964606895.1. GTDB lineage: Bacteria > Bacteroidota > Ignavibacteria > Kapaibacteriales > UBA2268 > CAZSHX01. The sequence goes on from CAZSHX010000012.1 coordinate 70,934, forward strand.
TAGGGTGTTAGCATATGAAAAGTAGCTGTTGTTAAGGCATTTTGAACTCCCCAGTCGACAGTTCTATTGAAAACATCTTTATCGTCGTAATCCAGTCCAAAAATAAAACTTCCGTTTATCATTATGCCTAAATCGTGTAATCTTTTAACTGCTCGCTCGTAGTCAAGCTTCAAATTATGACTCTTATTACTTTGCTTGAGGTTTTCTAAAGAAAAAGTCTCGAAACCAACAAATAGACTTCTCAATCCGGCATCAGCGGCTTTTTCTATCAAATCTCCATCCAAGATTGATTTAACTGTTGCAGCTCCCTGAAAGACTCGGTTCATGCCTTTCATCCCCTCGAATAACTCTCTTGAAATTTTAGGATTTCCTAAAAGGTGATCGTCTAGAAAATAAAGATGCCTTCCATTAAGTCTATCAATTTCCGAAAGAATTTCATCTACCCTTTGAGTATAAAAAGATTTACCTCCTTGAAAAAATGAATCCTTATAGCAAAAATCACAATGGTGTGGACAACCTCTAGAAATAACCAATGAATTAGGTACCAAATACTTTTGTCTTTTTATTAAATCTCGTCTAATAGCCGGCTGATTAATTATTGTTCGACCGATAGTCGAAACATACCTTTTTTTTGGATGCCTTGCTTTGAAATCCAATAGGAATTCAGGAAATGTTTGTTCAGCTGGTCCTAAAAAAATTGTATCAGCGAATTTTTTAGCTTCTTCAGGTAATGAAGTAACATGAAGTCCACCAAGTGCTACGAATATGCCCCTTTGACGGTATTGCTTGGCAATTGCATAAGCTCTTTTAGCATTGGTAATATATACCTGAATCAGAACTAAATCAGGGGAATCATCAAGGATAAGTTTTTCTACATGTTGGTCCTGCAAATCAATTTCATCGCTTTCATCCAAATATGCCGCCAATGTTGCCAATCCCAAAGGAGGAAAAAGTGAATATTTAATCGGTCTCCAAAAAGCACTTTTTGCTTCAATAAGTGAAGGCAAAATCAGTTTAACTTTCATGTAATCCTAACAAAATCCATATTTATTTATTTAATTTTGTCTCTATTTTTCGATTAGCAATTCCTTTTTTTTAAAATTTGACAATGATTAAAACGAATAATAATTGAATATCACTTATTGGTTGCTTGTAGAAATTTGTAAAAGTAGTGTTTTTGATTGTATTTTTTCTGCTTTCAATTCTAAAATAAAATTGTTATCTTTGAGTATTAGAAATGAATCGGATATTTATTGATTATGTCTAAACAAAATAAAAATATTCTTATTGCCTATCTCCCTTCGAAACGGGACCTTGGTATTGCCCAATATAAGAATTGGTACAGGATTCCTGTCTCGTCCCAAAATGTTCCGAAAATTGTAAAAGATAAGTCTATCGAAATGATTGCTTTCTATCAGCCAAAAATTTTCAATGAAGATGCTCATCTTATCAGATATTATGGTATTGTGAAGTCAGTAAGGGTAGTAAAAAGAAAATTCTTGATGAAGGATGAACCCATTAACTTCAAATCTGAAGACAGGTATTATAAAATTCAGTTTGAAAAACTTCTGAGACTACCAAAGTCAATAATTAGTTATGGGAGAAGAAGAATACTGTTTATTACAACAACTCTTGAAAGATTCCACAATGCCGAAGAGCTAAACGATTTATTTCTCGAAAGCCCTATTGAAGAAAAATTTTGGGATGAATTTAAAAGACTTGGAATTTACGCTGAAAGACAATATTTCGAAACAATTGGGAATAAAAATTTCATTCTTGATTTTGCCTTATTCTGCAAAAATCGCAAACTTGGGGTCGAATGCGATGGCGATACCTATCATACAGAAAAATCACAGGTTCAAAATGACAAACGCAGGGATAATCTGCTTGAAAGCAGAGGATGGAATATTCTGAGGTACACAACCAATGATATCGAAGAACATTTTAATGAATCAATCAATCAGGTGAAAGAGACAGTAAATCAATATGGCGGTTTACTGGATGTTAATGATTCTTCAAAATTCAGATATTTTCCTAAAGAAAGCAATGAACTGACTTTGTTTGATGATGTTTGAGAAATTGAATAGGGTAATCAATAAATAAATTCGAAATAATGTAAAAATATCAGGGAGATTTGATGAGTGGTGAAGCAGGGGCAATTATAATTATGAAGCAAAACAAGTATATTGATTTGTTTAATAATTTGAAAGCAATAGACGAGGAACATTCAGTTGCCCTGAATGATATTGGTGTTAGAAGAGGGCTCGTTTTTAATCGAATGATTGCAAAAGGAGTTTTTGTTGAGTGTAATGATGGTAAATTCTATATCAATAATCAAACAGCGATAAACTTCAAGGAAAGCAGACGGAAAAGAATATATCTTATATTAGCCGTGCTGGCACTTATTGCCTTATATTTCATCCTTAACGGAGAGTAAATATTTGCAATTTGTCGTAATTGTGAGAACTGTTAAGAAGTAGCTTTTCTTCTCAGGATACAAACCGGACTAAAGAGACAAGCAGGGATGCTTGGTCTCAAAAATTTCAAATCGGAGAATGAGGTGAAAAATATGCAATGTTTTGTCTCTGTAACGGAAGTTCCATTTGAGTAAGTTCATAAATATCCTATCAAATTCCTGATACA
>CAZSHX010000013.1:0-15105 GCA_964606895.1 uncultured Hyphomicrobiales bacterium
ATTACCCGACGGAAATCATCGGAAGCATCAAATTTGAAAAAGATGATATTCAAAGGGACATTTTAAATGTTTACATATTCTCCTATCCTAAAACTTACGAAATAATCAGTATTGACAGCATCACCTTTTATAATGACCAATATCAACCTTTAACTATTGGCAATCAGGTTTGGATGCTGAAAAACCTTAATGTTGACCACTACCGAACGGGTGACAACATTCCACAAGTTACTGATTCAGTTCAATGGCAAAATCTTGTAACAGGAGCATGGTGCTTTTTTAACAATGACTCAGCACGAGAGCCGATTTTGGGAAAACTGTATAATTGGTACTCAGTTAATGATTCAAGAGGATTAGCTCCTTTAGGTTGGCACATTCCTACCGATGAAGAATGGAAAACATTAGAAATATTTTTAGGAATGTCTCATTCAAGTTCAGATAGCATGGGTGGAAGGGGAAATAATGAAGGTGGAAAATTGAAAGAAACCGGTTTAATCAAGTGGAGTGATCCTAATACCGGAGCAACCAACGAAACCGGCTTTACTGCTCTTCCGGGGAACTTCCGCCGCGGAAACGGCTGGAGTTTTGCTGATGGGCATGATAACGGATTTTGGTGTTCTGACCAATATAATGCTACTATGGGATTGTGGAGGAGTTTGCGTTATTGTTATGCCGATATTTACAGGTCACCTATTTTTAAGAATTACGGTTTTTCAGTTCGATGTGTGAAGGACTGAGGGACTGGTGAATTGAATTTTATAATCTGTTTTTTCTTGAAGTGAAAGAAATGAATGTTCAAAAAGGGAATATAATCATGAATAAAATAATATTAATAATATCATTTACAGTTTTAACATTTTTATTCAGTTGTGGAAAAGATAATTCAACTGAAATCCAACCCGACAAACCCGGTACGAAAACAATTGGTTCTCAGGTTTGGCAAATCAGGAATCTTGATGTTGACCATTACCGAAATGGTGATTCCATACCAGAAGTCAGAGATAGTATAGAATGGAAAAAACTAACATCCGGTGCTTGGTGTTACTACAACAACGACACCTCAAACGGAAAAATCTACGGTAAACTTTACAACTGGTATGCAGTTAACGATCCGCGGGGATTAGCTCCTTCGGGATGGCACGTTCCATCAGAAGCCGAGTGGACAACCCTTACCAATTTCCTGGGTGGTGAGAGTATTGCCGGTGGCAAATTGAAAGAAACAGGAACAGAGCATTGGCAAAACCAAAATGAAGAAACTACAAACTCAAGCGGTTTTACTGCACTTCCGGGTGGATGGCGTGAAGGCAGTTTTGGCAGATTCGAGGATGTTCTGGGTAACTTTGGATATTGGTGGTCATCTACCGAGAAATCAAAATCGGTTGAAGCTTGGGGCAGAAATATGTACTCAAGCAGTAGCTATATCGAAAGGCACTTCACTGTTGAAAGTAGCGGCGTTTCGGTAAGATGCGTGAGAGATAATTGATTACAGATAATAACCATCTTTTAATGGAAATTACTAATAATTTGTAAAGTCTCTAATTTTTCTTTAATTTAAAAATTGTCAATAATGCTTTCTTGATTTATTTTTAAAATTAAATTATGTTCGGGGATTTGGTATGAAAACAATGCATCTGCAAATATTTTTCCTTATGGTGGTTTCTATTCTGATAATGGCTTCCATAAACAGTCTTGTTTCACTTCCAACAGATAAATCAGCTAAAATCCAAATGATTTATCCTATTGACGGAACTCTCTTCCCTCCCGAAATTCCTTCTCCGACTTTCATTTGGTCAGAAACCAAAAGTAACATCAAAAAATGGCAGGTCGAAATTTTCATTGACGGTATTGGTGTAATCACCTCAGAAATAGTTTCAAAACCCCAATGGAAACCCAAGAAATCAGTCTGGGAAAAGGTAAAACTTAACTCAATTACTAAAAATGCAGTTTTCACTCTATCATCTTTCGAGAACAAAAAAGCTAAGAAAATCCTGAGTATAAATTTCAAAACTTCTGCCGATTCAGTTGGTGCACCTATATTTTATCGAGATGTACCTCTTCCATTCAGCTATGCACTTAGGCATCTTGACGAAATTCGATGGCGTTTGGGTTATGTTAATTCCGATACTCTGGCGGGAGTGGTGATGGAAAAACTACCAGCCTGTGCCAACTGCCACAGCTTTTCTGCAAACGGCAGAACTATCGCTATGGATCTGGATGCTCACAGCGGAAAAGATGCCTATGGTATCGCAAATATTGAAAAGAACACCGTTCTCCACAAAATAATCCGATGGAGTGTATTCCAGAACAGCGAACCTACCTATGCCCTACTGACCAGTACTTCTCCCGATGGGGACCATTTTGTCAGCACTCTGAAGGATAATGAGTTTTTTGTTGTTCAGCCCGATTTGTCGTACTCTCAGCTTTTTTTTCCTATAAAGGGAATACTCGCTGTTTATCACCTTGATGAAGATAAATTCACTTCGCTTCCGGGTGCAGACGATTCAAATTTTGTTCAGTCTAATCCTGTCTGGACACCTGATGGCAAAACCATTTATTTCACAAAAGCGGCGGCCATTCCAAGTTCGGAAAGTGGCTTTATTACATCATTTGAAAGGGATTCAGTAAAATACAAAGCTTTGGTTGACGATTTCTATTCAGGCAAACGCACTTTTAAGTATGATATTTATAAAATTCCATTCAATGATGGGAATGGAGGTAAAGCTGAACCAATTCCAGGGGCATCAGCCAACGGAATGAGCAACTACTTCCCCAAAATTTCTCCAAACGGAAAATGGATGGTTTTCTGTCAGGCAAAAAATTATATGTTGTTACAGCCCGACAGCCGCTTGTTCATCGTACCAGCCGAAGGTGGTTCTGCCCGCGAAATGAAATGCAATACAAACAACATGAACTCCTGGCATTCCTGGTCACCGAACAGCAAATGGCTTGTTTTTTCTTCGAAAATGCTGGGCACTTACACAAAGCTTTACCTAACTCATATTGACGAAAACGGAAACGATACTCCTCCTGTACTTTTGGAGAACATGAACCTGCCCGATAGGGTTGCTAATATTCCTGAATTCGTGAATATTCAACCCGGTGGCATGGATAAAATTATTCCAAAGTTCCTTTTGGATGACTACTTCAAATTTCAGGACGGAGCAAAAAAAGCGGAAGCAGGAGATTTGAAAGGTGCACTCGAAGATTTCGATAAAGCCGCCATTGTTGATTCGAATAATTTCATGGTCTTCGGTGCCAGAGGCTATGTTAAGTTAGAAATGGGACGCTTAGATGATGCACTAAACGATTTCAACCATGCGATTCAGCTAAAACAGACAGAAGCAAAACTTTATAATATGCGTGGTTTTGCAAATAAAGAACTTGGAAAAACTGATGATGCAGTCAGCGATTTTTCAATGGCGATAAAATATAATCCAAGTGATGCGGAATCTTACAATGCAAGAGCTGATATATATATCGAAATGAAAAAATTTACTGAAGCTATAAATGACCTTGATCAGGCAGTAAAAATCAATCCAGGTTATTTCACAGCCTATTATACCCGAGGTTTGGCAAAAATTCAACAAGAAGATTTCAAAAATGCTATTCCGGATTTCAACAAAGCGATTGAACTAAACGCAAGTTTCACTCATGCCTACTATTATCGGGGAGTTTCAAAGATAACACTTGGTGAAAAAGAAGCAGGATGTCTGGATTTGCATAAAGCTTTAAAACTTGGATTCAAATATGCCGAGCAGGCAATTAATGAAAACTGCAAATGATAATTAATTTGAAGAAAATGTTTATTAAAAACAGACGATGGCAAATCATTTTCAATTGATATAAGGTTAATGACAATTTATGAATTATCAATTACATTACTTTTCTTTGAAAACCAAAATCTAATTTGTCGAATGAAAGTTCACCCGCTTGGAACATTCCAAAGATTTCGTTAAATTGCATTTTGGGAGTGATTCAATTACTTGTACGCCCGCACATCCGTTCTTTGTAAATGTGCGTGGGTTGTAGTAAAAGATTTGAGTGTCGGAGATTCGCTCTTTGGATTTAACGTAGGGTCAAGGCATGCCTTGACCCTACACGATTTGTTTTTGGACCTTGGGATATAGCCACATTTTTTCAGAAATAAAAAACCCTCGCAACTCATTGAATTACAAGGGTTTCCGTGCTCAGAGAGGGACTCGAACCCTCACGGGAATTTCTCCCACAGGATTTTAAGTCCTGTGCGTCTACCAGTTCCGCCATCCGAGCAGAATTCAAAAATAACAATATTATTTCTAATAACAAAAGATTTTTTATTTTTTTCGGCATTTTTTGTAACTAAATAATGTTTAAAAGCGTCTATATATTTCTGTATTTATTGACAATTTTTAATTTTCGGGATTCACATGAAGAAATTTCTCTTTTCGATCTTTGTTTTACTCTTTATTTTTGATACCACTTATTCACAATTTGATGGAAAGAGGATTCCTCCATTCCTTTCTGCAGAGAATTATTCCAATTCATTGAATTTCTTCTATAAACCAAGTAAATTTCCAAAAGTGGCTTATGAAAAGCATGCCCCTTCAACCCTTTTGGGAAATACAAAGTTTAAAGTTCTGAATATCTCAGGCTATAACGAAAGCCAGACTGAAACATGGATATCCATAAATCCGAAAAATCCTAAAATTGTTGTTGCCGCTTCAAACGACAGCCGTTACAATACGATGGATGCAAAATACATGATGGGAGCTTACTACACTTCCGACGGCGGTTCATCATGGGCAGTTTCAACAACTCCCAGTAATCTTGATGCCGCTATAATCAAACCTCCTACAGCAGGAGGAATGACAAACTTCGATCCCGGACTTGCTTTCGATTCCAAAGGAAATCTTTTTTATTGCTATGGTTTTTGCCAAACACCTGAGAACATTACCTCTGGAGATAACGGAATATTTGTTGTCAGTTCAACTGATGGCGGCAAAACATGGGGTTCGCCTTCTACTGTAATCAAAGAAGTTGGTAAACCCGTTCAGGCATTTCATGACAGATATACAATGACAGCCGATATTAATGCCGCTTCACCATACAAAGACAATATCTACATCGCATGGCAGAGATTCAATGTTAACGACGGAGTCTGCTTTTCTACTTCCAAAGACCAAGGAACAACATGGTCAACACCAATTAAATTGGATAAATCTGATTATAATACACAATCTCCAAGCCCAAGCGTGGGTCCCAATGGAGAAATTTATGTTGTTTGGCAGTACAAAAGCAGTATGACAACAACTGATGCCGTTATTCAAAGGTCATTGGACGGCGGGAAAACCTGGCTCACAAATTCGGTTAAGGCACAAACTGTCAGGAATCTTGGTTTAATCAGTTCCCAAAGTATGCGTAGTGTACTTTACGACAAACAATCCTTAAGAATTTCCTCCTATCCTTCAATTGCGGTTGATTGCTCCGAAAGTCCAAGAAAAGGAACAATATATATTGTTCAGAATGGAAAAGACGGCTACAACAATCCGGGAGTTTTAATGACAAAATCAATTGATAATGGTCTTACTTGGTCTGCAACCAAAAAAGTAGATGAAAATAAGACAGGCACCGATGTATTTATGCCTTCAATTTCTGTTGACCCTATTAATGGAAACGTTTCAATTCTCTATTACAGTTCCCAAAATGATTCTGCTAATATCGGAGTTGATGCTTATCTTGCATTTTCACCCGACGGTGTAAATTTTAAAAATATTCGTCTGACTGCCAATACATGGTATCTTTCAAGTGCTATGAGTGTTGATTTGCAAAGTGCTGGTAATTCTTATTATGGAGATTATACATCAATAGCTTCTTACAACGGCAGAATCTATCCTTGTTTTTGGATGCCGAATGCACCGAATGGAATGTTTTGGACAAATAATGCTTACGTCGCCTTGATTTCAGATGACCCGCAAGCCCCCGAAAATCTCACAGTCGCTAATTCAAGTCTGACACCGAGCAAGGTAACTCTAAATTGGATTGACCCTACCGAAGACCTTTTTGGTAATGCTTTGCAGGATTTTAAGATTATTGTTTACAAAGATAATATCGAAATTGGACAAGTGAATAAAGGTGTTTTGCAATTTGTTGATAATTCTGCCGAAGATGGCAAAAAATTCACATATTCCTTACGAACAAGAATTACTCCCGAAAAGGAAAGTGAACTTGTCTCTGTCACAGTTATTGCTGGAGGTTCTCCTCAGCCTCTGCCGCCCACAAATATTGCATGCAAACCCGTTGCTGAGGGAATAATGGTCAGTTGGACAAATCCCGCAAAACATATAGATAGTTCTGTAGTAAATGATTTATACAAAATTGATATTTACAGCGATAATGTATTAATCAAATCGGTTCAGACTCCTGATATTCAGGCAGGTATGGTAAGTTCGGCAACTATCAGTTCATCATTAAAAGCATTTCATTCAATCAAATTGATTGCCGTCGGAAAAAGGAACACCACCGAAACGCAAAGTGAATTTTCTGATTCTGTTGTTTCATATAGTGGAGCGGCATTACTGAATATTACTGAAAATTTCGATAATTCATCTGATTCAGTAGTTTATTACTCAAAAGGAGTTAAAGGTAATTGGGGAAAAACAAATAAAGCCTCCTATTCCCTGCCATTTTCAATGACTGATTCTCCAAACGGAAAATACGTTGGTTCTTTTGTAAATGATATTATTTTTGCTCCTGTTAGAATACAATCAGGCAAAACGATGTTCAACTTCAGACACATTGCAATAATTGACCCGAATGGTGATTTTGGTATTGTAAAAGTATCAAGAGACTTTGGAAAGAATTGGGATAACATTGCATGGTTCAATCAGGACAGCTCATCAAATTTCACTGATGATGTTACAACAAGCAACTGGCAATGGGTGGCACGCGACCTGAAAAAATATGAAGGTGATACACTTTACATTGCTTTTTCAATGGTATCAAATCCCGTAAAAATTAAGGATGGCTGGTATATTGATAATATTCAGCTGAATGACGGATCTGCAGTTTATGAAGAATTAAGTGATTTATTTAGTAAAACTATGGTCGAGATTAGTCCAAATCCTGCATCCGACAAGATAAATCTGAGAGTTGGAATTCCTGTTGCAGGCTATTGCACAATCGAGATAGATGATGTTTTGGGTAGTAAAATCAAGACTATATTCTCTGATAATTCGCAAGCAGGTGAATTCAATTTTGACTTGTCTATCAATGATATTCAGAGCGGTGTATATTACATCAAGGTTACGATTAACGGTATTTCCAAAACTTCAGGATTTGTCAAAATCAAATAAAAAAATAAATTTTTAATAAATACCATGTTTTAGCGTCTTGAAAATGATATTTATGTTCAACTAAATATTTGGTTTTATGCTCAATCCAAATCAGGCTTTTGAGGACGATTTATACTTTGAATATTTAAAAGACCCTGACTCAGTATCTCAGGAATGGAAAAGCTATTTTGAAAAAAACAAAAAAGCCCAAACCGGAGGTATATCCTATCAGACCATTTTAACAAAATCAGCGGCTGTTGAGTCAAAGCGAGTTGAAACAACTCCGAAAAATCTTACAGGAAATCAGGAAATTCTTGAACCTCTTTCCAATGTTCAGTCCAAAGTTGCCGAAAACATGCAACTTAGCCTTGAAGTACCTACCGCAACTTCTGTAAGAACTATTCCCGTTAAAGCATTAGACGAAAACAGAAGAATAATCAACAAATACCTTCTGAAAATGAAACGCCGCAAAGTTTCATTTACTCATGTTCTTGCATGGGCAATTGTAAAAGCTCTTCAAAAATATCCCGGAATGAACGATTCTTTTAGAATAGACGGCGGGAAAGCATTCAGAGTAAAAAAAGAATCAATCAATATAGGTCTGGCTGTTGATATTACAAAAAAGGACGGAACAAGAACCCTATTGGTTCCATCGGTTAAAAATGCAGGAGTCTTTAACTTTTCTGACTTTATCATCCACTATGATGCATTGATTGACAAAGCCCGAAACAATAAACTTGATATAGACGATTTGATGAATACCACGGTTACACTGACTAACCCCGGTATGATAGGTACATCTTTCTCCAGTCCGCGATTAATGAGCGGGCAGGGTTTGATTGTTGCCGCCGGAGCTATAGACTACCCAACCGAGTTTCAGGCTATGAAACCCGAATTCCTGACTACATTCGCTGTATCCAAAGTTCTGACGATAACCAGCACTTATGACCACAGGATAATTCAAGGTGCAGAATCTGCTGAATTTTTATCTTATATATCAAAACTACTAATAGGCGAAGAACAATTTTACGACCAAATATTCGCAAGTCTTCGCATTCCCTTCGAACCGATTCGCTGGGCAAAGGATATTTCAAAGGGAAGCCATTATGGGACTTCCGACCCATTTGAAATGTATGAAAAAAGTGCTCATGTTGTGCTAATGATAAATGCTTATCGGGTCAGAGGGCATCTTCTTGCATCAATAAATCCGCTGGGACAGGAATCATATTACTATCCTGAATTAGACCCTGCATATTACGGATTTACGATTTGGGATCTGGACAGAGAATTTCATGCTGATGATAACTGGAAAAGCAACAACCTTGCTCTTCGCGAAATCATTGAGATAATGAGGGAAACCTATTGCGGTCCTATTGGCTTCGAATTTATGCACATTCAAGACCCCGTAAAAAAGGAATGGATAAAATTCACTCTCGAAGAAGTTGGAAGAACAAGAACATTTTCGCCCGAAGATAAATTACGATTCTTCAGAAAAATTGTTGAAGCTGAAGAATTTGAAAACTTCCTCCATACCAAATTTGTCGGTCATAAACGGTTCTCGCTCGAAGGCGGAGAAGCCATGATTGTAATGCTTGACAAAATATTTGAACTTGCGGCTGATAACGAACTGAAATCTATTGCCCTGGGAATGGCACACAGAGGAAGGCTGAATGTTCTTGCAAATATCACAGCAAAGCCTTTAGAAAAAATATTTAATGAATTTGAAGGAACGATTGACCCCTATTCATATCACGGAAGCGGTGATGTCAAGTATCACCTTGGAGAACATTGCACCTACAGGACTTCAGAAGGAAAAGCGATTGATGTTATCCTTTCGCCTAATCCGAGCCACCTTGAGCTTGTAAACCCCGTTATAGAGGGAATGGCAAGAGCACTTGAAAATAAAATTGAAGATGCTTCACATTCACTTTCTTTGCCCGTTCTGATTCATGGCGACGCGGCTTTTGCAGGTCAGGGTATTGTTGCCGAAACTTTGAATCTTTCCCAATTACAGGGCTATAAAACAGGCGGGACAATTCATATTATTATTAACAATCAGATTGGATTCACTACATCTGCTCAGGATGCCCGCTCGACAGTTTATGCTACCGATGTGGCAAAGATGATTCAGGTACCGATTATTCATGTAAACGGCAATGACCCCGAAGCTGTTGTTTCAGCTTCTATTTTTGCTTTTGAATATAGAAACAGATTCAAGAGCGATGTGATTATTGATATGATTTGTTACAGAAAATATGGGCATAATGAGGGCGATGAACCATCTTATACTCAGCCGCTACTTTACAAAAAGATTAAACTGATGAAACCCCTGAGTAATTCTTACAACAGGATTCTTATAAGTGACGGCACAATCACCGAAGAATCTGCCGTTAATACTTACCGTGAGGTTCAGGACAAATATTACAATGCTTATTCAAATAGAAAATCAGTTTTAAACAACAATGAAATTGTGGAACCCGAGAAAGTTTCTATCTTTGAAAAAGTAAATACCCAAGTTTCTGATTCAATCTTAGAAGATGTTGCAAGAGCAATTACTTCAGTACCCGATGACTTCACTCCTAATTCAAAAATCAAAACTCTTCTTACTAAACGATTGGAAATGGTTGAATCAACTGTTCCGCAAATTGATTGGGCGATGGCTGAGGCTCTTGCATTCGGAACATTATTGGTTGAAGGTAAAAACATTCGGATAACAGGTCAGGATTCCCGCAGGGGAACATTCAGCCAAAGACATTCAGTTTTGACTGATGTTACGAACGAAAATATTTTTGTTCCATTGCAGAATATCAGCTCGAATCAAGGAAAATTCAGGATTTACGATAGTCCGCTGTCTGAAGTTGCAGTTCTGGGCTTTGAATATGGCTATAGTGTTATTGATAAAGATGGTCTTGTTCTATGGGAGGCACAATTCGGCGATTTCGTCAATGGTGCTCAGGCAATTATTGACCAGTTTATTGCATGTGCCGAAACAAAATGGAATCAGAAATCAAACCTTGTTCTCCTTCTCCCCCACAGCTACGACGGTCAGGGCTCGGAACATTCATCCGCACGCTTCGAAAGATTTCTTCAGCTTGGAGCCGAAGAAAATATAATTGTTGCTAACCTTACAACGCCTGCTCAGTACTTCCACATTCTGCGGAGGCAGGTTTATTCAGATTTGAAAAAACCATTGTTTATCATGACTCCCAAAAGCATGCTTAGGCATCCCCATGCTGTAAGTTCTGCCAAAGAACTTGCTCAAGGAAGCTTTACTGAGATTCTTGATGATAGTTCTTTGAATGTTAACGATGTCAAAAGAATTCTTCTTTGTACGGGAAAATTGTATTATGAATTATTGCAGTACCGTACCGATAAACAAATTTCCGATACTGCAATAATTAGAGTCGAACAGCTATATCCGCTCCACACAGAATTACTTTCATCAATCTTGAAAAAGTACAGGAAAGCAAAGGAAATCTACTGGGTACAGGAAGAACCTAAAAATATGGGCGCATGGAACTATATCAGCCCGAGAATAAGTGAAGTACTTCCACAAAACCTTCAGCTTGACTATGCAGGAAGAAAAGAAAGTGCGTCAACTGCATCGGGTTCATTAAAGATTCATAATGAAGAACAAAAGAATGTTCTGATTCAGGCATTCGGACAAAAATAAATTCAAATCAGAAATTTAAACAAAAAAGGGCTGACTCAATTTGATGAATCAGCCTTTTTTAGATTTCAAATGTTATCGCTTATTTTGCGGCAACAGGTGTTTCTTTTGCAATCTTTTTGCCACTTGCAAATTCAATTACTGATGGATCCCATACTGTATAAACATTAGGATTCTTGTTTGTAAGAACTTCGTTCAAAAGAATATCGTTCTTGTTGTTCTGATCCATAATGAAAGTAGAGTTGAACTGCTGAACTTTACCGGCAGGAATACCCTGAGTAATTTTAATTCTGAAGCCTTTGATAAGTTGGTTGTTGGAAGTAACAAATTTGAGTAATCCTTCAACATTTTTAATGTCTTCTTTAGCCTTATTCTGAATTGCTATTCCAAAACGAAAGTATTTTTGACTATTTTGTTCAACTGGTTCCCATCCGATATAACCAAAACCATGAAGTGAATTCATAAGAGTATTGGTCAAACCAAGAAGGCTGGATTTACGTAAAAATTCTTTCTCGTCATTAATAACTGCACCAACAGTTTTGCCGTTGACAGAGTCCAATTGATTAGCGAATCTGCCAATACCAAGAACAAACATGTCTATTTCTTCTTTTTTAAACCCTTGATCTGCTTTCATCTTGTCAAGAAGTTCAGGCAAATTTGCAACATTGATAACTTCCTGTTTTACTTTTGCTTCTTCTTTTTGGCAACCGCCGATAAAAGTTAAGGAAACAAAGAACACTACGACTGCAAGAATCTTAACGATATTCTTCATGAAATCTCCAAAAAAAATTAAAAAAAACTAATTTATTTATTTTTATCATGCAAAATTAACATTTTAGTAAGAAATAACCAATTTTTTTTCATTATCAGCTATGAACCACAAAATTTTTCACAAAGAATTAATTTTTTTCACAAAGAATATTTCAAAATTCATTTTTTTTTTATAAATTACAAAATATCATTTGGAATTAACAAAAAAGTTTTATAGATTTGACGTTACGAACATCACATATTTTTTTTCACTAACATTAAGTAACATTATGGATACAGAAAAAATTTCCGAAAGGTCTATTCAAAGACTGATTCTTTACAGAAAAGTTCTTTCTTCAATGATGGAAGAAGGACAGAGGAATATCTATTCACATCAGCTTGCTGAAGTTGCCGCATCTTCTTCGGCTCAGGTTCGCAGGGATTTGATGGTCATCGGTTATCAGGGAACACCTGTTCATGGCTATATGATTCCTAATCTTATCGAAAGTATCAGTCAGTTCCTGAATCCCCCCAAGAAACAAAATGTTGCTCTTGTTGGCATTGGTAATCTTGGTAGAGCGATTCTTGATTACAGCAAAAACAGAAATTCTAATCTTGATATTGTTGCCGCATTTGATACAAACAAATCAAAAATCAACAGAGTTATCGAAGGTTGCCATTGCTATGATGTGAAAGATATTGAGAAAATTATCAAAGAGAAAAAATGTGAAGTTGCAGTTATTGCAATTCCACCCGAAAACGTTCAAGCAGTTGCCGAAAGACTTGTTAAAGGTGGTATAAAAGGTATTCTGAATTATTCACCTGCAAACTTGAAACTTCCCGCAAAAGTTTTTGTTGAAAACAGAGACATGATGCTTGCTTTGGAAAAAGTTGCGTATTATGCCTCAAAAGTAGGAAAATAGAAATATAGCATTTTTAATGAATTATAGGATGATAAAGGCAGTTTTTTTTGGGAACTGCCTTTTTGTTATTTTCTTCAGTTATTTATTAATCTCTAAAAATGTAATGATGATAATCCTTTCTTTTAATTATGAAATATCAAATTTCACCTAAAGAAATTCTTCAAATTGCCGATATTATAAATGTATTTTGACTTTTAATCATGGATGATTTATGTATGGCATGGCAAAAATATGTTTGATTTTGTTTGTTTTTCTTCAGTTCGGATTGGCTGAAGCAAGTACTGTTAGTATTACAACTACTTCAGGTAAGAGAATTTCCTTTAAACCGATATTACTAAACTCACAGGAATATGCCGAAAGTGTTTCTATCAATAAATCATTGAATCCGAACTATAAGGTCAAATTTTTACCCGGTTCAATGTTCTTTTCGATTGAAAGAAAAGACATCAGACAAATCCTCCAAATGACCCTTCCTGTGATTGATTACAAGGGCATGATACTTATTCCTTATCAGGCATTTTTTAAAAGTCTTGATAATGAAAAAGTTGTGAAGGTGAATTATTCAAACTCATCAATTCAGATTTCCAATTATCCGACTTTAACAAGACCTGAACATAATTTTGTAAAACAAACTATAGAAAAATCCGATTCTCATTTTCCGAAAAGGTCGGCGAATCTTCCAAGATTCAAAATACAAAATAGTATCAATCGAATTGAACAAGCTTTGAACGAAGAGAGAATTGAAGAAATTGAGCAAAGCACAAATGATGACTTCAAATTAAAACTTTATAGAATTTCTTCTTCATTAGATGATGAAATAAATTTCTATGATTATATAGTTCAACATTCCAAAAAAGAAAACAAGAAGAAAATTCAATATGTTACAGGTCCTGTGAAGTTGAAATCCGAAGATAAGAAGCTCAAATATAAACAAATTATCAAAATCCCAACTGAAGATTCACCTCAACCCGATGTCTATAGTTTACCCAAAAATTTAATCCGAAGAGAGCTTGACAAATCAAAAGCTTCTGAAAAATAATCTTAATAATTTGATATTAACAGTTTTTTTCTTAAATTGTTTGTTTATCATTTTGTTAAATTATTGACTTTATGGCTCGTAGTACTAAAAATAAGACTGAAACACCCAAAGAACATATATTGGTCGAAAATCCCAAGGTAATTGTTAAACAAGTACCTGAGGTTGTCCAAAATGACAACAAACTTTTAAAACCAAAAAGTTTAAATCAAAAAAAGAAAGCAAATCCTATTTCGGAAAACTTGCCTTCTGAACCTATTGTTAAACAAGCAAAGAAATCTTCAAACTCTAAACCCGTTCTGGAAACAGCTATTGTTGTTCCAAAGGTTGTTCGACCGAAAGCTGTCAAGCCGGCAATTCAGAAGGAAGAACAAAAACCTATCCTCGAAGCTATTTCAAAACGAAAAAAGACTAAGGTTGAATCAAAAGTAAAAATTGAATCATCAGTAGCTACGGTTGAAAAAGAGACTTCAAGTAACAGAGGCAGGCAAAAGATTAAAGCTCCGGTTATTGATAATATTCAACCCGTTATAGAAAATGTGAATAAGAAGGTTGAAAAAGTTGCCCCTGTTCCTAAAAATGAGAAGAAGGACGAAATAAAGCTAATTCAAACTTCTGTAGAAAATAAAAATCCAAACCGCAGAGACTGGAACAAAAACAGAAATCAAAATCGCCAAAACGAGAATGTTGAGAAAGTTCAGCAGGAAACCAAACCAATTGAAAAAATCGTTGAACCAGAGCAAACTGGTCAACAAGTTCAATCGGCAAATGAAAATAGAAATCAGAGAAATCCAAACCACAGAGATTGGAACAAAAACAGAATTCAGAATCGGCAGAACAATAATGTTGGAAATGTTCAGCAAGATGCCAAACCAATAGAAAAAATCGTTGAATCTGAGCAAGCTGTTCAAGAAGAACAGTCTGCAAATGAGAACAGAAATCAGCGAAATCCAAACCGCAGAGATTGGAATAAAAATCAGAATCGCCAAAACGATAATGTTGAGCAACCTCAGCAAGATGCCAAACCTTTAGAAAATATTGTTGAACCCGAGCAATCTATTCCACAAGTTCAATCAGCAAATGAGAACAGAAATCAGCGAAATCCAAACCGCAGAGATTGGAATAAAAATCAGAATCGCCAAAACGATAATGTTGAGCAACCTCAGCAAGATGCCAAACCTTTAGAAAATATTGTTGAACCCGAGCAATCTATTCCACAAGTTCAATCAGCAAATGAGAACAGAAATCAGAGAAATCCAAACCGCAGAGATTGGAATAAAAGCAGAAATCAAAATCGGCAAAACGATAATATTGAACCAGCACAGCAAGAAACAAAACCGATAGAACAAAATGTTGAGTTTGAGCAAGCTGTTCCACAAGTTCTATCTGCGAATCATAATAGAAATCAGAGAAATC
>CAZSHX010000013.1:15205-70838 GCA_964606895.1 uncultured Hyphomicrobiales bacterium
CAAACCGCAGGGATTGGAATAAAAACAGAAATCAGAATCGGCAGAACGATAATGTTGAGCAAGTTCAGCAAGATACCAAACCAATTGAAAAAAACATTGAATCTGAGCAAGCTGTTCAAGAAGTACAGTCTGCAAATGAGAACAGAAACCAACGAAATCCAAACCGCAGGGATTGGAATAAAAACAGAAATCAGAATCGGCAGAACGATAATGTAGAGCAAATTAAGCAAGATGCCAAACCAATTGAAAAAAACATTGAATCTGAGCAATCTGTTCAAGAAGTACAGTCTGCGAATGAGAACAGAAATCAGCGAAATCCAAACCGCAGTGATTGGAACAAAAACAGAAATCAGAATCGGCAGAATGATAATATTAAGCAAGTTCAGCAGGAAACCAAACCTTTAGAAAAAAGCATTGAATCTGAGCAAGCTGTTCAACAAGTTCAGTCTGCAAATGAAAATAGAAATCAGAGAAATCCAAACCGCAGAGACTGGAATAAAAACAGAAATCAGAATCGTCAGAACGATAATGTTGAAAATGTTCAGCAAGATGCCAAACCTTTAGAAAAAAGCATTGAACCTGAGCAAGCTGTTCAACAAGTTCAATCTGCGAATGAGAACAGAAATCAGAGAAATCCAAACCGCAGAGATTGGAACAAAAATAGAAATCAGAATCGGCAGAAAGATATTGTTGATCAATTACAGCAAGATACACCTGTTCAACAGGAAATTAAATCAATTCCTCATAAGGAATTAATTAATCAAAAAAATCAACCAAAACAGCAGAGGCAAAATGTAGCACCTCCTATTCCAAAAGTTGAGGTAAAGCAACCAGAAGTAAAAATTCCTGAAAAACCTGCTCCCAAAAAAGTCTATGAAAAGCTTAAGATTTCTGTCATCAATAGAAATATGCTGATTAAACCGACTTTGAGAAACAATGAATATTATTCCAAATTTTTCAAGATGTTGAATCTACATTTTTCTAATGAAATTGATTTGCCCAAAGGAACAAGTTTTATTCTGGCAGTAAGCGGCGGAGTGGATTCGGCTGTTATGCTGGATGTGTTTGCCAATCTTGCAGAAGAAAATGCATATCATCTTGTAGTTGCCCATTTCAACCACATGCTACGTGGTGAGCATTCTGACAAAGATCTTGCACTTGTAAAAGATTTGGCAAAAAATTATGGATTACAGTTTTATTCGTCATCGGGAGATGTTAAAGGATTTGCTAAAGAAAATTCGCTAAGTATTGAACATGCGGCACGTACTCTTCGGTACAGATATCTGAGCCAGATTGCACAAAATCTTAAAATCAATTATATCCTTACAGCCCATACATCCGATGATGTTGCCGAAACTTTTCTTTCGCATTTATTCAGGGGTTCGGGATTGACAGGTTTGAGCGGAATACCTCAGAAAAGAAAATTAAGCAAAACTTCATATTTATTCAGACCATTTTTGAATCTGAACAAATCAGAGCTGATTGAATATGCCCAAAATAGAGATTTAAAATGGCAGGAAGATGAATCCAATTCAATGCTGTTCTATACAAGGAATAAAATTCGCAATGTATTGATTAAAAATCTTGAAACGGATTATAATCCCGGTATTAAAGAAGTTTTAAACCGAACTGCTAAGCTTCTGAAAGGTGCCGATGATTTCATCAATGAACATGTCCAAATGATATTGCCAAATGTCACTAAAGATAAAAGTTCTGACCGATTTGCACTCGGGATTTCATTGCTCAATACTTTTCCCGATTTTATCAAAGGTGAAATAATCCAGACTTCACTTATGGAAAATCTCAAACTACAGCCTGTCTCTCTCGGGACAATTGACAGAATTATTACCCTGTGCGATTCACCAACCGGTTCGATGGCTGATATATCCAAAAAGATTTTTGTTCTGAAGGACAGAGACTATCTTATTTTTTCCAAAAGACAGCCATCAGACAAACAACTGAAACAAATTGAAAAAACAGGTGAATACCAATTAAAACAAGGTTCTTTCAGTCTTAAAGAAGTTTCAAAAAAGGATGTTAAAATATCCGAAGACCCCAATATCGAATTTTTCGACTACGACAGTTTGCCTATTGGGCTAACCGTTCGTTCATGGGAACCGGGAGATTTTTTCCAACCGATTGGAATGGAAGGAACCATCAAGATAAGCGATTTTCTTACTAACATGAAAATTCCATTGATTGATAAAGACCGAGTAACTCTTTTAACCTTCAAAAATGAGGTAGTTTGGGTTATGGGGATGAGAATCAGTGAAAAATATAAAGTTACAAATTCAACTCTCCGATATTTAAAAGCCGTATTTAAAAAAGAAAACACAGGTCAGAAGAAATGAAACATTTAAGAGAAACATACAGTTTTAAAGACCAGGATTTCAATCTTTTCCTTACTCCAAAGCAAATTGATGAAATTGTTACATCTTTGGCTAAAAAGATTAACACTGACTATCAAAATAAAAAGCCTATATTTATAATAGTTTTAAAAGGTTCTATCTTTTTTGCGACAGACCTGCTAAGAAAATTGACTTTGGATTGTGAAATTGAAACAGTAGTTGCAAAAAGCTATGGTAATGAAATGCACTCATCCGGCAATGTTAATCTGAACTATTCTTCTCTAAATTTGAAGGGCAAAAATGTTGTAATCATTGAAGATATTGTTGATTCGGGTTTGACTCTGCAATCATTAATTAACAAATTAAAAAAACTTGATCCTGAATCTCTTGAAACAGTTACTTTGCTGTCTAAACCAACTGAAAGAGCTGTTGAGGTCAAGGTAAAATATGTAGGTTTGGAAATAGGAAAAGAATTCGTTGTCGGGTATGGGATGGATTATGCCGAAAATGGGCGTAATTTATCGGCAATTTATAAGAATATTAATAATTAATTTTAACTTTGAATTATGTTTACAGGACTAATAGAAGAAATTGGTATAATCCGCTCAGTTAAATCTCTTGGCAAAAGCAGAAGAATTACTGTTCAGGCAAAACTGATTATGGATGACCTCAAAATTGACGATTCTGTTTCAATGGACGGTGTTTGCCAAACTGTGGTTTCAAGAACCAATGACACTTTTGATGTTGAAGCTGTTGAAGAAACCATTAGAAAAACAAAATTCGAAAGACTTTCTTCCGGACAGCAAATCAATCTGGAAAGAGCCGTCAGACCTTCCGACAGACTCGGTGGGCATTTCGTTCAGGGGCATGTTGACTGTGTTGGGAGTATTGTTTCAATCAAAAAAGAGAATGCAGGAATCTTAGTTTGGGTTTCATTTCCTTCCCAATTCCAAAAATATCTTGTCAATACAGGCTCTGTTTCCATTGATGGAGTAAGCCTTACAACTTCAAAAGTAGAATCAGGTAAATTTATGGTTTCCGTCATTCCACATACTTGGGACAAAACTACTTTTATAAATTTAAAAGTCAGCTCAGTTGTCAATCTTGAATTTGATATTATTGGTAAATACATCGAAAATTTGCTTAAATTTCCTGATAAAAAATCAGGCTCTATACTTGATAGCTATATTGACCAACCTGATTTTTAATATCTTTGACAACAAATTTGTTGATTTGAAATGATTAAAAAGTTCAAGAATTTATTTAAAGATGAGCAAAAGCCGCGGTTGATGGCTCTTGACTTCTTCAAATATATTGGTCCCGGACTTCTTGTAACCGTTGGCTTTATTGACCCGGGAAACTGGGCTTCGAATATCGCCGCTGGTGCCACTTACGGTTATACTCTGCTTTGGATGGTAACACTATCAACAGTTATGCTCATAGTATTACAGCATAATGCAGCTCATCTGGGAATTGCAACAGGTTTGTGCCTGTCAGAGGCGGCAACAAAGCATTTAAAGCCGTGGATCTCCCGTTCTGTCCTTTCAACGGCAGTTTTGGCGGCGATATCAACTGCATTGGCTGAAATACTTGGGGGTGCTATAGCTTTGAATATGCTTTTTGGAATCCCATTGAGAATCGGAGCCGTATTTGTGCTTCTAACGGTTTTATGGATGCTCTACACAAATTCTTACAGAAAATTAGAAAAATATATAATTGCTTTTGTTTCGCTTATTGGTATCTCATTTATTTTTGAACTCAGTTTGGTTCATATCGAATGGGATAAAGCATTTATTGCATGGGTAACGCCAAGCTTTCCTCCCGGTTCGATGCTGATTATCATGAGTGTGCTGGGTGCTGTCGTGATGCCTCACAATTTATTTCTTCATTCGGAAATAATCCAAAGCAGACAGTGGAATCTGAAGGATGAAAATATAATCAAGCATCAGCTCAAATATGAGTTTTATGATACCTTGATTTCCATGATAATCGGGTGGGCAATTAATAGTGCTATGATACTTCTTGCGGCATCGGTATTTTTCAGGTTTCAGGTACCCGTTAATGAACTTCAGCAAGCGGAGAGGATGCTTGAGCCATTGCTTGGGAAAGCGGCTTCAATAATTTTTGCTCTTGCATTGCTTTTTGCGGGAATTTCTTCAACCGTAACTGCCGGACTTGCAGGGGGCAGTATCTTTGCAGGAATTTTCAGTGAACCTTACGATATTCATGATAATCATACCAAACTTGGAGTTGGTGCTATTTTGATTGCGGCGTTAATTCTGATTTTCTTTATTGCAAATCCGTTTCAGGGGCTGATTATATCACAGATGCTATTGAGCGTTCAGTTGCCAATAACGATATTTTTGCAGATTTACCTTACATCATCGAAAAATGTTATGGGTAAATATGCAAATACTACAATCGAACAGATTACGCTTTGGTCAGTCGGACTTGTTGTAACAGGATTGAATATAATGTTGCTGATTTCTACTTTTTAAGTCTAAAAATTAATTGTTAAGATTTTCGAAGCAAAATCGTAACTGCATGGAAACCGTTTCAAAGGTTTTTCAGCAGGACCTTTAACGACCTTAGCATTCTCAAAAGCATTATATTGCGAACCATGGCAACTGCAAATAATAAAGCGGTTTTCGTCTTTCGTTCCGCGGGATGGTAAAATTCTGCTTACTGCAATATCTTCATTCCCAAGACAATTATTGTGCGTACACATCGAAGAAAAGCAAACAAAATCGGGTACTTTTGTCACTACATTATTAATCGTTTCATCGTGCTCTCCTGTTTTGATAATCAGAACAGGAATTCCATAATTCACACCGGGGAATTTTTTAATTATTCCGCATCCTATTGATTTCAAATTGATAAATGGGAATTTCGATTTCGGGTCAATTTTCAAATAGGGAGTAAGTTCAAGAGTTTTGGTTATTCCGCTGTTTGTGGATTTATCCCAATCTTCTTCGCAGGACTGAAGCAAAGTGGTCATCGAACTGGAAAGCATTCCCAAACCGACTAAAGCGGCGGTATTTTTAAAAAATTTTCTACGTTCTTCACAACAATTACTATTTTCATTCATGATTTAATCTATATTTTATCTGTAAACAACAAATTGTTTTACTAACTTATCAAATTTTGTGATGATTTCATAGAAATAAACTCCGGATTCATATTTGCTGACATCTAATTCAATCTTGTGAACTCCGGCATCGAGATAATTATATGAAATCTTCTTCATCTCGATTCCGTTTGACGAAAAGACTCTGATTTCAACTTTTGTACTTATTTCAATTCCAAACTCGAAGCTGGTTTTTGTTGAACACGGATTTGGGTAGCAAGGGTTTGAGAAAGTCAGCGATTCTTTGTCAGTTATACTGTCGGGTTCAATCAAAGCAGGAATTTCAATGTAAATGTTATCCCCACCATCGTAAGTTAGCTCGAAACGGGAAAGGTTTCTGTGAGCCGGACCCCAAATATAAGTACCATCAACTGCAAATATAGTTCCTTGTCCGGTGCAAACAAATGTGTAAGTTTCTTCGTTGAAATCGCCTATTGGAAAACCTTCGTGGGGGCATTGCTCCGTAATGCAAATAAAATCAACATCGTAATCTGCTTTGGGTACACGGGATATAACAATTTTCGGAAATATTCCCAAGGTACCTTCCACCAACATTCTCACCGAACCCCATTCTTTTTCGAGAGCAGGGTATTGGCTGATTTTTACAGTATAAATCCCAAGGAGTTTATCCTTTTTCTTTTTTACATCAGGTTCGATTTTCCCAAGAAGAGCATGAGGGCAAGCGGCTGTGAACACACTTGCAACAAGCATTTTTTTAAGGAAATCTCTCCTCGGCTCTGTTATTTCTGACATTTATTTTAGTATTTAAAGTTATCAAATTTTATTTGCTTTTAAAATCAATTCAAAACCCAAATTGAGAATGCACTTATGAAACAATCATTAAAAGCATAGAATAAATAAACGATACACTAAAATCAATATTTTGTTCATCCCGAATGAATCAAAAGTTAATTCGTGTTTTGTATTCCAAAGTTAAAATTTTTTGGGGAAAAATAATAGAAGTTAGAAAAATTGAAAATTGAGAATTATAAGGGAAATTATAAAAACAATTCTAACATCTAACCACATAACCAACTAAACATCTCAACTCGTCTCATTTCTTCTTTTTTTCTTCGTTGAAGATGGAGTCGGGGATTCCTTTGTTGATTTTGTAGTTTGAGTACATTATTTCGGCAGTACCCTTCACCGATTTCTTCTTCTTTGCCTTTTCGGCATCTGTGTTATTTCCAAATTTCTTTGGGAAATTATCGGGTTTTACGTCGAACATAAAAATCATTGAAACAGGAACCGAAAACTTTGTTTTTCCTACGTCGTAATTCAGCTGAAGCCCATAAGTCCCCTTGGTTTTCGTTGTTATTTCTGCCTTTCGGATAATATTATAAGTAACATCAATCCAAAGAGTTGTAAGAATAACATCCTGCGATTCCTCGAGGGGAACAATTTTTATAACGGCAGTATTGAAACCCCAAAGATTTTCATTCTTGATGAAAACAGCAGAATACTTGTTTTTGAAAAATGAAAGCGGTGAAAAGTTCAACCCTTCGCTCGGAATCATGGCGAACTGACTCGACGAAAGTTTTACCTTGTCGGGTTGCTTGAAATAGATTTTCGCATCAGTTTCGGGTACTTTCAAAAAGTCAACACTGATTTTAATATGAGCATCAACTTCGTAGTCTTTTACTTTTCCAAAATTATCGCGAACCTTTTGAATTAAAACATCAGGATTGACATTCTGCGAAAAAGCCGCAGTTGATATGACAAGAAAGACAATTAGTAATTTTTTCATTATTATTATCCGTTTAAGTTAAAATATCTCGTTTTCTGAAAATCAGCAAAGTAATTGAAAACAGCCCGATTGTATGAAGCGACAGGATGATGCAAGCCTTTGTAAACTCTCCGAGGTCAACAGGAGAATCAAAAAGCGAGTTCCACGCATTCATGTAATTCGTAAATAAATACGGTTTCAAATAGTGCAGAAAACCGAAATCCAGATTAGAAAGAATCAGGAATACTATAACAACAGCCATCGTTGTAACGATAGGTCCGATAGCATTTTCGACAAGTGACGAGAAGAAAAATGCCAGTCCCGTTATCACGCTCATGCTCAATCCCGCAAATAGGTAAGTTAGAAGGAATCTCCACCAAACATCATTTCCTGCAAGGATAACCAGATTCTCAGGCCGGAAAACTATCAATTCTCCCGTTCCAAACAGTATCAGACCAAGTCCGAGACTCATCATTGCAAGGAATAAAACCAGCGAAAATGTGAAAATCAAACCTGCAATAAATTTTGAACTTAGTAGAGTGAAACGCGAAACAGGTCTGGAAAGCAAAAGCCTGTAAGTTCCTGCTGTTGCTTCTCCCGCAAGCAAATCGCCTGCAACAAGAGCAATTAAAAACGGGATATGAATTGTAAGCGAATTAAGAACAAGATAGCCAATCAGATAGCCATTCATGAAATTGCCGACAAAACTGAAAGAATCCTTCAGACTTCTTGTCGCAAAATTTACGTAGCTGTCGCCTTCGACGAGCATCGCTATCTGGATAAGCAGAACAAGCAAGCCGATAGTTCCGAAACTGATGTAAGTCCTCAGTTTTTTAAATATCTTGTATAGCTCAATACTAATGATTGTGAACATTGCTATCCTTTTCTGTTAAGCTTAAAAAATACTCTTCGAGTGAGTTTTTGGGAACAATCGAAAAAACATCAATGCCTGCTGATACCAAAATCTTGTTGTAGTGTGGCACCATGTTTTCTGCAATTGTTATTAAAAGAGAATTTCCGTTTGAAATTCCAAACTTTGTGTCGGGTTTAGCATATTTAACAGCCTCCATCGCCTTTTCGGCATCGGCAACCTTAAATTCGACATCCAAGCTCGAACTGTTCAGAAGGTCAGAAACTGTTCCTTCAACAATTTTCTTTCCCTTATTAATTATTATCATTCTGCTTGCGACAATCTGAACTTCGTGAAGTATGTGGGACGAAAGGAAAATAGTCTTTTTCAGATTACTGCTCAGATGCAAAATCAAATCCCTGATATCCTTCATTCCCTGAGGATCTAATCCTGTAGTCGGTTCGTCAAGGATAATCAGGTCGGGATTGTGAATCAAAGCCTGAGCGATACCGAGTCTTTGCTTCATTCCGTGGGAATACGTTTTGACCTTACTTCCTGCTCTTTCGGCAAGTCCAACGGTTTCCAGAACTTCCATAATCCGTTTTTTGGAAGTGTCGCACCCCGAAATTCTTCCGAATATCTCAAGGTTTTTGTAAGCTGTCAGAGTTTTATAAAAATCAGGCTTTTCGACTATGGCTCCGATTCTGCTCAGTATGTAATGTCTGTTTTCGAGTAAACTTTTACCGAAAACTTTGATTTCGCCTTTAGTTGGGAAAATCAGCGACACCAGCATTCTGATTGTAGTGCTTTTTCCTGCTCCGTTAGGACCGAGGAAGCCGAACACATCACCGCGAAACACATTAAGGTCGAGACCGTCAACGGCAAGTACATCTTTGAATTTCTTCGAAAGATTACTAATCTCAATAATTTTTTCAGAATTTTCGTGATTCATTTTTTATTTATTAATTACTTTGAATTTACAAACCTAATACGGTTTTCGGCTCGTTTTAGTTTCAAAAAGCGGAAGAATTTTGAAATTGGGACAAGGAAGGGGAAAGAGAAGAATGTGGTAAGCAGGAGGTAAGACTGTTCATTTCCCCCTTTGAAAAAAGGATGTCGGGAAATTATGAATTATGAATTATGAATTTGTTAAGATTTCCTTTTCCTCCTTTGAAAAAGGGGGGCAGGGGGGATTTTTTATCTTAAACTCTTCAACAACTAAGCAGCTAACCACCTCAACATCTCAACCCTTCCCGCTTTTAACTTTCGGTTTCTTTTCTTTCTTCTTCTTCTTTTTTTTGTCCGTTTTGCATAAGTTCAGACATTTTTTACCTTCACAATATTTACAGTCTTTTGACATCTTAATCTCTATTAATAATGAATTTTTAAAATACTTTTAATAATTTCTTATTTTTTTCTTATTTTAACCAAAGACGTTATATAACAATTTTAATAATATTTTATTTTAATACAGATTACGAACAACTAATATAGATAAATTACGGAGAAAAAATGAAAATTGAAGTTATCATGCCTAAAATGGGCGAATCCCTTCAAGAAGGAACAATAACCAAATGGCTTAAAAAAGTCGGTGATGCTATTGAACGAGACGAAATGATACTCGAGATTTCAACCGATAAAGTTGATACCGAAGTTCCATCGCCTGTTGGCGGCATTTTAGCCGAAATTCTGTTTCAGGAAAATGAAACCGTTGAAGTCGGTAAAGTTATTGCTTTTGTCGAAACAGATGCAACTGCAACCATTATACCAACTCCAGCCCCAAAAATTGAAGAACAACCTATGATTGCTCAGGCACCCGTTGTGTCTCATGCTGTAGCTCAACCAGTATCCGCTTCGGAGAATATGGTCGAAGTGGTTATGCCGAAAATGGGTGAATCGCTTCAGGAAGGGACTATCACAAAATGGTTGAAAAAGGTCGGCGATGTTGTCGAACGGGACGAAATGATTCTCGAAATTTCAACCGATAAAGTTGATACCGAAGTTCCATCGCCTGTTGGCGGCATTTTAGCTGAAATTCTGTTTCAGGAAAATGAAACCGTCGAAGTCGGAAAAGCTATCGCCAAAATTTCAACAGGTAAAGCACCAATTGTTTATAAGGCGGTTACGACGGATTCAACTCAAACAGCTCAGCCCGTTTCAGCCCCTGCACCGTCTGTTGCTCAGGCAAATGAAATAGTCATCACCGATGGTCCTCTCGAAATTCCGAGAGAATCAGATGGAAAGTTTTTCTCTCCTTTGGTTCGTTCAATTGCAGAAACCGAAGGTATTAATCTTAATGAATTAAAAAGCATTCAGGGAACCGGAAACGAAGGCAGAATCACTAAAACCGACCTGCTTAAATATATTGAAAAGAAAAAATCATCTCCTGCAATTGTTCCGGCTCCGGCTCCAAAACCTGCTGAAACAGCTAAACCTGCTCCCGTTCATGCTACTGCTCCAACCCCTGCTCCGATGACAATTCCTGTAACATTGGGAGCAGAAGACGAAGTAATTCCGATGGACAGAATGAGACAACTCATTGCCGAGCACATGACATATTCCAAACAAACCTCTGCTCACGTTACCAGCGTTGCCGAGGCAGACGTAACAAATATTGTTAAATACAGGAACAAACACAAAGACGCTTTCGAAAAGAGAGAAGGATTCAAACTTACATATACACCTTTCTTTGCCAAAGCGGCAATCGAAGGTATCAAACTCTTTCCGAGAGTTAACGTTAGTGTTGACGGGAAAAACATTATTATGCATCGCCGGGTTCATCTCAGCTTTGCAACTGCTCTCGAAGACGGCAATCTGATTGTCCCTGTTATAAAAAGTGCCGATGCACTTGGTATGACCGGTCTGGCAAGAGCAGTGTTTGACCTTTCCACAAGGGCGAGAACCAAAAAATTGAATCCCGATGATATTCAGGGCGGTACTTTCACAATTACAAATGTCGGTACCTTCGGTACTTTGTTCGGAACTCCTGTAATCAATCAGCCCCAAACTGCGATTATGGGAATCGGGGCAATCAAAAAACGACCCGTTGTTAAAGAATTTAACGGCGAAGATTTGATTGTTGTTCGCGATATGGCTTATGTTTCAATCACTTATGACCATAGGGTAATTGACGGAATGCTTGCAGGGCAGTGCCTTGCGGCAATAGTCAAATCGCTTGAAAGCATGAACGAAGAAAATATTGATATTTAGAAATCAAGAATAATCTTTATTTCAAACACCCATTTGATTCAAGTATCAAATGGGTGTTTTGATTTTTGAGGTTGAAAGAACATTCCGACTTTATGCAATTTCCTTTTAATCATATCTTCAAAAACTTCATAACTCTATTCCCCACCTAACAAAATAAACTCCCGACGGCAAACCCGAAACGTCAATTCTTACTTCCCTCTCCAAGCATGGAGAGGGTAAGGGTGAGGTTGGCTAACTATCATTTCAATGAACAATAACAAAATATATAAACGAATATAATGATTATTTATTGCTATGTAATAGGAGTAAATATACTTAAATCTTCAAAAACTTATTTACTCTATTCCCCACTCTAACAAAATACAAACCGGCAGGGAGTGTTGAAATATCAATCTTTTCCTGAAATTCACAATCCATTAATTTTATTCCGAGAATAGAATAAATTTGAATGTTTTTATCAGTGTCATTCATTATGAAATTATTATTTATTTTCAGCAAACCATTAGTTAAGTCAAGCTCAAAATCAAGCGGTTCCACTGACACCGGCTTAATACCATTCCCTACCCAATCGGAATAGAGTTTTACTTGGTCAGTGTTTGCTGTGAAGATAGCTTTGGTTTTATCCTGAACACCAATTTTGTCGGGTTTATAGTAAACTGTGAAATCAGATTGCTCTTGAGGTTTAATAATTAAGGGAAAGGTGAGACCTTCGACTCTTGGGAAGTGAACTTTATCTGCCCAGTCCATAGAGTAAAGCTCAACATTCATATTGCTTTTATTGATAATGTTAACGGTTCGGGGTACTTCTGTTCCAACAGGAATGTCAACCCACATTGCATCTGAAATTGTTACTATGGGTTCACCGGTTTTAAATTCTAAATATGCAATATTTTTTGAATAGCAATTCAAATCGGCTATGACCGAATCGCTTATCGGTATAGATTGATGCACAAGAGCAGTAGCACATACTTCTATTTCCTTCGACATACCAGGTTCAATTTCAATTGGCAGAATATCTTTGGTTGTAATTGAAAATTCTGCTTTTTGATGTTTCAGACGTAGGTTTTTTACCGTGATTTTTATTGTTGTGGGATTGAAGATTGATATGTATTTACAAATTTTCTGACCAACTCTAATTAATCCAAAATCTATACTGTCTTGTTGCACTACAATTTGCTCCGGAGTATATTCATACTTCTTCGTAAGAATATTTCCGGAACGAGTCACAATAGTAACAATCCCATTAGCCGGTTTCTGAATATCAATTACATTGAGGAAATACTGAGCATTCTTGTCACCGACATTGATTTGATTTGTAGAAAAATAATAGTTTGTTGATTCTGAAGATTTATATTTGATATTTAAAAGCCCGGCACAATCTGCAGTTGGAGGGGTTACAAATACCTGAGCATTAGCATCACCACAAGCCATATTGTCTTTAACATTTAATGAGTCTTCACAAATGGAGTTATAATTAAATCCAATTGGGTAGCCATAAGCAAATCCATCCTTACTTCTGTCCCAGTTACCGTAAGCATAACCGGCAAATTTGGCTTTATTTTTGCCGCCTTTAATTGTATCACCTTTAATGACATGGTCTCCGGGAGAAATTGCATTTGCAAGCCATGCATAAGGAGTGCCTTTAATATATTTGATTGAACTACTAAATTTGGTTGAAATTTTCTCACCATCGAAAGTTATTCTATCCAAGTAAGTTGAATCAAAAGTCATGTAAATATAGTTGTCAATACTTGCAGGGGAGCGGAAAGCCGAATAACTTGTAAAATGATTTATTGGAGTAAGAGCAATTAACATTCCCTGCCCATTGCTTGATGGATTCTGGGGTACATCAACATTTTCTTTTTCTGCTTTTGGAGTCGGGACATGGTCTAACCAAACTTTTCCATACTGCCCGACAAGAACCGGTTTATTTGACCTGTAATAAGCGGCGATTTCCTGATTCGTTATTTCATGCCATTCGCCTCGTTTCAAAACACGTGAAATTTTCATAAAACCGGAACCGTCTTTGCGAAGCTGAGATATTTCTGTTGAATCGTAAGCCGCAACAAACCTTATCATATCTCCTGCATCATCAGGCATAACGCCTCTTGGTCTGGCGGCATATTTCAATGGTGCAGAAACATACTCTGTTCCAAGCAAATCAATTGAAAGCATCATATCAACCATCAAGTTTTTTGTAAAGTTGGTCGCTCTGCCGAGGAAAGTGAATGGAATTTTTGGGAAAGCCGACTTTGTATGACCTGAGATAACCGCAATAGGCTTTGTTGATTCGATGTAAGTGCCTGTCAAATCAGAGCCGATTTTTTGAGTAGAATCTTTGTTGGTTCTTCCTTCAATCAAGTAACAATCTCCTTTTTGTAAAGTAACTTGTCCAAGTTTTCCGGCATCATACTTTACTGTATTGGCAGTAGGTCTGTATTTAACAACATTGTTATCATCAGTTGAAACGATTAATATTTGAGCGGGAAGAAGTTTATCGGTTTGGTCCTGATATAAGTTCAATGAAACATATTTTTTACCTAACCATTCTGCAGGTGTAACCCGAAAAGCTTCTCCTGACCACCTGTATGACATATAGACGGCAACAGAAACCGGGTCGTCAGCTGTTACGTGGATTCCATATTTCTTAACTACTTCACTAACATTCATCATGAGGAGATCCCAATACGGAACTTCAGTTATCTGATTGGCTCTGATAACGTATGTTTTTATTGAGCCTGTTTCTGCGTCAAAGACCGTTGCTTTTGTGTCAACTTTTGAAGAAATCCAGATAGCTATGGGGTAAGCACCTCTGGCTGCTTCCCCTGCTTCGCGGTTGCAATGCTGGAGACCGAACCAATACTCTCTGCCTTCGGTAATCTCCTCTTTCGTTATTTCCTGGGACAGCAATGGAAAAGTAAAAGCAAGCGAAACACACAACATTAAAATAAGTCGTAATGAGTAATTGGTAAATCGTTTCATGATAACTTTCAAAAATAAAATATATAGTCTAATAAGAATTAACTAACGGAGTTAATAAATTTCTTCCTGATTCTTATGGCTGAGCAAGATAATTGAAAAGAGCATAAAGAGAGTTTATCTCTATATTCTTATTAATCCTAAATCCCATAAGCCGCCAAATTCTTTTCATCGTATTCAAAAATTCCAAAAATGAAAAAACTTTTTCAAAATTTGTCAATCCGGTATATACTAAGACACATGAAACACAAAAACGTCTCACACAAAAATGAAAATAGTTGAAATAAATGAAAATAATTCATAAGTAAAATTATCAATCTTCAATCTAACTTCATAATTTAGAAATATTTAATTATATTTGACAATCAGAAAAATATTTTTCGATTATTGGAAGTCAACCACTTGTTTTAGGATTTTCTTCAAAAATGTATATTAAGGATTAAAATGAGTTATAGCCTTGATTCTTGAAATATTTGAATCTCTTAAATGTGACTAAATATTTCTAACTGTTTCTCTTCATTTCTTGGAATATTTATTTTAAAAAAAAATCAAAGTTCAGACTATTTATTCTTTACACAACGAACTGAAAAGCAACATTCCTCAAAGTAGTTGAGCCTGCCGATAGCGGTGTTGTTGAAGTTCAAGTATCTGCCCCAAGCGATTGAAGAATCATTCTCCGATGAAGACCACCAATAACTGCCGAATCCAATATAATTGAATGCCCCATCTTCTAAGCGATAGCCGCCAGGAATGGCTGAAAAACCACTTTCATTTGTGGCTCCTTTGTTTGGAGTCTGCCAGTATATTGTCCCTGTGTCTTTTAGCTTTCCTCCTACATCTGTTCCTCTCCACTTAATGTTATCAGCATCATCTTGTGGCATTCCTAAATTCAATTCTAAAGCTATCCATTCATCATCTGTTGGTACATGCCAGCCCAATGGTGCCAATCCTCTCGGATCATTTACCTCATACCAATTATATAATTTTCCAAAGATTTTTCCATTAGATGAATCATTATTATAATAGCAGAAAAATCCGGTTGTTTTTGCCCAAGATTCACTATCTATTACTTCAGGAATTGAATCTCCATTACGGTAATGGTCAATATTAAGGTTTTTAAGCATCCAAACCTGAGAGCCGACAGTTATTGGTTGCCATTGGTCAATATAAAAGATGAGGCTGTCAATTGAACTTAATAAGAATGATTTGGGGTACGAAAAGATGTAAACATTTAAAAAATCATTTTCAAATTTGATACTTCCAATGATTTCAGTGGGATAATATGCAATTAGTGAATCATCGTAATGAATTCTCAAAACGTAATTATTCTTTTTGACAATAACTCCCAAATTGGCAATCTCGCTGTGATTGTAATGCTTTGTGCTTCCATCATTCAGATAGAATTTAACCAGTGGCTCAGCTGAATAAAGCGAAGAGAAGCAAATGATAATTGCTGATATAACTGATAATAACAAAATTCTGATTCTCATGATTCTATCCTTTTAGTTTTTCATTTAACTTTTAATACAAAACTAATAACTTATTAGAAAAATATCACTAAAAAAATCTTACTTGGATATTTGCTAATAATTCATATAAAAAGAGAACTAATTTGGATGACCGGATTGTCCTGAAATACGATGCAATACAGATACTACCTGAAACAATCATTGAGCAATTCAGAGCAGAAGAGCATGACCAACGAAACGAACAAACTTCAAAGGATATAGATCGGCAACGACCAGGCAAGCAAGGGCAGACTTGGGATGGATTCTTAGATAATCAAAGTTGAGAAATACTATGAAAACCAATAAAATTCTTTTCTATGGAAAAACTGATCTGTTCATTATTCCGTCAATAAGGCAAATGAAAAAGCCTTGTAAGTTGTTGTTTTACAAGGCTTTCGGGTTTTTTAACTGTGATCCTGGTAGGATAATAACTTTGCAATATTATGAATTCCTATGAAGTTATATTTAATAGCTCTAATCTTGCTTTACATGCCATATTTGAAATTTGCGAACAAAATGAAATTTCATTGGATTTCCTCAATATAAAAAAATATCGTTAAGGTTTCCGTTAATAGTTGTATATTTGTAAAGTTCATCAACGATTTGGATAATAACTTTATGATTTCTGTCAAATTTAACATTTTTTCGGGCAAAAAACCCGTTTCAAAATCTTTTATCATGTTCTCGATAAGCTGGGATGGCTTGCGTTATCAGTCTTCTACAAAGATTAGCGTTAATAGTCCCGTTAATAGTTGGGATTATGAGAACTGCAAGGTAAAAAAAGACTATCCTTACCAATCCGAAATTAATTCAAAATTAAAAAATTACGCTGTTGAGATTGAAAAAATTTACAACAAAAAAACAGCTACGGGTGAAAAGGTTACAACTTTAGACATAAAAGATAAGATAAAAGAAATTGTTTCTCCTCTCGATACAATTACTATTAAAGAGGAAAGGACAAGAGACTTTTGGGAATATTTTGATCTATTCCTTGAAACCAGGAAACAAAATCCGGAAATAAAGGAATCATCGATAAAACATGACACCATTGTCAAGCGGCATTTAGTCGCATTCGCTGAAACAAAAAAGTTTCACATGAAATTCGAGAACATTGATTTGAAATTCTATTCTGAATTTTATAAGTATTTGTCAACTCATTCACTGATTGAAAAGAAAGAAAGGTTGAGAGATAACACAATTGGGATGATAGTGAAGCTGATTAAAACATTTATGACATGGGGTCTTGATGAGGGTTTCCATTCAAATACCAAATTCAAAAAAATTAAAGTACTCACCGAGAGCCCTTTCCCTGTGACTTTGACAATTGATGAATTGGAAAAACTTGAGACTTTAGAAATTTCCACTCAGAAATTATCTCGGGCACGGGATTTGTTTTTGTTGCAATGTTATACATGTTTGAGGTTTTCGGACTTAATGAACCTGACTCCCGAAAATTTCGATTTGAACCAGGGAGTAATTCGTAATATCAAAACCATTAAAACCAGTATAAATTTACCGGACATCAGAATCCATCCTCAGATGAGAACAATTTTGGACAGATACCCCGACTTGAATCTTCCGAACATAAGCAATCAAAAATACAACGATAACATTAAGGCTCTATGCAAATTTGCTGAATTCAACTCTGAGGAAAAGATTACTATGTATTACAACAGGCAAGCTGTGAGTGAGTCAAAGCCGAAACATGAATTAATTTCCAGCCACAGTGCCAGACGAACTGGTGCAACACTGTTTTATAAATCAGGATTTCCGATTATGTACATCATGGCACTGACAGGGCATCAAAGCATAAAATCCTTCAAGAAATACATAGGCATTGACAACCTTGAAGTAACCGATGTTCTTGGAAAAGGATTTGACCGAGATAAACTCAGAGGTTTGTAAAGTTTGAATTGAAAAGCCCTTCGGGTAGGAAGGGCTTGAAGTTCCCGAATAGTAAATAATTTTGTTAAGGTCTATTCTCTAATTAATTTTTGAATTTCTTAATCTCTCAATATCAATGCCAAGTTTGGATTTTTGAAATTGAGATTTAAAATTTGTTATTCTTTCCCTGTTATAATTATAAAGCCAATAACAGATAAAGAAAAGAATGATATTTATAATAATTGAGAACCAACCCCAATTAATCCAGGATTGAACTATGTAAAATACTAACGCATAAAACCATGCAGGAATAAAAAACAGTTTTGGTTTCGAATCAAATAAACCGAAAAGTAGAGCAAGCAGGACTGATATAATTGAAGATATTAGACCCAAATGATCTATTAATAAGTAATTCCTCAAAGTTAAGTCCAGACCCAGAATCGCAAGAAACAATAAAACAAAATAGAGCAACGCACTCAGGTTAAATATTATCATTCTTAATATCCTTTCATTTTAAAATATTTTCCTAAAAAAATTTGACAAATTTTAATTTAAGCCCATCGGTTGGAAGGGCTTGAAAATTTGAGAAAGTACTATAAATAATCTTTAAATTTGTCAACATCTAAAGGAGTTACTTCACAATAGAGATCATTAAATGTTGCTTTACTTGGTAAATCAAAGGTTGTTGGCCCTGATGTCATTGGACCAGCATTATCCTTATAAAAAGCCTGAATTCTACCATCTTTGTATACTTTTACTTTTCCAAAAAGTCTACCTCCACCAGCATCAAATCCATCTCCGAATTGTGCTTCATCGTCAAAATTTACTTGTCCAACGCCACTTTGCCCTGTTCCTGTAACAACCCATTTAAAAGTACGAAATCCAGGAGGAGGTTCTGGAAGTTGAATTATTTTAGGAATGAATGCGTATACTGAACCTGCAGCATCACTTAAATTTATAACAATAGTTATTTCATCGGATAGTTTTTCACGATAGAGAATGACTGTCTTATTATCACCTCTTTTAAGGGTTAACCCTTCATCAATAATTCCACTTTGATAAGTAGCACCCTTGATTAATAAATGTTCAACTTTGGGATCTAAATTTTGATTTGTTTTAAAAGCATTCCATTCAATTTCCATAAAAATTGTTGAATCACTTTTCATATCCAAATTCAAATAAAGACCTCCATGTAAACGAATACAATCAAGCCATGTTTTTAAAGCATCTTTATTTGCTACTGATTGTTTAATTTCAGTTTTTTGTTTAGTGACCGTTTGCAGATATCTATTTTTCTGAATTAAATTTTGCCACATATTATATTGACCTTCATTGAAACCTATTCCTACTGGAATTCCTTGAATTAGAACATCCCCATGAGCTTTTAAATATGCAGAAGCTTCAGAATATGTCTTTTGTAAGAATTGTTCAGATAAAAGTAGGCTTGAATAATAATCATTAGTATATTGAAATTTATCAATTATTGTTCCTAATAGTCCAGCACATGGATAATCTCCATTCATAAAACCTCCAAAAATAATTAAATAATAAAAAATTCCACAATATTACC
This sequence comes from uncultured Hyphomicrobiales bacterium, assembly GCA_964606895.1. GTDB lineage: Bacteria > Bacteroidota > Ignavibacteria > Kapaibacteriales > UBA2268 > CAZSHX01. The sequence continues at coordinate 34,408 of CAZSHX010000013.1, forward strand.
ACCATATATTTTCTCCCCAAACAAGAAAGAATTATTGCATCAAAAAATCTTCCGCCTTTTCTCCCATATCTACCTTTAAATTAATTGAACAAAATTTCAGTTTTTCTCAGTCCTTTACAAATCGGACTGTATATATATGAAACTGATAATCATCACAAAATGAATCACAGCCCCAAAAAAAGGTTTAATCAAATCTTATAAATATCTAACTATTGCCATTTCTGAGAATTATAATAGAAATTTGAAATAATTTTTTTCCTTAAATCTGTAGTGGTAAGATCAACTTCTTTGATCCGAATCATTTCAAAATCAGTAATTTTTGCTGTGTCGCGGCTATCCTTATAGTGACCTGTTACAGACCATTTATCTAAACCCATTTCTTTGAAATTCATCCAACCAAAACCCTCGACTCTATTCCCACCTGATTGATACAAATCAGCATCGTAAATATAATATAAATCGAAACATTCAGCTCCTTGTTTAATAAGTACGTTTTCTGATTTCCAGTGAGACCTTTCAACTACTTCTTTATTTACAATATCGATTTTATAAGACCATCCGTCTAATCTAAAACCTTGCGATGATGGGTCAAATGTAATTGTTGCTATTGAATATTTTGATATTGGTATGCCATTCTGTTTGTGAACCTGTATCCAATTTCCTTCAAGAGCTGATTCTGGTATTAAAATTTGTCTAATGGGGTTAATCCGATAGGGCAAAAATGTACCTAAAGTTAAAATCAAAGTACCCGCAACTGCTCCTAAAAGTAATGCTTGTACAAATTTTTTCTTTGAATTAGGGCTATTTTTATTAATCAAAGCACCATACACTGCTGAAGAAGTTAAAGACGCTAAAGCTATACATAATGATTGAAATATATAGCTAAATGAGGTAATCATAATATTCCTTTCAATAAAATTTTCTAATACTCGAAATTGAATTTTAAAATAATACTCTGTCAGAATCCTAAAGTCGTTGCCTTTCCTCCCATACTCACCTTTAAATTTATTTAACAAACTTTGATTTATCAACTAACTTGTGGTTTTTCCTTTGAGAAAATCGGGACTATCAATGTCCAAAGAATTATAATAACAGAGCAAATCATACTAAAAGTTTCTGTATGGAGTTTATAGTATGTAATTAGTATTCCTCCGTTCAGAGAAAAAGTCCAGATCAAAAATGATATTGCTGAGATAACAAGCTGTGATATTTTCTTAATCTCATATATCCTATTCAAATAAAACGGAGTTAGAACGAACAAAAGAATGCATGTAGCAATAATCATCCAATCATATTTCCCGTCCGGCTTTGCTAAAAACCCAATAATACCAATATAAGCTCCTACAATTTCTGCCGGTATCAGCTTCAAAAGAATATCTTTGTAAGTATCTTCTCTTGTTACTTGTCTTGTCATTTTTTCCTCAAATTAGTTGTAAATATTAATAGTTCACTCTACCAAAACAGTTGTTCTGTCTTAGTTGTTTCCGGTTCTTCCGCCTTTCCTCCCATATTCACCTTTAAATTTATTTACAAAATTTCTGTTTTGTTCAGTTCTTGATGCAACGGACTGACATTCCATAGCACTTACTTAGAGCAGAACCAACCCAAAAACCGCTTGAATAACGAACTAATGCCCAAGAATAAGTATTCAATCCATCGGAAGCTGTTGTATGAAATCCAGCTTCAATATTAATACCAAGGAAAGGACTCCCACCTCCACTTGCTCTAAATCCCCCAGGCAATCCAGTAAAAAAAGTTTCATTGGTCGCACCATAATTAGGACTCGACCAATGAGTAAATCCAGATTCTTTTAATTTTCCACCTGCAACACTTTCACCCCCAAGATAATTCTGTAGAATTGCATAATCATCGCTACTTGGAATATGCCAACCTTCTGGTGCTAATCCTCTTGTATCATTTGTTGCATACCAATTATATAATTTACCATAGATTGCACCATATGTTGAACTATTGTAATAATAACACCAAGCACCAGTTGTTAATGTATCCCATTCATAACCGTAAGTAACTTGTGGTATTGTATCTCCATTACGATATGTCGAAACATCAAGATTTTTTGTCATCCAAATTTGATTTCCAATTCTTACTCCGGTTGTATCAATCGTTAGATCCACCTCGTTACTTATTTGGCTATTTATAGTTGTTTTGACTTTACCTGAACTATAACCAATAATCCTAATTTTAATTTGAGTCTCACTCCAGTTAATGTAAGTGTTAGCATTCGTTCCATTAATTGAAACATTATTTGCTCCCCGTGTTGAGCCAAAGGTTGTACCGTTGATGGTTAATGTGTCTCCAATAGTGGCAGATGTTGGGTTAATGCTTGTTATTTTAGGCTTAACAGAAAAATCATATTCATTGCTCTTTTGACCGCTTGCCGTAACTGATAATTTCAAGGTTCCGGCCGGAACACCCGAAGGCACTTTGACTCTTATCTGTGTTGAACTCCAGCTCGTAAAATCTGAGGCATTTGTTGTGCCGAATGATACTTTGCTTGTATCTCTTGATGTGCCAAAGCCTGTACCTGAAATTGTTATTTCATCGCCCACATATCCCCAAGTAGAAGATGTTCCTGTAATCTGAGGTATTACGAGAAAATCTTTTTCGTTGCTTTTTTGTCCGCTTGCCGTAACTGACATTTTTCCCGTTAAAGCTCCTGCCGGAACTTTGACAACTATTAGAACGTCGTTCCAGCTAATTATCTCCGTGGCATTTCCTCCTGTGAATGAAACAAATCCCGTGCCTTGGGTTGAGCCAAAACCGTTTCCTGAAATCGTGATATTGTCGCCAATCTTGGCGGCAGTGGGAGAAATATTATTAATGTGAGGTATAACGGTAAAATCTTTTTCATTGCTTTTCATCAGGCTGGCTGTAACGGATAGCTTTCCGGTAGATGCACCTGTCGGGACTTTTACTTTGATTAATGTATCGCTCCATCTTGCATATTCAGTGCCATTCGCTGTGCTGAAAGTTACGAAACTCATCCCTTCGGTTGAGCCAAAACCGTTTCCAATTATCGTGATTTCATCTCCGATTATTCCGGAAGTAGGATTTATGTTTGCTATAAATGGGATAACAGTAAAATCAACTTCATTGCTTTTCTGATAGCTTGCCGTAACGGATAATTTACCTGTTTCTGCACCAAGCGGCATTAAGACTTTGATTAAAGTATCGCACCAAAGATTAAAGGTTACTGCATTTTTTGAATTGAATGTAGCAATTGATGAGCTTCGTGTTAAGCCAAACCCACTGCCGATTATTGAAATTTCAGTGCCAATAGTTGAAGCAGTAGGCGAAATGCTCGAAATATGGGGTACAATTGTAAAATCAATTTCATTGCTCTTGTTAACACCAACCGTTACCGAAACTTTTCCAGTAACTGCACCTCGGGGAACTTTTGCTTTGATTTGTGTACTCGACCAGCTTATAAACTCTATTGCATCAGCACCTGAAAAAGACAGAACAGAAGTTCCTCTTGATGAGCCAAGCCCGGAACCTGTAAAAGTTATTTCATCTCCGATAATTGCTAATGAAGGATTTATAAAAGTCAGATGTGGTTTTACGGTGAAATCCACCTCATTGCTTTTCTGACTGCTCGCTGTAACAAACAGCTTGCCTGTTGTTGCACTTTGCGGTACTTTGACTACGATTTGATTGTCACTCCAGCTTGTATATTCTGTTGCTACAGCTCCGTTAAACGAAACTGTTCCTGAATTCCTTATTGGAAAGAAACCGTTACCGGTGATTGTAATTTCATTCCCAATTATTTCAGATGTTGGGTTTATGCTCGTAATAGTTGGAATAACGAAGAATGCAATTTCATTACTTTTTTGTTCCGAAACCGAAACCGTCAGAAATCCTGTTTGAGTACCCGGAGGTACTCTGACGATTATTTGATTGTCTGTCCAGCTTGAAATCTCAGTTCCTGTCGCTCCAAAAAATGAAACAATTCCATTGCCATAATTATTCCCGAATCCTGTACCGTTAATGGTTATGTTTGTTCCGATGGTTGCAATTGCAGGAGTAATGCTGAGAATATGAGGAATAACAAAAAAATCAACTTCATTGCTCGATTTCCCATCAACATTAACCGATACTTTTCCTGATGTTGCACCGCTTGGAACTTTCACCCTAATCTCATTTTCCTTCCAGTTTACATACTGAACAGCCTTCACTTCATTGAAGGTAACAAAACTTGTACCAGGAGAACTTTTAAATCCTGAGCCGCTGATTGTGACAATCTCACCAATTATGGAGGAATTGGGATTAATACTCATGATTTGTGTCAGTAAGGTCAAGTCAACTTCATTGCTTTTCTGTCCGTTCACCGTTACAGATACTTTACCGCTTGAAACTCCCTGCGGAACTTTAACTTTTATTTCCAAATCGTTCCATGATGAAATTTCCGTAGCTGTGATAGTATTGAATTGAACAATACTTGTACCTTGAAGTGTGCCGAATCCTGTTCCCGAGATTGTCAGAATATCTCCTGCTTTTGCAGGAATTGGAGAAATTCCGGTAATTTGAGGTATTATTTTAAATTCAATTTCGTTGCTTTTCTTTCCGCTTGCCGTAACTGACAGCATACCGGAATAAGTACCTGATGGAACAGTTACGACAATTAATGTGTCGCACCATTTTGCATATTCGGCGGCAACTGATGAATTGAATGAAACGAAGCCTGAATCTTGCTCTGTGCCGAAACCGTTTCCTTTGATGGTGATTAATTCGCCTATTCTGGCGGATGATGGTGTAATGCTCTCAATTTTTGGAATGACAATGAAATCAACTTCATTGCTTTTTTGACTTGAAACCAAAACTGATATTTTCCCTGATGAAGCTCCATCGGGAATTATTATTTTGATTTCTGAATCACTCCATGAAAGATAATCGGTAATTTCTGCTGAATCAAGGATAACCTTGCTGTCGTTTCGGTTAGCTCCGAACCCTTTTCCCGATATAGTTACAGTGTCCCCGATTCTTCCTGAATCCGGATTGACGGAAGTAATAATCGGTTTTATAATATTAGGATTAATAAAGACAAGGCTGTCCACCTCAGAAAGCAAGAATCTGTTGAGATTGCCTGAGACCGTCAGGTCGAGATATGCTTTATTACTTGAATCAACTTCAAAAGTAATTTTTTCAATATTCTTGGATGGAAAGATGGAAGTCAATGAATCCCGATAATAAACATATAGGTCGGAATTTTCATTCCCGGGCAACAACCCTAAGTTATCAATTTCCGAAAGATTGAATTGCTTGAAACTGCCATCGCTCATATAGAATTTCAGGATAGGGTCTTGTTTTGCAAACATAACAGAACCCATTAAAAGCACAAAAAATAAAAACAAAATCCTTTTCATTTCAACACCAATTTATTTAATAACTATCATTTTTCTCGATTGAACTTCTTTGCCAAAGCGGACTTCGTAATAGTAAATGCCGCTTGTTACACGGTTATTACTATTATCGAGGCAGTTCCATTGAAGTGTGTTCCTGCCGGAACGACAGTTTTGGCAGACCATAGTCTGAATCAGAATTCCCGATTGGTTATAAATCAGAACTTCAACAGTTCCGGATTGAGCAATTTCAAACTCAATGTTAGTTGCCGATTCAACAGGATTCGGGAAGTTGCCCGTTATTGCGAGATAGTGGGTTTGTTCTCCGATGTCGTTAACCTCGGTAACATTTTCAAACTTGATTTTCTGAATTTGAGAAATGGCAATTTTCACCACCTGACCATTCTTCAGCGTAACAACCAAAGAATCAGATTCTGCCTTGAGATTGCAGAAAGCAAACAACAACAAAACTGAAAGCATTAAAAAATACTTCATGTTCATACTCCAAACTATTGCGAAAAAATCTATAAATCAATAATATATAGTCACAATCAGCGTGTCAGATGTTTGATGATTTGAATACGTGGGAACACCTTCAAAAAAAAAGAACTATTGATTTTTTAAAAATCATTCAAACAACAACTATCGTCACAAAACAAAAATTCACCAACATAAAATTAATGCAAATTTTCATAATATCCAAGAACTATTTTTTGATTTTGAACTTTTTTGATACTTTATTTTTAGATTAGTTAGCTAATTTCAGGGATGATGAAGATTGGGAAATTTGAGGAGTTTTTCACCCCTTGTTTGAAACGGCAGGAGCAGTCAGTCTTGAAAAAATACCCTTTGCAAACTGGAGTTCACCAACGATTCTTTTGCAAAATCTGAAATATTCACACCCGTAGGGAAAAAGAACAGTTGAAACGATCCAATTTTCATTAATTTTGCAAGGTTATTTTTGTTTGTAAGTAGATGTAAACTTTGGCTGAAATAACATTTTTATTAACTTTAGAAATGAATACTAAAATGTCAGAAAATCAAACTCAACAAAATAATGAAATAATTAAAGAGCTTTTTAAAAAAATTGATAACTATATACCCTCACTTCAACAATATTCGCGTTTTAATAATGACAGTCTAGAACTAAAAAGAATTAAATTGAAGGAAAAAAAACTTGAAATTAGAAAACTGATTATTTGCTCGCCAATAAGCGAAATTGATAAGCAATTGACAATGAAATATTTTGAAGAAAAATGGGATAAGTATTTAATTACACCTGAACCTAAAACTGATGATGAATATTATGGAAGAAGTATTAACGCTTATTTTAATTATGCCTTAACTGCTGAAGAAATTATAAATGATTTTAAAAGTAATATTTTATATATACTAAAAAAAAAGAATGATCCATATCCAATAATCATTGAAAGTATTGAACAGATTGCTAATCGTTTTGTACACGGTGAACACTTAATGAAAGAATTGCTATCAATGTATGATGAAGTTATACAACTTAATATCGATTATTTTAAAAAAAAGGGCATTAATCAATTAGTATGGGATTTTGGGGATAAAGGAGATTATATTGATAAAGAGGAACTTTACATCGAGTTATACAACAATAAACTAGATGAAATAAAGGAAGTAGCAAAAATTTGTCTTAATTACCGAGAAATTTCATTCCCAAACCCTCCTTCTTATTACCCTCATTTTTATGATCCTGATGATTTTATCGTAGATGATTATAGTGCTGCTTTAGAATATGGCGAAATTTATGCTGGGAAAATAGATGGTTTTGAAAAGTTCCTACATATATATTTAAGTTTAAGAAAGATTTATATTTGCTTGAAGGAAGGAAATGAATCAATACTATTGTCCAAAGCCGCTTTTTTCAATTTAAAAGAAAACGAATTGTCTGAAAGAGAAGTAATAAAAAAAGATATTGTTTCAAAAGAAAAATTTCCTGAATTTGGTTTTTGGCAAAATGATTCTTTTACTTGGACATCAACTTTATCATCTTTTGCTTATGCTTATTTTATTGCTTTTGAGAGTGATTTGAAGAATTTGATGCCCAAACATATCATGCATAAACTGACCGTTATTCCAAATTTAAAATTCACCAAAAAAAAAGCAAATCCATATAGTACAATTATTGAAAGCATAAGAAAATTAAATAAGGAAGAGTATCCCGATGATATGAAGCCTAAAAATTTCGATGAAAAGAAAATACCTTTTGTAAGAGATTTAATCAATAAATTATTAGGATAAAAAAGGATTTTATCCAGGGTTTTATCCGTTTATATTTCATCATATATTTGCTCCTGAAAGTAATTAACAAACTGATTTTTTAATTTTTCAGGAGCAAATATGACTTCAGGCACTGTTCTCACTTCTATTCCAGTAAGTGAGCTAACAACCAACATTTTCAATCTGCTTAAACCAGAGCTCGTCGAACTATTCCACTCATTTAATAACCCTCCTGCTAAGCAGGAGGAAGAATACCTTTCCCGAACAGAAGTATGCAAGCTTCTGCGGATTTCAAATCCAACCCTATGGAGGCTACAGAAGAGCGGCAAACTCCAACCGATACAAATTGGTCGCAGAATCTTATTTGATAAGAAGGCTATTCACGATGTCATCAAGAATGCTCAGAATAATAGAAATGCCCCTACAGAAAAAATATTCGGCACTATGTCAAATCAACTTTCAGGAAAGAGGAAATATGAATAATAAGATTAAATCACAAGCAAGAGAGGTTGAGAATATTAACCATTATCTTGAAACCGCAATGAAAAATGTTACAGGTGCAATTAGTTCAACCAGAAATGGCAACCGAACGATTACCATCAATTCTTCCTCATACTCTATTGGACGTATATTTGGATATGCAAGACAAAACAATATGCAATTATCCATGTCAGAGCTTGACGCAAAAATGATAATCTACAATGCATGCGAAAAAATGCCCGAACCATTTATTGACCAAAATTTCCATAACATTGTAATCAGAGGGTTCCATGATGGCTTGTCAAATCCGAAAGATTTTGGACAAAATGAATTTTCTAGACAAAGCAATATTGATTCCAGCCCGAAAATGTCATCAGACACGCCACCCAAATACCATGTCCGATTTTTAGAGCCTTGGAATCCCAAAAGACGGTTCGCTCATCTGGAATTGAAAGGGAATCAATTATCCGGGTTTGATGAAGACAACATCCAAATTCTAAGCAATAAAGGTTTTTTCATCTCTGTTGAAACACTTGATCGGCTGAATGTTAAACTGATTAAATCACCCTTGGCAATGGTTTATCCTTGGGGAACATCCAACTTTTGTTTTAACCCACAAGAAAAAGAAATATCACTGTATGTGGAGGGGAGGTCAGACTTGCTCAGTGCTGTTGAGTTACAACTTCAAAAAAATTACAGTTTGATTTCTCTTTATAATAAGGAGTCAAAAATCGAAATCTCAAATCTGGAGAATGTCATATTATTGGACCAAGACGATAATTCTGACAATTGGCTTTCAAGAGTGATAAGCAAACCGCAGGATTCTGTTTTCAAGTTCATTAAATCACCAACAGGTAAGGACCTAAGAGACTGGATGCCCTCTTTTGACATGAATGAATTCTTGAAACTGCTTGATGTAGCAGAAGTTGTGTCAATGGTAAAGGGTGAGGATATTGAAGGAAATATCGGAATCGTAGAAGATCAGGTTCAAAAACCTTTAGATGCGGAAATTGATGAAATTGTTTTTCAGCAACTTCCAGAGCCCTTGAAATATGCATGCCAACTCTTTGAGGCAAAGCATGAAAAAGAAATGTTTCTGTTATCAGCTATAGTAACATTAAGTGCTTGTTTCCCGAAAGTTTATGGGGTCTATGACGATAAAAAAGTATTTTCCAATTTATTTCTTTTTATCATGGCTCCAGCCAGCTCTGGTAAAGGAGTAATAAGCTTCGCAAAGCAACTGATTGGAAAAATAAATACTAAGGATGGGCTTGACACAAATAGTCTGGTAATACCGGCAAACTCGACTTCGACGAGGACTTTTGAATTACTCAACAGAAATGCAGGCTCAGGGTTAATTTTTGAGTCAGAGGGAGATACATTAACCGCCAGTTTTAAAACAGAACATGGCAACTATTCCGATGCTTTGCGAAAAGCATTCCATCATGAAGCCATCAGTTTCTCGAGACGTAAGGGGAATGAACATGTAGTGATGAACGAACCCAAATTGAGTGTAGTACTTACAGGTACCATAAATCAGGTGAAATCCCTTATTACAAATACGGAGAATGGCTTATTCAGCCGCTTCTGTTTCTATTTAATAAATTCAAACCCTGAATTCAAAAACGTCTTCAATTTCAAGAAAACACCCATTTATGAGGAATTTGATCTTTTGTCACCCAAAATTTTTGAATTGTATCAAGATATTGAATCGAGAGAGAATGAGCTGATGTTTGATTTAACTGCTGAACAGAAGCAAGAGCTGGTTGATTCATTTGCATCATTGCAGGATGAGTTCATTGTTTTTTTTGGAGGTGATTCAGTTGCAACTATCAGAAGGCTATGCTTGATATATTTTAGGATATGCATGGTTTTTACAATTTTACGTAATGCTCAAAACATTAGTACCAGCGACGAGATAATTTGTAATGCTGAGGACTATCAATCAGTAAAGATTATAATGAAGGTCATTCTTAATCATGTGAAAAGAATTCTCCCCGAATTTTTGGCACCAAAAAGCAGATTAATCAATAATTTGGTGCAGAATGAGTTTTTTTTAGTATTGCCAGAATCCTTCAAACGAAAAGAGGGTCTAACGATGGGCGAGAATATGGGTTTGAAAAGAGCTACAATTGACAGGATGTTTAATAATGCAAATTTATTTAAAAAATCTGAGAAGTTTGGAAGTTATAAGAAAATAGAAATTGTTTAGAGTACCCTTGATTGAGTAAGTGAGAACGTGAGTAACTTTTTTTCAACCGATTAATTCTCTACTTTCACGAATTTACTCACTTACCCACTTACTCATCAATATTTTTTAATTTTATTTACAAAGGAGTTATTATGATTGACATTAATGCAGACTTTCCATACCTGACACCTTCTCAGGTTCGATGGATGTTCAAAAGAACTATACCCAGACTCTACAAACGTCAGCTTACTGATATTGCCGGAGTTAATATCAGAGCAATTCATTACTGGTTAAGCGACAGCAGGGAATTTGTTCCGATAAAAGCGGTTCAAGCTATTAAATTGCTGTTCGATTCATCTCAAATGATGCAGTTCCGAGCTATATCCCAGCTTTATAATAATTATGTGTTGGAAGGAAAAATTATTGAAAATTATTGATGGCATCAAAGCCGCCACAGATAAGCTTGCAGTTCATGATTTTTTTCACCCCTTTGAAACCGATTTTGGCAAGTTTAAAGCCTTATCTTAATTCTTAGGCTATACTCGAGCTTGGAGATTTCGATTAACCCTGTTGCTAATAATCCGAGCCGGACCCGGAGGGCCGGATTTTAGCAATAGGAATTGTGTTAAAAGAAAATATCCAATCTGAACAAGCAGTTGAGTGTCAATGCTCAAAAAAGTTCTCGTTACAAAATGGATAAGATTACTATTCGGTTTGTACGAGGCGGAAGTGTTGCTTCTGGTGGTCTGTCATATTGCTTTTTCAAACTCTCGATAGGAGAAGAGCCTTCCGCTCCAACATCCATGACTATCTTCATTTAAAAAGCCGCTCAATTCAGGCGAGAAGCCTTGTATGGAATTGAATGAGGCTTTAAATTCCTTGTAAATTGCCTATTTACAAGCCGATTCTGAGCGATTTTTTCTTTAAAATTCTCTGAATCCTACAGTATTGCCTAATTTTGATGCAATGTATTGTCATTTGTTGCACTTAAAATTCTCACTCATTGCATCTTTACGTACATTTGTCTTGCACTCACTGCACTGAATTAAGCGGATTTAGAGAAATTTAGAGCGTACATTGAAAGAATTAGAGCGTACATTGACAAATTCGGTGGAAAAATATCCTTTCTTGACAACTTTGGAAGCCATCGGAAGTTTCGGCACTCCTTTTTTAATCTATTTGTTAACTTTAAGGCTGAGTTGGGAGACAAAACAGGAGCAAAATTCGAATGATTGGCAGTGTGTACCGGAAAAACTAAAGAAAACGGAGCATTATTTTGATGAGCAGTGGATTTATACCAAAAATTTTCGGATTCAGTCTGTAACACCCTACGAAATTCAATATCCTCCAGCGACACGGGAGTCATTACCTGAAATATTAAAGAAACGTCGGATTTTCTTATTATTTTGATGATGAGATTTTTTTCTGTATCACAATGATTTAGAGGATTGCCAAGTTCCCAATTCTTTAATCGAAGGATATTTGAGCAGAAGGTGACTGTGCCAAACCAAAATGAAAAACTATAAGTTCCGCAAATGAGATCACCTTCAAATTATACTTTCAGTTGATATACTCATCATGAAAATGCCATCCTTATTTCAAACTTTTTACATTGAAAATCTAAAAGCATGAAAATCTGAAAAATGATTCGGGATTTTAGTCCGATAACAAGCCTTGAATGTCAAAAAAAATTTGAATCACGAAAATAATTACAATGTTGCCGAAGATTCGCACTAATACAAAATGGCCTGGACACATTTATTCAACCTATTGATAAATCCAAGCTTCAAATTTTGTCTTGATACTATCCTGCAAAGCTTTGACTATATTGCTACCATTCACCGAATATTCTGGGATGGCAAGTGATATTAGACTGCATTCCTTATTCACTATGTCGTTGTTCGGAGTCGGAAAATATGTACCCTTTATATCTTTTGTTTCATTGCCGGGGTAAACCATGGCAACTTTCTTTGCATTGAAATATTCGTGATATACGTACATCTGCCTTAAATCCTCCGGGGATGGGTTGAAGCCATTTAGATTTTTCCATTTTGTATCTAAAATCAAATTTTCATTTCCAATCCTTACCCAAATGTCAGGTCTCATTTGAGATTTGTAGCCGAACTCGGGCTTCCAAAAGTTTTTTGATGTTTGTGCAGTTACGATTGCATTTCCCTTTAAAGCTTTCCGCAAACTTACATAAACAAACTGCTCCCATAATTTGTTCATATCGAACATCAATGCCAGAACATGATTTCTGCCACTTATTAAATCAGGATGGTATTGAAGTAAAATTAATTTTGAAATTTCTATAGCTTTTTTATAAGCAAGTGTCTTCCTGTTGAATACAATATTGCTGAAAGTTGCTTCAGAAATTTTCAAGTCAGGCATCTCAGGAAAATCCAGCAATAAAGCACCAATATGGCTATGCAACAAGGCATTTGTATTAATTTGTTTGATCAAACAAATAGCTTTGTAAAGAATAATATGGAGTTTATGTTCGACATCATAAGTTGAATTGTGGACATAAAATCTTTCCTGATGAACCAGATTTTGCTGAATGTGCTTACTAAACTGTATGTTACCTTTCAAAACAGTTTCATTGCTCTCCTTTTTTCGGTATTGTTTAACCAGCCCACTATGCAATAAATAGCTCACTTCGTTGATAAACAATTCAAAGTAAAGATCGAGAACCGTGTTGGATTTAATTTTCAAATGGCTGTCGCTGGTTGACTTAATCTCAAAACTACCTACAGTTCGGAGCATCCCGATTAATATATTTCTCCATTTCTTTTCTTCAATCTTTGAATCTTCAGTTTTGTCTGCTTTAGGTAATACTTCAATTAAAGTGCCGCCTACTTGGATAACTCCGACGTATTCTTTAAACCGTATGCCCTTATGAATCAAAGAGAAGAATGGAACGCCAGTTTTTCCATAATACTTTTGTAAAGCTTCAAGCTTGGATTCATCAAATATAATCCCATCAAACTCCTGACCAAGCTTGATGGTTTGATGTTCAAAAACTGTTATTTGTTTTCTTTTAATTCGCAAACTACTTTTTATATAATATATTTATGGAATTTCTAAATTCTTCATCGGACATTTTGCTGATATCTTTGAGTTTGTAAATAATCTTCTCGGAAAATTCTGAAGCGTCATATTCGCCGAAATCAGCAAAAATATTTTCATCAGAAGTCTCCACCGTTCCAAAGAAACCTTTGCCTAAAACAAGACCTATCTTTCCAAAATCGCCAAAGAAATATTCCTGCAACAGAGGGATGATTTTATTTCGAAACGTTATTCTCAGGTCATTCAGATTTTCAACAGTCAAGAAGTAGCTATGTCCTATCAAATGGTCTTTGTCAAGCAACTTTTCAATCCTGAAATTAATGGTTTTGAGAAGAATTACCAAATCAATCTCACCCATTTTTCCAGTTTTATCTTTTAGTTTTCCTTGGGTTGCTATCAATTCGGGTTCGGGTTGATATTCAACAAAGCTGAACCTTCTTCTCAATGCTGTGTCGAGAGCTTCAATGCTCCTGTCGGCAGTATTCATAGTACCAATTATATAAAGATTTGGAGGGACAGAAAATGACTTTTTTGAATATGGCAAAATCGTCTCCAAAGCCTCAGATTTGCCTTCCCTTTTGTCCTCCTCAATCAACGTAATCAGTTCTCCAAAAATATTTGCAATGTTGCCTCGGTTTATTTCATCTATGATGAGGACATGATTTCGCTTAGTTTCAGGGGTAATTCCCTTAACCAAATTTTTGAAGAATTCTTTTTTTATTTTTTCATTAAACATTAAATAAATTGTCTGCTGTGAGAAATTTCTTTCATAGACTTCTGATACAGAAATATCAATATCTTTCAACAACCATTTTACTTTACGAAACTGATGATAATCATTACCAAAAATATTCTGATTAAAGTAATAATCCCCATCGACAATCCCTATGGCTTTGATCTTTGTAGTTCCATTACTTACAAAAATCATATCACCTTTTTTCAGCCAAAATTTGATGCATTTGATTGCTGTTACGGCATAGCTCGATTTAATCTCATTCTTTAATAGAAAAGGACGCACGTCATCCTCGCTACTAACATCTTTAAAATCAATGTATTCTCCCCAACCAATTACTATACAGTCATTTTCAATGCAATATTTATAAATCTTTTCGGCTTCATCAGTACCGGCTCTCCCAAGTGATACTTTTGAAAAATTTATTTTGTCAAGGCTGTTAATCAACTCATCAGTGAACACATTGTTGCTGATGCTTTGAAGGTTAATACTGCTTTTGCTTTTGGATGCTATACTTTTAAATATTCCATCTTCAATTGTATATTTTAATGAACTAATATCCTCATCTTTATCTACTGCCAACTCACCTTCATCAACAATGGGCTTAATTCCCTCAATGAAATCTTCATACGAAAACGACTGGTGGAAAGTAGCAAACTCGATTCTACCATCATTTTTATACTGCTTGTAAATATCATTCAGAGATTTCCTATCAGAATACTTTTCATTAAACTCACTATCGTCCAATTCTTCAATTATTTTGACAGCTAAATCCTTCGTATGATAGGTCTTTCCGGTTCCCGGAGGACCATATAAAATAGTATTTAATGGATAATTCATAATTTTCTCCTCAACTTTTTTATCAGATATCATGTAATTTGTTACCCAGATGACATCTTGGGTTAAAACATTTAAATTCTCATCTTTGTAACAGGAATCATCTAAATGATTTTTATTATTATTTACGAGTTCGATGTCTTTCTTGATTTCTTCTTTTAACTCTTCGGCAAGGTCATAAGCCAGCAACTGTTTATTAATGTCATTTCCTTGGAATTTTATCCCAAAATAATTATAAAACACTCGAGTATAGGCTGTAGAAATATAGAAATAGTATTTTTCAGGATATTTGAATGACAAATATACCGAAATTGATCTTGTGGATTGATCGTGATGGGCATTTAATTCTTTTGATTGCCTTTTGAATTGATTAATCCTTGATTTCAAATCAAGACTCTCATTGTATAATGCTCTGAACATTTCCCTTACATACTCGGGATTATCTTTTGCAAATTCAAGAATCATTTTTTTAGCAAAGAAATGTGCTGAACTTAGTAGATTATCAGCAAGGGATAGGCTTTCATTCAACATTTTCACAAAATCATCTCCCTCCAAATTCCAACTATCTTGAAACTTTTTTATCGCTTTCCATTTATAGATTTCATTATAAGTTTCTAATTTAATTGACTCTTTGTATTTTGCAAGAATCAATTTAATTACAGCTTTTTTATCTTTTAAAAATTCCCTCATAAATCTTTGTCTCTTTTACTGAAAATTAACTTATCAAGTTACCAAATAAACACTTCTCATCCAAATAATTGATTGTCCCATGGAATTATTATTTCGACATTTATGAGTTTAAAATGACGGTCAGGATAATTATGCTATCCCCATTCCCAATATCCGATTCTTAACCAACTAACAAAACATGGGAGCCGAAACTCCCATGTTTATAAAAATATAATTCAACAGTTGCTCCCTACTCCTTCACCACTTTCTGCACAAAGATATTCCCACCATGGATTACTTGGAGTGTATAGACTCCTGCTGCCCATTTACTGATGTCAACTTCTTCAGTGAAAGTACTGCTAGCTTCAAATGAAAGATTGACAAGTTCTTGACCTAAGATATTTGTAATTCTAAGCTCAGAATTAACTTTTTCCTTGAAATTTCCATTCACGGTAACAAAGGCTTTAGCCGGGTTAGGATAGACTGATATATCATCAGTTTCAAAACTATTGATACCATCATCATCACCAATGACCACTCTACCGCTTTTGGGATAAACAGTCATTGAAAATGACTTTTCGATTGAGGCACATCCGTTTGCATCAGTAGCAGTAACATAGAATTTATATGTGCCAGCTTTTAGAGTACTGAATTCAGGATTTGAACTTGTTGAAGTCCATCCGGCTCTGTTTGTCCAACTAAAAGTATAAGGCGGTGTACCAATAGACATTGTAATTAAACTGCCCAAATCAATCATTTCACCAGTTTTGAATTTGACAGTACCAGGTTTGAAAGTTATAACAGGCTGTTTGAATACTGAAACATGAAGTGTAGCACTGGCTGTAGTTTTGGTTACGAGGTCAGTTACAGTCAACGTATAATCATCAGGCATTGTAACTTTCAATAAAGTAGCATTTGTTATGTTCGGATCCCTCATTCCTCTGCTCTGCAACCATTTAACTTTATACTGTCCTGAGCCGCCTCTAACAGTAATGTCCTTTCCATCCTTGTCGATAGTTCCAAGATTAAGAGGGAAACTCCAACATCCTGCTTTATCCTCCAATGTTATAATAAGTTCGGGATATTCGGCAACCTCAAAAGTACCTGATGTTTGGTCTGATACTGATAGATTATTAAGGTCACTTATTCTAACTAAATAGTTCTTTGAGGCAATTTTTGGAACTGTCCACTGATAACTACCGGTAGAAGCCGGTTGGGCAAAGATTATAACAAACCAGTTTAAACCATTGTTTGTCGAATATTCAAGTTTTACGGTTGAAATTCCACTTTGGTTCCAGGTTATATTATACTTTTGATTGTAGAATAATTTCAGACCAGCTGTTGGTGTAATCAGCTTAACAGCATTTAGATTCTTTGCAATTCTGTTCCCAAGTTCGTCGTAAGTATATTCAACCGAATAACCGTTAGAAGACTGAACTTTTGTTAATCTGTTAAGTTTATCGTAAGTGTAAGTTGATTGATTTTCTTGTGAATTAGCTATAACTGTAACAAGAAAAATAATCAAATATATTAATATTTTTAAATTATTCATTTTAAACATAATTTCTTTTACCTTTTTTATTCTTTTTACTAAATTGAAATAAATCACATTATTGATCGATTTGACTATTAATGGTTCTTACAGAATTATCCCATGCATCTTCAACTTCCGGGGCAACAGGATCGTGGATAACTTTTCTTGCATTTTTAAGAGTATCATAAGCAACCCACACGCCTAAAATAATTAAACCACCTATTACTGCAAATCCTAATATTGCATTTCTGCCAGTAGGATCAGTTTTTATAACTGGATTTCCATCAGCATACCAGTATAAATTTGGTGCTTTGATAGGATCTTCACTTGTAAATCTTCCCAACTGAGAATCATAGAACCTAGCTCTCATGTTGAAGATTCCATCACCTTCGTCAATAACTCCATATTTACCAACAAATTTGAAAGGATTGAAATCGTTCAAAGGTTCCTCAGAATTTAGCAATTTCCCAAATTCTTCGTACAAATACTTGTGAGTAACGTTCTCGCTTTCGTCCGTCATGGCTATAGTACTGCCTCTAAGGTCATAATGGAAATATGATACTTCATCATTCTTTATCCTGTAGAGTAAACCATTGCCATAAATGTAATAAGACAGTGGATTCCCGCTAACGTCTGTCTCCATTAAGATACTAGGCATTGAACCATTAAGATTTTGTAAATACCTTCTGGTTTGTGTCCCTTTTGTTCTTTCTATTCTGTTATTCAAATTGTCATAAACATAACTGATTTCCTCACTACCTTCAAATTTTGTTACTCTATCAAAGATGTCAAAAGTAAATTTGTAGGGTTGAGTTGTACTTGTTTTCCGGATTAAATTCCCATTAAGATCGTGAGTAAAAGTGTTTGAAGCTTCAGTCGCAATCTGATTGGCGATATCGTAAGTATAATTAGTTGTCCCGGCATTTGGGAATTCTCTTTCAAGGGGCTCACCTTTTGTTTCTTTAGTGATGTTGCTTAGATTGTCATATTCATAAGTATAAGAATTAATTAAGGTGCCTGAAGACTTTTTATTACTGAATGATTTGATTCTTCCTGCATTGTCGTAAAGATAATCCGAAACAGTTCCATTTGGCAATGTAACCTTCTTCAAAGAACCATTCAGATTGTATTCGTAAGTTGTTGTATTGTTCAACCAATCAGTCACCTGATAGAGCAAGTCATCGTTATAATAGGAATAATTAACTACCTTGTCTCCGGGATAAATCAATTTTTTCAGGTTATTGTTTTTGTCGTATTCATATTGTATTTTCTTATTGAATCTGTCGGTATAAGATACCATACGTCCTAATAAATCATAATTTATTGCTTCGAAATTATTCAGATTATCAATCACGCCAATTAATGAACCACTTTCATTGTAGAAATAATTTATTTCAGAATTATCGAACTTGGATGAACTCACATTGAAAACCGGATAATTTTGATACTCAAAAAACTTTGAATCGGGCTTAGTAAACTTCTTCAATTCAGATTTTTCATCATATTCAAAAGTCTTTTCTCTTCCCAATGGATTCTTCTTTGATGCCAATTTATCGAATGCGTTGTATTGGAATAAATCACTATTTCCCTTTGCATTAACAATCTCAACAACGTTACCATTCTTATCATATTTGTATTGAGTTGTCTTTGAATTTGCATCTTTAGTAGAAAGGACTTTATCCTCATTATCGTAAACATACTCGGTTACATTACCTTTAGGATCGGTGACTTTAATTAACCTGCTGGCAGCATCATAATTGTTTTGAGTGATGTTACCAAGATTATCAGTAGCACTGATCAAATCTCCATTGGCATTATAACTGTAACTTGTCTTCAGTCCTAATGGATCTTCAAAAACAGATAATTTTCCCTTCGAATTATAAGTGTAATTATTCGAATTTCTTGGTGTCTGAATGCTTAACAAATTACCTTTTGCATCATAGCTGTAATGGGTTGTAAAACCATTTGGATTAGTATATGTTATCAAATCATTCTTAGCATCATAGAAGAGGTTATGAACCACATCATAAGGTTCTTCAATTTTGATGATGTTACCGTTTGCAGGGTCATAAGTGTATTTTGTTATTGCTCCGTCAGCACTTTGAACCTGACTTAAAAGCGGTGAATCCTCGCTTAAATAGCTAAAATCAATTGATTTATTTGATGGTTTTGTGATTTTAGATATTTTTGGAAGAAGATTTGAACTTGTCGGTTGAGTATAACAATATGTAACTATCTCACCCGGATTAACAATTTCAGCTTTGTTGTCAGAATATTTGAAATTCGTAGTAACACGAGTGTCATCATCCCCAAATGTCTGATTTATTACTTTTCTATCAGAATAAGTCATCTTCAGATAGTTCCCTTTTGGGAAGGTGATTTTTGTAAGCAAATGATTGTAAGGTTCTTCTGTATCATACGAATAGGTGTAGTAATTGTCATTTGCATTAGTATATTTTACCATGTTGTTATTTCTATCGTATTCATAGTTAACTTTTCTTCCCATTGGATCTGCAACAGATTTAATCAAATGAGATTTCTCCGGTTCGGAATAATATTCGAACTGAAGCAATCTTCCCTCTGCACTGGTTACTCTTGCTAATTTACCTACACCTTGATAAAACAAGCTTGTATTATTCCCATTCCTATCAGATATTTGCCTTAAATAGAATACTGAATCTGTGGGGTAGAATTTTTCAAATCTGGAAATAATCTGATTCTTTGTTTTCAATTGGTAGGTACCATCAATATTGAGCTTTAGTTCACTATATACTCCATTTATCTTGGAATTGACAGTACTTCCTAAATTAGGAAGCGGATAACTGATAACTGATCCATCAGCACCAACATGATAAATCACATTTTGAGTTAAGTACAAATAGCTATTGTATGGATGACTCCAACCAGGACCAAGAGGTGCATTCACGGACATGAACCCTACAGCAAGTGAATTGTAGAAATGGGAAAACTCAAGCGGAAATCCTAAACCCGGAATGCTAAAACTTGTAATTGAAGATGACTTCAAATTTCCATTAGCTGGATTTACACCTTTGGCGGCAGATGGTTGTCCTGAAAACCAAGACAATTGAGGAACATCACCATCAATCGAAACATAAAATGCATTTCTTTTGTAAGTATAATTGTAACTTGCAACTGCATTCTTTCTTTCAAACTCACTAGTAGTAAAAAAGTGGTCTTTAACAATTTCTGGAGAAGAAGTAAATAATTCAAGCTCATGCATTCTTGTCAAACCATCATGATATTTGCTGAATGTATAACCTAATATGCCTTCATAATCCCATCCTCCCGCTATTGAATCATTTTTCTCTTTCAAGCTTGATGTATAATAATGCCGGTTAGCTTTCTGAACTGATTCTTCGCCTTTTTTATATAAACGGAAAACTGTCTTCATTTGATCGGTCGGATCTAAAATCGTAAAAGGATTTACAGATAAATAACCCTCAACTCTTTCAAAATTATAACCTGAGTTCTTTGCTCCATCCAGATGTGTCTTTGAAGTGCAGTAAAAATGGTCGGCATCTTCCGGTTTGTAAGCCCGATAAATCGGTTTCCAAATGGGTTTTGAAGCAATGGGAGGTTTGTACATAAATGAATCAACTACTGATTCTAAAATCTGTCCATCATAAAAATATGCTTTTATTTTCCAATATTGTTTGCCTTCAGTGAGCCAACCTGCACACAAATCATAAAAATCTGCTTTTAAATTATTAATTTCCGGAATATTTATCGGAGATACCTCTTTTGAATTGAATTGTTTGTCATCATCAACCCATAGTTCATAGCGAGTGGCACCAATATTTTCCCATTTGAAAACAATATTGCTTGTCAAAACTTCATCACCTTTAACCGGACTTATTAATTCAGGATTCACAATTGTATTATCAACTGTAATATCAGCTGATACAGGAATACCCCACTCGCCGAGAGAGTTTTTAGCTCTTGCGAAAAGCTTATGGGGACCGATATTTACATCAAAAAGACTTGCACGGTCATTAATTTCTACATCAGCAGCAGGAATCAGCGGAAAGGTCTTTCCGAGTCCTTTTCCTGGGTCATCGTCAACAAAATACTCTACATCCATAATTTTTGATTCCGGTTTCTCATCCATAATGTAAACCATTCTCATTTGCGGTATGCCCCAATTATTAGTATAATTCTTGGCTCTGACATACATTCTATGAAGACCTGTTGGTTCATTTGCAACACTCAAAGCTTGCTCTCGACCGGAAGAGAAGTCATCAACCTTACCTCCATTACCGAATCCGGGGTCTGTATCAAAGAAATATTCAGCATCTGTGACCCAGTCCTGACCTATTGGCTGGTCATCATAGATGTAAACCATCCTCATTTGAGGAACGCTCCATTTGCCGTTTGAATCCTTGAATCGCATATATAATCTATGCAAACCGGTTGTTAATTGTTCAGGATGTTTCTCAAATTTCAGAACTAAATCTAAGTCAGCAAAGCTAAATGGAGCATCAATTTCATAAATATTCCTTGATGATTCAGTGGCGGACAATCCAGGATCCGTATCAAGAAAATACTCATAATGCGTAAGACTTGGCGAACCTGATTGATTTACACCGATATAATTTGCTTTTGTAACTTCTCCATTCCCATTAGTATTTGATACCTTCATCTTTACAGTGTAGAAACCAGGATAAATATATGTATTAGTCGGATTTTTTTCTGTACTCTTGTTACCATCACCAAAATCCCATTCGTAGGTTCCATTTTCATAATAACTCGGAGATGCATCTGAAAAATCAACAATTAAAGGAACATTACCACAAGTTCTATTTGAAGTAAAGTCCGCCTTTGTATTAACTTTTTCTACAATAGCTCGAATGCAAAGATTATAAGGATAAGAAGTGTTTTTGCCCATTGAAATCCAATCATCTCCATCAATACTAAACCAACTTTTATTTTCGACTGGAATAGTTTCCCAAACAAATGATAAATTATTGGTGGGCATTTCTCCGGATTCCGGTTCAAAAGGTATTGCGGCTGATTCAATATTATCTGCTTTGTAAAATAATTTAATAAAGATATCCGAATTCTTTGAAATAATAATATCTTTTCGAAGTTCAAAAGATTTGAAACCTCTATATTCAACCTTTAAATCTTTATCCTGATATAATAGGTTTTTCAATTCATTAGTTGTTGTGTTGAAATCAGAATAAATTTCAATACTAATTGTACCAGGATTTAGAATCCAACTAGATATATATTTTAATCTTGATATTTCTGAGACATTATATTTTACTAATCCATATCCAGAACCAGTTGATAATGTACCAGTTTGAATGATGTTTTGTCCTTCTGAATTCTTTCCTACAAATTTAATCGTCTTACCTAAATCATCAATAAATTGACCATATCCTATTCTATCATAAACCAAAGTAGAATAATTGGAATTATTAGGTATGACCTTCTCCCAAAAGTAAAAATTATCGTAAACAATTGGAGTTTTTATAAACCCAAACATCCAGTCATCAATTTTATATGGCAATTCATTTAAATAATCTAAGTTAAAATATTCTAACCATTTAAAAAAATTTTCGTTTTCGTACCATTGAAAATCAGAATCCTTTATTTTCCAACACTGTTTTTTATCATTCCACCCTACAATTGATATAACATGATTCTGTGTTCCGTTTTTGAATTTTATACATACTGGAGATTGGTAAGTAAAAATAATTTCTTTAATTTTATTAATGTCATATTTCGATTCAACTACATCTAAAATTCTATAATTGCTTGGGACATCTTGACAATCATGATATTCCAAATTGTAAGGATCTTTTGATTCTGAAATTACACCATTTGATAATAAACAATAAGATGCGGTTCTACCATTTCCACCTCCGAGTAAATTCGACGAAATCACTTCATCTTTTTTTACTTTTAAAGGATTACAATTAATAATATTTTGCTCTGATAAATCAAGAACATTGGATTCAAAGCCAAGTTTTATTAGCCTTGATTCAATGCAAGTTATCGCAGCAAATGCCCAACAGGGACCGTTGATCTTTTGATCTTTTCTGGATGTTATATAATCATCTGGAATTTGATAACTTTCTGGCAACTGGGCTAACAAATAAGAACTACTCAACAATAAACCCATAAATACATAAATTATTTTCTTTTTCATTTTTTCTATTTCCTTACTTATTTGATTTTGCTTTGATTTTTACTTTAACACCATTTTGGCGAGTTGCCGAATTTGCTGCTTCGAATTGATAAATTATTGGAACATCTGGATACCCACCTTCAACAAAAGGTGTGAGTCCACCAAAAATTCCAATTTCAGTACCATTATTATTTTCGGCTGAACCTAAAGACCCTGGAATTACATGGTAAGAAGCATTGAATACTGTCGATAGATCAACACCATTTCTGTTATTATCCCCCACAGGAAGTACATTGTAATCCCTCCAATAATCAAAGCAACAACAGCCTCCACCATAAACTTGATCTTTATATTGTTTGTCTCTGCTTAAATTGTTTTTATAATTAGCATAACTACAAGCTCCTGAGGTTATCATATTATACTCAATAAAAGCCTGAGTATTTGAAAATGAAATTGCAATTGGATTAGCTTGTATTGGACACCATCCACCCGCTTGTGCGAAATAGTTCAAATAAATTAGATTGTTATATATTGATAATGTTGAATTGCATGCTGAAATTCCTCCACCGTTATTACTGTTCTCCATGAAATTGTTATTAATCCTAACATCATTATTGCAATCAATCCATATCAAAAAGTTAGTATATGATTTAATGAAATTCTGCATTATAACCGTACCTGTGTGGTTTGCTTGCACTGTAATATTTGTTAATTGATTTCGCTTTATTGTAATATTACTCGCATTAATATCTACATTAAAAAAACCAGCCAAACTTTGCAATTGTGACCAATCAGATCCTTGATTAAAAACGATAGATCCAGAAATAAAAGTATGATTCAAACCATAATCCACATCGGTCCAACCATTTCCAATAATTGTCAAGCGTTTCGAGATTATAGCCCCTGAATATGCATTTTGAGATGGATAAATATAAATAACATCACCATCTGAAGCAGCATCAATTGCAGACTGCAATGTCACATACTGTCCAAGTTTTGGAAATTTATTGTCAACAGTTAACACATTTCCTTTCAGAACTAAATTAGTAAGTACCAATAGGATAAATAAATTTAATAAATTCTTCATAATCGATCCTTTATTTATTTGATTTTGCTTTGATTTTAACTTTAACACCATTTTGGCGAGATGCATAACTTCCGGCTTCAAACAGATAAATGACTGGAATGTCTGGATAACCACCATCAATATATGGGGTATCTCCTCCATAAATACCAACCTCTTTAGCGTTGTCGAATAATAGTTCAGTTTTATAGACTCCTTCACTACTCGCTATTGAGCCGGGAATAATATGATAACCATTGATAAAAATTGTTGAAAAATCAATTCGGGTTGTATTGTTACTAGTCGGGAACATATCAACAACTTCATAACCACCTGAACCTGCTACCCAATTCCCATGATAGAACCATCTTAACGCACTTGATGATATATTGTATTTGAAAAATTGCTCAGGAGTTGAATTATGACCTTGAATTAATAAATTATATTGAATTAATAAAGATGAGCAATTTACTGAAATAATGGCATACCCGGTTGTAGTGGGGTTGCCATTCCAGGATGTATTTTGAAAAGGGGAGGAACTCAATAAATTATTACTAATTATACCATTTGAAGTGTTTAAATAGATACAACATGGGTATCCTGAACCACCAATTGATGAAGCATCTGCAAATATAATATTATTTGATACCATAATACCGTTACTATTTTTAATGTTTAAACAATATTCGTAAGCAGAACTGGATGTTAAATAGTTCTGAATAATTTTAATCGAATTATGATTAGGATTCGCAAGAATATTGCATAGCCTACATCTTTGGATCGTAACATTATTACCGTCTATAATAATTGGGAAAGTACCATCCAAACTACTTATCGTAACACCATCAGCTAATACTTTCAATTCTCCAGTAATTTTGCTTGTATAAAGGTTAGGATCTGTAGTAATAAATCCGTTTCCGGAAATAGTAATTTGTTTGGTAACAGTAATTGCCTGATATGGCGTAGGTGAAGGATAAATATATATAATATCCCCTATATTTGCAACATCATGAGCGGCTTGTAGTGTCTCAAATTGGCCTAGTCTAGGAACCTTATTGTCAACAGTAATAATACCTGCTTCCAAAACAAATGAGCAATGAACAACAACTAATATTAAAAACATTTTTTTCATAATTTCCTTCTATTTATTTGATTTTGCTTTAATTTTTACTTTTACACCATTCAGTCGTGTAGCTATACTAGCGGCTTCGAACTGATATATAACTGGAATATCCGGATAGCCACCGTCAACGAATGGAGTATCACCACCATATATACCAACCTCTTTGGCATTGTCGAATAAAAGTTGAGTTTTATATGCTCCTTCACTACTGGCTATAGAGCCGGGAATTATATGATAACCGTTTAAGAAAATTGTCGAAAAATCAATTTTATTTGTATTTTCAGAAGTCGAAAACATATCGACATCTTGACTTTCTCTATGCCACTCCCAACCAAGATAATAAATGTTAAGATGCTGAACATTAGATGAGATATTATTCTTATAAAAATGACTTGAACCGGATATATGACCTTGATAAAGTAGGTTATATTGTATAAGCAAAGAAGTACAATTTTCTATTAAAAATCCGTACCCACTTACTATGGTTCCATAAATACTACTTTGAGTTTGGAAAGGATAACTTGAAATATAATTAAACCTGATAATACCATAAGAGTTTTTTATGAAAATACAGCAGGGATATCCCGAAACACCATTTTTTGATGTTGATCCGGATTCAATAATATTATTAGAAATAAGAAAACCACTATTACTGTCAATACTAATACAACTTTCATATGAGCTACTCGCGTTCAAGGTATTCTGAATGATTTTATTATCTCGATGGTCTGGATTTATAGAAATATTACACAATCTACATCTTTGAATTATGACATTGTTGGCATCTATAATAATAGGAAATCCTCCATCTAAACTGGTTATTTTTACAAAGTTAGCGGTAATTATTAATTCACCGATTAGCGCACTTGAATAAAAACTTGGTTCAATTGTTTCAAATCCATTTCCGGTTATTGTAATCTGTTTTGACACAGTAATCGCTGAATAAGGAACTGGAGATGGATACAGGTAAATAATATCTCCTGAATTGGCTGCATCATGTGCCGCTTGTAATGAATTGAACTGCCCCATTCCCGGATTCTTATTATCGACAGTAATAACATTACTTTTAAGAACTGTATTTGCAAGTAATAATAAAATAAGTATAATGAATATATTCTTCATAAAAATTCCTTCTATTTATTTGATTTTGCTTTAATTTTTACTTTAACACCATTCAGTCGTGAGGCAGATCCTAATGTTTCAAATTGGTAAATGATAGGAAAATCAGGAAGACCTCCATCCACAAATTGAAAATCACCACCGTAAATACCTAATTCTCTAGAATATGGTCCTTTATCACTTGCTATTGACCCTGGCACAATATGATAGCCATTTGTAAGAATAGTTGAAAAGTCAACAAAATTGGTGTTATCTTGAGCAGGAAACATAGGAATGGATTCATCAGATTCAAACAATGCCCATGACCAATGGTATTTATTATGTCTTAGCGTATTTGAAGATATATTATATTGATAGAATGAGTTTTCACCGGTAACATGACCGGCAGCCAATAAATTGTATCTGATTTCAACCGTAGTGCAGTTATCTAAATAAAAGGCGTATCCACCTATACAATTTTCCCAACCGGAATGAATATAAAAATTTGTAGCTATGTAATTTGAAACTATGCTTCCATCAGAATGTTTCATATATATGCAAACCGGCTTCGAATCTGAACCGTTATCCGCCATATAATGAATAATGATATTATTTGAAATAGTAACCGCTTGATTATCTTCAATGATAATACTATACCCGTTTGCACTAGCAAAATTGATTTTATTTTGAACTATTTCGTTATTATGAAACCCTGGTTGGATAATGATATTACTCAAATTATTTCTTTGAATTCTGACATGACTTGCGGCGATTCTAACTGAAAACTGACCATCTAAACTTGTTATCTTTACACCATCCGATGTTACATTAAACTCTCCAATAATTTTACTTGTGTAGAAACTTGGTACAGGAGTTTCAAATCCATTTCCAGAAATAGTTAAGTGTTTACTTACTGTTATGGCTTGATAAGGGATTGGAGATGGGTAAATATAAATTATCGCTGTGCCATCATTAGCCGCAAAGTCATGGGCATCCTGCAAGTTTGTAAACTGTCCCATGCTTGGAACCTTGTTATCAACAGTAATAATAGTGGAGTAACAATAGTTTACTCCGATAAGAAAAAAAATCAGAAAGAAAAACAGCTTTGGCATCAGCGTCAGTCTGGTTATAAGATAGTTACATCTTGCTCGCATAAAGAATCCCAAAAAAATGAAATTAAAATTGGTATAATCAATAAATCCTTGAAATTTTTTTTGGTTTCAATATTTCTTTCATTCCCCAAAAAATAAATTATTTTAAACCAAAAAACAAAACCACCTTATGCTGTATCTGTAAAATAATGAAAAAAAAGATACTGAGCAAGGGAAATCGAAATGAGCTTAAAATGGAAAGAACGTCAGCCCTCTCTTTCCGAGAGGGCTGTTTTGAAAGTGAATTACACCTTCACTACTTTCTGAACAAAGATATTCCCGCCATGGATTACTTGGAGTGTATAGACTCCCGGTGTCCATATGCTGATGTCAACCTCTTCGGTGAAACAAGATGAACTTTAGCAAGACAATACTTAAATATTCCAACTTCCCAGATATCAATCATAATAAGTTTTGATTTTTGGATATTTTCAGTTTTCAATTCTCTTATTAAAGTTAAATGGTGTTTCGGCAATTCCAATACCATGTTTATCAAATAATCCCTTTATAAAAAATTTTGCTTGTGTATTTACATTGAAGAAATCTAATTCTCGGATATTGTTAATTGCTTCTGGATTCTCTTTTAGGTATAATGATAATGCAACTGACTCTGCAAAGCAACCATATAGAACGTTTTCTTTTAAACCGCACATTGCAGGGTTAAACCAAAAATTTAAACCATTTTCGATAAATGCATTGCCACCATCTTGACGGTAAACATTATGACACTTCAAGAATTCTTCCTCTGGAAAACCGTATGGAATTGCTACATCAATTACGTTAACTTTCTGACCATTTTGAATGTGAGAGATGTTTTCGGCTGTAATCATTTGAGCAGGGTGGTGGGTGCAATTAACTATCATTTTAACATGATTCTTGCTTCCCATGCAACAATGGTCTTGAATTTTGCTAATGTGAGAGAATACCTTAACATCTTTTCTTCCAATTATATTGTCTAGATCTTTTGAATGGTTGCTAATTACAATAACTTGTTTATCACAAAATTGATTTTCAATCAGGTGCAGAAGAGAATTTGTGCCTAATAAACCTAGTCCGTTTATTACAACAGAACCTGAGCATTGGTGCCCATTATTTAAATGGTTGCAAAGGTTTTCCTTTTCAGGTATAATGTTTTCTTTTTCAAGAATTGAATTTATCTCCATTTCTAAAACAATTGCAGTACCATTGTCGCCATTTGTGAATAGTAATTCAGGGTAAAGCTCCTGTAATGTAAAACCATTATTATCAGATATACCTTCCCAATTTACTCTTAATTCAATATCTTTGCCAAATAATCTTTTTGTAGAAGCCGCTAGCAATAAAATTTTTACATTCAATTCCTCTACAGCATATATTAATGATTGAAGAAATTGTTTTCTTGCTTTTACGATACCTTTTTTGCTGATACATTCATCAGAATTGGTATCTATAGTCACAAGAGCTATATTACTCTCATTATAGTTTATAAACAATGGTTTGAAAAATAAGTTATTAATTGGATTTCCCAAAAATTTATAAAAATTACTTTGATACAAACCGCCTAAATGATTGGCTATAAGTGCAACATCTACATTCATTTACTTCAACCTATATATAAAATTAAACAATATTTTCACAAATTTTTGCTCCAGTTAGAGATATGCCAACATAACAAGTGAAATAAGATATACTAAGAAGTAGTGTATCCTCATTATGTTATTCTTTCTATTTTTCTAACATTAACAAAATAAAAGACAATTTTTTATTCCCGAAAGGCTATTTCATAATAATTTAAAAAAGATACCATACAATATAATCTGTCAAAAGTCAAAAGCTGAAGATAAGAAATTATCTTCATAAACATTCTACACTTCAGCTATTCATCTTCAAAGAACTTCGCTACTCAAGTCAACTTCAATTCTTCACACAACGTACTGAAAAACCAGACCGTTTATCCAGAACGGAATTGGAATGCCTGAAATCAGATGTTGTGCTGAACACGGCATAGGTGCTTGGAGTACCAAAGCACCACCAAACACCCCATTGCCCAACCTCACTCATATCTGAACTAAAACTTCCTTTTTCATCCCGGAATCCGCCCGGAAGAGCGGAAAATCCGCTTTCGTTTGTTGCTCCCGTATTTGGACTACTCCAATGCAAAATTCCCGATTCTTTCATCTTTCCTCCGGCAACATTTGAATCCCCAAAATATAAATTCAGGATTGTGCTTTCCTCAAACGTAGGAACATGCCAACCCGGAGGTGCTAATCCCCGGGAGTCGTTCACAGCATACCAGTTATACAGTTTGCCGTAAACAGCACCCAATTTCGGGTCATTATTCAAATAGCACCAAGCTCCGACTGTCAAATATGCCCATTGGTCAGGATTTGTTACTTGCTTAATCGAATCACCATTGCAATAGTGGTCAACATCAAGATTTTTCAAAGTCCATATCTGAGCACCAATAGTGACCGATTCAATGTTATTGGGCTGTTCACTTACTCTGTTATCTTTGCAGCTAAATACAAAAGCCAAAAGAAAAAGTACTTTTTGAAGAATTCTTATTTGCATGAAAATCTCATCTCAATCATAACATATTGATTCCGCCTTTGATGTCGGTGAAATACTGCAAAAAACCATCAAAGTAATTGCAAAAAAGACGATTCAATACTTCGCTTTTCAATCTTGCGTTCAAGATAACACAGGTTTCACTCATTTTTTCCCAAATAATGTAAAAAACAGCAATCAATTAATCCCTGAAAAAGTAAATGGTTTCAAAAATTATTAAATTATTTTTTTTCCACCTATCAAAGCCATAATTTCTCGGAAGGAAAATTCTTCTATCATCAATATATTTAGGCTATTTAATCCGAAATTATTTATTATATTACTAATGATAATCATTGCAAATTTTCCGATTCTAAGACAGAGCAGAATTTTGATAATGATTATTTTTTTTTACAAATTTGAAACCAAATAGAAATTCAAGGATTAATTGATAGAATGAAAATAGAAAATTCACTTTTACTTGATTTTTTTGAGAATGGGAATACAAAAAGTTTTGAGGAACTGTTTAAGATGACAAAGCCCTGGCTGTACCGTCTCATTTATGCTATTGTAAATAACAAAGATGATGCAGATGAAATTTTGCAACAAACTTGGGTTAAGGTTCTGAGTACAATCCATAGATTTGATATTAAGCAGGGAAAGATAAACAATTACCTTTATACCATTGCAAAGAACAAATCCCTGAAATGGAAAAGCAGGAATAACAGATTTGTCAATGAAAATGAGCAGTACAAGATAAAAGAAGTAACCATAAACACAGAAGCAAATAATTTACTTTCAGATTCAGAAATAATAGAAAGAAATACAATCTTGAATACAGCAGTCAAAAAGCTCGATAGAAACTATCAGGATGTCATTCTGCTTTATTATTTCTCGGAATTTGACGTGAAAAAGATTGCTCAAATGATGGACAAGCCGGAAGGAACTGTAAAAACTTGGCTGGCACGGGCAAGGAAGAAATTGAAAGAGAATCTTCTAAAGTCAGATTACATTTACTATACGGGGGCTATCTTGTTCGGATATATTATATTTTTTCCAATGGTTCAACTAATTGAAAGCATTATTGGAGGCATGAAATGAGAAATAAAAGACAAAGAGACTTTGATTTGGACAAATATATTGATGATTACAAAAAATCATTGAATCCTGTAACTCATTCCGAAGCGGATGAGCACAAGATGATACAAAGTATTGTTAATCATTCATCATTAAAACTTCCTGAAACAGGCATGAAAAAATATTTCCTACAACTCAAAACGTGGCTTGCTGAATCAATGAGTAATGTTTACGATAATTTGTCAAACCATGCACTTGGTTACGGTATTGCATCAGCAACCTTCATTATAGCGGTAACTTCAATGATATTGTTTTTTAACAAACCGATTGATAAACCACACGAGATAGTCCGGCAGGTAAATTCTAAAAATTCAGATGTATCCTCAAACGCAGAAGTGCATCAAAATGGACAGAGGGAAGAGGAAAATATAACGAGTAAACAACTAGTTAGTATTGACCTATCCTGTAATACCCGGAGCAATGAAACAATTGAGAAATCGGTATATATTGACATTGGATTGGGAACGATAAAACGCTTCTTAAAGAAGAAAGCAATTATTTTTCATCAATCTGAAATGGATAACTCTATCGAAACAAATTGGTTCCCAATTGAAAACAGCATGGCAAAATTGGAGTTCAAGGTAGATGAAGAAAAAATGAAAATTGATATTTTTGAATACCGGAAATCCAACACAACCGATCAGAAAAACATAATAAATCTCGGCAGATTTATTAATAACATCAGAGAAGAAATCAGATATAAAACTAAGCTTATAAAATAGAATGGGAAAAATGAAATCAATCTACATCATCATAATTCTGATAATTTCCGGTGGTTCATTATCAGCTCAAATTGACGATGAATTTGCAAATATAAACAATAATATCTCTCTTGGGAATTATCTGACTGCAATGAATGAAGCTGAAAGTTTATTTCAAAAATTACGAAAAGGCAATATCTTAAATGACAGTTTAATATTTGAAGCCGAATCAATATTCTGCAAAACACTCATTTTAAATAATGAATATGAAAAAAGTTTTGAACTTTCTGAGAACATATTAAATCTTGCTAATAAACTACATACTGACACTTCTTTTGCGTATTCTGAGGCACTTCAGTTCAAAATGATTTCATATTTGTTGAAAGGGAATATTGATAAATTCAAACAAATATTTGAACAATTTTCATCAGTTATTGAGAAACATTTTAATCTAACTGCTGATTACAGTGGCGATGGACAGTTCTATACATATCATGCGAGAATGTTAAATCCTACATGGTTCTTTGAAATATTAGATAAAGTTAATGAAATGGATATCTATTATAATACGTACGCCGGATATATTAAGAAGAAATTTGGGGATGATGATTGGGATTATGCTTGGATACTTATGGCATGGGCAACATTTTATGGTGAATTAGGTCTGCACGAAGAAGCATTAAATTTAAATATGATAGCAGAAAAAATATCTCTGAAGGAAAGATATTCAAAAGCAAGTCAGCAATACACACCCTTTAATAATTTAATGATTAATTATTACAGCTTGAAAAAATATGATTTAGTTGAGGAATACTTGCTCAAACTCGACAGCTTATTGATTAGTACTTCTTATACTGAAAAAGGTCATACCTATATGAATTTGGCAGTTAACAAATATAAGAAAGGAGATTATTCTTCAGCTCAAAATTACTTTCTAAGGTCTGAATCAATTCTTAATATCACCATTGATAATGGCAAAAAACCATCGCAAAGTATTGTGGAAGAGATACAATCACTGAACGTACCTTATACCTATCTTGCCGATAATTATTTTTACCGTGGTTCGATGCTTTTGGATATGAATAACATTGATGAGGCAGAAGCAATGTTTCTGAAATCAATGTTTATAAATAAAAATTTAAACAGTCAGAACTATAAGACAAAATTGAAAAAGAGCTTTTTAAAATTAGGAATTATCAATAAGCTCAAAGGCAATTTTACTACAGCCGACAACTACTTTAATATGAATTTGGATCTGAATGATTACCTCTATAAGAATGTTCTCCTGTCCTTGTCAGAAAATGAGAAGCAAAAATATTTCAATCTGCTGATAAATGATTATGATTATTATTATAATTACATAGTGGATAGAGCCGAGAAATCATCAAATGTCCTCGGAGACGCATTGAATACAAGGATAAATACAAAAGGCATGCTATACTATTCAAGCAAGAAGGTAAAGGAAAAAATTGCTACGATTAAGGATGAGAATCTTGAAAAGGAGATTACAGATTATAAAATAATTTCTGATAAACTCGGCAATACAATAACAAATGACAAGAATGCCGAAATTTCATCAAGTAATTCTGCTTTACAAAAACAAAAAAGCAACATTGAGAAAATTATCAACTCCAGACTGAATTTAAAAAATGACGAAATCTTCACATCCAATAAAGACTGGAAGCAAATCCAAAAAAGTCTGAAAAGTGACGAAGCCGCAATTGAGATTATCAAGATTCGAAAATTCGGTAAATTTAATAATTCATATAACTCAAGCGTACAGAACTATACACTGTCTGATTCTTTGGTAACTTACATTGCATTTATCATTACTAAAGAATGTGGTAATGTCCCATATTTTGTTGTTCTGGATGACCAAAATAAATTCGACAATTCGGTTTATAAAGAGTATTCATCAGCAATTAATCCGAAGAATATTTCAAGTAAAAGTTTTGATGAAATCAATAATGAGACACAACGAAAGCTTAAAAAAGTATATTCAGCTCTTTGGGAACCTTTGGAAAAATATCTTGCCGGAAAGTCCAAAATATTTCTATCCCAGGACGGAATTTACCACAAAATAAATCTAAATCAGCTTGTAAACAAAAACAACAAGTATTTGTTAGATATTTACAATATCAGCATACTTTTCTCCACCAAGGATTTAATTTCAGCCAATTACGATGGCGATCAACTTCAAAAAGAGAATAATGTGCTTAACAAACAACCAAATTCTGCTTGTCTTATTGGGTGTCCTGATTACAATCTCGGACAGATAATTGATACAAATATCTTACAGGAATTGGAGGAAAATACCGGCAGAACAGAAATAGCAAGCAAAAGGGGATATAAAGAACACTGGGATCCACTACCACGAACAAAACAAGAAGTTGATAATATCAACAAATCCCTAACATCAAAAAATTGGGACATAACAACCGCCACAGACGGTAGGGCATCAGAGTCTTTTATCAAGAAGCTCAAATCTCCAAGTATTTTGCACATTGCAACTCACGGCTTTTTTAATAATCAGAATATAAATGATTCACTCAAAAACAATTCATCACTATCCACCACAAATATCTTCATGAATTCGGGATTAGTTCTGGCAGGTGCTAACTATTTTTCCGACATTCGGAAAAAATATAAAAATGCAGAATTGCTAATGGAGGACGGAATCCTAACTGCTTATGAGGCGGCAAATCTTAACCTTGACAACACTCAATTGGTAGTACTCTCCGCTTGTGAAACGGGTTTAGGGGTTGTTATGAATGGAGAAGGTGTTTTGGGGTTACAGAGAGCGTTTCAAATCTCAGGAGCTCGGCAGATTGTTATGAGCCTATGGAAAGTTGATGATGAAGTAACAAAAAAACTAATGGAACTCTTTTACAAAGAATATTTGCAATCGAATGATGCCACCATCTCACTCAAACGAGCACAGCAGAAGTTAAAAAAAGAAAAACAATTTTCCAATCCGGCAACTTGGGGAGCTTTTGTAGTGTTTGGGATAAGATAAGATAGAAATAGGGAATTAGCTGTTATTCGACGAAGTACATTAAATGGAATGGGCAGTTTATGTGACTGCCCTTTTCCGAGAACAGTGGTAACCTTTCAGCGAAACACATGGTAACCTTTGGGCGGAATTAACCCATTATTTCCAAAGATATGTAAACAACTCAGCCGTTTTTATCTGCATCCATTATTTAGTAAATCCTTTCTTCTTTATAATTTCATAATACAAAATTCCATTTGGTGTCAGTCTTGACCAGGAACAATGGTCACCGAGTATTGTACCCCTAACCATACCCTTTTCGATTAGCTTACGGACACAGCGATTTATTTCCGTCTCGTTATACTTCTTGATGTTGTTAATGTCTCCTGCCGCATGCTGAAGCACTAAAAACACTAATTCCTCTGATGACTTCTCTTCAGGTGGGAGGTCATCGTAAAAGGGTTCAGAGAATGTTAAGTTGATGGACATACTTAATACTTTGAGTTAAGTCAATTTTAAATTATATTAAAAATCTCGTTCAATTTGTTTTGATGTTATTATTTTAGACATCAATTTAGCTTTAGTCATATCATCAATAGTATTATTTTTGTAGATTGTCTCGTAAACTTCCTTAATATCTTTTTCTGTCCTCAGAAATATGTATGATAAATTTGAATATTCGAATTTTAGTATATGATTTTTAAAATTTGGGTCATTTGATAAATCATTATTTTTGTGGTCAAGGAAATTTTGTATGTTGTCGATATTATCAAGAAACTCAATATTGCTATTCTCAGGAATAAATCGCCATTCTCTTTCATCATAAAGCCTATTTCTAATTTTCCGTTCATTATTTGAAAGTTTAATTTCATCATATTTTTTAAAATATGGTAAAAGAGTCATATTTAAGTTTTCAGTTCCATTATTTGATAAATATGTTTCGTAGGATAATAAAGCATCGGAGTTATCATGGACATAAAATACTGGTCCGATATAGTTGCTCATAGCAAATGATTTAGTAATACCAATTCCATAATTCCCATAATGTTTCAGATGCTTTTTAATTTGACCAAGTGGGATATCGCAAAAACACTTCATTGGTATGGCAAGTTTGAATTTAAATGAAGGTATTTCTTCATAAACATATCGAGCTACAAAGAATTTATTTTTTAAAATTTCAATAATATATTCCAATTTTGATGTAAAATGAAAAAGATTATCTGTGCTCAGATTTTGGGATACTTTTGCCATGATTGTTTTCATTGATTTTATTGAAATTTTTAAAATTTTAGTGTATTATCAATTCCACCTACGCTACTCTTTCCTCATACAGATACTTCTGGAAAGCTATGAATGCTGAACG
>CAZSHX010000014.1:0-69735 GCA_964606895.1 uncultured Hyphomicrobiales bacterium
CTAAGTGATTTGGCTGACCACAAATATATTGAAGTAAATCAGGCATTTTACAATTTGCTCGGATTTACAGAAAATGAAGTTATTGGTTTTACCGCATACGATTTGGGTATTCTAACACCTGAAACATCAAGCACAATTATGTCGCATGCCAACAGCAACGGCTATGTAACAAATGTTGAAACTGTTTTAAAAGCAAAAAACGGTGATATAAAACATGTTTTGATATCATCTGAAAATATATATGTCCAGGATAAACATTATCGTTTTACGGTAGTTAATGACATAACTGAGCGTAAGTTGGCAGAGGAATCATTGCTTTGGAATAAATCGCTTTTACAGCTCATGTCGAGTTCGTCACCCTTAGGATTTTTAGTTGTTGACAATCGAACAGATGATATTCTATATTTCAATCAACGTTTTTGTCAAATCTGGGGAATTCAACATTTATCCAAACGGATGGAGAATGACGAGTTTAAGAACAATGATATAATCCCATATTGTCTGCCCATGCTGACCGATGTTCCTGCTTTTGCGGAATCGTGCAAACCGCTTCAGGATGAAGAAAATCGTATTGTTGTTGAAGACGAGATTGCATTTACAAATAATCGAACCATTCATCGCTATTCAACTCAGATTCGGGGTAAGAACGACGAATATTTTGGTCGATTTTATATTTTTGAAGATATCACCGAACGTAAGCAGATAGAAGAAACAATAAAGGCAAATGAAGAATACCTTAATGCAGTATTTCACATTATTGGAGCAGGGGTAATACTTATTAATGCAGAGAATCAAACAATAATTGATGTTAACAAAGCCGCATCGGATTTAATTGGATTGCCAATTGAAGAAATTATTGGCAAAGTTTGTCATGAGTTTATCTGTCCTAATGAAATCGGGAATTGTCCGGTAAAAGACCATAATAAATCTGTTGAAAATTGTGAAAGGAAACTTGTATGTGCCAATGGAGTTCATAAAGATATTATCAAGACAGTTTATCCAATGATTTACAAAGGTTTAAATTGCCACCTTGAAAGCTTTATGGATATAAGCGAACAAAAGCTGAACGAAATGGAATTAAAACTTGTGAATGAAAATTTAAGAGAAACCAAAGAAATTATTGAATTAAACTTATTTCAAAAGAATGCCCTAATTGAAGAACTATTTGATACAAAAGAAAGGCTCGAAAAAATAAATTCTGAAAAGGATAAGTTCTTCTCAATTATTGCTCACGATTTGAAAAGTCCATTCAGTGGGTTTCTCGGCTTAACAAAAATTATGGCTGAACAGATTTCAGATCTTACGATGAAGGAATTGCGTGAATTTGCTGTAGCAATGCAATCATCAGCAAATAATTTAGCTAAACTATTGGAAAATTTGCTCGAATGGTCAAGAATGCAGGGTGGTAAAGTTGACTTCAATCCCGTAAATTGTAAAATCTCTTTTTTGGTTAAGCAAAATATTGACATTATAAGCGAAAGAGCTAAACAGAAAAATGTTGAAATTATTAATAATGTCAATAATGATGCGGAGGTAATTGCAGATGTTCCAATGCTCAATTCAATTTTGCGAAATTTAGTATCAAATGCTGTTAAGTTTACTAAAATTGGAGGGAAAATCGAAATCGGGACTACAATTCAACCTTCCGAAGGTTCAGTCGTAATCTATGTCAAAGATAGTGGAATAGGGATGACTGAAGATATAGTAGGTAAATTATTCAGAATTGACCAAAAGGTTTCACGTCCGGGAACTGAAGGAGAATCAAGTACCGGTTTGGGCTTGCTTCTTTGTAAGGAATTTGTTGAAAGACATGACGGTAATATTTGGGTTGATAGTGAAGTTGGAAAGGGCAGTACTTTTTATTTCACCCTTCCGGGTAATCTAAATCCTTCATCCTAATAAAATAACAGATTTAGAATCATTTGATTTGAATTTATGAAAAAGCATAATTTAATAGGACTCTGCATTGGTACTTCAGCTGGAATAATTGATGTCGTGCCGATGATGATTCAGCATTTGCCATGGAATGCAAATTTGTCTGCATTCTCAATGTGGATAGTTGTCGGATATATCCTGTCTTTGACTGAAATCAGACAAAAAGGATTTATCAAAGGTTTTATAATTTCATTTTTAGTCCTTTTGCCAAATTTATTTATTATTGGTTGGAACGAACCTATTGTTTTAATACCAATAGTGATTATGACACTTTTGCTTGGAGCTTTTTAAGGATATGCTTATGAGAGAACAACTAAAGTGATTCTGCATTGATTTTGTTCTACCATTATGTTCATGGAAGAATATTCCGGTTTTCTTTTGGAAAATTTCGTTTTTTTTGATAATTTCCATGATATTTTTTTTCATAAAGGAGTAACTATGCAAAAATTCAGAAATTCAATCTTGTTGTTAATAACATTTTCAACAATATTCTTATTGTTTTCTTCCTCTTATCTTTTGTCTCAGGAAGCTGATAATAACTCAGAGATTACTCAGGAGCAAACTTCTCACATTAAAAATATTTTTTTCGATTTAGGCTATGGCGGCAGGGGTGTATCTTTTGGCTTAGGCTTCCGTTGGTGGAATTTTTCTGCGGGGTTAGGACTTGCCGGAATTTTATCATATGTACCGAAATATCGTTATCCGGGAATAGGTGAACCAAATCCAATGTTTGGAAATTCAACATCATTTTCAGATGCAGAAAAATTTCCAAGTACAACAGTTTCTTTCGACTTTTCATATTATTATGACATCAGCGACTTTTCAATATTTGCTACTTTGGGTTATTATGTTCAATCTGATTCTGTGTTTAAAAAGTATTTAGGTTCTCAAAGTGAGCCTGATAAAAATAATTATATCGGAAATTATTATTCTGTCGGTTCTGCAAACGAAACAGGACTTGCATGGGGTTTAGGCTTGCAATATTTCATTACTGAAAATATCAACACTGCACTTGCTTACCATAATAAGAAGGGTATTTATTTGCAGATAGGCTATTTTTGGTATTAAAGTCTAATCCCGTTCGAGAACAATCATTGCTACTGCTATAGTTGAAGTATGCGAAAGGGAAATATGAATTTTACAATCTCCCCATGCATCGAGCATACCGCCTGATAGTTCGATATAGGGTTTTCCGCTCTCCAGATTGTAAATACCGATTTCGTTGAACTTGAATCCATCGGTAATACCCGTTCCGATGGCTTTGCTGAAAGCTTCCTTTGCGGCAAAACGAGCAGTATAATGTTCATATTTACCTTTTTTGTATGATTCACAATAAGCTTGCTCAGCTTTTGTAAAAATTCTGTCAGAAAAACGTGAACCATATTTTTCGATTGCAGTTTCAATCCTTGATATATCAGTAATATCAGTTCCTATTCCAATTATCATGATGTTTTTGTAAAATTAATAAATTTTTCTAATAATAAAGGTAGAACTTCTCCGGAAGCACCTTTCAGATGAATATCGGCATCTCGGCTTAGCTTAGTTTCATTTGGATTAACTTCAACCACAAAAGCACCTCTTCGTTTTGCAACATAAGGGAGATTTGCCGCGGGAAATACTTCTGCAGATGTTCCAACACTGAAGAATACATCGCAGTTCTGAGCCGCCCGATTTGCAGAGTCTATTGCCTGAGGCGGTAGCATTTCACCAAACCAGACAACTGAAGGTCTGATTCGACCTCCGCAATGAGTGCATTTTGGTAATTCATTATTCGGTAAGTCTGTTTTTCCGGTGAAGGGTTTCTTGCAGTCAAAACAATGATTTTCGACAATATTTCCATGAAGTTCCAAAACATTTCTTGAACCTGCTCTTTGATGCAACCTGTCAACATTTTGGGTAATCAATGTAAAATCTGCGAAGATTTTTTCCATCTCGGCAATTGCAAAATGTCCGGGATTTGGTTTTGCATTATTAATCATTTCAACCCTATGCTGATACCATGACCAAACCAGGTCAGGATTAGAAATAAAACCATCAATGCTTGCAAGCTCGGCAGGATTAAACTTTGCCCAAAGCCCGTCGGGGTCACGAAAAGTTTTTATTCCGCTTTCGGCAGAAACACCTGCTCCTGTTAACACAGCAACATGTTTGGCATTTTTTAGCCGTTCGATTAAAATGTCAGGTATTTCCATTTTTCCTCATTTTATAGTATTAAATTCGATTCAAAAAAATCATCAGTTATGAATTTATAATTTCAATATCATTCAAAATTAATTAATATTTCTATGTCCACAAAAAAATACTTAAAATCTTGGATTTTTCACTTATATTTGTTTTTTTGTAAAATTAAGTAATTGATAGCATGAATATGAGAAAATTAGTAGTTTTTTTATCGTTAATCGTTTTTTGCTTTGCACTTTCTAATTCACAGGATATTATTAAACCCTCTAAGAAAAAAGTTAGTGTTGAGTTTGGAATTAATTATTTATCAGGTTCAGCTTACTATGACTCAACTGGTAACGAAAGTTCAAAATTCACAGAAAAAGTCGCTAATCCGATAAAACCTTCTAATCCTTTTGCTTATTATGGTACTGAATACAAGATTTATAATTTTAATATCGCGGCAAATTACAGGCTCCTACATAACCTTGTTTTGAGGGCAGAATTACCTCTTGGACTTTTTTCATCAAAGGAATCTTATAAATTTGATGATAAAATTGCACCTACAGATACACAAAACTTTACCGTTAAAGACAGAGGCAGTTTTTCATTGTTTCAACCTTTATATTATAGTATTGGTGGAAGATATCAAATTCTTGATTCAGGTCTTTTCAGAGCTTCAATCAGTTCAGAATTCAAAGCTCCTACGAAATTTAAAAACGGTATGCAGACAGATGACAATAGTTCGATAAAGAGATATGGAAGCTTTGAAATGCTTTTCGGAGGCGATATAACGTTAAAAATGGCTACAAGTTGGCTCAATGCCGGTGCGGCTTATAATTTCAGAGATAAAATCCTTAAAGATCAAGCAATTTTTCATTTTGAGGGAGGGGTTTCTACAGTTCCACAAACCTACCTCAAAGCTTGGACTGATATTGTACTCAGCACAAGCAAAATAGATAAAAGCCAAAATTTTGATTCCAGAAGATTCGGATATCAGGAGAATTCTTATACCCTGGGCTTTGCTTTTTACTTGCAAGTAGAGCGGGATTTGTTTATCATGGCATCCTACTCGCTTAAATTTGGCGGACAATATACTTGGAGACTTGGTAATATTGGATTAACTACAGGCTTCAATTTGTAAATGAACAAATATTCATTAATTCATAATTCTCATTGATATTCAATAATTTATCCTGTTTATTGAATTACTCTATGTTCATATAGTTTGATAAATCGGATGTAACAGTTGAGAAACACACACTTTACAAAATCAATTGAAAATGAACTTTTTTTAATTTTCTGTTAATTGTTTGGCTTGATAATATAACCTAATTTGCAATCCCTTTAAAAGCAAAACTAAATATTTTGTTTAATCGGGAATAGATTTGTTTAAATTTTAGGTTATTAATGAAGAGAATTTATAAATTTACAATTGCAATCCTGTTAGTATTTATGGTTTCAACAGTGATTACTTTTGTTAAATCCCTTGAAGCAGACCTTTTTGCTTCCGGAGAATCAACAGCAGTTGAGCCTTCTAAGAGAATTAAGAAGCACCAAATCGAGCATTTTGATATCGCCAATGATTTCTATTATGCTCAGCAGGGAAAAGCTTCATGGTATGGAAGAAGATTTCATAACAGAAAAACTGCCAGCGGCGAACGGTACAATATGCATGCTTTAAGTGCCGCCCACAAAAATCTTCCTTTTGGAACAATCATCAGGGTAACTAATCAGGATAATAATAAAGTTGTACTTGTCAGAGTAAATGACAGAGGACCTTTCATAAAAAGTAAGATTTTGGATTTATCAGTGAATTCGGTTGAGGAAATTGAAGGAACTGACAATCCTTATGTTTCAATTGAAGCTTTGATTCCAAATGATTATATGTTTATGAATAAAAGTGATGACGAATATTATTTCGGTTATTCTTATGATTATCCCTTGGTTTGTCTGCCGTCAGGTGCTTTGAAATTCCTTGATTCTTCAACTGACTTCGAAGAAGCTGTTGAAATTTATAAAGAGTATGTGAAGAATTTACCCGGTAAGTTTCTCTATCTGATGACTTCAGCAAACTACAAGAAATACATTCCTTACGAAGATACTGAAACCACTTATTACATCGGCTTGTTCGACGGCAACTCATTGCAGTTTGCTGAAGAAATGAAGTAATTATCCTATATTATTTTAAATTAAGCAGTTTTTAATTCTTTTCAGCGATTCTGTTGAAAAAATTGAAAACTGCAGGATTATCTTTCATGTTCTGAAGTTCTTCAGGTGTCCCTTTTGCGACTATACCTTTAAAAGCCTTGTCGAGCATAATTATTCTGTCCGCAATATTAATTGTACTCGCAAGGTCATGACTAACAACTATCATTGTTGTATTCAGGACTTGATTCAAGTTCAGTATTAAGTTATCCAGCGAAGCCGCAGTTACAGGGTCCAGACCCGATGAAGGTTCATCGAAGCAAAGAATATGGGGATCCAAAGCCATTGCTCTTGCCAAAGCGGCACGCTTCTTCATTCCTCCCGATATTTCGCTTGGCAGATAATTCTCATAACCTCCCAAACCAACAGAATTGAGTTTTAAATCAATAACTTCATTTATTTTATCAGGTTGGAGTTTCGTATAAGTTTCCAAAGGTAATGCAATGTTTTCGGCAAGAGTCATTGACGCAAATAGTCCTGAAGATTGAAATAAAATACCGAATTTTTTCAGGATTTCCTGTCTTTCCTTGCCCTTTGCAAGCGTAAAATCTGACCCATCAATAATAATAGAACCTTCGGTTGGATTCTCGAGTCCTATTATTTGCCTTAGAAGAGTGCTTTTTCCACAGCCGCTACCACCTACAATCAGAAAAATTTCTCCTTTAAATATTTCAAAACTAACATTTTCCAAAATGGTAACATCACCGTATCTCACGGTTAGGTTCCGAACTTGAATTATTGGTTGTCTGTCCATATTTTAGGTTAAAAATAATAATGAAATACCACCAACGGCAATAATTGCACCAACGATTGGCTTCCAAGATAATTTTTCCTTGTAAAATAACATTGATAAAGGAAGAATCATAATTGGTGATGTTGACATAAGAGTCGCGGCTACACCCACTTGCGTATAAATAACAGCTATAAAGCTGAAAGTAATCCCAAGATATGGACCAATGATTGAACCAAGAATCACAAGTCCAAAAGCTTTTTTGTCTTTCATATATACTTTGATTGGATTTTGATACCGTTTCAAAATTATTCCAATCGGTAGAAGGGTAATATAAGCCGCAAAAATCCTAATAAATGTAGCAACTAAGCTATGAACATCACCGGCTAAAAAAGCGTACTTTGAAAAAATCAAACCAATCCCCTGACCAAATGCCGCCAAGACACCCATCAAAACACCCAATCTGGTAATTTTGAATTTTTCATTTTCACCATCTCTTTTTTCAAGGACGACCAGAGAAATTCCTGCTAATGTAACAACCATTCCAAATATACCTAATGCAGAGATTTTCTCGCCCAGAGCAAAGTAAGCAATAATTGCGGCTATTGCCGGATTCAGGGACATAATAAGCATTGAAACCCGTGGACCGATTTCTTTAAATGATTTGAAAAGGAACCAGTCCCCAAAAGTTAACCCGATAACACCGCTTATGGATAGAAATAATAACTGCGTTGTTGATACCTGATAGTTTAAACCTAAAACTAAAATAGTAACAACCAAAAACACCCATGCAAAAAATAATCTTGAAAGATTTAGTTGAAAAGTACTTATCCTCTTAGTTGCTTCCGTAAAAACAAATGATGAAAAAGACCATAATATTGCCGCCCCTAAGGCTGAAAGCTCTCCGATAAAGTGCATCAATAACTCATAAATAATAGGTTTTTAAAATTTCAAGAATGATTTTATTCAAATTCGAGGTCAATAATTGTTTTCTCTCCACAAGAACAAATAATCTCAATTTGGGTTACATCATCATTCTCATCTCTGTGAAAAAGTACTGTGGTTTGAGGATTTATGTTATGGTTTGAACTATGAGAGGTTGTATCTTCGATTGCTATACTTTTGCCGGAATCTGTTATGTTTTCTGCAGGGATTCTACTCGATGAAAAGGATCTTCTGACACCTTCCAAATTTTTCATGACATTAAAATCCTGAAAACTGCTTCTCAATAATTCCTGATATAAGGAATTGTCAGAACGAATAGCTGAACTATCTGATTTACCGGATTTTCCTTTTTTTTGATAGTCATCTGAATTTTTTCCTTCATTTTGAAGTTGTTCGTCAGATTTGGAGCCAATAACATCATCATTGTCAAATTCTTCTGAAAATGCATTAATCAAAGCATCTTCTTCATCAGTTTCCGTTTGTGGAATAATTCTTTTCATAAGTAATTATAATAGCTAAAGTTAAACATTTGATGCGTGTA
This sequence comes from uncultured Hyphomicrobiales bacterium, assembly GCA_964606895.1. Taxonomy (GTDB): domain Bacteria; phylum Bacteroidota; class Ignavibacteria; order Kapaibacteriales; family UBA2268; genus CAZSHX01. The sequence goes on from CAZSHX010000014.1 coordinate 8,520, forward strand.
ATCCGAAAAAGGATGAAATGGTTTCAGCCATATTCTTCAGAGATACTATCTCATTGACAATACCGGCTTCAATAATTGATTTTGTCATACCTGCAACAACACATGTATCAGGGTCCTGAGCCATTACGTAACCTCCGGCTTCTGAAAGAATTCTCAAACCTCGTAAACCATCATTACCCATACCTGTCATATTGATACCTACAGCATTTTTACCGAATGCATTGGTAACAGAAGTCATTAAATGGTCAACGGATGGTTTATATAATGAATCTACTCGTTCGTCATTAACAATAATCCTTAAGCTCTTGTTTACTGCCATTTGCAAACCACCCGGGGCTAAATAGACATGACCGGGTAGCATTTTCTCATCATTTACAGCTTCAGAAACAGAAAGTTCCGACATCGAATTAAGTCTGGCGGCTAATGAATTTGTAAAAAAGGGCGGCATGTGCTGAGCAATAACAATAGGAACAGGAATTTCGCCTGAAATAGCTTTCATAACCTGCTGAAGTGCAACAGGACCTCCAGTACTAATCCCAATAGCAATAATCCTGATTTCAGTAGAAAATGGTTTTTTGCGTTCAAGTATTTGTCTTCCGCTTTGAACAGTAGTCGAATCTCCGGATTTTCTGATTGAAGGCAATTCTTTTTTGGGACTTTCTGGATCAGATTTGGAATTTTGCATTGCCCTTAGTAGTCTTCTTCTGATAAAGCTGTTTTTTATATCAGAGTTAGAACCTACAAGACGGACTTTTTGAATTAGCTCATCCTTCATGCTGTCCATTTCACGAAAAGCAGTCTTTTTAGTCAAAAAATCCACAGCTCCCACTGACAATGCTTCCATTGTCGCATCAGCTCCTTCAGTAGTTAAGGTGCTAACCATAATAATCGGAGTAGGACATTGTTTCATAATTTCAGCAACTGCCTGAATACCATTCATAACCGGCATTTCGATATCCATAGTAATTACATCGGGCTGACATTTACAAGCTTTTAAAACTGCTTCTTTTCCATCTCGTGCAGTTTCAACCACTTCAATATCACCGTCCGATTTTAAAATTCTTGAAATGGCATCACGCATAAAATATGAGTCATCAACAACAAGTACTTTTATTTTTTCCATATTAACAGATATTCAATTGAAATAAAATCCAACTTAATAATTTTTTTCTTGAAAACAAAAGGATTAATTGAATTTTCAATATTCAAAGAATTTGAAATATTAGTTATTATTTCGTAAGCCGTAACTATTCATAAGGTTGACAGTCTTTAATCAGACTTTTGAGTTCTATTTGAGGTAACTTTGTGTTTATCGTTCAAGATTTCTCGAAATAAAAGAAATTTGAATCCGTTTATACAGCCGATTTTATTGTATATTTTGTTAACTTGGATTTTGAATGAAAAATAATTTTATTGACGAAGAAAAATTTCATGAACTGATAATAAAAAATGAGAATCCCTCTATTGATAAAGTACAGGAAATATTGTCCAAAGCCAAAGAAATTAAAGGCTTAACCATAGAAGACGTTGCTGTTCTCATAAATATTACCGATAATGAACAAAGACAATTACTTAATGATACTGCAAGCTATATCAAAGGTGAAATCTATGGAAACAGACTCGTTTTGTTTGCTCCGCTTTATGTTTCTAATTTCTGTTCAAATAATTGTCTTTATTGCGGTTTTCGAGCCGACAATAATTCCATTATTCGGAATGTCCTCTCAATCGAGGAAATTAAGGAAGAAACTCTTGCTATTTTGAAGCAAGGTCATAAAAGAGTTTTGATGCTGATGGGTGAACACCATAAAGGTTGCACTCTTGATTATTTCATTGAAACAATCTCGGCTGTTTATTCTGTAAAAGATGAAAAAGGAAGCAGTATTCGCAGGGTAAATGTTGAGATTGCACCTCTTAGTGATGAGGAATTCCAAAGGTTTAATAAAGTTCCGATTGGGACTTATACCGTTTTTCAGGAAACTTACCATAAGGAAACCTACAAAACAATGCATCCATCGGGGAAAAAATCAGATTATGACTGGCGTTTGGAAACTATGGACAGAGCTCTTTCGAACGGTTTGCATGATGTTGGAATCGGTGCTTTGTTCGGATTGTATGACTATCGTTTCGAAGTGTTGTCATTATTGGCACATGCCAAGCATTTGGATGAAACTTTCAACGTTGGACCTCATACTATTTCCATTCCCAGAATCAGACCTGCAAGCAATGCTCCTGCCTCACACGATTTAAAATGGACAGTATCTGACGAAGATTTCAAAAAATTGGTTGCAGTTATTCGTTGTGCAGTTCCTTACACAGGAATGATACTTTCAACCAGAGAACCTGAATATCTTAGAACTGAATTGTTCAATCTGGGTATATCACAAATCAGTGCAGGTTCCAAAACCTCAATTGGAGGTTATAAAAAAGCACTCGATGAAGTAGAGGATTCAGGACAGTTTTCTTTAAACGATTGCCGTTCCTCGGGTGAAGTTATTCAGGATGTTATTAAGGGAGGATATGTTCCTTCATTCTGTACAGGTTGCTATCGCTTGGGAAGAGTTGGTCAGGATTTCATGGATCTTGCTAAACCGGGTCTTATCAAACTTCATTGTCTTCCTAATGCGTTAACGACTTTGAAAGAATATCTTAATGATTATGCAACTGATGAGACAAAAAAACTCGGGGAAGAACTTATTGAATCTCAACTCCTTGAAATTCCTAACGTAGCGGTTCAAAATAAAACAAAAGAGTTCCTGGACAGGATAGAAAATGGCGAAAGAGATTTATATTTTTGAGAAAGTCAATAGTTAATTTAATGATGCAACCAAATAGAAAACCATTTTCGATAGCTAAGGAAAATTTTTTTCTTCTTTCTGTTATTTGTTTTTTTTGTGTTAATCAGGCAATATTTTCTCAAATCAGAATAAAAGCTGTTGGCGACATCATGCTTGGTTCGATTACTCCAACAAAGATTATTCCCGGAGATGGTGGTAAATGTTTTGTTAATTCAATCGGAAAGTATTTGAAAGATGGAGATATATTATTTGGTAATCTCGAAGGTGCTTTGATTGAAGAAGGAATGAAAGCTGACAAATGTTCCGATTCTTCCAGAGCAAAAGGTGTTTGCTATGAATTCGGCATGCCTTCGAATATAGCCGGATCTCTTAAAGAAATGGGATTTACAATTTTGAATCTTGACAATAATCATTCTCTGGATTATGGAAACGAGGGTTATGAAAATACAAAAAAGAAATTAGCATCCCTTGGAATTTCTTATTGCCCTCCGAAAGGACATTCTTATTATTTGATTAAAGGTAAAAGAATTGCTGTTGCCGCGTTTGGCTTTGAAAACTATTCTAATGAAATTTTTGATTTAGAAACTGTTAAAGCTGTTATCTCGAAACTTAAAGCAAGTCATGATATTGTAATCGCTTCTTTTCATAGTGGAGCTGAAGGTAAAAATGCATCACATACTTCTAATAAAACAGAAATTTTCCTTGGGGAAAACAGAGGAAACGTTGTTCAATTCGCACATACAGCCGTTGATGCCGGTGCTTCAATGGTAATTGGTCATGGTCCGCATGTTTTAAGGGCTGTGGAATTGTATAAAAATAAATTAATTGCTTATTCACTTGGAAATTTTCTTACCTATGGTAATTTCAATATTTCAGGGCTAAATGGGTCTTCTGTTATTCTTGATTGTGTAATTGACCAAAACACAGGTAACTTTATAAAAGGCAGTCTAATTCCTGTAGAACAACATAAACCGGGTATCCCGTGTTTTGACGAAGAAAAATCAGGAATCAAACAAATAATCAAATTATCTGAGGAGGATTTTCCTGAACAGGATTTGATTATTGATGAAAAGGGAAATTTATCCATTAAATTTGGAAAAAAATGAAAGAAATAAAACGTAAAAACCCAATACTACCAATTTTCTTGACAATATTTATTGATTTGTTGGGGGTTGGTATTATTATTCCAATTCTGGCTCCTCTGATTCTAAAGAATGAAACAGGAATTTTTGGTTTAGATGTAATATACTCAACCAGAACTATCATTTTTGGTTTATTGCTTGGTTCATACCCGATTGCACAGTTCATTACCAATCCGATTGTTGGTGCACTTTCAGATATTTACGGCAGAAGAAAAATACTTATTTATTCTGTTGCATTCACTGCATTGGGGTATTTTATTCTTGCATTTGGAGTCTTTTCAAACAGCCTGTTGCTGATTTTTATCGGAAGAATTATTCCGGGGTTAGCTTCAGGAAATATTACTATCGCCTTCTCTGCTATAGCAGATGTGAGTGATGAAAAAAGTAAAGCAAAGAATTTTGGTTTAATCGGTATGGCTTTTGGACTGGGATTTATCATAGGTCCATTTATTGGCGGGGAACTTGCAAATCATAATTTGATTTCATGGTTTACTTTTGATACTCCGTTTTTAGCTTCAGGATTTCTTGCTCTAATCAATTTGGTAGTTGTTTACTACAATTTCCCTGAAACATTAGAGCTCAAGAGAAAGATTAAGATAAGCTTATTAACCGGAGTCAGAAATATTAACAAGGCTTTCTCATTTCCAACATTACGTAATATGTTCATTATTGTATTCATTAATGCATTTGGATTTACATTTTTTACCCAGTTCTTCATCGTGTTGCTCATGGGAAAATTTGGATATAAACAGGAAGATATCGGAATTTTCTTCGGTTATCTTGGTATTTGGGTAGTTATTATGCAAGGTGGTGTTCTGCGTTATCTATCGAAATATATGAAACCGGAAAAAATGGTACTAATATCGCTGCCGGTTCTGGCAATAGCCTTGATTGCTATGGTGATACCCAATAATGTATTTTACTTGTTTTTAATTATTCCGTTCATGTCGTTTGGTCAGGGTTTATCCTTTTCAGCATCAAATGCAATAATCTCTAATCTCGGTGGAGCAAATATTCAGGGTGAAATTCTTGGGATTTCGCAGTCAATGAATGCTTTGGCTCAGGCACTTCCTGCACTTGTAGGAGGTTTTCTTGTTGCCCAGAACTTTTATATTCCATCATTTGTTGCTGGTGGATGTGCATTGATAGGGTGGCTTTTGTTTATCTTGCTTTATAGGGAGAAAAAGATTCACAAATTTGTCGTTGAAGATTAATTAGAAAAATAAAATTTGAAAATGGATATAGATACAATACTCGAAAAATCAATTCTCACAAAAGAAGATATTGTCTCGCTTCTTTCAGTTGATGAAAAGTCTGAATTGGAACAGATTCGGAAAAAAGCGTATCAGGTTATGAAAGATAATATAGGAGAAAATGTTTATCTCAGAGGGCTTGTCGAGTTTTCGAATTATTGCGTAAATGATTGTTATTATTGTGGTATCCGAAAAAGCAATCATAATGTCGAAAGATATACTCTTGAAAAAGATGAAATTGTCGAAGCGGCTGTCTGGTGTTCCGAACAAGGTTATGGTTCTTTTGTTTTGCAATCGGGTGAAAGGAGCGACGAGAAGTTTATTGATTATGTTGAAGATTTAGTAAAAACCATCAAGAACAAAACAATTTCCGAAAAACAACCCGAAGGATTAGGCATTACTCTTTGTGTGGGAGAACAAACAGAAGATACATATCAAAGATTTTTCGATGCAGGTTCTCACAGATATTTACTAAGAATTGAAACAAGCACTCCTAAATTGTATAGTCAGCTTCATCCTGCTGAACAGAGTTTTGAAAAAAGAATTGAATGTCTCAGATTACTCAAAAAAATCGGATTTCAGGTTGGTACAGGCGTTATGATAGGATTCCCGGGTCAGACTTTAAAACAGCTTGCAAATGATATTCTCTTTTTCAGGGATATGGATATTGACATGATTGGTATGGGGCCTTTTATTGTTCATAACCAAACTCAATATGCAAATCTATCAGAAGAATATGCTTCAAGGAAAGAAGAAATTTATAGATTAGCTTTAAAAATGATAGGTGTCACCAGAATTGTTCTTAAAGATGTTAATATTGCATCCACTACTGCCCTTCAAGCTATGTATCCTATGGGCAGAGAGCAGGGTTTGCTGTTTGGTGCCAACATTATTATGCCAATGCTGACTCCTACAAGAGTTAGACAACAATATCAGCTTTATGAAGGAAAACCATGTCTCGATGAGTTTTCTTCTGATTGTTTCGAATGTATTCAGCATCGAATTGAATCAACAGGCAGGAAAGTTGCTTTAAATGAATGGGGCGATTCGAGACATTTTCTGAATAATTTAATTGATTAACGATTTATTTCAATTTACTTCTAAAGCCATGAAATTCAGGACTGAAAAAGATTCATTAGGGGAACTCCAAATACGGGAGGATGTATATTGGGGTATCCATACAGAACGTTCATTGATGAATTTCAAAATATCAGGCTACAAAGTTCCTGAAAGTCTTATTCAAGCTCTGGGAATGGTTAAAAAAGCCTGCCTGCAGACCAATATAGAACTTGGCTTCATAAGTAGTAACCTTTCAGAACCGATTAATCATGCTTGTGATGAGGTAATATCAGGGAATTTAAATTCAAATTTTCCCTTGGATGCTTTGCAAGGTGGAGCAGGAACTTCTACAAACATGAATATTAACGAAGTAATTGCAAACAGAGCTCTTGAAATGCTCGGTCATGAAAAAGGTGATTACGGAATAATAAATCCTATTGAACACATCAACCTTCACCAATCCACAAATGATGTTTACCCGACTGCATTAAAAATTGCCGGTATTTTTGGTTTTCGGAATTTGAGCAGTTCGATTGCCGAGTTGCAGGGTGCATTACAGATAAAAGAAACAGAGTTTTCAAAATATGTTATGCTGGGCAGAACTGAAATGCAGGATGCAGTTCCTATGACAATGGGAGCTCAGTTCTCATCATTTGCAGAAGCGATTGCCCGTGACCGATGGCGAACATTCAAATGCGAGGAAAGGTTAAGAACTGTAAATATCGGTGGTACCGCTATCGGAACAGGTTTGACCGCACCGAAAAACTATATTTTTCTTGTTATAGAAAAGCTCAGACTCGTTACGGGTTTAGGTCTTTCGCGTGCTGAACAGGTCATGGATCAAACTGCCAATTCAGATGTTTTCGTTGAAGTATTCGGGATGTTAAATGCAAATGCTGTCAATATAATCAAAATCTCCAATGACCTACGTTTACTCCATTATTTAAAAGAGATAGAACTGTCTTCAGTCCAAACGGGTTCATCCATTATGCCGGGGAAAATCAATCCTGTTATTATCGAAGCGGCAATCGGTACTGCAATGAAAGTTCTTTCCAATGGCGAATTGCTTAATCAATGTGCTTCACGTGGTTCAAACCAAATTAATGAGTTTTTGCCACTAATTGCTTTTGCTCTTCTCGAATCCCTTGAATTGATTAAAAAAATAAATAGAATATTAGCAGAGCATGTGCTTGGTATTAAAGCAAATCCTGAAATTGCTCGGGACAGATTCGAAAAAAGTGAAATGATTATAACTGCTTTTTTACCAATAATCGGATATGACAAAGCTGAGGATTTAGTTGCTGAGTTCAAAACTTCAGGAGAAGTAAATTTCAAAACTTTTTTAAAAACTAAAATTGATTCTGATTTAGTTGATAAAACATTATCTCCTGATTCATTAATGATGCTTGGATACCGAAATTGAGAAAATCATGAAAAGAAATCTTATAAAGAATGTAACTGTTTTTGCCGCTTCAAGTGATAACTGCGATGAAAGTTTTCTTTCTGCCGCAGATGCTCTTGGTATGTACCTTGCTGATAAGAAAATCAGAATATTCTATGGCGGCTGAAAAGTCGGTCTAATGGGAAGACTGGCAAATGCCGCTTTGATGAGAGATGGAGAAGTCATTGGAGTGATTCCAAATTTTCTAATGGATTTAGAACTTGGACATAATGATGTTACAGAGCTGAAAGTTGTTGAAAGCATGCATAAGCGTGAACATATTTTACTCACAGAAGCAGAATGTATTTTTGTGTTACCCGGTGGAATAGGTACGATTGAAGAATTCATGCAGGCTATCAGCTGGAAGTATCTGAAAATTATTGATATACCTATTATCTTAATAAACATAAATAACTATTTCCAACCTTTGATATCAATGCTTGAAAAATCAATCAGTGAAAGATTTATGGTTGAAACTTCGAGAGATTTATATTATATTGCAGATAGTGTAGAAGAAGCAGTTAAACTTTTGGACGTTTTCAGTATATATGAATCTAATCAAATCACAGGAATGGCTTAAAAATCCTCGTATTGTTTGCGGCATAATGACCGGAACATCTCTTGATGGGGTTGATGTAGCGATTGCTAGGTTTGAAAAAGGCAAAACACGACATAAAATGGAAATATTGGATTATTCAACATTTCCATTTCCAAATCTTCTTAAATCCAAAATTTTGAAATCAATCGAACAACCTGTTCCAATTTCCCTCATTGCCGAACTAAATTTTGAACTTGCCGGTTTATATAAAAATTCAATAGAAGAATTACAACAATCAATTAAACTCAATAAAATTGAAACAGATGCAATCGGCATACATGGACAAACAGTCTGGCACGAGCCAAACGGAACTATCCCAAATACTCTGCAAATTGGGTCAGGTTCAGTTTTAGCAAATTTAACGAATAAAACTGTTGTCAGTGACTTTCGTTCAGCAGATGTTGCCCTGGGAGGTCAGGGAGCACCACTTGTTCCGATTTTTGATTATTCATTTCTTAGAAGTAAAAAAATCAATCGAGTTGCATTAAATATTGGCGGAATATCGAATATAACATATTTACCAAAGGGTTGCGAAGAAAATGCTGTCATTGCATTTGATACCGGACCCGGCAATGTGTGGATTGATTCAGCGATGAAAATTCTTTTTAATCAAGGATATGATAATAATGGAGATACAGCATCAAAAGGTAAACTAAATATGATACTTTTGGAAAAACTGAAGTCCATTGAATATACTTACTTAAAACCACCTAAATCTATTGGTAGAGAATTATTTAGCACTGAATACCTGATAAATATTATTGATGAAATTAAGCAATATATTGATAATAATGAAGATATAATTAATACAATTACTTATTTTACTGCTTGGAGCATTGCTTTAAATATTAAAGAGTTTGCTTCGGCAGAATCTGAAATAATAATTTCAGGAGGAGGAGCAGAGAATAAAACTTTAGTTAATTTCCTGAAAAAAGAATTGCCAAATTCAAATATTTTGAAATCTGACGATATTGGGATACCATCTGAGGCAAAAGAGGCAATTGCTTTCGCTTATCTTACTTGGAGGACAATAGGAGGCATGCATGGTAATATTTGTTCTGTTACAGGAGCTATCAGACCTGCCATTTTAGGTTCAATATCTATAGTATAATTATTTTCATAATAAATGATATTCACATTAATATATAGTATTATTTTATAAATAGATAAAATAATATTTATCCGAGATTTATGCTGTCCAAAAAAATGAACTAAATTTGAACACAAAAAATGTTTAATCCCTACTAATAAAATTTTCACAAAAAATTGCGATTTTTGTGAATTTATTACTTGTAAATATATTATTTTCATTAATTTTGAATTCTAAGTAATTGTAAAATACATTTATTTGTGTTCTTTTAATTTTTAATAATTAATAGAGGTTTATTTATGCCCAAAATCGCTATTATTGATGACGACCTCGATATCGTTGAAGCAACAACAATGCTTCTCGAATCCAAAGGTTATTCCGTTGTTTCAGCAGGCAACGTAGAAGATGGATTTAAACTGCTGGATAACGAAAAACCGGATTTACTCATCCTCGATGTAATGATGGATGAACCCGATGATGGTTTCTATCTCGCAATGAAATTGAGAAAAAACAATTTCAAAACGCCTATTATTATGATGACTTCAGTAGCTAAGGCAACAGGTCTTGACTTTACAAACAGTGAAACAATTCCTGTTAACGATTTTATTGAAAAACCGGTAGCACCGGCAGTTCTTTTGGAAAAAGTAGCTTTTTTCTTGAAAAATCCGGGAGGGAACTAACATGCTGGTAATCGAAAAGAATACTTTAACTGAGGAAATTGAAAATCTGATTACCAAATTTGGTAGTACCCGCGATGCTCTAATGCCTATCCTGCAGGATTTGCAGATTGAACATGGACATATTTCCGATTTTGCTCAGCAGGAAGTTGCAAGAATGCTCGATATTCATCCTGTTGAAGTTTACAGTGTAGTTTCATTCTATTCCTTTTTAAGCACTGAGCCCAAAGGAAGAAATATCGTTCGGCTTTGTCAGACGATTTCCTGCGATATGGCTAACAAAGATGCAGTTGCAAAGACAATTGAAAAAGAAATAGGAATAAAATTTGGTGAAACTACCACAGATAAAAAATACTCTCTGGAGTATATTAACTGTATGGGGATGTGTGACCAAGGACCAGCTATGCTTATCAATGAACAGGTTTTCACGAAGCTGACACCACATAAAGTTGTTGAATTTCTTAAAACATGCAAATAGGAGCCAATTATGCCAATTATTAATGATATTCTTTTATTTGATGAAGAACAGCACGGCAATGGCTTGACCAAAGCTTTGGAACAAACTCCTCAGGATTTAGTCCTGGAAATCAGAGAGTCCGGATTAAAGGGAAGAGGCGGAGCCGGTTTCCCGACAGGTACTAAATGGATGCTGGCACTTTCTGCCGCATCTCCGAAAAAGTTTGTTGTTTGCAATGCTGACGAAGGTGAACCCGGTACTTTCAAAGACCGTGTTCTGCTTGATGAATATACTAAACTTGTTTTTGAAGGAATGGTTATAGCCGGTTACACAATCGGTTCCCAAAAGGGAATTCTCTATTTGAGAGGTGAGTACCGTTATCTTCTTAAAAAACTTCAGAATTACCTTGATACCATGAGAGCCGAAAACAGACTTGGAAAAAATATCTTAGGAAAAGCTTTTTCTTTCGATATTGATATCCGTCTTGGTTCGGGTGCTTATGTGTGCGGTGAAGAAACTGCTCTAATTGAATCTCTTGAAGGTCATAGGGGAGAAGCCCGCAATCGTCCACCATTCCCTGTTAACACAGGCTATATGGGAAATCCTACTATTGTGAATAACGTTGAAACATTTGCTTTGGCTTCCATTATTATATCCAAGGGAGCCGCATGGTTTAAATCTTTCGGAACTTCAAAATCTGCCGGAACAAAACTCATTTCAATTTCCGGTGACTGCCAGTATCCGGGCGTTTATGAAATTCCTTTCGGTATGACATTGAATAAAATGCTTGAAATGGTTAATGCTAAAGATACCAAAGCTATACAAATTGGCGGAGCTTCCGGTCATTGTATCCCAAAAGAAGAATTTGGCAGAAATATTTCATTTGAAGACATCCCAACAGGTGGTTCAATAATCATCTTTAATGAAACGAGAGATATGCTCCATGTACTTAAAAATTTCATGGAATTCTTTGTAGATGAATCCTGTGGTCAATGTACTCCATGCAGAATTGGTAACCAAAAACTTCTTGAAGGAGTGGAATTACTTGAAAAGAGTAAATGTTCCATCTCTTATGTTCAGGAATTGATTGATTTGGGAAAATCAATGCAGGTTGCATCGAAATGCGGATTGGGACAATCGAGTCCAAATCCATTCATTTCAATAATGACACATTTTGAAGACGAAATTTTTTCACAAAGGTAATGGAACGAATTATGATTGATAATAAATTAGACAATCGTGCTCCCGTAAGTCAAAAACCTTTGATGGTTGAAATCGCAAAGCCGGGCGATATCGGAGCAGAAGTTGAAATTGAAATAAACGGCACAGCTTACAAAGTTCCCCTTGGAACTACCGTACTTGAAGCTTGCAAAATGAATAAGGTTCATATTCCTACACTTTGTTACCACGAAGATTTATGTCTTGCCGGCGTTTGCCGTGTATGTGCTGTTGAAGTTGAAGGAATGAGGACTTTGCAAGCATCTTGCACTTATCCCATAACAAATAAAATGTCAATAAAGACAACATCTGAAAAGGTTCGCAAAGCTCGCCGTCATATTATTGACCTTCTTTTGAGTGAACATTGCGGCGAATGCTATTCATGCCACAGAAATAATAACTGCGAACTTCAAACTCTTGCAAAAGAGTATGGGGTGGACTCTTACCGTTTCGGTCATGTTACTGAAAAACGCTTTCCGATTGATAAATCAAGCTATTCCGTTATTCGGGATATGGATAAATGTATTCTTTGCAAACGTTGTGTCAGAACATGTATTGACCTTCAGGAAGTTGGAGTTTTGGAAGCCACTCAAAGAGGCTACAAAACAACAATTTCAACATTTTTAGATAAACCTTTAGTTGATGTTATTTGCATTAATTGCGGTCAGTGCATCAACAGATGCCCTACTGCCGCTTTGAAAGCAAATGACCCATCTGATGAAATCTGGGAAGCAATTGATAATCCTAAGAAACATGTTGTTATTCAGACAGCACCATCTCCAAGAGCCGCTATCGGTGAAGAATTCGGGTTAGAGGCTGGTCATTCATTAACTTATGAACTTAATACAGCCTTAAGGATGATTGGGTTTGATAAAGTGTTTGATACTGACTTTACTGCTGATTTAACAATCATGGAAGAGGGAACTGAATTGCTGACAAGGTTAAAAAAGAAATTAGTTGATGGCGACGATAGTGTAATGTTGCCGCAGTTTACATCTTGTTCACCCGGTTGGATAAAATATATCGAGCATTTCTATCCTGAATATCTCGATTATCTATCATCATGCAAATCTCCTCAGCAGATGTTTGGTGCTTTAATCAAAACTTATTATGCCGAGAAAAACGGAATTAATCCCGAAGATATAGTTACCGTTGCGGTCATGCCTTGCTCAGCAAAGAAATATGAATGTAACAGACCCGAAATGGCAGATTCCGGATTTAAGGATGTTGATTACGGTTTGACAACCCGCGAGCTTGCTCAGATGATTAGGGAAGCCGGTTTGAATTTACCTGAACTTGCTCCTTCTCATTTTGATGATCCATTTGGCGATGCATCCGGTGCAGGACTCATTTTCGGTGCAACAGGAGGAGTTATGGAAGCCGCTCTTAGAACAGCCTATGAACTCGTTACCGGACGAGAAGTACCTTTTAAAAATCTGGATATCATGCCTTGTCGCGGTTTTGAAGGTGTTAAACAGGCATCAGTAAGACTTGAAAATGTTTTGCCTGCATGGAGTTTCCTCGAAGGTGCAGATTTGAAATTTATGATAGCTCATGGCACTGCAAACGCAAAGAAAGTAATGGAAGCTCTGAAACGCGGTGAACTTAATGATGTTCATTTTATTGAAGTAATGGCTTGTCCCGGCGGTTGTATCGGCGGTGGCGGTCAACCGATTCCAACATCCCCTGAAATCAGACGTAAAAGAGCAGAAGCTATTTACAAAGAGGATTCTGAACTTACATTGAGAAAATCTCACGAAAATCCGAATGTCGCACTAATTTATGAAAAATTCCTGACTGATGGTCCTTGTGGTCATAAGTCCCATAAATTATTGCATACGCACTATACAAAACGCGGCAAATTCATTGCCTGATGTTTTAAATATTCATTTTTCCCCCCGAAAAAACTCGGGGGGAAATATTTTAATATATATCCAAAAGAGTTTTTAGTATTCAAAATTAGATACATTAAATCAATAATATTGATAATGTAATTTAATTCCTTTGAACTTTTGATTAATCTTCATATTTTGCAGAAGTACAAACTATGTAAATGGAAATCATGAGTAGAGACCCTTTTTTTTCGTTAGTTCCCGAAAGGATAAAATTCGGGCAGTTCTGGGTTGAAATCAGAAAACGTAACCGTTGGCTGATTATGCTCAGATATATTGCTATTGCAATGTTGTCCGTATTAATTTTGGGAATGATGGGAATTAAACTTATCAGTCCTCAGGTCAAGGTTGATGTTTTTCCTCTTTGGATAATTGCATTTGCAATTTTGTGTTATAATGTTTTTTTCCATGTTATATGGAATTATCTTGCCAAAAAGCGAAATTGGTTTTCTTCACTTCAAACAGAACATCCCAGCACAGGCTTTCATAGTCTTCATTTTGCATTGATTCAAATTTGCTTTGATTTTTTGTCTTTACTTCTTTTCATTTATTATACCGGTGGAGTTGAATCTCCTATATATATATTCTTTATTTTCCATGTAATCATAGGCAGTTTGTTTCTGACTCAGGAAGTTACAGCTTCAATCGTTACAGTTATGCTGATGGCTTCAGTAACAGGATCAATTCTTGAGGCACATAATCTTATCCGTCACCATGCAATTGAAGGACTGCTAAGTGCTCCGCTTTATAATAATACTGCTTATCTGATAGTTTTCTTTGCGATATTTGGCGGTACTTTATATATCAGCATTTATCTTGCAAATTCTATCGCAAGAACTTTATATCAAAGAGAGAGGTTATTGACAAGGGCATACTCTGATTTGGAAAATGCAGAGAAATCAAAATCAAAATATGTTCAAAGGGTTGTTCATGACCTAAAAACACCGATAGCGGCTGCTGTAACCTATCTGGATATGATATTGAGTGGAAACCTCGGCTCGATTAATGAAACCCAGCAGAAACCTCTTGAGAGATCAAAAGCCAGATTGTCTTCGGCTATCCACACTATTAATGATATTTTAGAAATATCTCAGCTGAAAATCGAATCGAGCATCGAAAATGTTGAGGAAATCAATATCACACTTATATTCGCAGAGCTTATATCGGATGTAACCGACTTAACAGAATCTAAAAATATTGAATTGAATTATACCTGCGATTCTTTGGAACCATTCATTGAAGCCGAACCTAAGTTACTCAAGCTTGCTCTGGCAAATATTGTTTCAAATGCGGTAAAATATACTGACCCCGAAGGGAAAATTGAAATTATTATTTCGGATGAAAAAGATTCATGCAAAATCTCTGTCGCCGATAATGGCATAGGTATCCCAGAGAAGGAACAAGAAAAAATATTTCAAAGCTTTTACAGATCTTCATTATCTAAGCAAAGAGGTATTGAAGGTACAGGACTTGGAATGTCTATTGTTTGGGAAGTAATTCAAAAATATCATGGAACAGTTGAGTTAATATCACCTTGTTATTTAAAATCGGGTCCTGATAAACCCGGTTCACAATTTGTTGTTACAATTCCAAGAAAATTTAAAATCATATAAATTAAACAATAAGAGGTAATTATGGTTTCAAAAAAATTGATAGAAGAATTTGTCGGTATGCAGTCAATTGCTGTTGCGGGTGTATCAAACAGCAAAAAACGTTTTGGATATGTTGTATATTCAGAATTAAAAAAAAGGGGATTTAATGTATTTCCTGTTAATCCTAAATATGAATTGATTGATGAGGATAAATGTTATCCTTATTTAAAATCATTGCCGCAGGATATCAAAGCACTTCTGATTTTGACATCCAAGAAAAATTCCGAGAAAATTGTTCAGGAAGCGATTGGCTTAGGTTTTACGCACATCTGGTTTCAGCAAGGTTCTGAAACACAATCAGGTATTGAATTGGCACTGAATAATAACATTAAAACAATAACAAAAAATTGTATATTAATGTTTGCAGGGAAAGTTGCCGGATTCCACAAATTCCATTTACAGCTTAGAAGAATTTTTGGTGCCATGCCATCGTAATACCGAAAGTAAAAATGCAAATAGAGCATGAAACATTCCATAATGTCTCGTGCTCTATTTGATTTAAAGTCTAAATTGTATTATCAGACAGGTTTTTTGGTGTTTACAAATTTTGCAAGTGCTGATTTTTGATTAGCGGCAGTGTTTTTGTGCATAACACCACGACTGGTCACTTTATCTAAAATACTTGTAACTTTCTGTAATTTTGCAGTAGCATCTTCGTATGTCTTTGCTTCTCTGACATCACGAATAGCAAACTTGACTAATTTTTTATTAAGTCTGTTATAAAGTTTCAATTTTCTGGACTGACGGATCCTTTTCAATGCTGACTTATGGTGCGCCATTTATTATCTTTTATTAGTTAATGAAAATCTAAGACTACAAAATTAAGATAATTTATTAAAAAATACAAATTTTCTATTTGAAAATTGCAAATAATGCTATTTCAAGAGCTGTCTAAGGTGTTTTTCAACTCTTTTCATGTCTATTTTGGATAATTTCCAAGTAATTTCATCCGCAATTCCGAAATTTGCATCGTTTATCATCTTGAATAAATTATGAGTTGTTATCTTTTCGAGTGGTTCTGTAAATTGTAGTTCATCAGATTTTAAAATCTCAAACAGTTCCGAAATCTTTATCAGATTTTCTGTAACCAGAATTTTTCTTTTCCTGTCATTTGTAAAATCTTCAAAACCAATTCCTTGTAATGTTTCATCAATGAGTGCTATCGAATCTAATATTTGATAAAAAATATTTCTGATGTCTTCATTCATAAATCTCCAAATTAATTAAACCTGCGAAAAATGCTATACTTTAACTGAATATTTTCAATAACTAATATAGTTACTGAATAAGAAATTATTGAAGTATTCGAATTATACTTTTTTCTTATCGTCAATCTAATGAAAATGTTTAGTTTTGTAAATTAATAATTTAATTAATAGAGATAGATGGACAAAGATTTTAAAAAATTGGTTTTCAGAAAAAAGAAGTTTGATGCGGTGATTTGCCTTGATGCAAACCTTCCCGATTTTGATATTTTTAAAAAAATCAAAGATTTACCTTTGCTTGCGGCGGATGGAGCGGCAATTAAGCTTTATAAAATGGGAATAATCCCTGATTTTGTTATAGGTGATCTTGATTCTTTTTATAAAAGTCCTATTTCAGAATATTTTGATAAAAATTCAATAATAGAAATTTCCGAGCAGGATACCAATGATTTTGAAAAGGTTTTAAAGTTCGCTGATGAAAAGGGGTACAAGAATCTCTTGATTATGGGATTTCATGGAGGAGAACTCGAACATACTCTTAACAATTGGAGTGTATTTCGAAGATTTTCCACTTTTCTGAATTTAGTGATTCTTGACGAATCGCGCTATGGATTTTCAGTTTGTGAGAACCTGAAAGTTGAAACCGAAAAGTTAGAAATGATTTCACTTATACCACAACCAAAGGTTAGATTAACCTCCAAAAATCTGAAGTGGGAACTTGATAGTGATATTCTTGAACTTGGTCTGAAAGAGGGTGCACGGAATATGACTTTAGAGACTGAAATAGCATTGGAAATTCATTCAGGACAATTATTATTCTTTATGAATGAACGATTGCCTTATTGCTTCGAATTGATTTAATTTTCGCATCGTAATTTCTTGTTTTGTTATCTTTTGATTTTATTTGTAAATTAGTATATATCAAATTTCAGTTTTTAGTTATTTATCAGGAAAAGTTGATGAAGCACCTTAATGGAACAGAAGCGTGGCAGAAGCTGACAAAGCATTATCAGGAAATGAAAAATGAACATCTTCGTGATCTGTTCAGACTTGACCCCTATAGATTCGATAAGTTTTCAATCAAATGGGAAGATTTTCTCCTCGATTTTTCAAAAAACATCATAAACTACAATACTCTGCTTTTGCTTACTGAACTTGCAAATGAACGAAATCTGCTTGGTATGATTAAAAGTATGTTCGCAGGTGATAAGATAAATACAACTGAAAAACGTGCTGTACTCCATATTGCACTTAGAAATTCATCGATAAATCAAATCAAAGTTGACGGGTGGGACATAATGCCCCAAGTTGAAATGGTTCTCAATCAAATGAAAAATTTTGTTGATGCAATCCATAGAGGAGAAAAAAGAGGTTGCACAGGAATGCCAATCACTGATATTGTGAATATTGGTATAGGTGGTTCCGATTTAGGACCGATGATGGTTTGCAATGCTTTAAAAAAATATTCAAAACCCGGTATGTCAGTTCATTTCATTTCTAATATTGACGGAACTCAGATTTCTGAAGTTTTAAAGAGATTAAATCCTGCAACTACTTTATTTATTATTGCTTCAAAGACTTTTACCACTCAGGAAACATTAGTGAATGCCAATACAGCAAAAAGATGGTTTTTGCAGGGAATCGCCAAACACCAGGAGGATGTATCCAAGCATTTCGTTGCTATTTCTACAAATGAAGATGCCGTGAAGCAATTTGGAATTAATCCTGAAAATATGTTCGGATTTTGGAGTTGGGTAGGAGGGAGGTATTCTCTTTGGTCTGCCATAGGTCTGTCTATTGCTCTTTATCTTGGTATGGACAAGTTTGAAGAACTCCTCGAAGGTGCCCATGAAATGGATCAGCATTTTTTGAATACTCCTTTCGAAAGCAATATCCCTGTGATTTTAGCTTTAATGGGTGTTTGGTACACGGATTTTTTCAATACCAAAACTCATGCTATAATCCCTTATGACCAATATCTTGAGTTTTTCCCGGATTATCTTCAGCAACTTGATATGGAAAGTAATGGAAAGAGTGTCACAAAAGAAGGTGTTGAAGTTTCTTATCCGACAGGACCGGTGATATGGGGTAAACCCGGGACTAATGCACAGCATTCTTTCTTTCAGCTGATTCATCAGGGAACTCAAATGATACCCGCAGATTTTATAGCTCCGGTAGAATCCTTACATAAAGTTGGAGAGCACCACGATATTCTCATTTCTAACTTTTTAGCCCAGACTGAGGCTTTAATGAAAGGAAAAACTGAAGTTGAGGCTAAGGAAGAATTATTGGAATCAGGTATTGATAATAGGTTAATCAAGGATTTGCTCCCTCACAAAGTATTTCGTGGGAATAAGCCGACAAATACCATTTTCTTCAAAAAACTTACTCCTAAAAATCTTGGTTCATTAATCGCAATGTATGAACATAAAGTTTTTGTGCAAGGCGTAATTTGGGGTATCAATTCTTTTGACCAATGGGGAGTTGAGCTTGGGAAGCAACTTGCAAATAAGATTTTACCGGAACTTAGAAACGAAGAGAAAATTTCAACACATGATGTTTCGACAAATAATTTAATTAACTATTATAAAAATATTAAGTTATCACAATCAGAACAAATATCCTGATTAAACTTTAATTTGAGAGGAATTCAATGACCATTAATCCTACGAACAAGCATAATATAATGAAAATATTTAGTATCCTACTTTTGATTCATGGCGGCTTTTTTACTATGTTTTTCGCATTTGGGTTTTTTGCAGGAACAGATTTTTTTGAAGTTTTTCTCGCTTGGTTATTAATCGGGGTTATTCCGCTTAGTGTAGGCTGGATTTTGTATAAAAAGAGTAAAACTCATTCCATGAACGAAGTATTTGAAAATTTGGAAATGCAGGTTATCAAACTTGCTTCAACCATGAATGGAAAACTTAAAGCGGTTGACCTGACCTTGAATTTGAATATCAGCATGGATGCTTCTAAAGACATTCTCGAAAAGCTTGTAATTCAAGGCATTGCAGATACTGATATTACTGAATCGGGTGCGGTTGTTTATTTGTTCAGGGAGTTGATAGGGTCTTAAAAATAGTCTTGCGGAATTCGACCAAAAATAGTATTCCGATTATCATGTAGTAAATTACATAATGCCTTTCCCAGAGTATAGGAAACATCAAAAATCTTATCAAAACGGCAATTATTGATGAAATGAGCAGATTCTGATTTGAAAAGCCGGTCTTTTGTTCTAATATTACAGGTAAATCTTTCTTCCAACGATACATAATAACTCCTGCAATGAAGATGAAAAGTAGATTAATTGGTTTTCCGAATTGTGTCAAACCTTTAATAACTTTAGCAAAATATAGTTCGAAAGAAAATGGAAGTTTGAAATTTGCGATGTCAGGATTTGGAAAATAAAAAGAGTGATGAAAAAATCTCCACCAATCATAAGCTCCCGAGAAATTATTAATCAGAATATATGATATTAAGTTGATGACAAGAAATAATTTTAACCGAATACTAATAGTCGTTTTTCCTCTATTGAGTATCAGTGCATAAATCAAAACCAGCTGAATAAAAATTAGATTATCATTTCTGGCAAAAATTGATAAGGATAGAATAATATTTCCTAATACAAATCTTTTTTTCTCAAATAAGTAACACAATCCCAAAAGTAATAATAAGGTGGAAAAAGCATCAGGAGTTGATTCGGTTGAAATTGCCAAAATGTTTCCAAACACACATAATATAATCGTAAGCAATGCACTATAAAAATACTTGTAATATTGGCATAACCACAAGAAAATAACTAATATACAAGCCAAAGAAGATAAGATCGAAATATATAAAGTACTCCAAACAATATTAAGTCCTAAGTTAGATGCTAAATAAAGTGCAACAATATAAAGTGGTCTTACATAATAAAAATTTAATTGCTGATTAAAACTCGAAGGATTTTTTGCAAGGGCTTCTCTATAAGGATTTCCTTCAGTAAGCCATTTGAATTTTTGTTCACCTAAAGAATTTTTAACTTCATTGTAAGTTTCCCGATGATTGACAGACTTATCCTTAATATCAATGCTTCTTACACAAGCGGTATAAGCGATTGTATCCCACTGAAAAACAGGATTTTTAAGACTAAAGAAAATAACAAATATGCCAAAAGCCGTTAAAAGTAAAGGTCCTAAATGTTTTGATATGCTGAAATTAAAATTCATTTTTTTACATTAGCTGATTGAATTTTCTTTTACCTTCTGATTTTTTTCGACCTTTTTAAAATAGAAATAAAAAGGCAAACCTGATGCAACCAAAAGCAAACCAAAAAGCGAATTAATGATTTGACTCTTTCCTGCATAATATTGTGAGATATCATTGTATAATGTAAAGACAACAAAAATTGAAGCAAAAACAATGAATATTATTGGAACGTAAGGATAACCAAACACTTTATAAGGTCTGTGAACATCCGGCATCTTTTTTCTTAAAATGAAAACTCCGTAAGCACCCATTGCATAAAAAATCCAGCTGACAAAAATCAACATATCTGTTAGTATGTCAAAAGTTCCGCTTAATACAAGCACACTTGTCCAAAATGCTTGTAAAACCAGAGCATTTGCAGGTGTGAAAAATCTTGGATGAACTTTGCCGATTTTATCGTAAAACACTTTTTTATGCGACATTGCAAAATAGACTCGTGAACTCACCATGATTGTACCGTTTGAAGTACCAAAGGTTGAAATCATCACAGCCGCGGCAACTAATCCGCCGCCAATCGGACCAAGAATTTTCTGAGCCACATCAGATGCAACAAGTTTTGATTGTGCCATAGCATCAATCGGTAATATATAAAGATAAGCAAGGTTAATCAGCATATAAACGGCAATGACAATAACGGTACCCCAGAAAAGGGCAAGCGGAATATTTCTTTGCGGATTCTTTACTTCCCCTGAAATGTATGTTATGTTATTCCACCCGTCATAAGCCCAGAAAGCACCCGATAAAGCCATTATTATCCCCGCAAAAATATTGACATTATCGTAAATAGCAGGTGCGTCCTTTGTGAAATTCTCAAATGAACCATTTCCGATTGTGAATCCCAATATAACAAGCATGAGAATTGCAATTACTTTCATCCAACTGAATAATGCTGATACTCTTCCACCCAGAACAACTCCAAGATAGTTCACAAAGCTGAGAAAATTAATCGTAAGGATTGCTACTATCTTTACTCCAATATTTTCGAGCGGGAAGATATAACCTATATATGGAATATGCAGGAAAATGCTCTTCTCGATTTCCGACGAAAAATGCGGGAAATGAAAAAAATATTGCGAGTATTCGGCAAAAATATAAGTTATCGAAGCTATTGAACCTGTCTGAACAACTGCAAGCATTGACCACCCGTACAGATAAGCTATGAAGCCGCCGTACATCTTTTCGAAGTAAATATACTGACCTCCGGTTTCTGAAATAATTCCTGCGACTTCAACATTTGTTAACGCCCCGAAAAGAGTTATAATTCCTGCAATAATCCAGATTGACAGCAATAACTCGGGAGAGCCAAGTTGTGATGACATCAATGCAGGCTTTTTGAATATTCCCGAACCAATAACGGCACCAACAACTATTGCTATGGTTACGCCGACTGTCAGACTTTGTTTTAAGTTACGTTTATCGCTGATATTATTCATTTTCCAATTTGAAAATTTACAAATTTTGCAATATAACTAACAAGAAGTCAAAAGTTTTAATTATTTTTGTTTTGACTAAAAAATAAAATTAATTAGTTTTCAAACTGTAAAGTCTGAGAATCAAATAGTTGATGAGTATTCTTGAAAATATTTCTTTCATGTTGGTTCTTGGGTCTTTATGACTTAATAATTTATTCGGAGAAAAAATTGATTACCAAGGGAATTGCAGTTGTTCTGCTAAGTGGAGGTATGGATTCTGCCTTGTGTGCTTCTATTGCCCAAAAAGAAGGATACGAGATTGCCGCTCTGCATCTGAATTATGGTCAAAGAACTCAATCAAGGGAGCTGAAAGCATTTAATGACCTTCTGATTCATTTTGATATAAAGCAAAAACTAATTGTTGATGTAAGCCACTTTGCAAATATGGGCGGCTCAAGCTTAACTGATGATACTATGGAAGTTACCATGGCAGATCTTGAAAACACAACCATTCCCTCAAGCTATGTACCTTTCAGAAATGGGAATATTCTTTCGATTGCCGCAAGCTGGACAGAAGTTCTGGGTGCAAGTGCGATTTTTATCGGTGCAAATCAGCTGGATAGCAGTGGATATCCCGATTGCAGACAAGAATTTTTTGATGCTTTCGAAAAGTCCATAGATTTAGGAACCAAACCCGAAACAAGAATCAAGATTTTTACCCCTATCATCAATTTTTCCAAAAAGGACATAGTCCAAAAAGGAATTGAACTTGGTACCCCGTTTCATCTGACATGGAGTTGCTACAAAGAAACCGATTGTGCCTGCGGTATCTGCGATTCATGCGGGCTGAGGCTACGGGGTTTTGCTCAGGCAGGAATCGAAGACCCGATTAAATATTTAAAAAGACCTGAATATTTTTAATTCGTCTTTTTCCATATCCCCAAAAAATACTTTTTTTATCCGCATCTAAGCCATTGATATGGATAATGATTAGCTTGTTTTCATTCTATTTTCATTAGATATTGTTAAGTTCGTAATTGTATTTGGCGAAGATTTTTAAGAATTAAGAAATGTTTTAACACTATTCTAAGATAAACATCGTCAAAAAAAAAGATTTATATCTACTAACATATTTATTAAAAAATGGAGGATAAATGAAAAAAGTTTTGCTTAGTTTGCTCGCAGTATTTGCGATGTTCGCTTATGTTTCTAATGCTCAGCCGAAAATCGAAATCGAAGGCGGAACAGATACCTACGACTGGAAAACGGTTACACCCAAAGACGACCCTTTAAAAGCCAGTGTCAAGATAAAAAATATTGGAAAAGATTCGCTCAGAATCAATGAAGTTAAAGCCGGTTGCGGTTGCACAACTGCACGTCTTGACGAAATAAAAGCCGTTCTTGGACCTGGTGAATCTACTACTTTACCTGTTACACTGAGACTCGGTTCAACACAGGGCGATTTGACAAAAACTGTCAGAATTTCTTCGAATGATTCAACAGCAAAGGACAAGATTCTTTATCTTAAAGCTAAAGTTTTTCATCCAATTTCAATTAACCCTCAGTACTTTACTTTTAACGAAATGAAAGTCGGTTCGGAAGTTGTTTCATCAGTGAAAATCAAAAATAACACCGATAAAAGCCTTACTCTTTCTAATTTCGAAATTACACCCGATAATGTTTTTGTTAATTATAACATGAAAAGCACAAAAGTTCTTCAGCCAAATGAAGAAATGGAAATTACTGCAAAATACAAAGCTGATAAAGTCGGATATTTCAATTGCAGTCTTAAAATCAAAACAACTAACAAAGATCTTCCCGAACTCGTTGTAAGTGGTTACGGACAAGTTAAGGAATCACCGATTTTCAATAGTGCCGAACCAAAGAAATAATTTTCTTTGATGGTCAATTTTAAAAGAAGCCCGAATAATTTCGGGCTTTTTTTTTCTCAATTCAAATATCCCCATTTATCATCCAAATTGCATTGCATCATCAAAACAATTATGCAGAAGATGCAATGCAATTTCCATCTAACCTGTTGATATTATTTCAAATAACGATATTTTTGTCGTTGCATCTTTGGATGCAAAAAGATGCAAAGATGCAGCTTTTGGTGAATATTCGTCAAAGAATTCTGAACCTTGATTCACTTGATTTTAGGATTAACATGATCAAGATTCGTTCTTTCTTGAATTTTCCAAAATTGCATTGCATCATCAAAAAAAAATTGTAAAAAATGCAATGAAATACCATCTAAAACATTGATATTATTCCAATTAACGGATTTTTTTCATTTGCATCTTTGAGTTCAAAAAGATGCAAAGATGCAAAATCTTACCGCCCTCCAAGAATACGAGGCGAGGTTGACTAACTTTCAATGAACAATCACAAATTAAATAAACGAAAAGCATGATTATTTATTGCTATGGAAATGAGGTAAATAAAATTTGTATTAGATGGATGTCTGTCAAAAAAAAATATTACGAAACACAACGATAAAGCAAAATATCATTCATAGTTTTCTCGATTCATAATTGTCAATTTCTCTAATAGTCCACCCCGTCAGGCTCCGCCTCCCGCAACTAAATGAGAGGACTTAAGAATTAATGTTTCGGGGTGCAGTCTGGAATGTATTTTGTGAGAATTGGTGAAAAAGTAAGTAAATTTGTAAAAACATAAATTACATTTTTCAAGGATTATAGAAATGAAAATAAAAGATTTAATATCGCCGTTCATTTTGATAGCCGCAGGTTTGGCTTTTGTTTTGATTGCCGGACTTGTGATAATAACCAACGGAAAAAACAAAAAATTAATAGCCGGGAAAATTCGGATTGGAGCATTTTTGCTTAGTTTTAGCTGGTTTGTTTCGGGTTGCGATATTGGCGTTGTTAATTGCTATGCTCCGGTACCACCTGAAAACATAATCGAATTGATATCAAAAAATTCCAAAGTCGAAAAATATAATCAATTCCTTACGGGTGATACGGTTTTTTGTTATGTTCATCAACCAACATTTTATTCTTATGCTTATGAATTAGTTGATTCAGTTTCAAATCTAACAAAGCAAAGCGGAAATATGACCAACGATTCGACAAAATTCAATACAAAGTTCTTTCATTTTATCCTTGGTTCACAGCTTGAGAAAGGTACTTATACAATCAAGTATTCTGGTATTGACTCTTTGCAATCCATCAAAACTCCTCTCAGTTGGTTCAATAGAATTTATATTAAATAGCAAAAGATGCAATCGGAACTGAATTACATTATTTTCGAAACGACTTCCCTATGCAATCTGGATTGTCTTTATTGCTATAATATATGGAAAAGACCCGGCGAAACAATAATTCATTCAAATTCTTATAAATCGGCACTTCGCACTTTAAAAAAAATTTTCAGTTCAGCCAAAGTAAACTCTATAACCTTCACAGGCGGCGAACCGCTTTTGGCAGAAAGATTCAGCGAGCTTGTTCTTTTTTGCAGATTGAAAAAAGCGAATGTCAGCATCATCACAAACGGCTGTGCCGGAACTTATGAACAATATAAAGAACTCGCAAGTCTTGGAATAAAACTCTTCACTTTGCCGTTACATTCTTATTTGCCCGTAGTTCATGACGCAATGGTCAGAAAATCGGGTTCTCATAAAAAAGTTCTGGATTCCGTCAAAATACTGCAATCCTTTAATACATCTGTCGTAGTTGACATTGTTCTGACTAAAATGAACATTGGTCATTTGCGAAAAACTATCGAATTCATTAAGGAACTTGGAATTCTAAATATTATGCTTACCAGATATAATGTCGGTGGAGAAGGACTTAAGCACAGCTTTGAACTAATACCGGACCAGAGCGAATTGAAAAATGGATTCACAACTGCAAATCTTGTGTCCAAGGAGCTGAATATTAAAATCACTTCCAACGTATGTACTCCGCTTTGCATTTTGAATCCTGATGATTACGATTCAATCCCGACTTTCTCATGTACTGCTGACATCAGGAAAATGCCTCTGACATTTGATATCGCTGGTAATATGAGGATATGCAATCACTCACCTAAAGTAATTGGGAATATATTCGAGAATAATCTCATTGAATTACTCGATGATGATTACGTTCAAAAATGGAAAAAGATTAAACCTGAATACTGTGCTGAATGTTTAATCTATGATAAATGCTTCGGTGGATGCAGAGCCGCTACCGAGCAAACCGGAAAAGGACTTGCTTTTCCCGATCCGATAATTGAATACTACAGGAATGAAAGCTGAAAAAACTATTCACACATTTATTTAACCGCCACACTTTTAATATTCATAAATTCCCTGATACCCTGATACGAAAGCTCTCTTCCAAAGCCTGAATATTTTGGCGAAAAAGGTCGTCATACTTCACTCGAATTGAGTCTAATATTACATATTTATTCGCTTCACTTGGATTTTCATTGCTTATAAAGCTAAATAAATGGACACTAACAATAGTTCAATATTATAAAGAATTTTAAAAGTAAACCACCACTCGGTTTTTAAGATAATGCTATAAATTTGTAAATTCCTATATCTTCACAAACTTCCCAACTCTGTACCCTTCTCTCACAAAATAAATACCAGACGGCAAACCCGAAACGCTAATTCTAAATTGGGAATTATTTAAATTAGAAATATTCAGAAGCTCTTCACCAAATACATTGAAAATGCGAATATAGGGTAAAGGGGACTGAGGCTCAACAGAGATTTCTATGAAATCCGCGGCTGGGTTAGGATAAACACTGAATTCGCTTTTTGGAAGTTCGTTATCACTTACAGAAACAATACATCCGGCAATTTCCATCGCTTTTTCGAAAACTTCATCCCTACCTTGACGGATGCCCTGGATAGTTTGATAAACAACGCTGTCCGGTATAATCCCAATTCGTTGGGTTTGTTTGCCGTCAGGATAAAAAACACCCAATGAGGTAAACCCTGCACTCAAATCGTTACTGAAAAATATTTTTGTTATGTTACCATCAGCACCGGCAGTCGGACTTCCTACAACAATGGAGTTAGGCATTGCCCGTAAAATCATTGTGCAAAATTCAATACTGCTTTGTGATTCCTGATTACAAATGATAATTATTTTTCCTTTGTAATACAAAGGATTATTATCAACATCGAAGTAGGAATAATCCCAATAAAAGGTTCAGGGATATTTCACATCAGGGATAGTCAATTTGGCGAAACACTTTTTCTTAGGATAAATTAAATCCGCTAAGGACCAGGTGGCTCCCTCCAAGTCGCTTCTCAAATCAATAACCATAGCACTGGTATAGTAAAGGCCGCTATACATAGATTTAACATCCAGTTCTTTTAACATACCCATATTCACAAAACCAACATTACAATCCCATTTTTTCCATTTTATACTGCTTATATATTCATTCGGTGAATAATCGTAAAACCAACTATTATTGATTGAACTAAATCTCACATAAGAAACAGATTGGGCATTACCCGAACTGTCTTTATATCCGATATTAATGTAAGAACCCATTTCCCCGAGTAACATCTTGCGGCAGACTTCTCGCCTGAATACATCAGGGTTCCCTTCTGAAATATATTGACGGAGACTATCCTCCATTTGTGAAGTGGGTGTACCGCCAATTGATGTAATAATATCACCTTTGGCTATTTGCGGATAACCTGATTTTACAACTACATATTGGTTTTCTGCATACCTCAAAACCAACTTAGGGCTGTAATCGTAATCCGGTGAAAATAATTCAACATGGGCATCATCAAGTTTCGATGTCATTTTCTTGAACGACCCAACAAAGTCTGAGTAATTGGAATCAATAGCAAAGGATTGGATGTATTACCTGTTTTATCTTTTCAGAGAAATTTGAGAATCTCATAATTCTTATCATTCTCAATGAATTTAAATTGCTTTTTCTCAGGATTGATTTCAAATATTTTATCTTCGGTATAATCATCATTTCCACTGTGTTCGGTTCTCGATTTTTTTAGAACATGAGTTTTGATTATCAATTCGCAATTGTTGCCTAAAAAGTAAACAGGATAATTTTTGGAATTTTGAATACAGGAATCAATGTATTTATTTCCGGTAAAGTAAGAATCAAACCTGTCTTTGGCGGCATTGTAGCAGAGCAGGAAAAAGTCTTTTCTTTCGGTCGAAAACCCTCCATACAATAAAGTGCCATTGAAATTGAAAAATGGATGCAATGTTAACACGGAACCGATTGGTTTTCTATCTTGATACAATTTACAAATTTTGAACTTGCCAGTTTTGAGGTCTAATCTGTTAATTTCTCCTAAACTTGTTGAAGTCCAGATTGCCCCATTTTTATCTTCAAAAATAGATGAGACCTTGTTATAGGAAATTGTTGAAGGGTCATCATGAATATGCTTAAAAACCACAAACTCTTTCCCGTCATAACGGTATAAACCATTTGGAGTTCCCAGCCAGATAAATCCCCGGCTTTCCTCCAAACCGCAATTAATATTAGTAAGCGAAAGCCCTTCGGATTTTTTTTATGACATCAATATTATAGTCCTGTGAGCTGATGCAGACAGGCAGGAGGAGTAAACACACAACACAAACTATTATCCGATTGAAGCATTTCATAAACGTACGTATTTAGAAATTTAAAACAAAATAACCAAAAACAACAAAGAAAGCAATCATAAAATTAAGCAAATTTTGGTTGAGATACAAGTGAGTTATAAATTGTGAATTGTTAATTGAAAATTGGACAAGAATCTTCATTTCCCTCTTTGAAAAAGGGGGGCAGGGGGATTTTCTTCTCTTAAACTCTTCAACAGCTAACCGCCTAACCAACTAAGCAACTAAACACTTATTAGTATTTTCTGCCGCTCATTTTGCCGATTAACCAAATCAGAAGTTCTTTGTAATAGCTGTCGTTCAGGTTTTCCAAACTTGAAATTGCTATTTGAAGATGCTTTTCAGTTTCATCCGAGATTGCATCCAAAATTCCAAGCTTTTCGAAAAGTTCTCTCATTTTGGGAACATATTCTTCGGAAAGTCCATTATTCGAATAAAACTTTTCTATTAGTGCAATATCATCAGGTTGAGTAGCAAGTTGTTTAGTTTTGATAATCAATAAAGTTTTTTTGCCTTCAATAATATCTTGTCCGATTTTCTTGCCGAGCTTGTCCTGATCGGCAGAAATATCGAGCAAATCGTCCTGAAGCTGGAAAGCAATACCCAAATGGTAAGCATATTCGGAAAGCGAATGAAACTGCTCATCAGAACAATTGCCGATTAATCCTCCAAGCATAGAGCAGGTTTGCAGTATTTTTGCAGTTTTTTTGTCAATCATTAGGATGTAATCTTCAGGCGAAACGTCTTGCATTGTATTGAAATCCATGTCGTAAGCCTGACCTTCGCAAACTTCAATCAATCCTTCTGTAAAAGTACTGATAATATCTGTAAATCGCGAATGCTCTATATAACTATTAAGAAGTTTGTACGCCCAGCCGACCATCACGTCACCTGTTAGAATGGCAACTGAGCTATCCCATTTTTTGTGAACAGTTGGTTTCCCTCGTCGAAACGAGGATTCATCCATAATGTCGTCATGGACTAAAGTGAAGTTATGAAGAGTTTCAATTGCGATAGCCGCATCCAATGCTTTTTCCGGCTGTCCGCATATTGCACCGGCAGAAATCATAGTCAGAAAAGGTCTGATTCTTTTTCCGCCTGCTGACATCACATAATTGAAAGGTTCATAAATCGAAAAAGGAGGCTTCGATGTGAAAAGTTCGCTGATTCGATTTTCGGTTAGTTCAGTCAGTTCATCGAAATATTGTTGATATTCCTTCATATTCTTTCTTTCAATTATTTTTGATGTAATATTTTCCGGGCAATTGCCTGACGAGTCCTTTGAATTCAAAATCAAGAAGCTTAACAAGCAATTCGGAAATATCCATTTGAGCTTTGTCGGCTAAAGTATCAATTTGAATTGGTTCGTAAGAAAGATTCTCAAAAACCCGCAGCTCGGAAGCTTCAAAATTATATTCAGGTTGCTTAATTGTAAAAAGATTCTGCTTGGTTTCTATTCCAAGAGTTTCAAGAATATCAGACGGAGTAATCGTTATTCTGGCAATGTCTTTTTGAACAAGCCTGTTTGTACCAAAACTTTTTTCGGAATTGAGATTGCCCGGGACAGCGAAGACATCGCGGTTTTGGTCAAAAGCAAAACGAGCTGTAATCAGCGAACCGCCTTTTTCGCCGCTTTCTATAACAAGTGTGGCTATAGATATTCCGCTGATGATTCGGTTTCTTTGTGGGAAATAAGCCGGCAATGCCTTAATTCCGCAACGGTATTCGGAGATAATTGCACCCCCTGATTCCAATATTCGTTTAGATGTTCTTTCTGCAACTGCAGACCCGATCCCAATACAGTCAATGCCTGAAGCAATAATGGCATAAGTAATACCTGATGCTTCGATTGCTGAAGTATGTGCAATTGTATCCGTACCGTAAGCCATACCGCTGGTTACAATAAGAGAGTTCTTTGCAAAATATTCCGAATATTTTTCAGTTGTAAGCTTGCCGTAAAGTGTGTTTTTTCGGGTGCCTACGATTGAAATAGAAGTTCTGTCGGGTGGCTGAAGAATTCCTTTAACGAATAGAATAACAGGTGGACCTGTTATCTGCTTCAAAAGTGAAGGATAATTCTCATCCCAAAGAGTCACGATTTGAATTTTGTTTTTCTCACAAAGTTCCATCTGGCTTTCAGCTTGCAAAAGTGATTCTTTCACAATATTAGAAAAGAGAGTTTCCTGAGAAACATTTGAAGCGAGAGGCTCATTCAGGGAGTTAGCATAGAATTTTTGGAAGGATTTGTACTTCTCAACAATTTTCTTGATGCTATTGTAAGTAAGCCCTTTAATATAAGTCATAGCGACAACATGCTTGACTGTCCATCTATCAGGTAGTGCCATAATCTGAATTCCATAACTTTAGAAAAAACAAAAATATGATTATTGATTGTAACAAAGAAATAAAAATTGCACAAAATTAAAATTTCGGTATGAGATTCTCGGATTTATTCATTTCATATAAAAAAAGTGCCGAACTGACAGCTACATTAAGCGATGAAACTACAGGATTTATCGGAATGTGAACAACATGCTGAGCAAGATTCAATAGTTCGTTTTTAATTCCTTGTCCTTCTGTTCCGAAAATGAGTGCAAATTTATCAGGGAAATGAAAATCATGGATTGGAATTGTATTTTCTGTAATCTCTGCGGCAATGATTGAATAACCTTTTTCACACAATGTAATTATCGTTTCAGAAATATTTTTTGAATGATGAATTTTTAAATCAATAACATTGCCCATTGAAACTCTGACGGCTCTCCGAAGGTATGGGGAAGAGGTCTGCTCATCAACTATAAGTGAATCAATTCCGAAAGCAACACAGTTCCGAACAATAGAACCAACATTTTCGGAATTAATAATTCCATTTAGTATGACAATTTTTGAAGACATATCAACAATGGAAGAATCATCAGGAATTTTGCACATTGCCATTATTCCGGCATGCAGGTCAAATCCGACAATTTTTTCCATCAAGTTCTTTTCAGCAATAAAAATCTGTTCTTCGGAAATCTTGGAACGAAGTATCAAGCTTTCATATTTTTGGAAAAATTCTGGAGTGATGAAAACCGAAATGAGTTGGACTTTACTTGAAAGAATTTTCAAAGTTACTTTTTCACCTTCAGCAATAAATACCTTTCCAACAGTGTGAGACTTGGGAGTAAACCTCAAACTGCGGTAGTGATTAATTCTATCATCGTCAATATTTTCAATAAAAATCATATATAATTTCTGTAAATCTAACTTTTAAGATAAGCAAAACTAACATTATTTTGCCATTAAAAAATAAACAATTATCAATAATTGCATAGGGTTTCGTAATTTTGTAGGATAATTTATGGTTAATTGAGAAAAATTGTTTTAAATCAATTTTGGAGTTTTATAATATGACGACTTTCGAAAATATGACTTATCAGGATTTTACTAATCCCGACGTATTCAAAGCACAAAAAACAGCACTATTAAAAGTTCGCAATCAGTTTGGTAAAGAATATCCAAACATTATTGACGGGAAAGAAGTTTTAACAAAGAACAAAACTATTTCGCTCAACCCCGGGAACATTGAAGAAACCGTGGGAATTTTTCAAAAGGGCGGACAGGATGATGCCGAAAAGGCAATGCAGTCTGCATTAAAAGCGTTTGAAACATGGAAAAAAGTTCCAGTTAAAGACAGAGCCAACATTGTTTTGAAAGCTTCCAAAGAAATGAAGAAAAGAAGAAACGAGATTAATGCATGGATGATTTCAGAAGTTGGGAAAAGTTATCTCGAAGCCGATGCTGATACTTGCGAAGCAATTGACTTTTTGGAGTTTTATGCCCGCGAAGCTATGCGTTATGGAGAAAAGCAAGGTCTAACACCCTACGCAGGTGAAAAAAATGAATATTTTTATATTCCGCTTGGAGTCGGAGTTGTTATTCCACCCTGGAATTTCCCCTTTGCCATTCTTTGCGGTATGTCAACAGCGGCAATCGTAACAGGTAATACTGTAGTTTTGAAACCTTCCTCCGAATCACCAATGATGGGCTGGCTTTTCGCTGATATTATGAGAAAAGCAGGACTGCCAGATGGAGTTCTCAATTTCTTTGTTGCAAGCGGTGCCGAAGAAGGCGATTATTTGGTTCAGCATCCAAAAACAAGATTCATCTCCTTTACAGGTTCGATGGAAGTTGGATTGAGAATTAATGAAATTGCCGCTAAATTATCACCCGGTCAGATTTGGATTAAGAGAATAGTAACAGAAATGGGCGGAAAAGATGCAATTATTGTTGACTCCGAAGCAGACCTTGATTCAGCAGTTCAGGGAGTTGTTGCCGCATCATTCAGTTTCCAGGGACAAAAATGTTCTGCATGCTCCAGAGCTATTATTGACAAAGCTGTCTATACCGAGTTTGTAAAAAGGCTTAAGTATGCTGTTTCTCAGGTGAAAATCGGGAATCCTGAAGATAACTTCTATATGGGTCCTGTTGTAAGTGCTAAAGCAGAAAAAACAATTCTTGAATATATCGAAATCGGTAAAAAAGAAGGTAAGCTTCTTTGCGGTGGAAATAAGGTTTTAAGTCTTAATGGTTATTATATTGAACCTACGGTATTTACAGATATCAAAGCCGGTTCAAGATTAGAACAGGAAGAAATTTTCGGTCCGGTTCTTGCTGTTATCAAATCGAATGATTTCGAGGATTCTTTGAAAATTGCTAACGGTACAATGTACGGACTGACAGGTGCAATTTATACTAAAAACAAAGTAAAACTTGAAAGAGCAAGAAAAGAATTCCATGTCGGGAATCTTTATCTTAACAGAAAATGTACAGGAGCATTGGTTGATGTTCACCCATTCGGAGGATTCAATATGAGTGGCACAGATTCCAAAGCAGGAAGCAGGGATTATTTGTTGTTATTTATGCAGGGAAAATCTGTTTCAGAAAAGATTATTAAATAATTTTTTGAAAAATTTCATGATTGGGATTGCTTATTTTGAATTAAGCAATCCCAAATTCATGTTAAACTGATAAATATAATATAAACTAATTATTATTTTAAAACTATTAAACATATTTGTTAGAACTTGTAATATGATTGGGTTTTGATGACAAAAGAGCAGACAGAGAAAAGGGTTGTTGCTATTAGTTCTGTATATGCGGCATTTTTTCTTACCGGATTTAAGATAGTAGTCGGAGTTATGACCGGCTCTTTGGGTATTCTGTCTGAAGCTCTTCATTCGGGATTAGACCTTATTGCCGCGATGATGACTTATTTTGCTGTTAAAATTTCAGATAAACCACCTGACCAGGATCATCATTATGGTCATGGGAAGATTGAGAATTTTTCAGCTCTGATTGAAACATTTCTATTGCTCATTACTTGTGGCTGGATTATTTACGAAGCCATCAGCCGTTTGACTACCGGACAAACTCATTTTATAATAACAACATGGAGTTATATAGTTGTTGTTACGTCAATCCTGATTGATATCACCCGTTCGAGAGCATTGATGAAAGTAGCAAAAAAATACAATAGTCAGGCATTGGAAGCAGATGCTTTACATTTCTCAACCGATATTTTCAGCTCTCTTGTTGTTTTGGTTGGATTAATCGGTGCTTCATTCAACTATCATGTTGCAGATTCTATTGCGGCTTTAGTCGTGGCGGTAATTGTGTTCATGGTTTCATTAAGATTAGGGAAGAGGTCAACAGATGCGTTACTTGATAAAATTCCATGTAATATCACAATTGAAGGAATTTCCGAAATAGTTTTAGCAGTCCCCGATGTAACCAATGTTCATAAAATAAGGGTAAGAACTGCCGGACCTGATACATTTATAGATCTGAATATACATGTTGACCCGTCAATAACAATAAAAGAGGCACATGACTTAGCACATAAGGTGGAGAATACGATTAAGGAACAAATACGCCGATGTGAGATTCATGTCCATACAGAGCCTGAACAACCGAATTCAATGGATGATTTTTAAAATGTCAACTATTCCTTTATTGAAATTTCCAGCTTGACTCTTCTTTTCCTATCATTTGGTAGTGAACTTTCATCATCAGTACCTTTACCGGATATATTCCAGTTAATCGCTGTACTTATAAGGTAAGTATCTTTAAGTTGATTGATTCTCTTTTCAAGAAATTTATATATGAAATATGCTCGAAGTTCAGACAATATGGGATTATTCAACCTGTCTCCGGGATATACAAACAGATTGAAATCAGGTTCCTTAATTGGGATTCCATTATATTTAGCAATACCTGAAAGTGGTCTTGGGTCGGCAAAACCGGTAATTGTAATCTCTATTTTATGCTTGATGTCGCAGTGGTTATCAAGCATTCTAATCATTTTGGCAATATACTCGTAAGTACTATCAAGTGCATTGTCAACTACTTCTGAGTACTCATCATATTTCGCATCGGGATATTCAATGTATTTGGTTGAATCGCTGTTATTTAGTAAGTTATATTCAAATTTCAATCTTAAGTCTTTAAGGTTTTCAGTTGTATTTGGTAGATAATATCCTGAAACAAAAAACGGAACATTGAAATTTGAAAAATCAAAATCCGTTCGTTTGTTGAACAGACTAACATTAGCAATCAATTTTACTACGGAAGTATCCGAGCAGGGTGAAAAAATTTCTTTTGAGTAAGATAGATTTGGATAGCAATCATTTTTATAATTGATTACATAATATTCTTTCGGGATAAGTCTGAATTCAGATATTTTGGTTTTGGAATCAACTATTTTCTTTTCAATCAAATTGTTATTCTGACCAATCAACTCAAAATATCCTTCAGGTTTAATGCTGAGTATGGGATCTTTAATACTTACAGATAGAATAACAGGTCCGCAAACATTAAAAGCATAGATGTCAAAATTACCGCAACCGCCAGGTCTGTTAGAAGATAAATAAATCTTTTCATCATTAATAAATGGTGCAGTTTCATCAAAATCTGTATTCACCGGATATTTCAAGCTGACTGAATGAGTCCATTTGCCAACACCCGAAATAGTTGCTTTAATTATATCAAAATCACCATCAGAACTATAACCGTTTGAGGAAAAATACAAATTACCATCAGAACTGATATGAGGTGTTATTTCTTGCTTCGGTGTATTAATATTTGGTCCAAGGTTTTCGGGTTTTCCGAAAATACCGTCCGGATTTCTGAACGAAATGTACAAGTCCGTTTCGCCTATGGCATCGGGATAATCTGCCGCAAAAACTATAAAACTTCCATCCGGAGAGATTGCAGGTTGAGATTCAAAACCTTTTGTATTAATGTTTACAAAGATATTCTTGTTAAGCTCTTTTGAACTTA
Organism: uncultured Hyphomicrobiales bacterium; assembly: GCA_964606895.1. Lineage (GTDB taxonomy): Bacteria > Bacteroidota > Ignavibacteria > Kapaibacteriales > UBA2268 > CAZSHX01. Next base: position 44,590 of record CAZSHX010000014.1, read on the forward strand.
TATCATAGAGAAATAAATCTTTGTTCTGTTTTTCTTTAGGTTTGCCTGCCGAATATAAATAACCCAAATAATTATCAATGGGTTGCGGGGTTGAAGTTAACTCATTTTTGGGATATATTTTGTTCTTGTAAATATCAGATTGAAGAAATTTTGTTTTTGAAATTGCTGAATAGTAAAGATTGTTGTTTTCCTTCTTTTCGTTTCGATTAGATAGGAAGAAAAGAGAATCTTTGAAAATTTTCGGCATAAAATCGTCATAACCGCTGTTTAAAGTTTTGCCAAGATTACCAAAAATCGGTGTTTCCGGACAGGAATTAGGTGATTTGCAGGAAGAAAAAATAAATACAGAAAGTACAAAAGACATTATTAAACGCATATTTTTGTTGTCAGTTCTCATTGTTATCAAAAAAAATAGAAAAAACCTCAATGAAGTTAATTAAATTTGTAATGTATTCCAATACAAATATAAAAAAAGATTTTGAGCAATTATTATTCCAAAATCATATAAAGTAAACACCGACATATATAAAAGGGGGGAAAATGCGTGGAACTACTGCGGTAATCAGCACGTCCAATATTCGACATAATTTTAAAAGGATAAAAGAGTTAGCTCCTAAATCCGGGGTAATGGCGATTGTCAAAGCCAACGCATACGGACATGGTATGATTAATGTTTCAAAAATTCTTGTTGAAGATGGTGTAGATTATCTTGGAGTTGCTTTTATTGATGAAGCTATTGAGTTGAGGAAAAATAAAATAAAAAGCAAGATAGTTGTACTTGTACCCGAAAGCCCCGAAGAAGCTCATCTTTTTGTGAAACATAACATAGAAGCCGCTGTTTCATCACTTGAATTTGTTAAAGCATTATCTGCCTCAGCTACATCTCAAAAGAAAATTGCAAAAATCCACATATATATTGATACCGGAATGTCGAGGGACGGTGTTTATACCAATGAGGCATTATATTTCGTAAGAAAATGTTCAGAAATGTCTAATATTAAACTTGTGGGTATATGTACGCATTTCTCAACATCAGGTTCAGATTTAGAATTTGCCAACTACCAACTTGAAAAATTCAAAAAAGTTATAAAAGAGTTGAAAAACAACAAATTCTGGTTTAAATATGTTCATGCCTCAAATTCATCAGCAATAGTTAACCTGCCGGAATCGCAATTCAATCTAGTCAGACCCGGAATAGCCATTTATGGATATATTTCCGATCCCGAGCTTGCAGATATCTATGATGTTCTTCCGGTTATGGAACTTAAATCAAAGGTTATTGCTGTAAGAGGCATAGTCAAAGGTGATTCAGTTGGTTACGGCAGAGAATTTGTTTCAAAAAAAGATACAAAGATAGCAACAATATCAATAGGTTATGGTGATGGATATTTTAAAAATCTTACAAATAAAGCTAATTGCATTATTAAAAGTAAAAAATATCAAATTGTTGGAACGGTATGTATGGATGAATGTATGGTTGATGTTGGAATGGATGATGTAAAAGTTGGTGAAGATGTGGTCCTAATCGGCAAAAGAGGCAATGAAGAAATAACTGTTGATGAACTTGCTGTCAAAGTAGGAACTATTCCTTATGAAATAACTACTGCCCTTTCAGCAAGAGTTCCAAGGGTTTTCATTTAATCATTGGTTAAGTCTATGATTTAATTCTTAGTAATCCTTATGTGTTCATTTTGTGGAAAAAATGATTTCATTTTTTAGTAATTTTATTTTTTTTTGACTGTTAACAATCGAGAATTTGGGTTTTGTAAATGTATAAAATACTTCTTCCTAATTTTGAAGGACCTTTGGATTTGATGTTGTATTTCATCAAAAAGGATGAGTTGAACATTTACGATATTCCTATTGCAAAAATCACACAGGAATTTCTCAACTACATAAGATTGATAAAATACTTCGATTTGGAACTTGCAGGTGAATTTTTGGTAATGGCAACCACTCTGATGTATATTAAAACACAGATGCTTCTTCCAAAAAGTACTGACGACGAAGGAAACGAAGCAGAAGACCCAAGAACACAACTCGTTGAAAGACTAATTGAATACAGACTATTCAAAAGTGCCGCAAATAATCTCTTTTTGCTTTCTGAAGAACAAAAATATGTTTATTATCGAAATTTATTTGAAGAGGACAGTAAATTAGCACTTTCCTCAGACGATGAAGGTTATAGCAATGCAACAATCTTTGACCTTCTTAAAGCTTTCAAAATTGCATTGGACAGGTCTAATAAGATTACTACTCCTCATATTGTTGCTTTAGTTAGCATCACAATTGAAGAGAAAACAAAATTCATTCTCGATACCATTCAGCTAAGAAAAAGAATCAGCTTTTTTGAACTAACTGATAACAATAACAGACAGCATATTGTAGTAACATTCCTTGCACTGCTTGAACTTATTAAATCGAGACTAATATTTATTACTCAATCAAATTTGTTTGACGATATTATAATCGCTAACAAACCCGAAATGGAAGATAATGGAAACTGAAATAATAAAATCATATTTTTTGCAATTGTCGAGGAAAGAGCAAAAAGCAGGCTTGGAAGCTTTGATTTTTGTATCCGAAGAACCGATACAATTAATCACCTTGTTCAATTTGTTAATAAAAGGTCAGCCAAATATCAAAGTAATTTCTAATGAAACAAAAGAATTACCAGATATATTTAATAAGCTTGACAGCTCAGATGATTTAAATAATATAAATGACATTGAATTAGCTGTGGATATTAATTATCTTGAGGAATTGATTCTTGAAATCAACAACGAACTTCTTGAATCTCACAGACCTTTTCAAATTGTTCATGTTGGTGGTGGCTATCAGTATGCAGTTAGAAAAGAATATGGTGAAATATTACATTTATTAAGTAAATCAAAATCAAAACGAAGACTTTCCCATGCCTCGCTCGAAGTTCTTGCAATTGTTGCATACAAACAACCAATAACAAAACCCGAAATAGAACAAATCAGGGGTGTAAATTCGGGTGAAGTTGTCAATGCACTACTTGAGAAGAACCTTGTAGAAGCAAAGGGGAGAAGGGATACTCTGGGAAGACCATTACTTTATGGAACATCAAACGATTTTCTTAAATTTTTTGGAATAAATGGAATCGAAGATTTACCTAAACTTCGTGAGCTTGAAGAATTCTCCGGGTTTGATCTTTCAGATCAGCCGACAATAGAAATACGTATTGATGACAATCTTCACGCTAATCTTAAAGAGTTTGATGAACTTACTGAATCCGAATATATTACCATTAGTCAGGCAGACAAAGTAATACAGAATTGATAACTTGTTTTTTTGAATTCATATCATTTTTGTTGTCTCATTATGAGAACATTAGAGATTTTTTTCGTAATTTTGAAGATGAAATTTTTTAAAAATAGAATAAACTTATGGCACTAACAGTAGAATTTTCCGATAGAACTTTTGAAAATAAAAAGAGAAACTCTGAAAAATTCAAGGAAATTGCACTTGAAATCCGCAGAGATATAATAAAGAGCCTTGTATTGGCAAAATCCGGACATAGCGGAGGACCATTAGGCATAGCAGATGTTTTTGCAGTGTTATATTTCGGCGGGGTTTTGAATTATGATTCCAAAAACCCTCATAGCAAAGATAGAGACCGCTTTGTATTAAGTGCCGGACATCTTTGTCCTGTACTTTATTCGGCTTTGGCAAGAGCAGGATACTTTTCACCACAGGAACTACTAACCCTGAGAAAATATGGGACAAGGCTTCAGGGACATCCCGGATTAGATGTTGACCTTCCGGGAATTGAATCAGCCGCCGGTTCTTTGGGGCAGGGCATATCCATTGCTGTTGGAATGGCATTGAGCGACAAACTTGTTGATAAAAACAAAAGAAAAGTTTTCAGTTTGACCGGTGATGGAGAATTGCAGGAAGGTTCTGTCTGGGAAGCCGCAATGTCTGCTTCGAATTATAAACTTGATAATCTTTGCTGGATTGTTGATAATAATGACTGCCAAATTGATGGAAGAGTCAGGGATGTTATGAGTATTTATCCATTGGAAGATAAATTTACTGCTTTTGGATTTAATGTGATTACTATTGACGGTCATAATTTTGATGAAATAATTGATGCCTTCGGGAAATTCAATCAAAATATGCTTGATAAATCAGGTAAACCAACTGTCATAATCGCTAAAACTTTTATGGGGAAAGGTGTTTCATTTATGAACGACAAATATGAATGGCATGGAAATCCACCAAACGAAGAACAGGCTGAAAAAGCATTATCAGAACTAATATAATTTATAGATGCTATGATGAAAAGAGTTTACATATCATTTTTACTGGTTTTATTTATTTTGAGTTGCGATTCCAAAAAAGCAATACAAACTAATAAGGTTGATTCTGTTGTTAATAAAACAAATGGAACAAGTTCCAATACTTTAAATACTGCTAATAAGGTAATTGAACCTACAACTCAAACGGAAGTTGCAATCAGGGAAAAGGTTTACGACCCCAAATCATTTCCAGCAAGTGATAAACCGATGGAACTTGCTCAATTAGAAAAGTTTCTGCCCCTTGGAGTTAAGGGTATGAGTAAACTGGCTTCAAATACAGGAATGCAAAATTGGGACGGAAAGCTTTGTGCTACAGTTTCAGCTGAATATGTTTACAACGATGGCGGAACAATAATTTACATCAAAGACTATGGTAAATTGGAGAATATTCCCAAAATGGATATTGATGATTTTAAAAAATTTGCCGAAAAACCAACCGTTGAATTTCAAAAAGTTGCAATTCCTTATGGAAAAGGATTTATGCAATATCTTGAAGCAAACAGAACAGGTATTTTGAATGGTTTGGTTGCAAATAGATTCATTATTAAAATTGATGTAACCAATTTGCCTAAGAATTATTATGCAATTTATGATTTATTGAAATACATAAAAATTGACGAATTAGTTAAAGCCGCAGGCGGAATTAAAAACAAATAATTGAGAAATAAATGGAAAAACTAACCCTTTTAGGAAAAAAGCCCACAAGGCACGGATTCGGTACGGCTCTGGTTGAACTTGGTGAAAAGTATGAAAATGTTGTTGTTCTTGGAGGAGATATTACCGGTTCTGTAATGACTTCTATGTTCAAGGAAAAATTTCCGGAGAGGTTTTTCTCCATAGGAATCGCTGAGCAAAATGCTACAACAATTGCTGTTGGATTAGCTCTATCCGGCAAAATTGCTTTCTTTTCAAGTTACAGTGCTTTTGCGGCATTTAGAAATTCGGACCAATTAAGGCTTTCAGTTTGTTATAATAATGCAAATGTTAAAATCGGCGGCGGACATTCCGGAATTACTGTCGGTCCCGATGGTGCAACTCATCAATCTTTGGAAGAAATTTCATTTTTAAGGGCTTTGCCTAATATGACTTTGATTGTTCCGTGCGATTATGAGGAATCCCGTAAAGCTACTCTCGCCGTAGGTGAAATGAAAGGTCCTGCTTACATTCGGTTTGGTCGTTCGGCAGTTCCAATGTTTACAACTCCCGAAACACCTTTTGAAATCGGAAAAGCACAGATTTATCGTGATGGAACGGATGTTTCAATTGTTGCTTGCGGATTAATGGTTTGGGAGGCTTTAGTTGCGGCTGATGAATTGGAAAAAAGAAAAGGAATTTCTGCTCAGGTAATCAATTGTGCTTCAATCAAACCAATTGATGTTGAAACTTTGACTGATTCTGCAATGAAATGCGGAGCTATTGTCACAGCAGAAGAACATCAGGTTCATGGCGGCTTGGGTGCGGCAGTAGCAGAAGTCATAGTTAAAAACTACCCTGTTCCAATGGAATTTGTGGGAGTAAAAGATACTTTTGGCGGAAGTGGAGAACCCGAAGAATTGATGGTGAAATTTGGTTTGACCTGGAAAGAAATCTACTCTTCGGCATTGACAGCAATTGAAAGAAAAGAAAAAGGTTTTATCGGATATAGAAAGCTGAAGCAGATTTCTGATTTCGTAGAATAATGTGATTAAATACTTCCAAAACTAATTCGTTTCTAATATTGAAGAAACAAACATATAAAATTCATTTGAAGTTTCATGTTTAAAACTTTGAAACATATTGATTTCAAATTATTGACGAATTATGAAGTTATTTTTCCGATTAGCAATGTTCTCAATTTTAATATCCAATGGATTAAGTCAAGATATGCTGACACCCGATAAAATCTCATATATACCACCAACAGTCGCCGGAGCATTCTATCCCGCTAATCCTGCAGAACTTAAAACGATGATTAATAATTATCTTAACGAGGATAAATCTACAATTATTCAACAAGATATCTATGCCATTGTAGTTCCGCATGCCGGATATGTATATAGTGGCAGAGTAGCGGCAAAAGCTTACAAGCAACTCATCGGAAAAAAATATGATGCAATCATAATTATAGCTCCCAGCCATCAAAAATATTTCAATGGTGCATCTGTTTTCAAGGGTGATGCTTATGTTACTCCGCTCGGTAATGCACTTGTTGACAAAGAGTTATCAAAAGAAATCGGTTCACTAAACAGTTCAGTTAAGTTATCAATGGATGGTCATTCATGGTCTGATTCATCATCCGAACATTCATTAGAAGTACAAATCCCATTTCTTCAGATTGTCCAACCCGATGTTCCAATCGTACCAATTGTTATGGGAATTCAAAATTATGAAACCTGTGACAACTTGATGAAATCAATTGTAAGTTCTGTAAAAAAGCTAAATAGAAAAGTATTAATTGTAGCAAGTTCGGATTTATCCCATTTTCATTCAGTTAAGGAAGCAAAAAAAATTGATAAACCAATTCCTCAAGCTTTTGCACAATTTGATTATTTCAGACTCGCAGTTCAGTTTTTCTCTAAGAATCTTGAAGCTTGCGGCGGCGGACCAATTGTTACAGCTATGATGACAGCCGAACAGCTTGGAGGAAATCAAGCTATTCCTATTCAATATGCAACATCTGCCGACTCGCCCGAAGGAAAGAATAATACAGAAAGAGTTGTTGGTTATTTCTCCGGAGTTATTACCAAAAGTATAGAAGAAGTTTCAGACTTGAAATTGCCGTATTTAGATGAAAATAGTTCAAAAGAACTGCTCGAAATTGCAAAAAACAAAGTTGAACGTTATGCTCGAAGAGATACCTTGGCAGAAGGATTTGGAACTTTAATTCCCCGTCCCCTTGCTGAAATTTATACCGGATTTGTTACAATTAAGAAGCATGGTGAGCTTAGGGCTTGTATGGGACACTTGTTTCCATCAAAACAACTTCTATTGGAAATTGAAGAAGTAGCCGGTATTGCCGCAAAAGATGATTACAGATTCGGTCCCATTAGAGAGAACGAACTGAAAGAACTTGAATACGAAGTTTCGGTACTCTCAAGATTTAAAAAGATTTTATCTGTAGATGAAATCAAGCCGGGAACTCATGGCTTGTACATAAGGTATAAGAATAATTCAGGAATACTTTTGCCTCAGGTTGCTGAAGAAAGAGGGTGGAGCACTACTACTTTTTTGGAAAATATATGTATGAAAGCAGGATTGCCCAAAGATACATATAAAAATCCAGAAGCCGAGTTATACATTTTTAAAGCATTGATTATTAATTAGTTTGAATACATGAAAAAAGAAGAAATCAACCCCCCAAAAAAAACATTAAGAAATAGAATTGCCGGAAAGAGAATAGTACTTTTAGCTGAAGAAATTAAAAATCCTAAAATACCTATAACAGAATCAATAATTATAAAAATAGGAGAGCTTGCAGACTCTCTGGGGATAAAAGTTTATATTGTTGGTGGTTATGTCAGAGATCATTTTCTGGAACGGGAAAGAACCGATTTTGATTTTACGGTAATAGGAGATTCTTTGGGTTTCGCAAAAAAAGTTGCCGCGAAATTCAAATCAAAAGCCGTACTTTTTGAAAATTTCAGAACTGCAATGGTTCCGGTTGGTGATTTCAAATGTGAATTTGTCGGAACAAGAAAGGAAGAATATCTGCCTGAAAGCAGAAAACCGATTGTCTCAGTCGGCACTCTCGAAGATGACCTTCGCCGCAGGGATTTTACTATTAATGCTATGGCAGTTTCAATAAATAAAGAAACATTCGGCGACTTGGTAGATATGTTTAATGGTGAAGCAGATATTAAATCAAGAATTCTTCGTACTCCGCTCGACCCTGCAACAACGTATACCGATGACCCTTTGCGAATGATGAGGTCTGCCAGATTTGCTACACAGCTTGGCTTTGAACTTGATTATTACTGTATCGTAGCGGCAAGAAAAATGGCTGACAGACTTTCAATTATTTCCCAGGAACGAATAACAGATGAACTTATAAAAATAATGAATTCCCGAAAACCGAGTATTGGTATTGGTCTTCTTTATGATATGGGGCTTTTGGGATTTATCTTACCTGAATTTTTACAGCTTGTTGGCGTTGAAACCGTTATTGAGAAAGGACGAGAATTCCAGCATAAAGATGTATTTCGCCACAGTTTGCTCGTACTCGATAAATTAGCCGGACTTTCAGATAATACATGGCTTCGTTTTGCCGCTTTGTTGCACGATGTTGCTAAATCAATTACGAAACAATTCATCCCGGGAATAGGGTGGAGCTTTCACGGTCATGAAGAACTCGGTGCAAGAAGAGTCAGCAAAATATTTCGCAGATTGAAGCTTCCACTTGAACACATTGAATATGTCGAAAAACTTGTCAGACTGCATCAAAGACCAATGGTCCTTGTTAATGACGGCGTTACGGATTCTGCAGTTCGCAGACTTGCTTTTCAGGCAGGCTCGGCACTTGAGGATTTGTTCCTTCTTTGTAAATGCGATATAACAACAAATAACCCAAAGCTTTCCCAGAGGTATCTCAATAATTACGAGATGGTTAGCCGAAAAGTTTTGGATGTTCAGGAAAAAGACCGTCTGCGCGACTTCCAGTCACCTGTACGCGGAGAAGAAATTATGGAGCTTTGCGAAATCAGTCCATCACGTGCTGTCGGTTATATCAAAACTGCAATCGAAGAAGCAATACTTGATGGCATCATTCCAAATGAATATGAACAAGCTAAAGAATACTTTTTAGAAAATAAGAATAAATGGTTGCTTGAAGCTGAAAACGCGGGTTTTATCATAAATCCTGATTGAACGGAAAATATTTCAAGATTCCAAGCCTTAAACCATAAGCACTTACAATACATTCTTTAAAATGAAAATATTTTAAAAATTCGGATAGTATTAATGTTCCAGCAGTAATCACATCAGCTCTTTTAGCCGGAACAAATAGTTTATTGGTTATTTCTTCGACAGAAAGAGATAAAAATTTATAAAATATATTATCAAGATCAGTTAGCCTGAGATTGAACAAATGTACTTTCTCAGCATTATATTCTTGTAGTTTTAGCAAAACTGCCGTCAGGGTAGTTGGAGTTCCTGCAACAGAGTAAACTTTTTCAATTCCGGATGACTTTTCAATCATCGAAAACTGATGTCTGATAAAATTTCTTGCTTCATCAATTTGGGATGGTGTCGGAGGATGTTGAGGAAAAAATCTTTCGGTGATTCTGACTGCTCCCATTTGCAAACTTTTGCTCGATTCAATTACATTTGATTTTCCTACGATAATTTCAGTACTGCCGCCGCCAATATCAATAACACAACTTTTTGAAGTATCTTCAACGGTACCCAGAAAACTTATTTTTGCTTCTATTCCCCCTGAAATTATCTGAATTTCTGATTGCAAAATTTCCTCAAAACCGATTCTTACTTCATTTGCATTTTTTGCATCTCTTAGTGCACTTGTACCAACACTGTAAATGGCTGCTACTCCAATCTCATTACATTGTTTTTTATAATCAAGGAGTATTTTGGTAGCTCTTTCGATTGCCTGTGGATTAATTTCATTTGATTTGTCCACTCCTTCACCCAATCTTGCGATTGAATGAAAATCAGCAATGATTTCAAATGATTTTGAATTAACATCAATATCAGCAATCATCATTAATATTGTATTGGAACCAATATCAATGCCGGCAAATCTCTTTTTATTCATCATTAAACCTTGAAATGTAAAGCAATCCATTCATCTTCATACAAAGTAACCACATGCTTGAAACCTGCATTTAGTGCGGCACTTATAATTTCCTTTTCGTCATAAACCAATATTCCTGAAACGACAAGATTACCCGAACTTTTCTCGAGTGATTTATAGAATTTTCCTAAAGATGGAATTAGAAGATGAGTATATAAATTAGCCGCGATGCCGTCACATTCCGGAATTTCAAGTAAATTAATATCAGCCTGCAAAATCTCTATTTTATCAGAACAATGATTCATTTCAACATTTTCAATCGCATTTTCGATTGACCAGCTATTGTTGTCAAAGGCAAAAGCTGATTTGGCACCGAGTTTTACGGCTAAAATCGCAAGAACACCTGTTCCCGTGCCTGCATCTACCCAGAAAGAGTCTTTCTGAATCTGATTCTCCATTAGTTTGCAAACAAGTCTTGTTGTAGCATGGTGGCCTGTACCGAATGACATTTTTGGGTCAATCAGTATCTTCAGTTCCGAATCTACTTCGTCTGCTTTCCATGATGGAACAATTGCAAGTTTTTCGCTGACAATGATAGGAGGGAGGTTCTTCTCCCATTCTTCGTTCCAATTTTTATCGACGACAATTTCTTCCTTGGTTAAGTTAATATTTTTATCAAGATAGTTCATGATTTCTATGATTTCAGCTTTTATTTGAGGATTCCAATCCTGATACTCAAAACAAACAACAATAGAATCAAGTTTTTCTTCAATTCCTGCAAGCTTATAATTACTCAAATAAGCATAAGCCATTTCAAAAATTTCTTCATTAATCTGAAAATGTACATTGACATAGCGTTTTTGAACTTTAATTTCCATTACATTCCTGTTATTTTCTAAAAATAGTTTTACAAACAAATTTTTGATTTGTAATTTGCATTAATATCAGATACAAATTTAGAAAAAATCTAAGGAAGAAATGCATTTAACAGAAAAATTAAAGAAAATCAAAATACTTGCGATGGATGTTGACGGTACTTTAACAAACGGAAAAGTTTTTTACTCGAAAAATGGGGAAGAGCTGAAAATCTTTTCTATACGCGATGGTATGGGGATTGAACTGCTTAGAAAAGCAGGAATTGAACCAATGATAATTACCAGTGAGAGTTCAGAAATCGTTACTGCAAGAGCAAGAAAATTGAAGATCGAATATATCTTGCTTGGTTCAAGAAATAAGAAGAAGGATTTAGAAGATTTTGTGAATCAAAAAGGAATTGAATTGGAAAATATTGCCTATATCGGCGATGATATTAATGATATACAAGCAATGAAAATTTCAGGTGTAAGTGCTTGTCCAAAAGATTCAAATGAATTTGTTCTGGAAATCGTCAATTATATTTGTAACTCTGATGGAGGAAATGGTGCCGTTAGAGAATTTATTGAATTAATATTAAAAGCACAAAACAAATCATTAACTTTACCTGAAAACTGGTAAAAAAACTAAAAAAGGAGTGTATTTATGTCAAATCAAACAGGAAACGATGGAACCTACACCAAAGGGTTCGTAATTGGAGCCATTATCGGTGCCGCTGTAGGTTCAATTACTGCATTACTTCTTGCTCCAAAGAGTGGAAGAGAACTTCGTAACGATTTAGCCCAGAAGTCAACAGAGTATTATGACAAGACTACTGATTATTTATCGGATGTAACTGCTAAGGTAGGCACTACTATTAGTCAAACTGTTAACGAAGGTAAAATCAAAGCAGAATCTTTAATTTCATCTGCAAAAAGACAAGCAGGCGAAATATTGGCTAATGCTGAGCACGTACTTGAAGGTGCAAAATCAAAGGCATTCAGTACAAAGGATTCCGTTCAAACTAAGATTGATTCTTTTAAGGAAGCCGCCAAAGCTGGTGCAGAAGCTTTCAAAGCCGAATACAAAAACGACGAAGCTTAATTATTAGCATTATTTTTTTTCAAAGAGTCTGTGTAATTTCACATAGGCTCTTTGGATTATTTTAACTTTTTCCCTTAATTTACAGGTAATTTATGGAACTTATAGTAGTTGTAAAAATAGCGGCTTTGATTGCTCTGGTTGCATTTGTTGTTTTGGCTGTGTTTTTTGTTATTTCAATCAATTCTTTCATTAAACTAACAAAAAGTGCCACAAAAAATCTTGAAACACTGACAAATGATGTTTCTGATTCATTAGGACAGATTACGTCCGATATCAAAGATTTGAAAATTAAGTTGGTTGAATCACTAATAATTATGGATGAAACATCAAAACAGATTGAACAATCAACACAGCACATTGAAAAGCAGGCTAATGAAATAATTGAGATTTTTGAACCCTTCAAATCACTTGCAAAATCATCTTACAACATAGTTGCTACTCCAATAAACAGATTAAATCAATTTATCTCGGCTTCTACAAAAGGTGTAACTGCATTTTTAGATGGAATAGTCAGCAGATTATAAAAAAAATCCATTTCTCAACTTAATGGGAAATGGATTTTCTTATTTTTATCAGCGAACTATTTTACAGGTATTTTTGCAGAAGATAGGGAAGTAACATATCTGTGGAATAGTTGGTAACTACCATATAAAACTCCCATATAAGCCAAATCACCTAAGATGGAATTCCTGTAAAATGGAATAGCACGAACATAGCAATCAACCAATCCTGCATAATTCATTGTGTACATTCCACTGAATAACCAGAAATAGAAATTCGTAACCAAGAAAAATACAATGGAACCTGCAAATGTTGCTAAAATCGCTTTTGTAAAATTAATTTTATCAGATAATCTGAAACCAACCAAGACCATTAGGAAAAAGCATAAATAGACTGCAAGCATGCTTTGATGAAATCCGATAATGATGTCACTGAGTAACATAATAGTCAAGGGAATAAGAACAGCCAGACGCTTGTTACTGATGAAAAAGCCGCTGAACAATGCAATTGCCAAAACAGGACTAAAGTTAGGCAGGTGCGGAATAAGACGGGTAACAACAGCAATCAGTATTATCGCCGACGCAAATAATATGTTTGCATTCTTAGTGTTAGTCATTTGAACCTCTATTTTTTGTTTTTAAATTCATTTTTGGTGAACAAAAATATTACTTTTTTTTAAAATATCCTAATAATTAGTAATAATCATCGAAAACAGGGGATAGAACATATCAATATTAGTTTACATAATGTAGATTATATTGCTAATAATTATCCAAGACAATGAGAATTGCAAGGGTTTCACTTGCCTTCTTCGTCATCTTGATTCATCAGGTTTCTAATCACCCTTATTAAATCGGGATCACTACTATTCATTTTGTCTTTGAGTTTTTGTTTCAATTCTTCGATTAAACTCTGTTTTTCAATAGCATCATTTTCACTTTTATTATCCATAGTATTTTTCTTGGTTAATTATTGCAAGCATCATATAATTTTATATGTTGATTATAATTACTTAATATAAACTCTAACTAATTTTTCGTATCTTTATATGATATTGATACTTACAGTAAAATATAAAATTACAAGTTAGTCTTGTTAACCATCTTATTATTAATGACATACATGGGTTTACCTTTGAACTGAAATCCATCAAAGGGCGTATTTTTTGATTTTGATTTAAAAATCTTTTTATCAACCACCCATTCTTCATCTGGTGCAAAAATTGTAAGATTTGCTTCTGCATTTTCTTCAATTTTAATTTCTTTTAGTTTCAATATCTTACGAGGATTAATGGACATTTTTTCAATTACCTGATTCAAACTCAAATGTCCTTTATGGTATAAATTAGTCAAGACTAAACCTATTGATGTCTCTAATCCAATTATTCCGTTTGGAGCTTTCTCGTATTCAACTTCTTTTTCGTGAAGTGCATGCGGTGCATGGTCAGTTGCAATACAATCAATAGTTCCATCCTGCAAACCTTCGAAAATTGCTTTAATATCATCTATTGTTCTTAATGGAGGATTCATTTTGAGATTTGTATCGTAGGAAAAGAGTAAGTCATCTGTTAGGGTGAAATGATGAGGCGTTACCTCGCAAGTTACTTTCAATCCTCTTTGTTTTGCTTCACGAACAATACGTACAGAACCTTTGGTGCTAATATGAGAAGCATGGTATCCCCTGTTTCCGCAATATTCAGCAAGCATAATGTCTCTCATAACAATGATTTCTTCAGCGACAGATGGATAGCCTTTTAGGCCAAGCTTGCTTGAAACAACTCCCTCATTTGCTGAAAAATCAACTGTAAGTCCATGGTCTTCGCAGTGCTGTGATATAAGAATATTTTTCGTAGCGGCATAATCAAATGCTCTTTTCATTACTTCGGAGCTTGTAACAGAACTTCCGTCGTCAGTAAACATTCTTGCTCCGTAGTCATTCAACTCAAGCATTGTAGTTAAAAACTTGCCATCTCTATTCTGTGTAATTGATGCGGCAATTTCAACATCAACAATATTTCCCCTTGATTTATTCCTGATTAATTCGACTACAGCCGGATTGTCTATCGGCGGTGCTGTATTCGGCATACAGCATACTCCGGTAAAACCACCATTAGCGGCGGCGGCAGTTCCGGTTTGAATATCTTCTTTATATTCCTGACCGGGTTCTCTCAGATGTACGTGCATATCGAAAAAGCCGGGAGAACAAACAAGATTTATTCCGTCAATTATTTCTGTTATTTGTTCAGTCTGAGCCTGGGTTTTGCTTAAATGGGCAATCACTCCGTCTTTTACCCAGAGATTCAGGTGTTCGTCAAGATTTTGTACAGGATTGATAACCCTGATGTTTTTAAAATACATATTCATAAAAAGTCCAAAATTTATAGTAAATAATTTTTATTCAAATAACGTTGGAGAGTTATCTAAGATTTTCCCCAAAAAAGTTCTTCGGTGGTAGCGGCATATCCCCCATTCCCTAATGGCTTTTATATGTTCCTTAGTCCCGTATCCTTTATGTTTATCAAATCCATACATCGGAAATTCCTCATGGGCAACTTCACACATCCAACTGTCTCGGTTAACTTTCGCAAGAATTGAAGCAACAGCTATTGTCAGACATTTTGAGTCGCCTCCGATTATGGTTTCGTAAGGTATATCCCTGAAAGAATAGCTATTCCCGTCAATCAACAGCACATCTGGTTTGAGTTCCAGTTTAAGAACAGAATTTCTCATAGCCAGATGAGTAGCTTTCAATATATTAATTTGGTCAATGGTCTCATTATCTACAGATTCTACTGCAAAAAAAGAGGCTTTTTCTAAAATTATGTCAAATAACTCATTTCGTTTCTTTTCTGATAATTTTTTTGAATCGTTTATTCCCAAATTATCAAGAATATTCTTTCTGATGATTGCCGATGAAGCATATACAGGTCCAGCTAACGCTCCTCTTCCTGCTTCGTCTATTCCGGCAACAATTTTATCAATTTTCCAATATCTTTCTTCATAGACAGTAGTTGGAAGGATTTCATTTTTTTTTGTCAAATATTATGAGATATTAAATTCAAAAATTCATTTCTTAAATTCAGGTCGTTTGCCAAATAGCCACGCATGACCGAGGTAATCATTGATGATTTATCCTCATCTGCCTGCACACCTCTGGCAATCATACAAAAATGTTTTGCCTTGATGATAACACCCAAGGCTTTAGGATGAATCAGATTTTCAATGTAATCTGCAATTTG
The DNA here is from genome assembly GCA_964606895.1 of uncultured Hyphomicrobiales bacterium. Lineage (GTDB taxonomy): Bacteria > Bacteroidota > Ignavibacteria > Kapaibacteriales > UBA2268 > CAZSHX01. Next base: position 60,338 of record CAZSHX010000014.1, read on the forward strand.
TTCGCCAAGTTCTTCCTGAATCTGTCCCCTTCTGGAAAACCATTCAACAATTCGTGATAATTTAGATATTCCAAGAATATAGTCGCCCGGTAAATATCCAATAGCACAATCTCCAGAAATCGGCTGCCAATGATGAGAACAAAGCGACATTACAGTTATTCCCTTAGAAATAATCAATTCGTCAACCTTTTTTCGGTTAGGAAATACTGTTACAGCCGGAGCCGGTTCAAACCTTCCTATCATAAGTTCATTCACATACATTTTTGCAAGCCTGCGGGGTGTTTGCTCAGCATTCGGGTCTTTGCGGCTAATACGAAGTATATCTAAAATTTCCGAATATTTTTGCTCAAGTCTATCAATCATTAACTCACGTTCGGCAGAAGAAGTAGCAAAATTGTCGTTAGAATCAAATAACTGTTCTCCAAAATTATTTACGGATCTAAAATCATCAGAATTTTCACCTGCTTTGTGAAAATTCATTGAGCTTGGTTTGCTTTTTGTGCTTGAACTTGCTTTTTTCTTGTCTATCATAATTTTCTATATCAATTTTTCATTATTTGTAAACTTATTAATCTCAACTGACCCTCCAAAATATTCGACAAAACTGTCTTCGGTTTCCCAAAGCTTTATGCAATGCAACTCACCTGATGGAAGTTTTGATTTCAAAATACTCCAGAAAATAACAGCAAGATTTTCTACTGTTGGGATTATTCCTTCAAGAATAGGAACATCCAAATTCAGATTTTTATGGTCAACTTTTTCGATTATTTCTTCAGAAATTAAACATTTAAGCTTCTTTAAATCAATAACATATCCTGTTTGTACATCAGGTATTCCCTTAACTGTAACCTCTAAAGAATAATTATGACCATGACCATTCAAATTATTGCACTTATCATAAACCTCTTCATTTTTTTCAAAAGAAAAAGTAGGGTTGTAGAGTCTATGTGCCGCCGAAAATTTTAACTTTTTTGTTAAATAAAGCATACATTATCCTTTCAATATCATACAAAAATACAATTTTTTTAGATTACTATATTTAGAAATTCAACAATTGGAATAAATTTTATGCTTATTTTTACGTTTTACATTTTGTAAAATTGACATTTTTAAGAAATATAGTTATTATGCGGCATATTGCAGTCTTGTTAATCGTTCTTGTTGTACTTTTCAGCTCTTGTTCTGCTGTTAAGCAAAAAGATGAACTACCCGCGAAAATTAGTTTTCGCAAAGAACAAATCCAAAGCATTTCCATGAAAGGAAACATCAGTTCTGTTATCAGCGGTCAGGCAGTAACTGCTTATTGCAAAATGATTCTGGTTGGAACGGACTCCGCTTCCATGACTTTGTATGGACCAATGGGTATGCTAATCGCAAGACTTTACGCCCGACCAGATTATTTTGTATTCTATAATACAATAACCAGCGAAGCTTTTGAAGGTATTCCTTCTGCAAAAAATCTGAACAAAATTTTGAAAGTACCACTCACATTTGTAGAATTTGCAAGACTTGTCCGTAACGAGATGCCCGACGAACCTAAGTACTTCAAAGAGCTTACAAATAAAATTGAGAACGATAAAATTATCTATAAAAATACATCCAATTCGGACTTTGCCGAGTTTTGTCTATTTAGTTCTGACTTGTCCTCAATGGAACAATATCAAAGAAAATCAAAGGATGGTTCCATTATCCTGAATTTTATATATCAGGATTTTTCCTCTGTGTTGAGCTATAAAATGCCCAAAAAATATATTTTCAAGTTCCCTGTAATGGACGGAAGTGTTGGCTACGACGTTGATGAAATTGAAGTCAATCAGATTATTGATAAACCATTTATCTTTACAGCACCTAAGAATTACACGAAGTACATTCTTGATTAATGAATAGACCACTGAAAATATTTTCTCTTATAATCATCCTGTTTTTGATAGGTTTTTCGTCATTCAGGGCTCAAACTGTACCCGATGGAATTATTTTTGATAAAAACTCACTTAAAAAAATGGCTGATTCATTGAAGCTGAATATATCCTTTTCTGATTCATTAAAATCTAACAAAGATACAATTCTCATTAAGAAAGCTAAATCAGGGCTCGATTCCTTGGTACTATATTCTGCAAAAGATACGGTTCTTTTCAATATTAAAAGCAGGACAATGCACCTGAGGGGTAATGCTAAACTTGACTATAAAGTACAGAAGCTGGAATCGGAAGTTATTAATCTTAAATTTGATGAATCATTGCTTGATGCAACGGGAGCAATGGATACAACGGGCAAAACTTATGGCTATCCGAAATTTGTTGATGGAAGCGAAAACTTTGTTGGAGAAAAGATTGTTTATAACTTTAAATCCAATCAGGGAACTATCACTAAAGGCGAAACAAAGATGTCCGAAGGATTTTACTTTGGTGATAAAATAAAAAGAGTTTCCGAGTCAGAACTTTTTGTAAAGGACGGTTGTTACACAGCCTGCGATGCACCCCATCCCCATTACTATTTTGGTTCGCCCGAGATGAAAGTCATTGCTCAGGATAGAATAATGATTGACCCGCTGATATTCTATGTTGAAGATATGCCTATATTTATTTTGCCGATTGGTATTTTCTTCCCTAATAAATCTGGCAGACAATCAGGTATAATGATTCCTTCATTCTTCTTCTCTGCAAATAGAGGAGTTACATTTGAGAACTTTGGACTTTACCTTGCATTAAGCGATTATTACGACACAAAATTTTCTGCGAACTTTTATTCCAAAGGCGGTTATACTTTAAAAAATAATACTCAATGGAAACTGCTCGACGAATTCAATGGAGACATGGAGATCCAATACGGCAAAACAAGATTCAATCCCGATAATGAATATACCCAAAATTGGAGTATGAGACTAAACCATAATCATACACTCACACCACAGTCTCAATTTATTGCAAATCTCTCATTTATGTCTCAGGATTTCAACAGAAATACTTCACCTAACCTTAGAGACAGAATACAACAGGACATGACTTCAAATGCTTCATATTCTCAGAGTTTCGATAATGGTTCCAACTTTTCTGTTTCTTACAACCGAAGCCAGAATATTATAACAAATACTTACTCACAATCTCCGCAGGTTTCATTTTCCCTTCCTCAGTGGTTTATTATGAAATCTTTTGTTTCGCCGAACAGTTGGCTTAAGGATGTTAATGTTTCATATTCAGGAAATGCATCTTATAATCATAGTAAAGATTTGCTCATTCAAGATTTCAAACTAACTGACTCAACAAAAAGAACCGACACATCTTTCATTTACAACCATAAAGCAAAAATCAGTCATAATCCAAGCATTTCAATTTCACCAAAATTTGGATATTTTACTATATCTCCTTCAATTGGATTCAGAGCAAATAATTACTTCCGCCGAATGACACGAGAAATGGATGCAAAAGATTCGACAGTTTTCGACAAAGAAGAAAGTGGTTTTTTCACAGAATATGGATATAATTTCGGATTAAATATATCAACAAGATTATATGGAATGTTGAAACCGAAATTATTTGGACTGAACGCAATTCGTCACACATTTCAACCTACTGTAGGATTCTCGTATACTCCTGACCAGTCGAATCCGACAAATGGGTTTTACGGCTTGTACAAAGACCTTAGAACGAATAAAGATGTAAGGTATTCAAGATTTGCTCATGATGATGGTGGTGTGGCTTCAAGCTACCTTTCTAAGTCAATAACGTATTCAGTAAGCAATAGTATCGGAGCAAAAATTGCTCAGGGAGATACTTTGCTGGATAAAACAATAGATTTATTTTCTTTTTCATTCAATGGAGGTTACAACCTTGCCGCAGATTCATTAAAAGCGAGTGATATAAGTTTATCTTTTCATACTCCTTCGCTTGGCAACATCAATTTTAATGGTGGTGCCGCTTTCACTCTATATGATGAAGCACAAATCAGAAATAATGTTACAAACGAGCTTACACCATATTACACAAGAATAAATCAATTTCTGCTTTCAAATAACAAAGGATTGGCAAGACTCACATCTTTCAATCTGAGTTTTTCAACTTCCTTTAATTCAAGCGGAATGACTTTGGGAAATGAAAATTATTACGGAGATACAACTAAAAACAAGGCTAAAGATTCGGTAGGACTTGGTGACCGTTTTCGCAGAAGAATGGAAAAAGATGATACCAGATTCGATTATTTTGGAGATAACTCTCCCGGTTATTCACCTGTATCTTTTCCCTGGAATCTATCTGTAAGTCTTAACTATAATTACAGCCGTCCTACTATTAATACAAAAACTCAATCTATCAATTTTTCTGCTATGCTATCATTTAAACTTACGGAAACATGGTCGGTTGACGGCAGTGCCCAATATGATTTTGATAAACATGATTTTCTTGCACCTTCCATAAATATACGAAAAGACCTTCATTGCTGGGATTTAGTTTTCACTTGGTATCCCATAGGAACAAATGCAGGATATTATCTGAGATTTGCCATCAAAACACCACAATTGAAAGATTTCAAACTTGAACGCAGAAGCAACCCCTATTTTTAATCCTGCCTAACAAGATGATTTTCTTATACTAAACAAAATTAGCTAATAACAATCCACACACGAAATGTACACAATTTTAGTTATGCAACATTATTTTTACATAATTTAACAAATATTTTATATTTGAAGTAACTTCTTATATTCTTGCATTACATACATTGAACAATAACTAATTTGTGTTAATTTAATAGCAGTGAAGTTTTTATATTTTACTACCAAACTTAGTTTTTAGATGTACATAAATAATATTTTTATATAAATCACATTTTATGGTTAATTTATGATTAATAGTAATCGCAGACAATTTTTTAAAATTTCTGCCGCACTAACTGCTGGTTTAGCTGTTACTTCGACAAGTGAACTAAAAGCAAAACCCGAAAATATATTATCACCGGACAGAATGGGTGTTTTGGTTGATACAACGGTTTGTGTTGGTTGCAGAAATTGCGAATGGGCATGTAAGAATGCTCATAATTTTAATGCAGGAGATATTGATTCCTACAAGGACAGAAGTGTTTTCCAGAAGAAAAGAAGACCGGATTGTACTTCTCTCACAGTTGTGAATGAGTTTAAAAACATGAAATTCAGAGCATTGCCTATTGACGTGAAAGTTCAGTGTATGCACTGTGACAAACCAGCTTGTGTTTCAGCTTGCATTGTTGGTGCTTTTTCAAAACAAAAAGACGGAAGAGTGATTTGGGACGGCGGAAAGTGTATTGGATGCAGATACTGTATGGTTGCATGTCCATTTCAAGTTCCAACATTTGAATATGAAAAAACAATTGAACCAAAAATTTGCAAATGCGATCTTTGCGATGAAAGACAAAATGCCGATCAACTTCCGGCATGCATAGATATTTGTCCCGTAGAAGCACTTACGTTCGGGGAAAGAGCTGACCTTATCAAGATAGCCAGAAACAGAATAAAAAGGAACCCTGACAGATATGTAAACTATATTTATGGTGAAAATGAAGTTGGCGGCACAGGATGGATGTACCTTTCAAGCAAGAAATTTGAAGAACTGGATTTTCCTAAACTTCATGATAAAACTGCACCTGGTGTCAGCGAAGCTATTCAGCATGGTATTTTTGCTTATTTTGTGCCTCCGGCAATGCTTTATGCTTTATTGGGAAGTATGATGTGGGTTACAAAAAAACGACAGAACAAAGACAAGGAGGTTGAAGATGGAAGCAATTCATAAACCAATGCCCTTAACAACAAAAAAGTTTTTTACTTTGGGTACAATTATTCTAACAGCTGTAGCATTACATGGAATAGTATTTTTATTGGGTAGATTCGTTTTTGGACTTGGTGCAGTAACGAATCTAACAAATTATTATCCATGGGGTTTGTGGATAGGTGTTGATGTTGCCGCCGGAGTTGCTCTTGCCGCAGGCGGATTTACTTCTGCCGCATTAGGCCATATCATGCACAGAGAAAGATACCACTCGATTGTCAGACCGGCTTTACTTACGGCTATGCTGGGTTACACTTTCGTTGCTCTTGGAGTGTTCACCGATATCGGACGTTTTTATTATATCTGGCATCCACTTGTGATGTGGAACGGAAATTCAGCACTTTTCGAAGTTGGTATATGCGTTATGATATATTTGACAGTTCTTTACATCGAATTCCTGCCACTGGTAACAGAAAGGTTTATTGGAAAAGTGAATCTGAAATTTGGTCTTGGATTTTTAAATGATTTTCTGGATAAATTACTCAGATTTCTCGATAGAAATCTTGAAAAAAGCATGTTTGTATTTATTATAGCCGGTGTGGTACTTTCAACCTTGCACCAATCATCATTGGGAACTCTAATGATTATTGCAGGACAAAAGATGCATCCGCTTTGGCAAACTCCGATTCTTCCGTTGCTTTATTTGCTTTCAGCAATTGCCGTAGGTTTGCCAATGGTAATTTTTGAATCTTTATTAGCATCAAGGTCTTTCGGTTTAAAATCTGAAATGCACATTCTTTCAAGACTTGGCTCATTGGTTGGTCCTATTCTGGGGATTTACTTGTGTTTCAAGATTGGAGACATGTTCGTAAGAGAATCTTTTGTTTACTTGAAAGTTTTGAATACACAAACTATTATGTTTTTAATCGAAGTTGTTGTTGGATTCATAATTCCTTTCAGAATGTTTTTATCAAGAAAAGTACTGAACTCTCCCCCATTACTTTTTACTGCTTCAGCTCTTGTAGTCTTTGGTGTATTGCTGAACAGAATCAATAATTTCATTGTTGCCTACAAACCTCCTTACACAGAAACAACATATTTCCCATCTTATGGTGAAATTTCAGTTACTGTTGGTTTAATTGCTTTATTAGTTTTGTTTTACAGAGCCGCAGTTATGATTTTCCCTGTAATCACGCAGGAAGTAATAACATCATCAACGGAAGGAGCAAAATCATGAAAATGAAAATAATTTCAATTCTGGTTGTAATGTTTGTGACCTGTGCCATAATCATTGGCGGAACAAAACTAACCGAGCACAAATCAAAAACTAATCTTGATATTGGTAATTCCAATTCACTTCAGCATAACAAAGTGAAAGACTATTTTAAAAAGGATACAGTTAAAGAACATATCAGTAATTCAATAAATTGCAAGACTTGCCATTTGGCTGAATATCCTACAAAAACAGATCCGGGTCTTATAAATTGCCCCAGACAAGGGATGATTTCAGTTTTTCATAAACCGGAAGAAGGACCTGAAGTTGTATTGCTGAATGAAGTTGCTAAACGTTACGAACCTGTGATATTCTCTCATAAATTGCACTCTCAGATGGCAGAAATGGGAACAAGCTGTAATGGTTGCCATCATTACAATACTACAGGTCCGGTTTTACCCTGCCGGAAATGTCATTCTGCAGATAGAAAGCGTGAAGATGTCAGTATTCCTGATTTGAGAGCGGCATACCACAGACAATGTATGCAATGCCACAGGCAATGGAATCATACTACAGGTTGCAACAATACCTGCCATTTTCCAAAGGATGAAAAAACCAGAGCAAAAGTTGACAATGAACTTGCTAAAATTATTGGTAAAGAACATCCACCTTTGCAAACTCCAAATAAACTAACCTACGAAACGAGTTATAATAAGGGTAAGATGGTAACATTTTATCATGAAGAACATGTTAAATTGTTTAAAATTCAATGTGTTGCGTGCCATCAGGAAAACAATTGCATTAAATGCCACGACAAAGAACATGTTTTCAATAATAGTGATCCCGAATTCACTAAACCAATAAAGGTAAAAAAATCGCTTGATGAACATCATAAACCTTGTTTCGGATGTCATGCGGGTGAAAATAAACAGGCAGATTGTAATAAATGTCATAAGAATAATGTTATGCAACCATTTAATCATGCTGTTACCGCAGGTTGGACATTGAATAAATTTCATGTTAATCTAACATGCCAACAATGCCATGGTGACAAAACACCTTATAAAAAGCTTGACAGCTACTGTATTTCTTGCCATAAGAACTTTGTTCCAAGTATTTTCAACCATAGTAAGGTTGGAATAACTTTAAGTGCAAGTCATATTGAACTAAACTGCGATAATTGTCATTATAAAAATGATTTCACAAAACCACCCGAGTGTGTTGGTTGTCATGATGATAAAACCTATCCGCAAGCCAAACCGGGAAAACCGGCAACAGCAAAAAAAGAAAAGAAATAAATATCTCGTATATCAAAAGGGATGAGCGATTTGCTCATCCCTTTTTCATTTTTTGGAAATTAAATTTTAGATTTTACCCCAATTGAATATATTCTTTCACACTGGATTTCGTATTCATAAGGATTTCTGGTTTTTAGTAGTTCAATTTTGAAGCCATTATTCTCAAGAAGAGTTCGAATATCGTTCTCATTGAAAAAAGAATAGTAAATTGTGGATTTATACCATTCATCATCTTCAAAAAAACCTTCATGATCGCCTTTTTTAACCACAATCAGAATTTTTCCATCGGGTTTTATTATCTTATTAAAATTTGAGAAGAGTTTATTCAGATATTCTTTTGGAGTATAGATTATGGAATAATATGAAATGATAGCATCAAAATGTGATTCGGGAAATCTCATTTCCATCATATCAACAACTTCAAATATCATTTCGGGATTTTCTCTTTTTGCAATTTCAATACAATTCTCGGACAAATCAATTCCTAATACATTATGCCCTTTTTCAAACAGATAACGTCCGATATGACCTGCAGGTCCGCATCCTACATCAAGTATAAGAGAGTAATCCGGCAAACTTTGAGAGAACTTATCCAGTAAATCTCTGTCAAATTCCTTTTGATTCATTTCATCTTTGAATGAATCAAAATATTTACCGGCAAGTTTATTATATGTTTCTTTTGTTAACTCAGTTATGGATGCTACATTTGCCATATATTTGTACTAATTGATTGAAATTCTAACTTTGCTAATAAAAAAGTAATCTGTTTACGAAGAATTAATACGAAATCAATATAAATTAGTTTCACCAGAAATGAATATTAATTTTAAAATATTTTTTCTTTCAAACCTGTCGGTACTATCAATTTCGGGGAAAGATTTAATCTGATTTAAACCATTATTATCTATAGAAAGAAAAGATTCATTGTCAGAAAGATAAATTATTTTGTTAGAAAGATAAAACATTTTGTCAGAAAGTTGAAAGTTAGAGTCAGAAAGAGAAAACCTTAAATAAGAAAGATAGTTTTCTGACATATTGTTTCGGTATATTATGACAGATATTTATCTTTCTGATGTAATATTTCTCTTTTCTATAATATTATTGTTCATTCCGCCCAAAGGTTACCATGTGTTTCGCTGAAAGGTTACCACTAAA